>JASBRS010000071.1 GCA_030149325.1 Deinococci bacterium
AAGTTGGTGTACACCGCGCCCCGTCGGTAGAAGGCGTTGTCGAGCACGCGCAGGTGGAAGGGGATGGTGGTCGCCACGCCCTCGATCACCGTCTCGCGCAGCGCCCGTTGCATCCGCGCGATCGCCTCCTGGCGGCTGGGAGCCCAGGCGATGATCTTGGCGATGAGGCTGTCGTAGTTGGGCGGGATGCGGTAGCCGGCGTAGACGTGCGAATCGACGCGGATGCCGGGCCCGCCGGGCCAGTGGACGTCGCTGATGGTCCCGGCCGAAGGGCGGAAGTCGTGATCCGGGTCCTCGGCCGTGATGCGCACCTCGATGGCGTGCCCTTCGATGCGCACGTCCTCCTGCTTGAGCGACAGCCCCATGCCGGCCGCCACCCGGAACTGCTCCTGCACCAGATCGAAGCGCGTGATCATCTCGGTGGCGGGGTGCTCGACCTGGATCCGCGTGTTCATCTCGCTGAAGTAGAAGTTGCCGTCGCGATCGAGCAGGAACTCGCAGGTCCCGGCGCCGCGGTAGTCGATGAAGCGAGCCAGCCGCACCGCGGCCTCGGTGATGCGATCCCGGAGGTCCTCGTCCACCAGGCTGGGCGCCTCCTCCAGCACCTTCTGGTAGCGGCGCTGGATCGAGCAGTCGCGCTCGAAGAAGTGGATGACGTTCCCCTGGCCGTCCCCGAACACCTGCACCTCGATGTGCTTGGGCTCCTCCAGGTACTTCTCCATGTAGAGCTCGGGGTTGCCGAAGGCCGCGCGGGCCTCCTCCTGGGCGTTGACGAACTGCCGCTCGAGGTCGGGGAAGCTGTGCACCACGCGCATGCCGCGCCCACCGCCGCCCGCCGAGGCCTTCAGGATGAGGGGGAACCCGATGCGCTCGACGAAGGTGCGTGCGGCATCGAGGTCCTTGAGCGGCTCGGAGCCCGGCGTGATGGGCACACCCGCCTCCTCGGCGAGCCTGCGGGCCGCGGCCTTGTCGCCGATGCGCTGGATGTTCTCCGCTCGGGGGCCGATGAACACCAGGTTGTGCTCCTCGCACTTCTCGGCGAACTCGGCGTTCTCGGCCAGGAAGCCGTAGCCGGGGTGGATCGCTTCGGCCCCGGTGACGAGCGCCGCCGACAGCAGGTTGCGCACGTTCAGGTAGCTCGCGCCTGCGGGCGCCGGACCGATGCAGATCGCCTCGTCGGCGAGCAGCACCGGGAGCGAGGTCTCGTCGGCCTGCGAGTACACCACCACCGTCTGGATACCCAGCTCACGCGCTGCGCGCAGCACGCGCAGGGCGATCTCCCCGCGATTGGCGATCAGGATCTTGCGGAACACGTCGCCGCCTACCCCGGCCTCAGGCCGGCTCGATACGGAACAGGACCTGACCGTACTCGACCGGGTCCTCGTTGTGGACCAGGACCTCGCGCACGACCCCGGACGTCTCGGCCTCGATCTCGTTCATGAGCTTCATCGCCTCGATGATGCACAGCACGGCGCCGGCCTCGACCCGGTCCCCGACCTTGACGTAGGCGGGCGAATCGGGCGCCGGGGCGGCGTAGTAGGTGCCCACGATCGGTGCCGTGACCTCGACCCAGTGCGACGGCGTCTCCGGCTCGGAGGGCGCGTCCGTGGCGGGCGCCGCCGGGGCCACAGCGGCCGGGGCGGCCTGCGTCGCGGGCTGCGCCGCCGGCTGCGGCACCGTCGTCACCACCGTCGGCGCCGCGGCCGGCTCGGGCCCGCGCTTCACGTTGAGCTTGTACTCCTCGGTCTCGTAGCTGAACTCGCGGACCTCGGACGCGGCGAGGGCGTCGAGCAGGCGCTTGATGTCCTTGACGTCCATCACGCACGCCCCAGGTACTCACCGCTGCGGGTGTCGACGCGGATGACCTCGCCCTGCTCGATGAACAACGGCACGTTGACCGTCGCTCCCGACTCGAGCTGTGCCGGCTTGGTGCCTCCCGAGACGGTGTCGCCACGCACGCCGGGGTCGGTCTGGATGATCTCCAGCTCGACCACGTTCGGCAACGTCACCTTGAGGGGTCGGCCCTGGTAGTAGTCCACGGTCACCTCCAGGTTGGGCTTCAGGAAGCGTGCGGTCTCACCGATCTGGTCGCGCGTCAGCAGCGGCTGCTCGAAGGTCTCCAGGTCCATGAAGGTGAACTGGTCGCCGTCGGCGTACAGGAACTGCATCTGGCGATAGTCGATGAAGATGTCCTGCAGCTTCTCGGTGGCGTTGAACGTGCGCTCCACGATCGAGCCCGTCTCCAAGCTGCGGAACTTGCCGACGACCTTGGCCCCCCCGCGCCCGATCTTCTGGTGCTGGTAGTCCAGGCACTCCCACAGGCCGCCGTCCATCTCGACCTTCGTTCCGTTTCGCAGCTCCGTCACACTGATCATGCACTAGCCTCCGACGTATCACGGCGCGCACCGCAGTCCAAGCGACGGCACGCGCTCGCGGAAGTTCAAGACGCAGCACAGTGTAGCACCTGATCGCCGCCGCCCCCGAGGCCGCGAGGGGGAGCTGCGGCGGGGTCCGGCTAGTCCCCCAGGTCGACGATCGACGGCGCCAGTCCGGCCTGCTCGATCATCTGCTGGTAGCGCGCGGCGTCGAGCTCGCCGGCGGCGCCGTCGATGGCCACGAACGCTGCCTCCAGCAGGTTGGTCCCGACGCTCCGCCCGTCGAAGCGGGGCGTGGTGGTGATGAGGCGGCGGACGCCGCGACCGCGCAGGAACTCGACGTCGGCCGCGGTGGTGGTGTTGGTGAGCACCGTCTTGCCGGTCATGTCGGCGGGGGCGTAGCGGCGGATGTAGTGCCAGTCGCCGGCGATGACGTCGGCCCAGCGGTAGTAGCGCTCGAAGCGCTCGGTGGTGGTGTCCTTCTCCTGGCTCGAGCCGACCGGGTAGAGCCAGCGGAAGGGGAGCTGCACGAAGATCGGCAGCAGCACCGTGGCAAGGGCGTGGAGGGTGCCGAGCCGGTACAGCGGGATCGGCAGACCCAGCGAGAAGATGAAGTCGCCGAACAGCACCTCGGCCCCCTGCGCGACCAGCTCCTCGGCCATCCCGAAGCGGTCCAGCGCCGACACCATCAGCACCCGGCGGCCCGCCCAGGGCGTGGCTTCGCTCAGCGAGCGGACCATCGCCCGCTCGAGGCTGTTCTTCAGGCCGGCGCCGCACACCACCGGCGTGCGGCGCGCCGCCGCCGCGAGGCGGCGGGAGTCGCGGAAGGCGTAGCGCCGGCCACCGACCTGCAGGAACAGGTCGATGCCGCCCAGTCCGATGGCGTCGACCTTGCCGTCGAGCTCGGCGATCGAGCTGCGCGCCGCCTCCATGTCCCCCTGCGTACCGCGGCGCTCGATGTGGATCTCCTCGCCGAGGATGTTCACCACCTGGTCGGTATCGCGAGCGGCGGAACCGAGCGAGACGCTGACGACATGTTTCATGGCGGAAAGGATACACCGCCGTAGGGACCCGCGCGGCGGACCCGGCCCCTACGCGATCCCGGCGAGGCCGCAGGCCGTAGCCGGCGCCGCGGCCCGCTCCGGCTCAGCTCAGCTTCTTGGCGTACCAGTCGAGAACGGGCTTGGCGTCGATGGCGAAGGCGTAGCCGAGGCGCTCCCAGAAGCGGCGCGCGCGGGGGTTGCGCCCGTAGATGCTCGCCAGGATGCGCTGGCTGCGACCGCGCAGCCGCTCCTCCAGGTCGCGCACGCAGCGGCCGCCGATGCCCCGCCCCTGGACGTCGCCGCCCACCAGCAGCAGGTTGACGGTGGCGTCGCCGGTCTCGGGGTAGTCGAGCTTGTAGTCGAGGTAGCCGACCACCTGACGGCCGCTGACCGGGTCGGTCAGGGCCTCGTCGCGGGGGGCCTGCTGGCGCGGGGGAAGCAGCACCAGCTCGATGTGGCGGCGGGCGTCGCGCGCCGCGGTCTCGAGGTCGGTCCGGACCTCGGCCAACGTGGGCACCGGGATGGAGATCACGTCGAAGTATCCGGGCGTCTTGGTGTAGAGGCGGTGGACGATGGCGGCGTCCGAGGCATCGGCGGGACGCGTCAGAGCGCCGGGGGAGGTCAGGTTCAATGAGTTCATCGGGGCACTCCAAGCAGGCACTGCACGTCGGCTGTGACGGCCACGACGCGAGTATAACGCGTTCCGGACGGTGCGCGCGGAGGACTGGCTCACATCTGCCGGGCCTCGGGCGGCCCCGGCCGAGGCCGCCGCGCCACCGCCCTCCGACGGCGGCCGGGAGCCCCCTCGGCTTGCGCGCCGACGGCGCCATTGCGTAGGGTGGACCGTGCTCGACCCCCCGAGGGACGCTCTCGGGGGTGCGTGCTATAGTGTCGCAATTGGCTCACAGCCGTGTGGGAGGAAGTCTTGTCAGACGCCGTTGACACCCGCCGCGCCCCGGCGGTCGAGGACGAGACCGAGCTGCGCTCGGCCCGCTCCCGGGACGCCTTCGCGAAGGCCCTGACGTTCAGCCGAGCCGAAGAGGCCGAGGCGGCGGGCGTTCACCCCTACTTCAAACCGATCGCCGCTCAGTTCGGCGGGACCGTCCGCGCCAACGGGCGCGACATGGTCATCACCGGTTCCAACGACTACCTCGGGCTGACCCAGGACCCTCGCCTCAAGGCTGCCGCGCGCGCCGCCCTCGACGACTTCGGTACCAGTTGCACCGGGTCGCGCTTCCTCACCGGCACCCTGACGCTGCACGAGACGCTGGAGACGCGCCTGGCCGGCTTCCTGAACAAGGAATCGGCGCTGACGTTCAGCGCCGGCTACCTCGGCTGCCTGTCGGTGGTGAGCGCGCTGGCGGGTCGCCACGACATCCTCTACTACGACCGCGAGAACCACGCCTCGCTCTACGACGCGGCGCGCCTCTCGTTCGCGACCCTGCGCAAGTACGACCACAACGACCTCGAGCACCTCGACCGCCTGCTGGCCGCCGATGCCGACAAGCCCGGCGGGCGCATCATCGTGTCGGACGGGGTGTTCTCGATGAGCGGGCACATCGCCGACCTTCCCGGGCTGGTGGAGCTCAAGCGCCGCTACGGGGCCCGGCTGATCGTCGACGACGCCCACGCCACCGGCGTGCTGGGCGCCAGCGGGCGCGGGAGCGGCGAGCACTTCGGCCTCGAGGACGACGTCGACGTCATCGTCGGCACCTTCTCGAAGTCGTTCGCCAGCGTCGGCGGCTTCATGGCCGGCGAGCGCAAGGTCGTCGAGTTCGTCAAGCACCACGCCCGCCCCTTCATCTTCACGGCCGCCCTGCCCGCCATGCAGATGGCCGCCGCCCTGCAGGCGCTGGAGATCATGGAAAGCGAGAGCGAACACCGCGAGCGGCTGTGGCGCAACGTCGCGCGCTTCAAGAACGGCATGCGCGACCTCGGCTTCGACACCCTCGGCTCCGAGACGCCCATCGTGCCGGTGCTGATCGGCGAGGACGAGCGCGCCCTGGCCTTCTGGAAGGCCCTCTGGGACGCTTCCGTGTTCACCACCCCGGCCTTGCCGCCGGGCGTACCGCCCGGCAAGTCGATCATCCGGACGAGCGTCAACGCCAACCACACCGATGCCGAGCTCGACCAGTTGCTCTCCGCCTTCGAGACGGTGGGCCGCGCGCTCGGGGTCATCTGAATCCCAAGAGCAAGGGGTGAGCCGCATGGTGGAGGTCAAGAAGGTCGCGACGAAACGCGATCTTACCCGCTTCATCGATTACGTCTACGACAAGTACCGGGGCGACCCGACCTTCGTTCCACCCCTGAGGATGGGCGAGTTCGACAAGCTCAACCCGAAGAAGAACCCCTTCTTCGAGCACGGCCGCATCACGCCCTACCTGGCCGAGCGCGACGGACGCGTCGTGGGCAGGATCGCCTGCGTCGACAACGATGCCCACAACGAGCAGTTCGGTGACAACCTGGTGTTCTTCGGCTTCTTCGAGGCCGAGGACGAGGAGGTCGCGGGCGCCCTGTTCGGAGCCGTGGAGGCCGAGGCGCGTGCGCTGGGCCGCAACGCCGTGCGCGGGCCCGCCAACCCCACCATGGACGACGGCGCCGGCTTCCAGATCGACGCCTTCGACACCAAGCCGTACATCATGATGCCGCAGAACCCCCCGCAGTACCTGGGCTTCGCCGAGGGCGCGGGCTACGCCAAGATCAAGGACCTCTACGCCTGGCACATCGACATCGAACACGGCGCCACCGAGCGGCTCGAGCGCATGGCCGATCGCGTCCGCAAGCGCTACGACATCGTGGTGCGTCCCGCCGAGATGAAGAACTTCAAGCGTGAGGTCGGGCTGCTCAAGCACCTCTACACCGTCGCCTGGGAGGAGAACTGGGGCCAGGTCCGCGGCACCGACGCCGAGTTCGACTACCTCGCCAACGACCTGAAGATGATCCTGGAGCCCGAGCTGGCGCTGTTCCTGGAGTACAAGGGCGAGACGGTGGGGCTGTCGATCACCATCCCCGACATCAACCAGGTGCTGGCCAGGACCGGCAACGGCCGCCTCTTCCCCACCGGCATCTTCCACCTGCTCAACCGCAAGAAGATCATCACCCAGGGGCGCCTGGCCATCCTCGGGGTGCTGCCGGAGTACCGCCACAAGGGCTTCGAGATCGTGCTCATCGCCGAGTCGGCGCGGGCCGGCCGGAAGCTCGGCTACACCGGTGGCGAGTGCAGTTGGGTGCTGGAGGACAACGACGCCATGAACCGCGGCATCGAGGCCGCGGGCGCGAAGCTGTACAAGACCTACCGCATGGTCCAGAAGGCGCTGTGAGCGTGCTGCGTTCGGTCGGCATCGTCTTCGCCGACCTGGCGCAGCTCTTCGATCGCAAGCACGCGCGGCTGTGGTTCCTGCTGACGGCGGCGCTGTTGCTGCAGGCCGGGTTCTGGTACGTCGCCAGTCCGGGCCCCGCCCTGATGGGCTTCCAGCCCCACAACCTGACGACCGGCGTGACCACCGTGGCGTGGTCGTTGGCGTTCCTGCTGGTGGCGCCGGCGGGACTCCTCGCCGTCGTCGGGGTCGACCTGCGCCACGTCGGCCTGCGCCTCGGCGATGCCCGGTTCGGGCTATCGGCGGCGCTCGGCGGCGCCGTCATCGCCGTGCCGCTGATGTACCTGGGCAGCTTCGACAAGGGGCTCGAGGCCACCTATCCGTGGGCGGGCGCCTGGGTGGGGCACAGCCTCGTCACCATCCTGGCGTGGGCCGCCATCTACGGGCTGTACTACGTGGCCTTCGAGTTCTTCTACCGCGGCTTCCTGCAGACGGTGGTCGGCGATGCCTGGGGCACGGCCCAGGGCATCTGGGTCCAGACCATGGCGGCCACCCTGATCCACCTCGGCAAGCCGATGACCGAGCTGCTGGCGGCGTTGCCCGCCAGCCTGCTGTTCGGGGTCCTGGCCGCCCGCAGCCGCTCGGTCCTGTACTCCACCCTGGTGCACCTCGTCATCGGGCTGTCCACCGACCTGTTCGTCCTCTACCACCAGGGCCTGCTGCTGCACGGCTGAGCGCGCGCGGGGCCGCGGCGACCGGCGCGCAGGCATCGGTCGCCGCTCCGGCGACCTGGTACGCTTGGCGACGGCGGTCGTCATGAAGGTTCTCGTTACCGGCGCGCACGGCTTCCTGGGGAGCCACATCAGCGAACACCTGCTCGCGGCGGGGCACCTCGTCCGCGGCCTGGTGACGCCCTGGGGCGAGCTGGGCAACCTCGCCGGCGTGGCCGAGGCCGAGGGGCTCGAGCTGCGCCGCGCCGACCTCAGCCAGGAAGGCGACCTGGAGGGCCTGTGCGACGGCGTCGACGCCGTGGTGCACGCCGCCGCCCGCGTCGCCGACTGGGGCCCGTGGGACGCCTTCTACCGCACCAACGTGGTCGGCACGCGGCAGCTCCTGCGCTCGGCCTCCGACGCCGGCGTCCGCCGCTTCCTGTTCATCTCCAGCGTGGCCGTGCACCGCTACCGCGGCTTCCGCAACGCCGATCCGCGCTCGGTACCGCGCGACAACCTGCGCGACGCCTACGCCCACTCCAAGATCATGGCCGAGGACCTGGTGCTCGAGGCCCCGGACATCGAGCCGGTCATCGTGCGGCCCGGGCTGTGGCCGTTCGGTCCCCGCGACCCCAACTTCCGGCGGGTGGCCCGCGCGCTCGAGCAGGGCCTGCTGCCGCTGGTGGGTCGCGGCGATCGCGTCATCAACACCGCCTACGCCGAGAACCTGGCGCTGGGCGTGCGCCTGGCGCTGGAGCGTCCCGAGGCCGCGCATCGCGTCTACGTCATCGCCGACGAGGGCATGCCGAGCTGGCGCGAGGTGCTCGGGGAGCTGGCGCGGCTGTTGGGCGAGCGCCCGCCGAGGCTGCACCTCCCCGGCACCCCCACGCGCGCGCTGGCGAGCGGCGTGGAGGCCACCTGGGGAGCGCTGTTCCCCCGCAACGAACCGCCCATGACGCGCTACCGGGCCAGCCTGATGACCCACGACGTGCACTTCAGCATCCGCCACGCCGTCGAGGAGCTCGGCTTCGAGCCCGCGGTGTCATGGCGCGAGGGCCTCCGGCGTACCGTCGGGGCCCTCTCCCCCGCCTGAGCCGACGCGCGCGCGAGCGCGTCCCAGCAAGGCTCCGGGGCCCGGAGGCGCAGGGCGCCGACGGGGGCGGCGGTGGTAGGATGGCGCGATATGGCCGACGGCTTCGACTACCTCATCGTCGGTGCGGGCTTCGCCGGCGCCGTCCTCGCCGAGCGGCTCGCCAGCCAGCGCAACCGAAGGGTCCTGCTGGTGGAGCGCCGCGACCACATCGCCGGCAACGCCTACGACGAGTACGACGACAACGGCGTGCTGGTGCACCGCTACGGACCCCACATCTTCCACACCAACGCACGCTCGGTGTTCGACTACCTCTCGCAGTTCACCGCCTGGCGCCCCTACCAGCACCGCGTCCGCGCCCTCGTCGACGGCCGACTGGTGCCCATCCCCATCAACCTCGACACCGTCAACACGCTCTACAACCTCGACCTGTCGAGCGACGAGCTGGAGGCGTTCTTCGCCGCCCGCGCCGAGAAGCGCGAGCGCATCGAGACCTCCGAGGACGTGGTGGTGGCGCGCGTCGGGCGTGAGCTGTTCGAGAAGTTCTTCCGGGGTTACACGCGCAAGCAGTGGGGGCTCGAGCCCAAGGAGCTCGACGCCACCGTCACGGCCCGCGTGCCGGTCCGCACCAACCGCGACGATCGCTACTTCACCGACGTCTACCAGGCCATGCCGCTGCATGGCTACACCGCCATGTTCCGGCGCATGCTGGCCCACCCCAACATCAAGGTGATGCTGCAGACGGACTACCGCGAGGTGGCCGAGCTCGTCCCCCACAAGCACCTGATCTACACCGGGCCGATCGACGAGTACTTCGGTCACAGCCTCGGGCCCCTGCCCTACCGCTCGCTGGAGTTCGAGTTCGTGACCCACGACGAAGCCCAGGTGCAGGAGACGGGGACCATCAACTACCCCAACGACCACGCCTACACCCGGCGCACCGAGATGAAGCACCTGACGGGCCAGAAGCACGACCGGTCGGTGCTCGTCTACGAGTACCCGCGCGCCGAGGGCGACCCCTACTACCCCGTGCCCCGCCCGGAGAACCGCGCGCTCTACGAGGCCTACGCCGCCAAGGCCGCCGAGCTCGAGCACGTCACCTTCGTCGGCCGCCTGGGCACCTACCGCTACTACAACATGGACCAGGTCGTCGCCCAGGCCCTGAAGACGTTCGAGACGCTACCGGACGTGTGATCGCGACCGACCTCCGAGCGCCCAGCATGAACCCCACCCCCACGCGGCCCCGCCTCCTCATCGCCATGATCGAGGCCGGCGGCGGGCACCGTGCCCCCTCGCTGGCGATCCAGGCCGCGCTCGAGCGCCGCTACCCCGGACGCTTCGAGGTCGACGTGCTCGACATCATGCGGCACACCGGCGACGAGCGCCTCGACGACCGCCACAAGGCGTCGTGGCGGTGGATGCTGGCGCATCCGCGGGTGACGTTCTGGCTGCAGGGCCTGATCGACCGCGGGCTGCCGGTGGCCTGGACGCGGTGGGGCCAACGCCGCCTCCTCGGCGCCTTCAGCCGTCACCTGGCCGACTTCGTGCGCCGCGGCCGCTACGACCTGGTCTTGGCCGTCCACTTCATGCCGCTCCAGGCGGCCGCCATGGCGCGGCGCCGGGGCGCGTGGCAGGTCCCGCTGATCGGGCTCGACACCGATCCCTTCGACGGGCACGCCCTGTGGGCGGTTCCCGAGGTCGACGAGATGATCGTCGCCAGCGAGGAGGCGGCGGCGCTGCTGGCCGCCAAGGGGGTGCCCAGGTCGCGGCTGCGCAGGTTCGGCTACCCGCTGGGGCTGGCCTTCGTCGACGCCGCCGGTGCCGACGCGCGCGAACAGACGGCGGCCCGCGCCCGCCTGGGGCTCGAGCCAGACGCCCTGACCGTGCTGCACACCCCCGGCGGCGAGGGCATCGGCGGCGACGTCGAGGGCACCGTGCGCGCCGTGCTGGAGGCCGGCCTCGACCTGCAGTACGTCGTCATCGCGGGCCGCAACGAGGGCCTGCGCCAACGCCTCACGCAGCTCGCGGCCGCCCACCCCAGCAGCGCCACGCGCCTGCGGGTCGAGGGGTTCACCCGCGCCATGGCCGATTGGATCGCCGCCAGCGACGTGGTGCTGGCCAAGGCCGGTGCCTCCTCCACCCTGGAGGCGCTGGCGTTGGGGACGCCGGTGTTCCACACCAGCTACGTCGCGCCCAACGAGAAGCGCAACCTCGACTTCTGCGCTCGGCACGGTATCGGTGGCTACGTCCCCACGCCGGCGGCGGTGGTGGCGCTGCTCGAGCCCCTGACCCGCGACCGAGCCCCCCTGCGGGCCTGGCGCGGGGCGATCGAGGCGCTCGACTTCGAGCCGGGCACGCTGGCCATCGCCGACCACCTGGCGGAGCTGCTGGAGGCGAGATGAACCGCACGGTCCTCCGGTCGCTGATCGTGTCGATGCTGCTGAGCACGCTGGGTCTGGCGTGGGTGGTGTTCCGCGTCGGGAAGGTCCAGGACCTGGGGATCATCCGGGAGCTGCCGCTGCGCTACGCGCTGGCGGCGCTCGGCGGTTTGCTGGGCGCGTTCCTGATGGCGGCGCTGCGGCTGCGGGTGCTGTGCGGCCGTCTGGGGCACCGCCTGCAGCTCCACCACGCCTTGCGCGCGCACATCCTGGGGATGTTCAGCGCCACCGTCACGCCCGGCGGCAGCGGCTCCACGCCCGCCCTGGCGCTTGCGCTGCAGGGGCAGAGGTTGCCCCCGGGGACGGCCTGGGCCGTGGGTGTGGCCGTCTTCGGGACCGACGCGCTGTTCCATACCTGGGGGCTGCCGATCTCGCTGGGGCTGCTGTACGCGCTGGGTCTCTACCCCCACACGCCGGGCTGGCTGGCGCTCGGCGGGCTGACGGTGGTGCTGTCGGCGGCGGTGGCGTACCTGGTGCAGTTCCGGCTGGCCTGGCTCGAGCCCATCGCCCGCTGGCTGCTGCGCGGCGTGCTGGTGCGTTGGCGCCGACGCGGGTTGCGCTTCGTGGAGACGATGCTGGAGGCGAACCGGCTGTTCAACAACGCGCCCGCCCGCTTCCACCTGGCGCTGCAGGCGGTGACGGCGGCGTCGTGGATCAGCTTCTTCAGCATCCTGTACTTCCTGGCCCGCGGGCTGGGGCTGCAGGTGTCGCTGCCGGCCATCGAGGCGGCACAGATGGTGGTCACGGTGATGTCGACCTTCGTGCCCACCCGGGCGGAAGCGGCTTCTTCGAGCTGGGGATCTCCTACGTGCTCATCGCGCGCGGCGGCGGCAACGCGGTGCCGGGCGTGGTGCTGTTGTGGC
Organism: Deinococci bacterium; assembly: GCA_030149325.1. Lineage (GTDB taxonomy): Bacteria > Deinococcota > Deinococci > Deinococcales > Trueperaceae > JASBRS01. Next base: position 11,837 of record JASBRS010000071.1, read on the forward strand.
GCCTGGTGACCTTCTACTCGATCTTCCTGCTCGGCCCGCTGCTGGGCGGCTACCTCGTGACCCGCCGCATCCAGAGCGCCGACTGACGCGCGTCCCCAGCCGCTGCACGGCTCGTTGGGAGGACGATCAGGTCGACGCGCGCGACCGCGGCGCCGCCGCCGACGCGGGGGCCGTCGCCGTGTGCGCAGCGGCCTCGACCAGCTCCTCGTAGAGCGCCTGCAGGCGGCGGCCGATGGCGGGCAGCTCGAAGGCGGAGGCCGAGTCCCGGGCCGCACGCCGGTACGCTGCCAACCGCGCGTCGTCGGCCAGCATCGCGGCCAGCACCTCGGCGCCGCGCTCGGGATCGCCATGGGGGTAGCTCTCCCCCGCCCGGCAGCCGGCGACCAGCTCCGGCACGGCGCTCGTGGGGTAGTCGGCGGTGAGCACGGCGCAACCGCAGCTCATCGCCTCCAGCGTCGCGATGCTCTGCAGCTCGGCTTCCGACGGCATCAGGAACACGTCGGTGGCCTCGAGCAGCGTGCGCTTCCGGTGCTCGTCCACGAACCCCAGGAGCCGCACGTGGTCGGCGACGCCGGCACGTCGCGCCAGCTCCGGCAGACGATCGGCGAACGGGCCACGTCCGGCGATGGCCAGGACCGCCCGCACCCCGCGCCGGCGCGCCCCCGCCAACAGCCCGATGAGTTCCTCCGGGTGCTTCTCGGGGTACAAGCGGCCGACGTAGGTCAGCACCACGTCCTCGCCGCCCAGCAGCTCGGACCGCAGCTCGTCGACCTCGACGGTGAAACCGGGACCGGGATCGAAGGTCGGAAGGCCGTTGGAGACGACTTCGATGCGCGGCGGCCGGTAGCTGCGGGCCAGGCGACCGGCGAAGGCCGTGGGGGCGACGACGCAATCGGCCCCCCCGAAGAGGCCGCGGTAGAAGCGCTTGAGCACGGCCTCCAACAGCGGCCGCAAGGGGCCCAGGTGCATCGAGGTGTTCTGTTCCTGGATGTGCAGCCCCATCACCACCGGCACGCCGCGGCGCCGCGCCAGCCGCAGGGTGGCGGCCGCCAGCGGGCCCGGCAGGTTGATGTGCACGATGTCCGCCCAGTCGAGGACGGGGCCCAGCACCGATCGGCGCGGTAGCGCGATGTGCGACAGCGATCCCAGCGGCACCACGGGAACGGTGAGGAGCCGAACGCCGGCCGGCGGCTCGGTCTGCCCTCGCTGGCGCCCCACCACCACGCGCACCTCGTTGCCTAGGGCCGCGAGGGCGGCCACGTGGGCCTCGGTGGCCGTGGCCTGGCCGCCGAACCCCGGGTAGGCCTCATCGGTGACGTAGGCGATCCGCATCCCGCGGAATTGTACCCCTGCGAACATGAGAGCGAACGCGCACCCGTCGCGGCAGGGGCCGTGGGTAGACTGGAGGCCGTGGGCACCGTCTTCCGACTCGCCGTACGCAACCTCCTACGCCACCCCTGGCGCAGTCTGGCCACCGTCCTGGGGGTGGGCGTCGGCATCGCCGCCGTCCTGACCACCCTGTCGGTGGGCGACAACGTCGAGGCCAACGTCCGCTCCGCACTGCAGGCCGCCGCCGGCAAGGCCGACCTGCTGGTGACCCCAGGCGCCGAGGGGCGCGCGGTCTTCGAGGACGGCCCTGCGCTCGCCCTCGTCCGCCAGACGCCCGGCGTCCAGGCGGCCTACCCCGTGCTCAACACCCGAGCCGAGCCCGTGCGTACCGTCCAGGACTTCAAGCGCTCGATCATCCCCGGTGTCGACACCGGCTTCCAGCTCAGCGGACGCGCCACCGACGTCCCCGCCGACCTACCGGCGCGACTGGCCCAGGGCTCGTTCCCTCGGGCGGGCTCGGATGGCGTCGCCATCGCCCAGGGCTTCGCGACCGAGCGGGGCATCGCGGTCGGCGACACCGTGCGCTTCGCCACCGCCTTCGGCGACGTGCCGCTGCACGTCACCGGGCTGCTCGACGACCGTTTCGGCCTGGCCAGCACCAACGGCGGTCGCGTCGGCATCATCGCCATCCAGGACCTGCGGACGATCCTCCACCTGCCGGGCCGCGCCTCGCACCTCGAGGTGGTGGTCGACCCCGCGGTCCCGGTCGAGACGGTACGCACCCGCCTCGAGCAGCGCCTCGCGACGCTCGACGCCGGGCTGGTCGTCACCTACCCCGCGGTGTCGGGCAACGTCGCCTCGGGCATCGTCGACACCCTGCAGTCGGGGCTGTCGGTGCTGGCCGTGACGTTGCTGGCGCTGGGCGGCTTCATGGCCTACAACACCTTCATGGCCTCCGTGGTCGAACGGACGCGCGAGTACGCCTTGCTGCGAACCATCTGCATGACCCGTGGCGACGTCCAGCGCCTGGCGCTCCAGGAGGCGGCGCTGCTGAGCTTCTCGGGGGTGATCGTCGGCCTGTTGCTGGGGGTGGGCCTCGCCTACCTCATCACGCGCATGAACGCCGTCAGCCTGGGGTTCGACTTCCGTACCTTGGTGATCCCGGTCCGTAGCGTGCTGATCGCGTCGGGAGTAGGGGTCGCGGTGTCGCTCGCGGCGGGCGTGCTGCCGGCGCGCAGCGCCTCGCGCACCCCTCCGATCGCCGCCAGTCGCGAGGCCGAGGAGACCGCGCCCCCGCGGAGGGTGAGGCTGGGATGGCTGGTCCTGGTGCTCGGCGTGGTGATGGGGGCGTTGCCGTGGTCGGGCTACCTGGCGTTGGCCGCCAGCGGCGTGGCGATGGCGCTGTTCTTCGTGGGGGTGACGCTGGCCACGCCCAGCCTGCTGAGGCCCGCCTTGGGGCTGTTCCGACCGCTGCTGGTGCGCGTCTACGGGGCCGCCGGCCGCCTCGGCGCCAGCTTCGCGCTCCGCAACGCCCCCCGCAACGGCGTCGCCATCGGAACGGTGGCCGTCGGGACCGGCCTCATCATCGGCGTCGGCTCGTTGGTCGCCGGCATCAACCACGCCATCGGATCGTGGGTCGACACCACCGTCGTCGGCGACATCTTCGTCACCTCGCCGGTGAGCTTCCCGGCCGACTTCGAGGCCAAGGCACAGGCCTTGCCCGGCGTCGCGGTGGCGAGCGGCGTGGGCATCCGGGTGGTGCGCTTCGAGCCCGCCACCGGAGGGCGCGGCCGCTCGATCGCCTTGATCCTCGTCGATCCCCAGCGCTTCGACCCCCAGGGGGGTTTCGGGCGCTTCCAGTACATCCAGGGGCAGGGCAACAACGAGGAGGGCTACCGTGCGCTGGCCACGGGGGGCGAGGTGCTGGTGGCCAACACCATGCGCGACCGCTACGGCATCCACAAGGGCGACACCATCCGTCTGCGCACCGTCGACGGCTTCCACGACTTCCCGGTCGCCGGCGTGGTCGTGGACTTCACCGGCGGCGGCGAGACCGTCGTCGGCAGCATCCACGACATGGGCCTGTTCGGCGGCGGCTCGCCCGACCTCTACGTCATCGCCGACCGCCCCGGGGCCGACCCGCACAAGGTCCGGCAGGAGCTGCTGAGCGCCTTCCCCGAGCTCCATCTCGACGCGACCCTCAACGCCGACTACCGGCGCTACATCCTCGAGCTGACCCAGCGCTCCTTCCAGACCACCAACACCCTGCTCCTGATCGCCGTGCTGGTGGCGGCCCTCGGCGTGGCCAACACCCTGGGGATGAACCTCCACAGCCGCAGCCACGAGATCGCGGTGCTGCGCACGGTCGGCTTGACGCGCGCCGGTGTGCGCCGTCTCATCGCCGCAGAAGGTATCGTGGTGACTTTGGTGGGCGCCGCCCTCGGCATCGCCTTCGGGCTGCTGCTGGGCAGGGTGGTGACCGCCGGAGCGAGCGCGCTCACCGGCTTCGTGCTGACCCCCGTGGTCGACTGGACGCTGGTGGGGGTCTCGCTGGCGGCCTCCCCGCTGGTGGGCCTGCTGGCTTCCCTGCTGCCGGCACGCAGGGCAGCGCAACTCTCTCCGACGCGTGCGTTGGGGTCCGTGGAGTGACGATGGCGACGAACGACGTACCCGCACTGCGAGCCCAGGGCCTGTGCAAGCGCTACCGGATGGGCGACCAGACCATCGAGGCGCTGCGCGACGTCGATCTGACCGTGCGCCACGGCGAGTTCGTGGCCTTCATGGGACCCAGCGGCAGCGGCAAGAGCACGTTGCTCCATCTGCTCGGGCTCCTCGACCTCCCCGACGGGGGGACGGTCGAGATCGCCGGCGAGGGCACGGCCGACCTCGACGACGACGCCCTGACGGCGTTGCGCCGCACCAAGCTGGGCTTCCTGTTCCAGAGCTTCGAGCTCATCCCCAACCTGTCGGCGCGCGAGAACGTGTTGCTCCCCGCCGAGATCTCCGGCCAGGGTGCGGCCGCCTCCGAACGCCTGGCGCACCTGGCCGATCAGCTCGCCATCGGCGATCGTCTCGGCCACCGCCCGCGCCAGCTGTCGGGCGGGCAGCGTCAGCGCGTGGCCCTGGCGCGGGCGCTCATCAACGACCCCGTGGTGGTGCTGGCCGACGAGCCCACCGGCAACCTCGACACCCGCACCGGCGCCGAGGTCCTCGAGCTGCTGCGCCGTGGCGTCGACGACGCGGGCTGGACGGTCGTGATGGTCACGCACGATCCCAACGCCGCTCTGCACGCCGACCGGATCGTGTTCCTGCGCGACGGTGGCGTCTCGGGCGAAACCGTCACCGGCAGCGACGACGCGCGCGCCGTCATCGAGCGCTTCGTGGGAGTGTGAGCGGGCGGCGGCCCCGGCAGAGAGCATGTTGACGCGCATCGCACGCATCATCGGACGCTACCCGCGCTGGGTGCTGGCGGCCTGGCTGCTGCTGGCCGGCATCTCGCTGCCCTTCGCCGCCCGCGTGGGCGACGTCCTCACCGCGCAACCCGGCACGGCTCCGCACAGCGTGGCCAAGCAGGTGCGAGACCTCCTGCGCAGCCAGTTCGCGCTCCCCGACGACTACAACGTGGTGCTGGTAGCCCACGGGGTCGACACCCGGGTGGGCGAGCCCGCCTTCGACCAGGCGTTCACGCGCGTGCTCGACCGCATCCGTGCGATCCCGGGGGTGACGGCGGTGCGCGACCACACCACCGTCACCGGCCTCGACCTGGTGGCACCCGACCGCAGCTTCACGGTGGCGTTGGTGAGCATGGCGGCGCCGGACCTGGGCAAGGCCAAGGCCATCACCACCAGGGTGCGCGACGCCCTCAAGGGCGAGCCCGCCCTGCGCTTCACCCTGGCGGGCGGCCCGGCCACCGTCCAGGAGCTGGAGAAGGTGAGCCAGCGCGACGCCCACAACGCCGAGATCTTCGGCCTGCCGATCTCGCTGCTGATCCTGATCATCGCCTTCGGGGCGGTCATCGCCTCCGCCCTGCCGCTGCTGGTGGCCTTGGCGTCGATCACGGTGTCGCTGGCCGCGCTCTACGCCATGGGCCAGGTCGTCGAGTTCGCCGTCTTCACGCAGACGGTCGTCACCATGCTGGGTCTGGCCACCGGCATCGACTACGCGCTGCTGATGGTGAACCGCTTCCGTGAGGAGTTGCGGCACACCTTCGACCCGCGTGAGGCAGCCGAACGCACCGCCCTGACCGCCGGCAAAGCCGTGGCCTTCAGCGGCCTGACGGTGGTGATGGCGTTGACGGGCCTACTGGTCCCGCCGCTCGCCTTCATCCGCTCCATCGGCGTGGGCACCATCATCGTGCTGCTCATCAGCGTCTCGGTGTCGGTGACCGCCCTCCCCGCCGCGCTGGCGCTGCTGGGCCATCGCGTGAACTGGCTCAAGGTCACCCGGCGCGAGCCCGGCCTGCGGAGCCGCAGCTTCTGGCGCGCACGCGCCAACGAGATCATGCGCCACCCGGTGGCGTGGACGGCGGTCGGCACGGTCATCCTGGTGGCGGCCGGGCTCCCGGCGCTGGGGATGCAGGTGAAGGACCCGGGTCCGCGGGGGCTGTCGAAGGCCACCGAGGCCAACCGCACCGTCACCTCGCTCGAGCAGCTCGGCCTGGAGGGGTTGCTCAACTCCTTCGACGTGCTCGTCGACTTCGGCGACCCGGGCTTCTACCGTCCGACCAACGTCCGCAAGATCTCGGAGTTCGACCGCCAGCTCTCGGCGCTGCCGCGCGTCGAGGGCATCACCAGTCCGATGGCCGTCAGCAGCGTCCCCCGGTTGTTCCTGTACCAGTACTACGCCTCGCCGGCGATCGCCATGAAGAGCGAGGTGGCGCCGCTGGCGCGCGCCACCATCAGCACCTCCGGGCGCTACGCGCTGGTGCGCGTGTACCCCAAGGGCACCCTCACCCCCGGGGAGGGGACGACGCTGCTCCGTGACATCCAGGCCACGGCCGCGGGCCTGGGGCTGTCGATCACGGTCGGCGGCGGGTACGTCCAGGAGGCGGAGTGGGCCGACGTGCTCTACCGCAGCTTCCCCTGGGCGGTGGCCCTGGTCTACCTCGCCACCGTGGTGCTGCTGGGGCTGGCCTTCCGGTCGATCCTGATCCCGCTCAAGGCCATCGTCCTGAACACCCTCACGGTGGCGGCCGCCTACGGCGTGATCACGCTGGTGTTCCAGGAGGGCGTGCTGACCCACCTGTTCGGCGGCGGTCCGGTGCTCGGCTACATCGACACCAGTGCGCCGCTGTTCATCTTCGCCATCGTCTTCGGCCTGAGCATGGACTACGAGGTGTTCCTGGTGGCGCGCATGCTGGAGATGCACGAGCGCGGCGCCAACGACCGCGAGGCCGTCGCCACCGCGCTCTCCGCCACCGGAGGCGTCATCACCAGCGCCGCGGCGGTGATGATCACGGTCTTCGCGCTTTTCCTGTTCAGCCACGTGGTGCTCGTCCGCACCCTCGGGCTGGGCCTGTCGATCGCGGTGCTGATCGACGCCACCCTGGTGCGCGTGGCGCTGGTCCCGGCGGTCATGACCCTGGCCGGGCGCTGGAACTGGTGGATGCCCCCGGCGTTGGCGCGTCTCGCCGGTCGCGTCCATCTCAAGCCCGAGTAACCTCCCCACGCGCTCGGGCGACGAGGGGACCCCAGCTCAGCGCACGGCGCCCTGGACCAGCTCCGCCACGTCGAAGCGGTGCGTGGTGATGCCCGGGACCTCCAGGTCGAGGGCCCCCATCACGCGGAAGGTCAGCTCCGCGGCGCCGGCCGCGGCGGCCTGCACCTGCGTGGCGAGGGCGGGCCCCGCCGTCAGGGGGTTGAAGCTGAAGCTCAGCGTGACCGGCACGGTCTCCCCTGCCGGCGCCGTCACCTGCCCCAGGCTGGCGGTCGCCACCGTCGTGCCGCCCAGCGCCAACTGCACCGTCGGCGTCTGGACCACGTACCCGAGCCGGGCCGGGTTGTGCCACGTCACCGGGACCTGCAGGACCGCGCGCGTCAGCGACTCGATACGGAGGCTCGCCCCTTGCGAGGCCAGTCGGATCTCCGGAGCGAACCACCCCGGCGACCAGGTCACCGTGCCCTGCGCCAACGTCGTCGTCGGGAAGCGCTCCACCGTGCCCAGAACGTCGACGCCGACGCTGGCGTCCACGCGGTAGCCGGTGCTGGCTCCGCCGACGATCTGCGCCAGCGTGCCCACCAGCCGGGGCACCTGCGCCAGCGGGATGCGCACCGCCAGGGTCAGGTCAGCGGAGCCGCGCGCGGGGAGGTCGACGCCGCCACGGAACGACGTCGCCGCCGCCCGTACGCCGCCGAGGTAGAAATCCCCGTCGAGCGCGGCCAACTCCAGCCCCACGGGGTTGGGGTTGTCGGCCCTGAGGTGCACGTCGAAGACGGCCACGCCGGAACCGATCCCGGGCGGGTCGACGTACCTGAGCCCGGTACCGTCCGCCAGCACCGTGAAGGTGGGGGCCGACACCAGCGGCCGCGCCCCTGGCGCACAGGCCGTGACCAGGACGGGGAGGATCAGCAGCAGGATCCAGCGGGAAGGTCGCACGCTCCACCTCCTGGGCGCTCGAAGCACCCTTCACCGAAGGGTAATGCGGGGGTTGAAGACGGCGTATAAGATATCCGCCACCAGGTTGGCGAGAGCGAACCCCAGCACCGCCACCAGCGCCACCGCCTGCAGCAGCGGGATGTCGCGGCGTGCGATGGCGAAGGTGAGCAGGCGGCCCAATCCCGGGTAGTTGAAGACGTTCTCCACGACGATGAGGCCGCTGATGAGCCAGCCGAAGCTGATGGCGATGACGGTGATGGTGGGGAGCAGGGCGTTGCGCAGCACGTGGGCGATCACCACCCGACGCCACGGCACGCCCTTGAGGACGGCCGTGCGCACGTACGGACGTCCCAGCTCCACCAGCACGCTGGCCCGCGTCAGCCGGGCGACGTAGGCCAGGAGCACCAGCGTCGCGGTGAGCGCTGGGAGCACCAGGTAGGGCAGGGCGGCGACGAGGCCCGTGCCGGGAGCGATCGACGAGTTGGCCGGCAGCCAGCCCAGCCGGAAGCTGAACACCTGGATCAGCACCAGCCCGGTGATGAACTCGGGCAGCCCCACCACCGACAGGCTCGCGAGGCTGATGACGGTGTCGATCCAACTCTCCTCGTAGAGGGCCGCCAGCACGCCCAGCCCCACCGCGGTGGGGACGGCGATGAGCAGGGTCAGGCCGGCGAGCTGCAGCGAGTTGCCGAGGCGGGAGAGCACCAGCTCGCGGACCGGTTGTCCGGTGCTGAACGACGTCCCCCAGTCCCCACGGACGAAGTCCCCGAGCCACGTCAGGTACTGGATCGGCAGCGGCCGGTCGAGGCCGAGCTGTGCCCGCAGCTGCGCCAGCGCCTGGGCGCTGGCCTCACGCCCCAGGAGGATGCGCGCCACGTCGCCGGGGAGCGCCTGGGTGATCAGGAAGATGAGCAGCGACGTGAAGACCAGGGTGAGCAGCAGGAACCCGGCACGCCGGAGCAGGAACCTAGCCATCGCCGCCCTCCGAGGTCGCGCCGGGCACCGCCGGGGCCCCGCCGTCGCCGAAGAGCGCCGTCTGGACCGACGCCAGCTCCTCGAGGGGGATGTGGCAGGCGATGGCGTGGCCGTCGGGGCCGTGCCGCCACGGCGGGGCCTGCTCCCGGCACTGGGGACCCACGAGCCGCGGGCAGCGGGTGTGGAAGGGGCAGCCGCCCGGCACGTCGACGGGGCTGGGTACGTCGCCCTCCAGGCGCACGCGCGCCCGCTCGACGCCCGGGGCCAGCAGCGGCACCGCCGAGAGCAGCGCCTCGCTGTAGGGGTGGTACGGCGGGCTCAGCACGCTCCGGGCCGGCCCCGTCTCCACCACCCGGCCGAGGTAGACGACGGCGACCTGGTCGGCCAGGAACCCCACCACCGCGAGATCGTGGGAGATGAACAGGTAGCCGCTTCCGCGAACCTGCTGGAGCTCGCCCAGCAGGTTCAGGATGGCCGCCTGGACCGACACGTCCAGCCCCGACACCGACTCGTCGAACACCAGCACCTCGGGTTCGGCCGCGAACGCCCGGGCGATGGCCACGCGCTGCTTCTCCCCGCCGGAGAGCTGCGCCGGGCGCTTCTCCGCGTAGCTCCGTGGGAGCTGCACCGACTCCAGCAGACGGGCCACCCGCTCGGCCGCCTCCTCGCGCGGGACCCCCGCCATGCGGCGCAGCGGGCGGCCCAGGGTCGAACCCACGCTGCGGTAGGGGTTGAGCGCCTCGTCGGAGCTCTGGAACACCATCTGCAGGCGCCGGATGGCGCTCGCCGGGCGTCGCTCTAGCCTGCGCGGCAGCTCGTCGCCGAGCAGCCGTACGGTCCCGGCGGAGGCGGCCTCGAGCCCGAGCACGCTGCGGGCCGTGGTGCTCTTGCCGCTCCCCGACTCCCCCACGAGCCCCAGGGTGTGCCCGCGACGGACGCTGAGGCTGACGTCCTCGACCGCCCGCACGGCGCGTCGCGGGGCGCCGCGAAGCAGCTCGACGAGCGAGCGGCGGAGGGGGAAGCGCTTCGCCAGGTGCTCGACCTCGAGCACCGCCTCGGCGTCCTCCGCGGGCGCGTGGAGCCGGCCGGCCGGCGCGGGCTGGTGGGGATCGGCCTGGCCGGCCTCGACCTCAGGCCAGCGCCAACAGCGCACGCGCCCCTCCGGCGTCGCCTCCAGCGCTGGCGTGGCCTCCCGACAGTCGTCGACGGCGAGGGGACAGCGTGGCGCGAAGACGCAGCCGGCGGGGAGGTCGGTGGCGGGCGGGATGCGGCCGGGGATGGGCCGCAACGTGACCTCGTGCCGGGTCGACCCGAGCCGGGGCACGCTGTCGAGCAGGCCCTGCGTGTAGGGGTGGCGCGGCTGCGTGAACAACCGGGTCGCGGGAGCGTCCTCGACCATCTCGCCGGCGTAGAGCACGGCCACGCGGTCGCACAGCTCGGCGACCACGCCCAGGCTGTGCGAGACGTAGAGCACGGCCGTGCCGGAGTCGTGGACGAGCCTGCGCACCAGGTCGAGGATGGTGGCCTCGGTGGTGACGTCGAGGTTGGTGGTGGGCTCGTCGAGGACCAGCAGGTCGGGCTCGCCGGCCAGCGCCATAGCGATGAGGATGCGTTGCTGCATGCCGCCCGAGAGCTGGTGCGGGTAGGCGCCCGCCACGCGCTCCGGGTCGGCCAGACCCACCGCCTCCAGCAGGGCGTGGGCGCGACCGCGCAGCTCCGGCGTGCTGCGTCCGCTGGGGTCCAGGGCCTCCTCGACCTGACGCCCCACGCGGTGCGCGGGGTTGAGCGAGGGGAGCGGGTCCTGGGGGACCAGCGCGACGCGTCGATGGAACTCACGTCGGCGGGCCTCCGGCCCCAGCGTGGCGAGGTCACGGCCGCGGAACAGGATGCGCCCGCCGAGCAACCGCCCGTGCGCCGGCAGGGACTGGAGCACGGCGTGCGCCAGCGTGGTCTTGCCGCTGCCGCTCTCGCCCACCAGCCCGTAGGTGACCCCCCGCTCCAAGGTCAGGTCCACGTCGCGTACCGCGCGCACCCAGCCGCGCCCGCGTCGGTAGCCGACGCTGACGCCCTCGAGGCGCACCACGGCCTCGCTCACGGCGTGTCCCCTACCTGCAGCACGCGCTTGAGGCCGTCGGCCAGGAGGTTCACGGCGATCACCAGCAGCGAGATCGCCAGCGCCGGGAAGGTGAGGGTCCAGGGCGTGAGGTAGACGTAGTCGCGCGCTTCGCTGACCATCAGCCCCCAATCGGGGTTGGGGGGCTGCACGCCGACCCCCAGGAAGCCGAGCGATGCCACCAGGAAGATGGCGTAGGAGAAGCGCAGCGCCGATTCGACGGCGAGGGCGGGCAGCACGCTGGGCAGGACCTCACGGCCGAGGACGAAGGCGGTGCTCTCCCCCTGCATGCGGGCGGCCAGCACGTACTCCTTGGTCTTGGTGTCGAGCACCACGCTGCGCACGACGCGCGCCACGATGGGGGTGTAGGCGACCGCGATCACGGCCAACACGCTGACGCGCGAGGGGCCGAGGGAGCCCAGCAGCAACAGCGCGAGCAGCAGCGCGGGGATGGCCAGCAGGCTGTCGAAGACGCGATAGGTGACCTCTTCGACCCAGCCGCCGCGGTAGGAGGCCGCCAGTCCCACCAGCGTCCCCACCAGCACGGCGACCAGGGTGCCGCTGCCGGCCAGCAGGAAGATGTCGCGGTCGCCGGCGACGACGCGGCTCAAGACGTCGCGGCCGAGGTGGTCGGTGCCGAAGGGGTGGGCCGGCGAGGGGGGCTGGCTGCGGGCCGCGAAGTCCTGATCGAGCGGCCCGTAGGGCGTGACCCACGGCCCCAGCAGCGCCAGCAGCAGGAAGGCGGCGGCGAGCGTGGCGCCCAGCGCCGACGACGGTCGGGCGTAGAGCCCCCTCAGCAGCCTGCGCCAGGCCCCCGAACGCCGCCGGACGATGCCGGCAGCGGCGGCCGGCCTAGCCACGCCGCGACAGGACCATCGTCTGAGTGTGGATCGTGATCATGGACGTCCCGTGCGGGCGCATCCCGGCGCGTGGCCGAGCGCGCCCGCACGGATCCCTCGTCAGGGAGCGTGGACCGCCGCCAGGTCGCTGCGACCGGCGAAGGCCTTGAGCTGGTAGCCGCTGAAGCCGTCGCGGATGGCGCCGAGCTGCGGGAAGAAGTAGGGGATCACGATGGGGCCGGTGCTGGCCAGCATCGCCTGGATCTCGTGGTAGTCCGCGACCCGCTTGGCGGCATCGAGCGTGGTGCCGGCGTCCTCCACCAGGGCGTCGAAGGCCGGGTTGCAGTAGTGGCTCTCGTTCCACTTGGCGTTACAGGCGAGCATCACGTTGAGGTAGAACTGCGGGTACGGCCGCGAGCCCCAGCCGGTGATCCCGAAATCGACGTCGAGCCACTTGTTGTCGCCGTAGTAGACGCTCTCGGGCTCGACGATGACGTTGATGTCGAAGCCCGCCTTGGCGAGCTGCTGCTTGAGCACCACCGCGAGGTCGGGGCGATCCCCGGTGTTGGGGGTGTGCAGGTCGAGCTTCAAGCCGTCGGGGTAGCCCGCCTCCTTGAGCAACTCCCGCGCCTTGGCGGCGTCGGTCTGCGGGGGCTGGGCGTTGGGGTCGTAGTACGCCTTGTACAGCGGGCCGATGGGGGTGTCGTTGCCGACCGCACCGAGCCCCTGGGTCACGGCGTCGGTGATGGCCTGGCGGTCCACCGCCAGCTTCAGCGCCTCCACCACGCGCGGGTCGTTGCCGGGCGCGCGGTCGCTGCGCAAGCGGATGACGTTGAAGCCGTTGGTGGGAACGTCGAGGCGGGCGATGCCCTTGACGTTGGCGAGCGACTGGTACAGCGGCGTCGGGAGGCGCGTGGCCAGATCGATCTGGCCCCCACGCAACGCCGAAACCTCGGCCGCCGGGTCGCTGAAGAAGATCAGCTCGAGCTTGGCCACCCCCGGCTTGCCGGGCATGAAGTAGTGCGGGTTGGCCGTCAGCTCCATGCGGTCGTCGGGATGGTAGCTCTGCACCACGAAGGGGCCGCTGCCGTCGAACGCGGTGAAGTCGGTGGTGCCGTTCTTGACGATGACGGCGTGGTTGTCGCTGAGGTCGTAGAGGAAGAACGGGTTGGTCTTCTTGAGCGTGAAGGTCACCTGGTGGGGGCCGCTGGCGGTGACGCTGGCGATGTCGGCGTAGAGGTCGCTGGTGGGGAGCTTGGCGGCCGGGTCGCGCAGGCGGTCGAAGGTGTAGACGACGTCCTGCGCCGTCACCGGACTGCCGTCGTGCCAGGTGGCATCGGTGGCGAGCTCGAAGGTGTAGGTCAGGCCGTCGCTGGACACCTTCCAGGAGGTGGCCAGGCGGGGTTGGACGTTGTTGTCGGCGTCGACGTCGACGAGGTAATCGTAGACGGCGTTGAGGACGGCGATCTCGGCGTCGCTGGAGGCGTAGGCGGGATCGAGCTTGGAGGGCGTCTCCATCCCCACGCGCAGCGTCCCGCTGGGAGCGGACTGCGCGACGGCGCCTCCCACCAGCAGGGCCGCCGCGAGCGCCGCGACGACGGTGCGAAGGCGGGTCCTACGTACGTTCTTCCAGACGTTCATGAACATGGTGACCTCCAAGGTCCTGGACGACGGGGGACGGGGGCGGGCCGGTGCGTGCTTCGGCTCACGCCGCGGCCCTCCAGCCGGAGTCGGGCAGGCGCTCGCCTGCGGTGATCGCCACCTCGAGCCGGTTCTCGGGCGGGGCGAGGGGACAGTCCCACCGTGGGCTGTAGGTGCAGCTCGGGTGGTAGGCGAAGTTGAAGTCGAGCACCAGGCGGCCGCCCTCGGTCCCGAGGTCGGCGTGCTTGCGGGTGTCGAGGAGGTATCGGCCACCTCCGTAGCTGGTACGGCCGGAGGTGGCGTCGGCGAAGGGCAGGAACAGCCCGCCGCCGTAGTCGACGAGGCGGTAGAGGGCGAGACGGCGGCGTCCGCCGGCGAGGTCGAAGCTGAGGCGGGCGACGCGCGCCAGCCGAAGCGTGCCGTCGTCGGTCAGCTCGACCTCGAAGGCTCCGCCGGGATCGTCCTCGGCGACGGCCAGCACCCGCGCTGCCGGGTCGTAGGGGTGGTACGGCAAGCCCGCGAACGACGCTCGGTCGCCGGGGCCCAGCGGCGAGCACGGGTGCTCCGCGAACAGCGCGTCGCGCCGGCGGCGGAAGCGCTCCCAGCGCTCCTCCGGCGGGAGGTCCGAGGCCCGCGCCTCCCGGTACATGTCCGCCACGCGCCGCCGGAAGTCGAGCAGATCGAGTGCGCGTTCGGTGGCGTCCAGGGTGCAGCCTCCCTCTGCCTCGGGACCATCGAGCGAGCCGAGGATGCGGGTCGCCCGTAGAATGAGCCTATGCCGCTCATCCTAACGGACGCTCAGGGGCCCGTCCGTATCCTCACCCTGAACCGGCCCGAGGTGCGCAACGCGCTCAGCGCGGAGCTGCGCCGGGAGCTCGCCGCGGCGCTGGCGGCGGCCGCGCAGGACGACGCCGTGCGGGCCATCGTGCTGACCGGCGCCGGCGACGCCTTCTGTGCCGGGCTCGATCTGCACGAGCTCGAGACGATCGCCGAGCGCAGCGCCGAGGAGAACCGCGCCGACTCGCGCGCCTTCGCCGATCTGCTGCTGGCGATGGTCACGCTGCCCAAGCCCCTGGTGGCGGCGGTGAACGGCCCGGCCGTGGCCGGGGGCGCCGGCCTGGCGACGGCCTGCGACCTTGCGGTCATGGACCGCGAGGCCCGCATCGGCTACAGCGAGGCACGGATCGGCTTCGTGGCGGCGCTGGTGTCGGTGCTGCTGGTGCGGCAGGTGGGCGAGAAGCGCGCCCGCGACCTGCTCCTCAGCGCGCGCCTGGTCTCGGCCGAGGAGGCCGCCGCCATGGGGCTGGTGAACGACGTGGTGGCTCCGGGCCAGGCGTTGGCGGCAGCCGTCGATCGCGCCGGCGCCCTGGCGCGCAACGCCCCGGGCTCGTTGGCGATGACCAAGGCGTTGCTGGCCAGCGTGGGCTCGCTGGGGCTGGAGGACGGCCTGCGTTTCGCCGTCGAGGTGAACGCCCTGGCACGTGCCAGCGACGACCTGCACGAGGGGGTCCGCGCGTTCCTGGAGAAGCGCCTTCCGAGCTGGCGCAGCTAGCGCGCCTTGACCCTGGGGCCTCGCGGCCCTACGATAGCTACGGTGTGTAACTTACACATAACCAGGGGGTCGGCGTGAGCCCGAGCGCTCCGCGCGTGTTGCTCCTGTGCGGCGGGCGCTCCGAGGAGCACGAGGTATCGCTGGCATCGGCCCGCTCGGTGATGCGCGCGGTGGCAGGCACGGTCGACCTCACCCCGCTGGTGATCGACCGCGCCGGCCGAGCGCTGCCGCCGGCGGCCTCGCGGCGCGCGCTGGAGGCGCCGGCGTCCCCTGACGGCGGCGACGTCTCGGCGACCAGCGATCCCGGACCCGAGGCCGACGACCTGACGGCCACGCTGGCGCGCCTCGCCGGTCCCGGCTTCGACGTGGTGCTGCCGTTGCTGCACGGCCCCTACGGCGAGGACGGCACCGTGCAGGGGCTCCTCCGCCTCCTGGGCGTGCACTTCGTCGGGTCGGACGTGCTGGCCAGCGCCGTGGCGATGGACAAGCTGATGATGAAGGCGGTGCTGGCGGCGGGCGGCTACCCGCAGGTGGCCTACCGCGGCCTCGCGCGCAGCCGCTGGCGGGCCGACCGGGCCGGCAGCCTGGGCGCGCTGGCGGAGCTGGGGTGGCCGCGTTTCGTCAAGCCCGCCAACCTCGGCTCGAGCATCGGCATCCGCCGCGTCGACGACCCCGACGAGCTCGAGGCCGCCATCGACGAGGCCTTCACCTTCGACCGCCGGGTGATCGTGGAGCAGGGCGTGGACGGCGCCCGCGAGCTCGAGGTCGCGGTGCTCGGCAACGACGCTCCCGAGGTCAGCCCGGTGGGTGAGATCCGCTACGGCTCGAGCTTCTACGACTACCGCACCAAGTACTCCGACGGCGCCGCCGAGCTGCTCATCCCCGCACCGGTGCCCGCCCGGGTGGCCGAGCGCGCCCGCGACCTGGCGCGGCGATCGTTCCGGGACCTCGACGTCGCCGGCCTGGCACGCGTCGACTTCCTCTACCGCGAGGCCGACGGTGCGCTCTTCCTTAACGAGCTCAACACCATGCCCGGCTTCACCGAGCACAGCATGTACCCCAAGCTGTGGCAGGCTGCCCGGCTGAGCTATCCCGAGCTGATCGCGCGTCTGCTCGAGCTGGCGCTCGAGCCTCGCTGAGACCGGGCCGATCGCGCTCCCCCGGCGCGCGCCGCGGGCTCGCGCCTCGGCACCGAGGGGACGCGAGCGCCCGGACCGTCTTTGCTATACTCCCGGCAACGCCACGCTGGAGGTCACGGCCGCCCCCGAGTCGCCGCACAACCCTTCCGATCCCGACCCCGTCGGGGGGCCGGCGGCCGTCGCGGCCGACGTCGGCCCCGTGCGTGGCGCCCCGCTCGTCAACGTCAACAGCGCCCGCGTCCTGATCCTCAACGCCAGCTTCGAGCCCCTCCACGTCTGCTCGGTCAAGCGGGCGGTGGCGCTACTCATGCACGAGGTGGCGGAGCGCGTCGAGGACGGCGACAAGGTGCTCCGATCGGTCAACCGCTCGTTCCCGGTGCCCAGCGTCATCCGCCTCAAGCGCTTCGTACGGCGCCCCTTCCGGCAGCGCGTGGCGTTCAACCGCCGCAACGTCTTCAAGCGCGACGACCACGCCTGCCAGTACTGCGGGGAACGCAGCAACGACCTCACCCTCGACCACGTGCTGCCGCGCAGCCGCGGCGGCTCGACCAGTTGGGAGAACGTGGTGGCGTGCTGCAATCGCTGCAACGCCCGAAAGCGCGACCGCACGCCCGAGGAGGCGGGCATGCGCCTGCTGCGCGGGCCCTACGCTCCGCGCTTCATCTTCTCCAGCGCCTACGGCGTGCTGCCCGACATCGACCCCATCTGGGTCAAGTACCTGCCCTGAGCGTCGCGCCGCCGGGCTCGCGCCTCACACCAGGCGGGCGCGCCGCCGATCCTGGAACAGCCGCGACAGCAGGGCGCTGATCAGGCTGAGCACCGCTGCCCCCAGCACCGCCCCCCAGAAGCCGCTCACGTCCAGGGGCGTCAGGGCCGCCACTACGCCGATCGCCAGGGCGTTCACCACCAGCAGGAACAGCCCGAGGCTGAGCACCGTCAGGGGCAGCGTCAACAGCACCATCACGGGACGGACGACGGCGTTGACCAGGCCCAGCACCAGCGCCGCCACCAGCAGAGCGCCCACCGTGGGCGGGCGGATCGACAGACCTACGTGGAGTTGCACGGTCAGCCACAGGGCCAGGGCGTTGAGCCCCCAGCGGATGAGCAGGTTCATGGGCCGAGTATAGCCAAGCCCGCGCGCTCGACCGTCCCGCGGCCCGGCCCGCGACGCCCGGAGTTAGCCGGGCAGGCGCACCAGCAACGCGAAACGCTCCACCGTGACGAAGCCGAGCGACATCAGGATGTCGATGAGCTTGGGGTCGGAGGTGCTGAGCTCGGCCTCGATGGTCCCGAACGGGCTCACGCCCGCCAGCTCGTAGAGCGTCGACACCACCAGGCGCCGCAGCATCTCGCTGGAGTCGCGATGCTCCTGCAGCACCCCGACGCCGTTGAGCACGTAGCCGGCGTCGAGCCCGCGGCGTTCGGCGCCGCAGAAGGCGTAGCCGACCGGCTCCTGGTCCAGCGTCTCGCGCGCCATGAACCACAGATCGGGGCGGAACGAGCCGTGTCGCCGCTTGAGGTAGGCCCAGTAGCGGTCGGACACGCGCGTGGCCTCGGACTGCTGGTAGAGCTCCCGGAAGGCGCGATCGCTGGACAGCGACCACGACTCCAGGACCAGCGGCGTTCCCAGCGGGGGTACGTCGGCGAGCTCGAAGCGGACGCGGCGCACCTCGTCGCGGCGGAAGCCGAGCGGGGCCAGTACCGTGGTGAGCTCGTCGGCCCGCGCCTCGGGCAGGGCGTGCAGCGGAGCCACCGCGGCCTCGTGGGGGAAGCGCTCGAGCATCTCCTGGGCCAGCCGCGCCAGATCGTCGGCGTCGCCGGCGTGCCACGGGCTCACCAACGACAGGGTCTGATCGTCGTCGTCCGGGCCCGGCGCCCGGACGTACACCCCGGCCGTGGGCTCCTCCGTCGCTCGTTGCACCACGAAGCAGCGTGCCGCGTCGCCGCCGGGGTCCTGGAGCCGCGGCGCCAGGCGCTGCGACAGACCCCGCGGATCGCTGTGGCCGAGGAACGCCACCGCACGGCTGACGAACCAGGCGACCTCGTCGGGGAGAAGCGTCCGGATCACGGTCGACCAGTCTACCCGGTTCGCGGCCGCGGCCGCCCGCGACCGCGCCTGGCCGGCGCGCAGCGTTGTCACGGGCCCCGTCGGAACCCGGAGCGTGGACCGTTCCAAGAGGTATGGTGGCCCAACTTCACGTTCGAGGGCGCGGCACCGCCGCGCCGGAAGGGGGTAGGCAGATGCGAGCCATCAAGTTCGTCGTGCTCGGCCTCGTCTTGGCGTTGTTCGCCAGCACGGCGTCGGCCCAGACCATCACCTTCGGAGCTTCGCTGCAGCTCACCGGGAGCCTGGCCAACACCGGCCGCTACTACAAGGACGCCTTCCAGATGGCGGTCGACACCATCAACAAGGCGGGCGGCGTGAAGGTAGGCGACACCACCTACCAGTTGGCGCTGAAGATCCTCGACAACCAGTCGGACAACAACCTGGCGGTTCGCCAGTACACGCAGTTGCTGACGCAGGACAAGGTCGACTTCCTGCTCGGTCCCTACGCCAGCGGCACGGTGATGGTGACCTCGGCGGTGGCGGAGAAGTACCAGGTGCCCATGATCGAGGGCGGCGGCGCCTCGGGGCAGATCTTCAGCCGCGGCTACAAGTACATCTTCGGCACGCTGCCCGCGGCCGGCTCGTACTTCAGGAGCACCATCGACATGATGGGCAAGCTCGACCCGGCGGTGAAGACCATCGGCTTGCTCTACGCCGACGACTCCTTCGACACCAGCGTGGCCGAAGGCACCCGGGCGCTGGTCGACCATGCCGGCATGCAGGTGACCGTCGACGAGCGCTACAGCACCGACGCCTCGGACTTCAGCACCGTCATCTCGCAGCTCAAGAGCAAGAACCCCGACGCCGTCCTGGTGGCGGGCCACGAGACCGAGGTGCTGAACTTCATCCGCCAGGCCAAGAGCCTCAACTTCAGCCCCAAGCTCTACTCGTTCACCGTCGGCGTGCCCACCGCGGACTTCCGGCAGGCGCTGGGCAGTGACGCCAACTACGCCTTCGGCATGACCCCGTGGCTGCCGCTGGCCTCGCTCAAGGACGCCTACTTCGGCGATGCCGCGCAGTTCGCGGCCGCCTACCAGCAGCGCTTCGGCTACGCCCCCGACTACCACGCCGCCTCCGGCGTGGCCGACGTCGAGGCCTTCGTCAAGGCGCTCGAGGCCGCCGGCACGACCGAGCCGAAGGCGGTGCGCGACGCCATCGCCAACGTGTCGTTCCAGAGCCTGTACGGCCACGTGGCGTTCGGGGCCAACGGTCAGATCGATCTGCCGCAGACCGTGATCCAGGTCCAGGACGGCAAGCTGGCCACGGTGTTCAACGGCACCGACTTCGAGACCCAGCCGATGTACCCGATGCCGGCATGGAGCGCGCGCTAGCGCGAACCGACCCAAACCCGAGCGAGCGGCCCGCCCTTCCCGGGCGGGCCGCCGCCCACCGCGGGCATGCCGCCGCTAGCGGCGGACCGCGGACGGGGACGGTCGACCGAACCCGGGGAGCATCGTGCTAGTCCTCCAGGTCCTCACCAACGGCATCCTTCTCGGCGGGCTCTACGCCGTCGTCGCCCTCGGCCTGGCGCTGGTCTGGGGCGTCCTCGACATCATCAACCTCGCCCACGGCGCGTTCATCATGCTGGGCGGCTACCTCACGTACTACCTGTTCACGGGCCTCGGGCTCGATCCCTTCGCCAGCCTGCCGCTGGTGATGCTGGCGATGTTCGTGCTCGGCTATCTGATCCAGTGGGGGCTGCTCAACTTCCTGGTCCGCGCCCCCATGTTCAACATGCTCCTCGTCACCTTCGGGATCGACGTGGTGCTGACCTATCTCGCGCAGATCATGTTCTCGGCCGACCTGCGCACCATCCGGCCGGCCTACGCCGGCAGCAACTTCACCGTCGGCGGGGTGACCGTCCCCTGGACCAATCTGCTGGCGTTCGTGGTGGCGCTGCTGCTCACCGGCCTGCTGGCGCTGTTCCTGCAGCGCCAGCGCTGGGGCCGCGCCATCCGTGCCACCGCCCAGAACCTCGGGGCAGCCCGCCTGCACGGCGTCCCTCCGCGTTTCGCCTACGCCCTGACCTTCGGCATCGGGGCAGCGCTGGCCGGCGGCGCCGGCACGCTCTACGGCATGGTGGCGCAGCTCACCCCCTACGTCGGCGTCCCACTCACGGCGAAGTCCTTCGCCATCGCCATCATCGGCGGTCTCGACAACCCGCTCGGGGTCATCGTCGGCGGGCTCGTGCTGGGGCTGGCGGAGGCCTTCGGGAGCCTGTGGCTCGGACCCACCTACCGTGACGCGGTCAGCCTGGGCCTGCTGGTGCTGGTGCTGATCGTCCGGCCCACCGGCATCCTGGGGAGGGCCTCGTGAGAGCGCTGGTCTGGGTGCTGGCGGCGGCCGCGGTCGCCGCACTGGCGATCGTGCCGTTCACGCTGTCGCCCGTCATGGTGCAGTTCGGCATCAGCATGCTGCTGTTCGCCGTGCTGGCCCAGGGCTGGAACATCATCGGCGGCTTCACCGGCTACGCCTCGTTCGGGAACTCGGTGTTCTTCGGCCTCGGGACCTACGGCACGGCCGTGGCGATGGTGCAGTTCCACCTTTCGTTCGCCCTGGGCCTCGTCATCGGCGCCGCGGTGGCCGTGGCCTTCGCGGTGCTCATCGGGCTGCCGGTGCTGAGGTTGCGGGGCCACTACTTCGCCATCACCACGCTCGCCCTCTCCGAGGCCGTGGCGGCCATCATCTCCAACCTCGACATCGCAGGGCGCAACCAGGGGTTGATCCTGCCGCTCATCCGCGGCGACACCATGTTCTACGAGCTCAGCCTGGGTCTGATGGTACTGGCCACGCTCACGGTGCTGTGGCTGGCGCGCAGCCGCTTCGGCTTCGGGCTCATCGCCATCCGCGAGCGCGAGGACGCGGCCGAGGTGATGGGCATCCCCACCACCCGCTACAAGGTGATGGCGTTCGCCCTGGCGGCGCTGTTCAGCGCTCTGGCCGGCGGCATCCAGGCCTACTACCTGACCTTCATCGATCCGGCCAGCGCCTTCGACCTCTCGCTCAACGTGCGCATGATCATCATGGCGGTGTTCGGCGGCGCCGGCACGGTGCTGGGGCCGGTCATCGGCGCGTTCCTGCTCTCCGGCGTGTCGGAGGTGCTGGCGTCGTACATCACCGGCGTGGCCAGCCTGTTCTTCGGACTGGTCATCATCGCCGCCGTCCTGTTCACCCCCAAGGGGGTCATCGACGCCGCGCGGCGCCTGCCGCGCCGCGGGCTGGCGTACTTCCTCGACGCCGTCCGGGAGACGCGGCTGTGAGCGGCCGCGACGCGGGCGAGCGCACGGTGCTGTTCGAGGCCCGCCACGTCACGCGCCGCTTCGGCGGGCTGGTGGCGGTCTCCGACGTCTCCTACCGCCACAACCAGGGGGAGATCCTGGGGCTCATCGGCCCCAACGGCGCCGGCAAGACCACCCTGATCAACCTCATCAGCGGCACGCTCGAGCCCACCGGCGGCGAGCTCCTCTTCGAGGGCCGCCCCCTCAAGGGGATGGCGCCGTACCGCCGCGCCCACCTCGGCATCGGCCGCACCTTCCAGCTCATGAAGCCCTTCCCCGGCCTGAGCGTGCTCGACAACGTCACCGCCGGCGCGCTCTTCGGCCGCCAGCCGGAGCTCGCCATGGCCAAGGCGCGCGACCTCGCCGCCCACTGGCTCGAGTTCGTCGGTCTGGGGGAGAAGGCCAGCCAGCCCGCCGACGCGCTGGGCGGCCCCGACCGCAAGCGACTGGAGCTGGCCAAGGCCCTCGCCCTGCAGCCGCGTCTGCTGCTGCTCGACGAGGTGATGGCCGGCCTCAACGCCGTCGAGATCGACGAGGTGGTGGCACTGATCCAGCGCATCCGCGACGGCGGCACCACCATCCTGGTCATCGAGCACGTGGTCAAGGCCATCCGCAAGCTCTCCGACCGCTTGCTGGTGTTGCAGTACGGCCAGCTCATCGCCGAGGGCACCGCCGAGTCGGTGCTCGAGGACCCGGCCGTGATCGAGGCGTACCTGGGCAGGAGGCGGGGCTGATGGCGCTGCTCGAGGTCAAGAAGATGAACGCCGGCTACGGCGATGCCGACGTCCTGCGCGACGTCGATCTGCACGTCGAGGAGGGCGAGATCGTGGCGGTGGTGGGCAGCAACGGCGCCGGCAAGACGACGCTGCTGCGGGCGCTGTCGGGGGTCATCGCCAGCCGCGGGGAGGTGCGCTTCGCCGGCCGCGACGCCGCGGGCATGGCCCCCGACGAGGCCTTCGGCCGCGGCCTGGTGCAGGTGCCCGAGGGACGCCAGCTCTTCGACCGCATGACGGTCCAGGACAACCTGCGCATGGGCGCCTTCCGGCGCCGCGACGCCGCCGCCGTACGCCGCGACTTCCAGCGCATGTACGAGCTCTTCCCCGTGCTCGGCGAACGCCGGAACCAGCTCGCCGGCAGCATGTCGGGCGGCGAGCAGCAGATGGCGGCGATGGCCCGGGGGCTGATGGCCGCGCCGCGGCTGCTGATGGTCGACGAGATGAGCCTCGGCCTCGCGCCCGTCATCGTCGAGCGCCTCCTCGAGGTCCTCACCGATATCCAGAAGCAGGGCGTGACGGTGCTGCTGGTCGAACAGGACGTCCACTCGGCGCTGTCGGTGGCCGACCGGGGGTACGTGCTGGAACGCGGTCGGGTCGCGCTCACCGGGCCCGCCAGGGAGTTGCTCGACGACCCCCGCGTCAAGGAGGCCTACCTCGGGCTGTGAGGCGCTGGTAGCATGACCGCCGTGCCGCACCCCCGACCCCTTCCCCGCAGGCGCGTGGCGTGAGCCGCCCGCGCATCCTCGGCGGCAGCGCCAAGGGACGCGAGCTGGAGACGCCGCGCCGCGGGACCCGTCCCAGCCCCTCGCGCCTGCGGGAGGCGCTGTTCGACGTGCTGGCCTTCGAGCCGCGCGGGCCCTTCCTCGACCTCTTCAGCGGCTCCGGCGCCATCGGCCTGGAGGCGGCCAGCCGCGGCTGGACCGCCACCTGCGTCGACCTCGCGCGCGAGGCGGCCGCGGTGATCCGGCGCAACGCCGCGCGCGCCGGCCTGACGGTCACGGTGGTGCGGGACGACGCCGTGCGCTTCGCGGCGGCGCACCCCGGGGCCTTCGGCGTGGTGTTCGCCGCGCCCCCCTACCCGCTCGACCTGCCCGCCCTCTTCCAGGCCCTGCTCGACGCCGGCACCGCCTCGCCGGGCGGGCTCTACGTCTTCCAGCACCCCAGCGGCGACACGCCCGAGCTGCGGCTGCCGGCGGGGGTCGAAGCCCCCAGGGTCAAGCGCTACGGCAGCAACGCCCTGACGCTGCTGCGCCGGAGCGCGGAGGCGCGTCCCGGCCCCGGTTGAGCGGGCGGCCCCAGCGCGCTCGCCCCCGGCCAGCACGGCCTAGGTCGCCTACCGGCCGGCCGCGGAACGCGTGCTAGAGTGTCGTGTTACGGACGCGCCCGCCAGGAAGGTGACGGAGCACCGCGGCGGCGGCGCGCGCTGGAAGGTCTTGCATGCTGGGATTCGTCCAGAAACTCTTCGACAACAACGACCGCGAGGTCAAGCGCCTCGAGAACGAAGTCGTAGCTCGCGTCAACGATCTCGAGCCCGAGATCCAGAAACTCGACGACCTCGCCGCCGCCTTCGCGCAGCTCAAGCGCCGCCACCTGGAGGGTGAGGAGCCGCTGGAGGACCTGCTGCCCGAGGCCTTCGCACTCACGCGCGAGTCGGCGGTGCGCAACCTGGGCCTGCGCCACTACGACGTCCAGCTCATCGGGGCCGCCGCCCTGCACTACGGCCGCATCGCCGAGATGAAGACCGGGGAGGGCAAGACGCTCGTCGCCACGCTGGCGTTGGCGCTGAACGCCCTCAGCGGCCAGGGCTCGCACCTGGTAACGCCCAACGACTACCTGGCGCGCACCGGCGCCGAGTGGATGGGCCCGGTGTACCGCGGGCTCGGCGTCACCGTCGGCGTGATCGAGCACGACAGCCTGCCCGAGCAGCGCCGCGACGCCTACCGCCGCGACATCACCTACGTCACCAACTCCGAGCTGGGCTTCGACTACCTGCGCGACAACATGGCGTTCCGCACCGACCAGCTGGTGCTGCGCGAGGACCACCCGCTGCACTACGCCATCATCGACGAGGTCGACTCGATCCTCATCGACGAGGCGCGCACGCCGCTGATCATCTCCGGTCCCGCCGAGCTCGCCACCGACAAGTACTACACCATGGCCAAGATCGTGCAGCAGCTCGAGCGCGGCGAGCCGGGCGAGGGCGAGGAGCCCCCCACCGGCGACTACACCGCCGACGAGAAGGCCAAGGACATCCACCTCACCGAGCCCGGCATCGAGAGGGCCGAGAAGCTCATCGGGGTCAGCGACATCTTCAGCCCGCAGAACATGGAGTTCGGGCACATGCTGCGCCAGGCGCTGCGCGCCAAGGAGCACTACCACCTCGACCAGCAGTACGTGAAGGACGACGCCGGCCAGATCGTCATCGTCGACGAGTTCACCGGCCGCCTGATGCCGGGGCGCCGCTTCGGCGAGGGCCTGCACCAGGCCATCGAGGCCAAGGAGGGCGTGAAGATCGAGCGCGAGAACCAGACGCTCGCCACCATCACGTACCAGAACTTCTTCAAGCTCTACGACAAGATCGGCGGCATGACCGGGACGGCCAAGACCGAGGAGAAGGAGTTCCAGGAGATCTACAACTCCGACGTCCTGGTCATCCCCACCAACAAGCCCGTCGTCCGGCAGGACTACGAGGACGTCGTGTACCGCACCGTCGACGGCAAGTTCGAATCGGTGGTCGAGGAGATCGTCGAGATCAACAAGACCGGCCAGCCGATCCTGGTGGGCACCGTCACCATCGAGGCCAGCGAGCGGCTGTCGCGCATGCTCAAGCGCAAGGGCATCCAGCACCAGGTGCTGAACGCCAAGTACCACGAGCGCGAGGCGGAGATCGTGTCGCAGGCGGGTCGCAGCAGCGCCGTCACCATCTCCACCAACATGGCCGGGCGCGGTACCGACATCGTGCTGGGGGGCAACCCCGAAGCGCTGGCGCGGCAGTTGCTGGAGCGCGAGGGATTCGAGCGCTACGACACCGACACCGAGCTGTTCATCAAGGCCGTGATGATGAAGAAGATGGACGAGGCAAGGGACCTCGCCCGCAAGCTCGAGGGCCTGCCCGAGGACATCCTCTCTCGGCTCGAGGCCATCCGCGACGAAGCGGCCGCCGATCACGTGCGCGTGGTGGAGGCGGGCGGTCTGCACATCATCGGGACCGAACGCCACGAGTCGCGCCGCATCGACAACCAGTTGCGCGGTCGCGCCGGCCGTCAGGGCGACCCCGGCTCGAGCCGCTTCTACGTCAGCTTCGAGGACGACCTGATGCGCCTGTTCGCCAGCGAGCGGGTGCTGGCAATGATGGACCGGCTGGGCATGGACGACAGCCAGCCGATCGAGGCGCGGATGGTGACCGGCGCCATCGAGCGCGCCCAGAAGCGCGTCGAAGACCGCAACTTCGGCATCCGCAAGCAGCTCCTCGACTACGACAACGTCATGAGCAAGCAGCGCGAGGTGGTCTACGCCCAGCGCCGCGACATCCTGCTCGGCCACGACATCAGCGAGGACGTCCAGGACATGATCGCCGAGTACGTCGATTCGCAGGTGCAGCGCTACGTCAACGCCGCCCTGGAGCCCGAGGAGCAGGACATCGGAGCGCTGCGCACCGCGGTGCTCGAGGCCGCCCCGCAGCTCGAGGCCTTCGACTTCGAGAAGCTGCGCGGTCAGGACCCCGACGAGGCCACCCAGCTCATCGTGCCGGCGATGGAAGAGGCCTACCAGGCGCGCGAGCAGGAGCTCGGCGCCGAGCTGCTGCGGGAGCTCGAGCGCTTCATCGTGCTGCAGGTCGTCGACCAGCACTGGAAGGAGCACCTCCACAACATGGACGTGCTCCGGCAGGGCATCGGCCTGCGCGGCTACGGCCAGCGCAATCCCATCCAGGAGTACGCCTTGGAGGGCTTCAACCTCTTCGAGGAGATGAAGGCCGACATCCGCTTCAACGTGGCGAAGCTGCTGTTCCGCGTGCAGGTCGAGACCGACCAGGGCCTCGAGCGCAACCAGCAGCGGCCCGCCAGTGTCGAGTACAGCACCGACCGGCCCCAGCCCGGCATCGGACAGGGCGGCGAGGGCGGCCCCACCCGCCCCGTCCACGTCGACCCCAAGGTCGGCCGCAACGACCCCTGCCCGTGCGGCAGCGGCAAGAAGTACAAGCACTGCCACGGCCGGGTGGCTGCCTAGCCCCCGCGTGGACTTCGCCGAGCGGCTCCACCGACGCATCCGCGACGTCGATTCGCGGGTCTGCCTGGGGATCGACCCTCGCCCGTCGCTCAGCGAGCTGACGGCGCCCGAGCGCCTAGGCGGCGACCCCGCTCGGGTCGCCGACGCCGTGGTGCGCTACTTCACCACCGTGCTGCGGGCCACCCACGACCGGCTGGCGTGCTGCAAGCCGCAGGCGGCGTTCTTCGAGGCCCTGGGCCTGCACGGCCTGGAGGCCCTCGCCCGGCTGTTGCAGGTCGCCAGGGAGCTGGAGCTGCCGGTGATCCTCGACGCCAAGCGCGGCGACATCGGCAGCACCTCCGAGGCCTACGCCCGCGCCTACCTGGGCACCGGCGACTTCGCGGCCGACGCCCTCACGGTCAACGCCTACCTCGGCCTCGACACGCTCGAGCCCTACCTCGACGCCGCCGTGCGTCACGGGCGCGGGCTGTTCGTGGTGCTCAAGACCTCGAACCCCGGCAGCGCCGACCTCCAGGACCTGCGGCTGGCGAGCGGCGAGCTGCTCCACCAGGCGCTGGCCGATCGCCTGACCGAACGCGCCGCGGCGCTGCCGGCCGACGGCGCCGGCTACACGGCGCTGGGCGCCGTGGTGGGCGCCACCTACCCCCAGGCGCTGCGGGAGCTGCGGGCGCGCCTGCCGCGCTCGGTGCTGCTGGTCCCCGGCTACGGTGCGCAGGGCGGTACGGCCGCCGACGTGGCCGCCGCCTTCGACGGCGACGGCGCAGGCGCCGTGGTGAGCGCCAGCCGCTCGCTGACCTACCTCGACGCGCACGACGAGACGGACCTCGGGCGCGCCGCCAGGGCCGCCGCCGGCTCGATGCGCGACGACCTCAACCGCGCGCTGGCGGAGCGCACCTGAGAGATCCCGTCAGGGCGTCTTCATGTAGGCCAGGAAGCGTGTCGGCGACATGTTGGTGCGCAGCTTCGGGAGCAACCCCAGCACCGTCCGGAACCCCACGTCCGGCCCGTCGAAGACGGCGGCGAAGCCCTTGAGGTCCTGCACCATCGGCGTCGCGAAGGCGAAGGTGGCGAGCTCCTGCCCCGAGGGCACGATCTTGGGCCACGGCTCGGCACCGTCGGGCACGCTGCCGACCACGTACATGCGCGACTGGTTGGTGGCCAGGAAGAGCTGAGCCGCGTCCTTCTCGGGTGCCATGACGTAGCTGCTGATGTGGACGGCGCAGTCCCCCATCCGCGGCAGCACCGCCTGGGGCCCGCCGGCGAGGGTCACGTCGTCGCGGGGGTGGAGCACGATCAGGCGCGGGTAGACGGTCCAGTTCCAGATGATCGCCCAGAAGGCGATGCGGTTCGGGTCGGCGGGGTCCGAGGCCAGCAGCGCGGCCGGCCGGATGGCGCCGGAGACCCGCTCGAGCACGTCGGCCGTGTCCACCAGGAGGTCGCTCACCCGGGCCGGATCGTGCAGCGGCATCGGCTTCAGCTTGTACCAGGCCTGGAAGTCGTCGAGCATCTTCGTCCAGGTGGCGGCGTCGATGGTGCCGGGCCGCCAGCTCGCCGGCAGCAGCCGGCGCTCGGCCAGGTAGCGGACCACGCCGTAGTAGGGCGAGCTCTCGGGCACGGGCAGGCCGCCGTGCACCGCCACCAACGCGGGCAGCGCGGGCTCGACCAGGTCGACGGCGCGCTGCAGCAGCACGGCCGCGTCGATGCCGGTGGCCGGGCGGTCGGTGCTGAGGTCGGTGAGGGCGGCGCGCAGCTCGGGCACGCAGATCTGCGCGGCGGCCGCCGACGGCACCAGCAGGGTCAGCAGGGCCGCCAGGAGCCACAAGGAGCGCCGCATGGCCCGAGTGTAGCGGGCCATGCGGCGCGGAACAAGCGATGTCGATGAGGACCTACGCGCGGCTCCGGATCACTGGAAGGCGCTGAAGTAGTACGCGCTCTTGGCGGCGATGCCCGCCCGGTTGAGGCCAGAGTAGACCTCGTAGGTCCAGCCCCCGAAGGCGGGGATGCGGTCGCCGTTGTAGTACGGGCCGTAGCGCACCTGGCCACTCGTATCGAGGACGTAGACGGTGATGTCGTAGCCGTTGTTGGCCGTATCGAACTGCCAGCTCCCGGAGTCGACCGTCTTCCAGTAGTCGACGTCCCCGACCGTCTCGATGGCGCCGCTCTCGCTGCCCGTCGTGCTGGTGAGCATCGCCGGCGTACCGGTGCGGCTGTTGTTGCCGGTCTCGTAGGCGTCGCCGTACGGCGTGCCGTAGAACCAGAGGTTGACCGTGGCCGAGCTCGACGCCGTGTTCCGGATCTCGACGTAGTAGTACGCGCTCTGGGCCGGGACCAGCACGCACGGCCCGTTGCAGGTGTCGGAGGTCGCGATGGCGGCGGGAGCCACCTGAGCGCCGGGGAGCGCCAGCGACGCCGCTCCCAGGCCGCCCACGAAGTAGGTGCTGGAGGCCGACGAGGCCAGCGGCTGCCCGTTGCTGTCCATCACCAACACCGTGACGGGTTGGTTGCCGACGGCCTCGGCGTGGAACAGCGCCGCCGACACCTGGCTCATGCTCACCCGGAAGTCGACGGTCGCGTTGGCGGCGACGCTCACCGTGCCGGTGGGGCTTCCGGGCGCCGTGGCATCGGCCGTGATGTTGGTGTACACCGGTGGGGGCGTGTACGTCACGGTGATCGTGCAGGCGGCCAGGCCCCCCACCACCAGGAGGAGCGCCGGTAGAAGACGGAGAGTTCTCATCATGGAGCCTCCTGCCGGCAGTCTAGCCGCAGGGGTCCCCCGTCGGCTGCGAAGCTCTTCATCGTTCGCTCACGGCGAAGGCCCGCCACGACGCGCCCGTCGCCCGCGCCGCCGGCGCGGGCGTCACTCCAGCACCATCAGGTAGGGATAGAGGTCGGGAGCGCCGGGGAGCACCTCGACCTCGAGGTCCGGGAAGCGCTCGCGGATGCGCTCGGCCACCGCCTCGGCGCGTTCCTGGCCGAGCGACGCGCTGAAGAACAGCGAGCCGATCTCGAACTCGTTCCCGCGGTCCTCCAGCAGCGCCAGCAGGCAAGCGTCGGGGTCGGCGTCGGCCACCTCCAAGCGGCCGTCCGCCAGGCCGATGGCGTCGCCCTGCTCCACCTCCACCGACTCGATGGTGGCGCTGCGGCTGGCGGTGGTGACCTCCAGCGTGAGCGAGGCGTCGGCCGCCTCGCGCATGCCGGGCACCAGCGCCTCGACCTCCTCGCCCTCCTGGAACAGCACCGCGGCCGCCAGACCCTGACCGAGCGTCCGCGTCGGCAGCACCACCACGTTCTTCTCGGGCACCACCTCGCGCACGCGCTCGGCGGCCATCACGATGTTCTTGTTGTTGGGCAGGACGATGACGCTGGTCGCCCCCACCGACCTGACCGCATCGGCGATGTCCTGGACGCTGGGGTTGTCGCTCTGGCCGCCGCCCACCACGCGCGCCCCGAGGCTGCGGAACACGCGCGTCACGCCGTAACCGCTGGCGACCGTCACCAGCCCCGTGCGCGGCGACTCCGCTTCGTCCGGCTCGACGTCGGCCAGGATCTCGCTGTGCTGCTCGGTCATGTCCTCGACCTTGCTGCGCACCATGGTGCCGTAGCGGGCCACCGCCGCCAGCAGCCGCTCGGGCTCCTCGGTGTGGATGTGCCCCTTGACGAAACCCTCGGCGCCCACCACCAGCAGGGAGTCGCCGAAGGGCTCGACCAGCTTCTGGATCTCCTGCGTCGGCACCGTCACGTCGGAGAGCAGGAACTCGGTGCAGAACCCGAACTCCTCCTCCTCGAACTGCTGCTGCGCCCGCACCGTGATCTGGGGCGGGGCGGGCAGGTCGAGGCCGTCGAAGTAGGCGAGGACGCCTTCCAGGACCCGCACCAGGCCCTTGCCGCCGGCGTCCACCACGCCCGCCTGGCGCAGGATCGGGAGCTGCTCGGGGGTGCGCTCGGGGGTGCGCTCGAGCGCCTCCTCGGCGGCCTCCAGCGCGTGCCGCAGCACCTCCAGCGGCGGCCGGCTCTCGACCTCCGCCGCCGCCTCCGACGCCCTGCGCACCACCGACAGGATGGTGCCCTCGACCGGCTTCATGACCGCCTTGTAGGCGCTCTTGGTGCCGGCCCCGAGGGCGGCGGCGACCTCGCGACCGCCGAGCCGGGTGTGACGCCGCGCCGATTCCCCGAAGCCCTTCAGCACCTGCGAGAGGATCACGCCGGAGTTGCCCCGGGCACCGAGCAGCGAGCCGTAGGCCAGCGCGTGCGAGAACGCCTGCATGGTGTCGGGGTTCTCGTCGCCGAGCTGGCGCCGGACCGACTGCATGGTCAGGTGCATGTTGGTACCGGTGTCGCCGTCGGGGACCGGGTAGACGTTGAGGGCGTTGACCTCCTCGATGTACACGCCGAGCCACTCGGTGGCGTAGCTGAAGGCGTGGCTCAGCTGGCGGGCGCCGAGCGTCTCGGGTTCCTTGGTGGCGACGTCAGCCACGGCTGACCCCGTCCACGTGCACGCGCACCTCGTCGAGCTGGATCCCGGCGAAGCGCTTGGCGGCGTAGCGCGTGCGCTCGCGCACCGACTCCGCCACCACCGGGATGTTGACGCCGTAGGCGACCACCACGTGGATGTCCACGTCGGCGCGCAGCTCCCCGTTGGGGTGCTCGATCACCACGCCCTCGTCGACCTGGGACAGCCCCAGCACACGACGCAGCCCCTCGCCGATGTTGGCGGGCGCCATGCCGACCACGCCGGGCACCTCGTGCGCCGCCAGGCCCAGGATCGAGGCCAGGGCATCGTCCGACACGCGCACCGAGTCGATGGCGCGCTCGCGCTTCTTGCGTTGCGTCTGGCGGGACGGTCTGGCCTCCGCCTTGCCTTCCTCCATCCGACGTCCCTCCGTTCGCGCACCCGGCCTCAGGCCGGCACGCGGTCGCGTGCGACCGGACCCCCCCTGCGGTGCACCGTCACAGAGCATTCTAGCCCGTCGGGACAGGACTTCTCGTGGATTCGGCTGCACCGGGCGCCCGCAGGCCGCCAGGCTCAGGCGCCGTCCCACACCTCGATGTCGAGGGCGACCTCACGCACGCTCAGACCGCGGCCCTCGACGAAGGCACGCACCGATGCCAGGGTGCGCTCGAGCCACACCCGGTCGGCGCTGATGGCGCTGACCCCGATGCGCTCCCAGTCGTGCGCGTCGAGCCCGTCGAGGCGGGCCACCGACACCGGGAAGCGGACCTTGAGCCGCTCCGTGACCGGCATCACCAGCCCGCGCTTCTCCTTGAGGCTGTGGACCCCCGGCGTCTGCACCGTCATCAGCAGGACGCCCACGTAGACCGCTCGCGCCGCCAACCGCTACTCCATGCCGGCCAGGAAGCCGATGCGCCGGAGGGCGCGGATCAGGTCCATCACCGTGACCTCGGCGGCGTCGTATTCCACCGCCACCTGCAGGTCGCTGCTCGCCTCCGCGCGGCGGACGCCGCGGACCTCGCGCAGCGCCTGCTCCACGGCGCTGCGACTCGTCTCGGTGTCCATGCCGCGGACCCCCAGCAGGACGCGTGCGCCCTCCTCAGCCATGCTCTCCCCCGTTCCCCGTGCCGGCGGCCGCGGCCGCCACGGCAGCGGCGCGCGAACCCAGGTAGCGCGTGTGGACGGTCGTCGCGGACGCCGCGAAGCCCTCCTGGGCGAGGGCGGCGGAGGCCGCGGCATCGCCGTCGGGAAGGTCGATGCGGAGGTCGTAGATACCGGCGTCGTAGGCGCTCTTGGTGAGCGCCCGCAGCAACGCCCCGAGGGCGTCGGGGTCGCCCGGAGGCGGGCTGGCGAGGCGGTGCGCCACCACCGTGGCGCGCTCGCCGTCGAACACCGGCTGGGCCAGCACGAAGCCGCGGACGCCGGACGCCCCGACCGCCACGAAGGCGTGGCCGGTACGCGCGAAGAAGCGCAGGCTGGCAGGGCCGGAGCGGGGCTCGAGCCCGAAGGCGGCGGCGTAGGCGCGATCGATGGCCGTCAACGCCGCGGCGTCGTCGGTCTCTAGCGGTCGGGCGTGCGTCTCCACGAGCCGGACCGTCCCCCTTCCTTGGCGAGCAGCCTGACCGTCTCGATGACGATCCCCTTGCTGGCGCCCTTGAGCATATCGTAGAGCGTCAGGGCCGCCACGCTCGCCGCCGTCAGCGCTTCCATCTCCACGCCGGTCGGCGCGGTGGTGCCGCAACTCGCCTCGAACCGCACCCGGTCGCCCTCCTGGCGCTCGCCACGCACCGCGACCGAGGTCAGGGGCAGCGGGTGCGCCAACGGGATCAGCTCGGGGGTGCGCTTGGCGGCCATGATGCCCGCGAGCTCGGCGACCTGCACGGCGTCGCCCTTGGGCGCGCCGGCGTCGAGCCGGGCGGCCGCCTCGGGCGGCAGCACGACGACCGCCTCGGCCACTGCCCGCCGCACCGTCGCCGGCTTGGCGCCGACGTCCACCATCACCGGTCGACCGTCCTGGAAGTGCGACGAAGCCATGGCCCATTGTACGGCCGGGCGCTACAGCACCAGCGACGCCACCGCGGCTTCCGAACGCTCCCGGTCCCACGGCCGGTAGCCCGCTTCCGCGAAGTACAGCCCGTACGGCGCCACGTTGTGCCCCGCCCGGGTGCGGTCGCGCGCCGCCAGCAAGCGCGGTACGTCGTCGGGACCGAGCTTCCCCTTGCCCACCCACAGCAGCGTCCCCACGACGGTGCGGACCATGCCGCGCAGGAAGCCGTCGCCGGCGACGTGCAGGCGCAGTTCACCCGCCTCCTCGCGCAGCTCGCACAGCAGCACCGTGCGCTCCTTGCTGCGCGTCTCGCGGGTGGCGAAGGTGCTGAAGTCGTGCCGCCCCACCAGCGCCCCCGCCGCCGCCTGCATGGCGCCCACGTCGACGTGCCGGAACACCGGCAGCACCCGGTTGCGCTGCAGGGCCAGCCCGCGCGGGTCGTCGCGGACCACCCGCATGCGGTAGAGGTAGCGCCGGTAGTGGCAGTCGTACTGCGCGTGGAAATCGGGGGCCGCGGTCGTCAGCGCCAGCACCGCCACGTCGCGCGGCAGGTGGGCGTTGAGGGCGAGCCGCAGCTTCTCGTCGGGGATGGCGGTGTCGACGTCGGCATGGGCGACCATCGCCAGTCCGTGGACGCCGGCGTCGGTGCGGCCGGCGGCGATGACCGGCCCGTGCTCCCCCGGCAGCCGGGCCAGCGCTGCTTCGAGGACGCCCTGCACGGTGCGCTCTCCGGTCACCTGGCGCTGCCAGCCGAAGAAGTCGGTGCCGTCGAACTCGACCGTCAGGCGAACGCGCCGCCCCGCGGCGGGCGCGGCGTCAGCCACGGACGGCGGTCGCGGC
This sequence comes from Deinococci bacterium, assembly GCA_030149325.1. Taxonomy (GTDB): domain Bacteria; phylum Deinococcota; class Deinococci; order Deinococcales; family Trueperaceae; genus JASBRS01. The sequence goes on from JASBRS010000071.1 coordinate 45,744, forward strand.
CGGGACGAGGCGGAGCGCCCGGCCCAGCCAGGGGACGAGCATGGTGCCGCTGATCCCCACCAGCAGGTAGCGCACGAACGCACCCAGGGGCGCGTGGCGCGCCGCCTCCGGGATCAGCACGTGGCTGCCGAGCTGCACCCCGAACACCACCGCGATGCCGATGCCGGCGAGGACCAGCCGGCCCCGCCAGGGCCCGTCGGTGACGTGGGGGACCAGCTCCGGTCCGATCAGGAAGGCCGCCAGCGCACCCATCAGCACACCGGAGTCGGGGGTGGGGAACAGCAGGTGGAGCGCCAGCGGGACCAGCAGGCCGAAGCCCACGACGGCGCCCCGCACCACCGTTCGCCGCCACCGCCCGAGGGCCAGGGCGAGGGCGACCACCACCGATCCGACCGCGATGCCGCCGACGATGTCGATGGGGAGGTGGACGCCCAGGTAGAGCCGCGAGAGCGACACCAGCACGATGATCGCGACGGCGAGCCCCGCGAACCAGCGCCGGCGCGCGTAGAAGGCGGCCAGCCCCCAGAACATGGTCGCGCCCTGGGCGTGGCCCGACGGGAAGCCGCTCCCCTGGGCCGTGGCTAGCGCCGCCTGCGAGCGCACCACGCCGGGCTCGAGCTGGAACGGCCGCTGGGTGTGGAACGCCGCCTTGAGCTGTTCGTTGAGGTAGAAGCCGGTCAGGAAGGCGATCGCCAGCCGGCGCCCACTGCGGGCGTCGACACCGATGTAGGCGATCAGCAGGAGCACGATGTAGGCCTGCTGCGATCCGAGCTGCGTCACCAGCAACATGAAGCGGTCGAGCGCCGGGCTGGCGACCGACTGCAGGACGTGGATGACCTCCATACGCTGCCTCCCGGAGGGGCGGAGCGGCCTCGCAGCGGCCCGTCCCCGAGGGATTGTAGCAGTCCGTCACGGTCGGCCACGGGAGCGGTCGCTCCCGTCCGGGAACGTTGCCACGGTGGCCACGGCGTGCGAGCATACCGACATGGACACGCCTCGTTCGGACGAACTTTTCGCCCGCGCCCGGAGGGTCATCCCCGGCGGCGTCAACTCGCCGGTGCGGGCCTTCGGCTCTGTCGGCGGCACGCCGCGCTTCCTCCGGGCCGGCGAGGGATGCTACGTCACCGACGTCGATGGGCGGCGCTACGTCGACCTGGTCGGGTCGTGGGGCCCGCTGCTGTTGGGACACGCCCACCCGCGGGTGCTCGCCGCCATCGCCCGCGCCCTGCCCGACGGCACCTCCTTCGGTGCCCCGGTCGAGGCCGAGGTCGACCTCGCCGAGGCGGTGCTCGACCGCGTCCCCGCCACCGAGCTGGTGCGCTTCGTCAACTCGGGCACCGAGGCGACGATGAGCGCCATCCGGCTGGCGCGCGGAGCCACCGGCCGCGACCTGCTGGTCAAGTTCGAGGGCAACTACCACGGTCATGCCGACAGCCTGCTGGTGGCGGCCGGATCCGGCGCCCTGACCACCGGCGTGCCGTCGAGTGCGGGCGTGCCGGCGGGCACCGCCGCCGACACCCTGGTCGCGCGCTACAACGATCCGGCGTCGCTGGAGGCGCTCTTCGACGCTCATCCCGACGCCATCGCCGCCGTCATCCTCGAGCCGGTCGCCGGCAACATGGGGGTCGTGCCTCCCGCCGCCGGCTTCCTCGAGGCCGTGCGCGCCCTCACGCGCCGCCATGGCGCGGTGATGATCGTCGACGAGGTGATGACCGGCTTCCGGCTGGCTCGCGGCGGCGCGGTGGAGCGCTTCGGGCTCGATCCCGACCTCGTGACCTGGGGCAAGGTGGTGGGCGGCGGCCTGCCGGTCGGGGCCTACGGCGGTCGGCGCGATCTGATGGAACGGATCTCCCCGCTCGGCCCCGTCTACCAGGCCGGCACCCTGTCGGGCAACCCGTTGGCGATGGCGGCGGGGTTGGCGACGCTGCGTGCCATCGACGCGGCAGGCGACGTCTACGAGGTGTTGGAGGCGCGCGGCCGCGCGCTCGAGTCCGGTCTGGCCGAGGCCGCCGCCGGTGCCGGCGTCGACGTCCACATCAACCGCGTCGGCTCGATGCTCACGGTGTTCTTCACCGACCGTCCGGTCGCCGGCTACGCCGACGCCACCGCGGCCGATGGCGCGCGCTTCGCGCGGTGGTTCCACGGTCTGCTCGAGCGCGGCGTGTACTGGCCGGCCAGCCCCTTCGAGGCCGCCTTCCTCGGCTACGCGCATGGGCCGGACGCGCTCGACGCGGTGGTGGAGGCAGCGGCCGGCGCCTTCGCCGACGTCGCGGAGGCCGGCTGAGGTGCCGCTGCCGCCCACCGGCGACACCATCGCCGCCGTCGCTACGGCGCCGGGCACGGGCGCGGTGGGCATCGTGCGGGTATCGGGGCCGGCGGCGTACGCCGTGGCCGACCGTCTCTTCCGTCCGCACCGGGGCCCCCCGCCCAGCCGCCGGCGGGCCGGCCGCGTGGTCTTCGGGTCGATCGTCGACGCCCGTCACCAGGACGAGCTGGTCGACGAGGCCCTGCTGCTGACCTTCCGCGCTCCGCACTCCTACACCGGTCAGGACGTGGTGGAGTTCCAGACGCACGGGGGTCCCGCCGTCCTCCGCAGCGTGCTCGATCTGTGCCTCCACGCCGGCGCCCGCATGGCGGGCCCCGGCGAGTACACCTTGCGCGCCTTCCTGGGCGGCAGGATCGACCTCGCCCAGGCCGAGAGCGTGCTGGCGTTGGTCGAGGCGCAGTCGGACGGCGCCCGTCGCAACGCCGCCCTGGGGCTCTCCCGCGCCCTCGGGGAGCGGCTCGACGCCATCCAGTCCGACCTCACCGAGGCCTACGCAGCCCTGCAGGCCGGCCTCGACTACCCGGAGGAGGGGGTGCCGGAAGCGGAGCTCGACGTCCCCCTGGCACGGGCGCTCGAGCGGGTCGAAGCGCTGCTCGCCACCGCCGAGGCCGGCCGCATCGGCGTCCACGGCGCGCGCCTGGCGCTGCTGGGCCGACCCAACGCCGGCAAGTCGAGTCTCCTGAACGCCCTCCTGGGCTTCGAGCGTTCGATCGTCAGCGACGTCCCCGGCACCACCCGCGACTACCTCGAGGCGCCGCTGGCGCTCGACGGGGTGCCGCTCACCGCCATCGACACCGCCGGCATCCGCAGCGCCGACGACGCCGTCGAGGCCTCCGGCGTGGCGCTCGCCGAGCGCATCGCCGACGCCTCGGACCTGTGCCTGTTGCTGGTCGATCGCTCGAGGCCGCTCGACCCCGAGGTGCAGGGGCTGCGCACCCGCTTGAGCGCGGCGCGAACGCTGGTGGTGGCCAGCAAGGCCGACCTGCCGGCGGCGTGGGACGAAGCGGAGCTCGATGCCGTGGCCGTCTCGGCGCACAGCGGCGAGGGGCTCGAGGCCCTGCGTGCGGCCATCCGCAGGCGACTGCTGGGGGACGCCGCCGCGTCCGAGCTGTGGATCAGCAACCAACGCCACGCCGAGGCGCTCGTGAGCGTTCGGCACCACCTGCAAGACGCCCGCGGAGCTCCCCCGGACCTGGCCTCGCTGGAGCTCCAGGACGCATTGGAGGCGCTGGGAAGGATCACGGGCCGCACCGAGGTGGCCGAGGAGACGCTGGCCGCCATCTTCGCGTCGTTCTGCGTGGGGAAGTGAGCCGGGGGCCGGCCCCAGCGCCGACCGTCTAGGCCCAGGTGGCCTCGACCTCGCGGGCCGCCTGGCGCACCGCTTCCGGGAAGCGCGCCATCACCTGCTGGAGGACGTTCCGGGCGGTGAACTCGATCATGCTCAGCAGCGCCCTTCCCCCCCACTTCTCGGGCGCCGGCAGCGCCAGGTGGATGCCGATGGAGAAGTGGTACTCGACCCGGCAGCCGCGCTCGGCCGCCACCACCCGCGCGTCGCCCGACACCTCGGCCCAGCCGGGGCCCTCGGGATCGAGCGGCAGCCCCTGCAGGCGCGCCCCCTCCTCGGTGTAGGTGAGCTCCGAGCGGAACGGCAACTCGCGCTGACCGAACAGCGCGGCGTTGACGGGAAGCGTTGCGGTCACGACCTTGGGAACGCCGTGGGCGGCCTGCCCCTCCACCACCTGGAGGTCCGCCAGGAAGGTGGCCTGCGAGAGCGACCTGGGCACGTCCCGCACGAAGGCGCGGGCGGCCTCCTGTGGCAGCTCGAGGTCCAGGACGAAGCTCACCTCGTGCTTCAGGTCCACGTCCTCACCTCTCGGCCGCGCCCCGCAGGCGCGGGCCGACCCACTCCACACGCAGGCTCTCGTCGTTCACGGCGGCCTCGATCTCGCTGTCGCTGGCGGTCCGCAGGCGCGGCAGCTCGTGGAACAGGCCGGCGCTGGACGCCAGCCCGACGCGCACCGTCACCGGGCCGTCGTCGCTGACCCGCCCGATCCGCCATAGCAGCTGGCTCGCCAGATCGCCGAGCAGCTCGTGGCTGACGCCCGATCGGTTGAGCACCTCGGTCACTCGCTGCTGGACGTCCGCCTCGCTCACCGCCATGCACCTTCCCGGCACCAAGCCTACCGCATCCGCGCGCCGTTCGCTGCCGGCGATACCTCACCCTCGCGGCGCAGCGGGGGCGCCGAGCCCGCGTGGTAGCTTACGCGGATGCCGAACGCAGGCGCCCCGCGGCCCGACCCCTCGCGCGGGACCCCTCGGGCCCGGAGCCTGGGGCTGGTCCTCCGGGGCGTGGCGATGGGCACGGCGGACCTGATCCCGGGCGTGTCGGGCGGCACCATGGCGTTGATCCTGGGCATCTACCAGGAGCTCATCGCCAGCCTGGGCCTGCTGACCTCCCCGGCGTTCCTCAGCGCGCTCGCCCGGATGCACCTGCGCCGCGCCTTCCGGCTGGCCAACGGGGGCTTCCTGGTGGCGGTGATCGCCGGCATCGGCGTCGCCGTGCTGACGCTGTCCCGGGTCATGCACGCCCTGCTGGCCGGCTACCCGGGCCACGTCTATGCCTTCTTCTTCGGTCTGATCCTGGCGTCGGCCGGTGTGGTCGGCCGCAAGGTGGGGCGCTGGGCTCCCCGGACGCTGGCGGGTGCCGCGGCGGGCGCGGTCGGCGCGTTCTGGATGGTGGGGCTGACGCCCGCCCACACGCCGGATGCCCCTGCCTTCCTGCTCCTCAGCGGCGCGCTGGCCATCTGCGCGCTCATGCTCCCCGGCATCTCCGGCGCCTTCGTGCTGGTGCTGCTGGGCAAGTACGAGCTGGCGCTGGCGGCGGTGAGCCACCTGGAGCTGGCGGTGCTGGCGCCGCTCGGGGCGGGCGCCGTCGTCGGCCTGCTGACGTTCGCCCGGGTCCTGGCGTGGCTGCTCCGCCGCGCCCACGACGCCACCCTCGCCGTCCTGGCCGGCTTCATGCTGGGGAGCCTGCGCAAGGTGTGGCCCTTCGAAGCGCCCGGCGGCGGATCCGCCTGGCCGTGGCAGGCCTCCGGGGCCCCGCTGCTGCTGGCCCTGCTGGCGGTCGGCGCGCTCGCCGTGGTGCTGTTGGAGCGCGCCGGACGCCGGCGCGAGCCCTGAGCCAGGGCAGGACGCGCGACCCCCATCCGCTCAGGAAGTTCATTGTGGTCTCGGTTCACGTTCACGGGCCGTGGCTAGACTGGTGCGCGAACCGGTGGGCGGTGCGGGCCCACCGTCGGGCGCCGGCCGGCGTCCGACCGATCGATGACCCAGAGCCGCGCAGCGGCTTCTCGGAAGGAGGAGTACCGTGCTTCGCAAACGCATCGCCTTCGGGCTCGGAGCGCTTTCCCTGGCGGCCGCCCTGGTGGTAGCCGGCATCAATCTGTTCCCCGTGGTGAGCGCCCAGTCGGCCACCACCCCGGCGCCGACCCCCACCAACCAGGCGGCGCTGCTCCAGAACGAGCAGAATACCGTCGACATCGTCAAGACCTACGGCCCCAGCGTGGTGGCGATCAACGTCACCGTCCAGGGGCAACCCGTCAACCCGCTGCAGCAGCAGAACGTACCGCCGCAGTTCCGCCAGTTCATCCCGCAGTTCACCCCGCAGCAGCCCCAGGTCATCCAGGCGGCCGGCTCCGGCTTCGTGATCGACCCCCAGGGCCAGATCGTCACCAACTACCACGTCGTGAAGGACGCCCTGAAACAGGGCACCGTCGACCTCCTGAGCGGCGCCAAGATCACCGTCACCTTCCCCAACAGCCAGAAGGAGCTTCCCGCGCACGTGGTGGGGGCCGACCCCGACTACGACCTGGCCCTCATCCAGCTCGACAACGGCGCGGCGTTGCCGGCGAGCGCGAAGGCGATCCCGCTGGCCGACTCCGCCAAGATCCAGGTCGGGCAGAAGGTCATCGCCATCGGCAACCCGTTCGGGTTCCAGTCGACCGTGACCGAGGGCATCGTGTCGGCCATGGGGCGTGAGCTGCCCTCGATCGGGCGCGTCAAGATCCCGATGGTGCAGACCGACGCCGCCATCAACCCCGGCAACTCCGGCGGCCCGCTGATCGACTCGGCCGGACAGGTCATCGGCATCAACACCATGATCATCCCCGGCATGGCGGCCGGCGGCCAGGCCGGCAACATCGGGATCGGCTTCGCCGTCCCCTCCGACCTCATCAAGAAGGCCCTGCCCGAGCTCCGCAAGGGCGGCCTCAGCGGCATCTACGCCCAGACCCTGGACATCCAGAACAAGCCGCGCATCGGCGTGTCCGTGATCGGCGTCGACAACTTCCCCAGTGACGTCCGCAGCACCCTGAACATGCCCAGCTACGGCGCCCTGGTGATGCAGGTGGCCCCCGGCGGCCCGGCCGCTGCGGCCGGTCTGCAGGGCCCGGCCTACCAGGCCAACGTCAACGGCCAGAACTACCCGGCGGGCGGCGACATCATCCTCTCCGCCGACGGCACCAAGATCAACACCGTCACCGACCTCCAGCGCGTGGTGCTGTCGAAGAAGGCGGGCGACAAGGTGCAGCTCGAGGTATGGCGCAACGGCAAGACGCGCAACGTGACCGTGACCCTGGAGGTCGTGCAGCAGCAGAGCCCGACCAACGGCGGGACCGGCAGCAACGGCGGGGCCGGCAATAACGGTAGCAACGGCTCGGGGAGCAACGGCCAGTAGGCCTTCCCCCGGGACCCGCGACGGCGTAGGCCGGCGCCAGAAAGACGAGGGCGGCCCCACGGGGCCGCCCTCGTCGTCATCGTGGCGGCCGCCGCGCGAGCCAACGCCCGGCGGGATCAGCCCGACGCCGCGCCTCCGAGCCACGGCGGTCGCACCCCGGCGACGTCGGCGGCGAGCCGAGCGCCGGCGCTCACGTCGGCCAGCGTGCCGCGGTCGCCGCCGGCCAGCAACCACCAGCCGCTGCCGAGCGAGCGCGCCACCGCCTCCCCGTCGTTCGGCGCGCTGAAGCGCGCTCCTCGCACGCTGCGCACGCTCTTCCCCAGCTCCAGCTTCCCCGATGCCAGCAGCGGGGCCAAGGCGGGCTCGTCGAGCAGGCGGTCCACCAGCTCGCGCCGGAGCCCGACCGGCACGCCCAGCAAACGGCCCCCGACGGGCACGTGGCCGTCAGGGTCGGCGGGGCCGGGCGGCGCGACCAGCACGGCCCCGTGCGGCGCAGGCCGGAGGGCCCAGCCCGCCACCGCGATCACCGGGGAGGTCGGCGACGTCGGCCCTCCGCGCAGCCGCGGGAACTGGCGGTAGACGGCAGGGAGACGGACCGGTCGGTCCAATCCTGCCTCGGCCAGGGCAGCTCCGTCGGCGCCGGCCGCCACCACCACCGCGCCGGCCTCGACGGTCTGCCGGGCGTGCACGCCGAGACGCATGCGACGATCGAACGCGAGTCGTTCGACGACCAGACGCCTGGCGTCGGAGGGCCGGGCGCGGGCGTTGAGCGCCAGGTCCACCCCCTCGCGCACCGCGCTGCGCGCCAGCGCCAGGGTGGCGGCCTCGACCGGGAGGTAGCCGCCCGAGCGGCGCCAGGCGGGGTACGTGCGTGCGATGCCGAGCGTCTCGCTGGTCCATACCAGGGCGTCGCCAGCGAGCAGCTCCTCCAGGGGGGCGGCGCCGGGGGCACCGGCGGGGTCGCCTGCGAGCTCGAGCCACCCCTCCCGGAACCGCGCCGCACCCGTGAGCTCCTCGCCCAGCCACGACCTCACCCAGGCGACGCCCTCGGCCCCGGACGCGTCGGGCGCGAGCGGCGGGCCCAGCCCCGGGCAGGTCACGGTGGCCCCCCCCTCGTTGGGGAGCCCCCCCTGCTCCACCAGCAGCAGCGACAGCCGCGGCGCCCACCGCCGTAACAGCCGCGCGAAGGCGACGCCGAGCAACCCGGCGCCGACCACCACCACGTCGTAGCCGGCCCGCGGCGCCGGCCCGTCGGGCGTGACCGAGACCCTTCCGGCGACCATGACGGAGTCTACCGCCGACGCCGGGCCCTGCCAACGAACGCCGTCTACGGCGGCACGGAAGCCTCGGCGACCACGTGCTAGGCTGACCCCCATGGAGAGGCCGGCGGACCACGGCAAGATCGGTCTGGTGCTGTCCGGGGGCGGGGCCCGCGGGTTCGCGCACATCGGCGTCCTTCGCGCCCTCGAGAGGGCGGGAGCGCACTTCGACGTGATCGCCGGAACCTCGATGGGGGCGGTGCTGGGCGCCCTCTACGCCAGCGGGCGCCGCGCCGACGACCTCTACCGCCTGGCCGACACCACCAGTTGGCGCGACGTGATCGACCTCTCGCTGCAGACCGGGCTGTTCAAGGGCGACCGGCTCGAGGCGTTCCTTGCCGAGCACCTGCCCCGCACCTTCGAGGAGCTGGCCGTCCCCCTCGCCGTCACCACCACCGACATCGAGACCGGCGAGGGCGTCGTCCACATGGAGGGCGACCTGGTCCGCGCGGTCCGCGCCTCCAGCAGCTTCCCGGGCGCGTTCGAGCCGATCGAGCTGGCCGGCCGGACCCTGGCCGACGGCGGCATCGTCAACAACCTACCGGTGGAGGCCGCCACGCTGCTGGGGGCGACGCGCTGCATCGCCTCCGACGTGACGGCGCCCCGGCGGTCGGTCTACGCCACCAACAGCGACGGCAACTGGTGGGAGCGCATGGTACAGACGGTGCGCCTGGAGCGCCGCAACCCGATGGCCCAGATGCTGTTCCGCACCAGCGACATCACGCAGTCGATCCTGGTCGACATCCAGTACAGCCTCCATCCGGCCGACCTGCGGATCCGGCTCGACATGCCGGAGATCCGGGTCGAGTCGTTCCGCGAGTTCCGCAAGATCGTCGCCTACGGCGAGGACGCGGCCGAGCGCGCTCTCGAGGCGGTGGGCGGCCTCGACGCCGTGCTCACGCCGCCGCGCTCCGGCCGCCCCGGCCGCACCGTCACACCGGCGCGGCGCTCCCCCCTGCGCACCACCCCGTGACCCGGCCCGGGCCCGGCCCCAAGGGGTGGCTGCTGCTGCTCCTCAGCGGCGCCCTGGCGGCGGTGCTCATCGGCGTCTTCGCGGTGGGGGTGGTGGCCGTGCACGGCCACTCGATGGAGCCCACGCTGCACGACGGCGAACGTGCCCTGGTGCTCCGCGGGGGCGCCTGGCTGCACCGCCTCGGCCTGGGGACCTTCCACCCGGGCGACATCGTGTTCTTCCCCGACCCCGAGGCCCCGCCTCGCGGCCTTCTGGGGGTGTTCGGCCGCCACCTGTTGATCAAGCGCATCGTCGCCGGTCCCGGAGACAGCGTGGGCCTCGACGACGGCCGCCTGGTGGTCGACGGACGTCCCCGGGCCGAGGCCTACCTGGGCGACGCCTTCCGCGGGCTGGCCAGCCTCCCGGCGGCGCGCGTGCCGGCAGGCCGCGTGTACGTCATGGGCGACAACCGACACCCCTTCGCCTCGCTCGACTCGCGCAGCTTCGGCCCGATCCCGGCCTCGTCGATCGAGGGCCGCGCGGTGCTGGTGGTGTGGCCGCCGTTCCGGCGCACCGCCAGGGGCTGGGTCTGGAACGTGCGCTGGCTGACCCCGCCTCCCGAGCGCCCGGCAGGAAGATCGACGGCTCGCCGGCCGCGGCGCCAGCGGACCCCTTCCCCCACGGGCTGACGCGCCGACGACGCTTCAGCCGGTCTCCGCCAGCCGCCCGTCGAGGCCCAGGTCGGCGGCGCGCTCCTGCATCGCGGCGAGCACGAAGCCGACGTGCTCCCACAGCTCCACGCCGAGCTCCTCGGCCCCGGTGCGCACGTCGTCGCGGTTCACGCCACGCGCGAAGGCCTTGTCCTTGAACTTCTTCTTGAGGCTCTTGACGGTCTGGTTGGCGATGTCGCGGTCGGGGCGCACCAGCACGGCCGCGGTGATGAGGCCGGTGATCTCGTCGCAGGCGAACAGCGTCCGGGCCATCAGACTGTCGCGGGCTACGCCGGTGTAGTCGGCGTGCCCGAGGATGGCGTCGAGGACGGGCTCGGGGTAGCCGAGCTCGCGGAGGTGGCTCACGCCGACCCAGGGGTGCCCGCTCTCGTCGCGGTCGGGGTTGGGGTAGCGCTCGTAGTCGAAGTCGTGCAGCAGCGCCGCCACCGACCACAACTCCGGGTCCTCGCCGAAGTGCCGGGCGTAGGCGGCCACCGCCGCCTCGACCGCCAGCATGTGCTTGCGGAGGCTGTCCGACTCCGTCCAGGACTCCATCAACTTCAAGGCGTCGTCACGCGTCGGGACCATGCGCCAGTCTACCCGAGCCCCGCGCGAGCCCCCTTATACTCGCCGCATGACCGCATCCGACCTCCGCCACGTCGACGACGTGCCGCGCGCCGCGGCCGAGCTGTTCGAGGAGGTGATGCGGGCCTCCGTCGAGGCCCGTGGGCGGTTCGTGGTCACGCTCTCCGGGGGCTCCACGCCGCTGCCGTGCTACCGCCAGCTGGCCTCGCGCCGCGGGCTGCCGTGGCGCCACACCTGGGTGACCTGGGGCGATGAACGCTTCGTCCCGCACGACCACCCCGACAGCAACGCCGGCGCCGCACGCAAGGCGCTGCTCGACAGCGTCCCCGTGCCCGAGGCGCAGGTGCTGGCGTGGCCGTACCTGGAGACCCCCGAGGCCTCGGCCGAGCTCCACGCCGCGCGCCTCCGCGAGGCCCTCGGCGGCGAGCCCGTCTTCGACCTCTCGCTGCTCGGGCTGGGTGCCGACGGCCACACCGCCAGCCTGTTCCCCGGCACCGGCTCGGCGCTGCGCGACGAGCTCACCTTGAGCGTCCGACCGTCGGTCACCGCCCAGGCGCGCCTGAGCCTGAGCGCGCCCGCGCTGAGCCGCAGCCGGGTGGTGGCGTTCCTGGTCGAGGGGGAGGGCAAGCGCACCGCACTCGAGGCCACGCTCGCGGGCGAGGGCGACCTCGACCGCTATCCGGCCCGCGCGATCTCGGCACTCGAGCGCCTGTGGGTCCTCACCGACCTGCCGGACCTCTCCGCCGCCTGACGCGGTGGCCGGGCCTCAGGCCCAGCGCACCGCACCCACGTCGAACGGCGCGGCCAGCGCCGGATGCACGGCGTAGGCTCTCACCCCGTAGGCCAGCCGGCCGCTGAGGGCCGGCGTGAAGCGCGCCCGGTAGAGCGTCCCGCCGTCGGCGTAACGCTCGACCTTCTCCATCGGCACCACGTGGACGTGGTGCTGCAGGGCGTCCTCCTCGGAGGTGTAGACCACCTCGACGCGGATCTCGTCGTCGGCGAGCTCGCGCGGGTTGAGCACGGCGCTCATCTCGAACTCCTCGCCGATCCGCCGGAGGGCGTTGTCGACGGGCTGGGCACCGAAGTAGACCTCGGGCCACTGCGTCTCCACCCGCGCCCGCCAGGCCGCCAGCTCCTTGGCGCCGCGGTGATCGTGGGCCGCCAGCCGGCGGCCCCGCTCGGCCGCCGGGGCGTAGTAACGCGTGACGTAGTCCTTGACCATGCGCTGGGCGTTGAAGCGCGGCGCCACCGTGGCCACCGCCTCCTTGACACGCGCCAGCCAGGCGTGCGGCACGCCGGCCTCGTCGCGGCGGTAGTACAGCGGCACCACCTCGCGCTCGAGGATGGCGTAGAGCGCGTCGGCGTCCTCCGCGTCCGCTCGCTCGTCGTCCTCGAAGCTGCGGGCGTTGCCGATGGCCCAGCCGTTCTTGCCGTCGAAGCCCTCGGGCCACCAGCCATCGAGGATCGAGAGGTTGAGGATGCCGTTCATGGCCGCCTTCTGGCCGCTGGTGCCCGACGCCTCCAAGGGCCGACGGGGGTTGTTGAGCCACACGTCGACGCCGCGCGTCAAGGCGCGCCCCACGGCCATGTCGTAGTCCTCGACGAAGAGGATGCGACCGGCGAAGCGGGGGTCCTTGGAGAGGTTGTGGATGTGCGCGATGAGCGCCTGGCCGGGCTCGTCGGCAGGGTGGGCCTTGCCGGCGAACACCAGTTGCACGGGCCGCTCGGGGTCCGCCAGGATCCGCTCCAGGCGATCGAGGTCGCGGAAGATCAAGGTGGCGCGCTTGTAGGTCGCGAAGCGCCGCGCGAAGCCGATGGTGAGGGCGTTGGGGTCGAACAGCTCGCCGGTGTCCTTGAGCGCCGTGGGGCTGGCCTCCTGACGATCGAGCTGCCTCAGCACCCGCTGCCGCAGGAAGCGGACGCTCTGCTCCTTGAGGGTGCGGCGCGTCGCCCACAGCGCCGCGTCGTCGAGCTGGCGCACGTCGTCCCACATCGCCAGGTCGTCGAAGCGCTGCGGCCAGTCGGCGGGGAGCACCGACGTTAGCAGCTCCTGCATCTCGGGAGCCATCCAGCTCGACAGGTGGACACCGTTGGTGACGTGCCCGATGGGCACCTCATCGACGGGGACATCGGGCCACAGCTCGCTCCAGATGCGGCGGCTGGTCTCGCCGTGCAGCTCCGCGACGCCGTTGCGTCCCGAGGAGAAGCGGAGCGCCAGCGCCGGCATGCTGAACACCGGGCCCCAGCCGTGATCGGCCCTGCCGACCTCGTGGAACTGGTGCTGGTTGAGACCCAGCGAGCTCCAGTAGCCGCCGAACGCCTGGTTGACGAGGTCGAACGGGAAGGCGTCGTTGCCCGCCGCAACCGGCGTGTGCACGGTGAAGAGGGTGTTGGCGGTGACCGCCTCGCGGGCCTGGGCGAAGGTGAGCCCCTCGTTCACCAGCTCGCGGCAGCGCTCGAGCACCATGAACGCGCTGTGCCCCTCGTTCATGTGCCACGCGGTGGGCTCGACGCCCAGGGCGCGCAGCAGGCGCACGCCGCCGATGCCGAGCAGGATCTCCTGCGCCACGCGGGTGCGCTGGTCGCCGCCGTAGAGGCGGCGGAGGAGCTGCCGATCGTCGGGGTGGTTGTCGGCGAAGTCGACGTCGAGCAGGTACACCCGGGCGCGTCCGGCGCGCACCGTCCAGGCCCGCAACGCCACCTCGCGGCCGAACACGTCGACGCGGGCCAGCACCGGCTCGCCGTCGTCGTCGACCGCCAGCGTGAGCGGCAGGTCGACGGGGCTGTGACGGGTGTAGACGGCCTCCTGACGGCCGTCGCTGGCGACGCGTTGGTGGAAGTAGCCCTCCGGGTAGAACAGGCCGACCGCCACCAGGGGCACGCCCAGGTCGGAGGCGGCCTTGGTGTGATCGCCCGCCAGGACGCCGAGACCACCGGAGTACAGCGCCACCGCTTCGTGCCAGCCGTACTCCGCGCAGAAGTAGGCGTAGAGATCGTCGTCGTCCCCGTGCCCGCCCTGGAACCAGCTCGGTCCCGCCAGGTAGGCGTCGAAGGCCGCCATCACGGTCCGGTAGGCCTTCAGGTACTCGGGGTCCTCGGCGGCGGCGTTCAGCCGCTCCTGCCGGATGTCGCGCAGCAGCACGATGGGGTTGTGGTACGAGGCCTCCCAGAGGTCGCGGTCGAGGTGACGGAAGAGCCTGCGGGAGCCGGGGTCCCAGGTCCAGTAGAGGTTGTGGGCGAGCTCGTCGAGCCGTTCGATCGGCTTGGGAATGCGCGGGAGTACGGTGATGTGTCCGAGGATGTTCATGAGTGAAGGGCCCCTTGAGCCGAGAATCGCGGGTCAGTCTAGCACCCGGGGGTGAACGCAACGCTACCGGCCCGAAGGAACGACGCCCGGGTCCGCGCGGGCCGACCCCTGGCACGTGGGCCCCGACAGGAGGCAGACTGGGGGGCATGGCGACCCCGCGACGGCTGCGAAGGACCCTGCTCGGAACCCTGCTCGCCCTCCTCCCGCTGCTCGCCGGGCCGGTGCCCGCCCTCGCCCAGGACCTCCGCCTGACGCTGGGCGGCGGCGCCGACCCGGCGGCGGGATCGGCGCTCGACGGGAAGGCCGCCGTGGCGATCGAAGGCGCCCGCGTGGGCGCCACCCGGGTCGACCTGACCCTGGGCTACGACGGCGCGGCCCAGCTCGACCTGGCCCTCCAGGCCAACGACACCTTCGGCCCGCTCGGCAACGTCATCGGCGAGGGTTCGCTCTCGATCCGCACCGACGGCAGCGCGCGGGGTGCGCTGGGCGCGCGCGGGGTGCTGGGCCCGGTGGCGCTGGGCGTACGGGCGCTGGCGTTCGGGGCGAGCGCGGAGCGCTTCGATCCGTGGGCGGCGGTCTCCCCTTCGCGCCCCGAGCTCGGGGGGCCCGGCTGGGGCGTCGCCCTCGACGCCAGCGGCCGGCCAAGCCGTGCCCTCATCGTGGAGGTGCGGCCGCAGCTCTACGGCGTCACGGCGGGCACCGCCTGGCGTGCCGACGCGCGCCTGCGTTGGCTGCGGGCCATCGGTCCGCACGAGCTGTCGCTGCGCCTCGCGGGCTACCTGGCCCCCACCGGCCGGGCCGACGCCGCGGTGGGCATCGGTTTCACCTACCGCCGCCGCGGGGCCCCCGACCTCGACGGTGCGCTCTACCTGGGGGACTCGCCCGCCGGCCTGCGCCCCGGCATCACCCTGACGCTTGCGCAACCGCTGGGACCGATCGACGCCAGCCTCGACCTGGCGGCCGAGCCCTACCGCCTCGACGTCGCCCCCTACCGGGCGCACCTGGAGCTGTCCACCGCGCTCGGTCCGGGGACCGCCGGCCTCGAGGCCGGCGCGGCGGCAGGGACGGCCGGCGCCAAGGCGCTGCTGGGGGTCAGCTACGCGCTGCCGGTCTCGCTCGACGGACCGTGACCCGAGCCGCGCGCTGGCGACGGCGGGCGCCTAGCGCGCGAGCGGGACGAGCTCGCCGTTGGCGAGGTCGAGCTCGAAGGTGCCGTGCTCGGGCACGGCGCGCAGCACCGCGACCTGGCCGCTGGGGCTGCGCAGCTCGAAGTGGTGCAGGCCCGGTTCCAGGCCCGCGGCGTAGGCGCCGTTCTGCACGACGCCATCGATCGACACCACGGCCGATCTCGCCTCCGACCAGAACACCAGCGGATCGGCGATCGGCTTGAGGCCCACCGCCACCCGCGTCACCCGGTAGTTGCGGACCAGGACCCCGAAGCCCTCCGTCTGGAAGCCCTCGCGCTCGAGCCGCACGGTGTGGTTGCCGGGCAGGGCGGGCAGCGTCAGCGGCGTGACGCCCTCGCGCACCCCGTCGAGGTAGACCCGCGCCGCCGGCGTGGCCGAGAGCTGGATGCTGCCCCCGGAGATGGCGGTGAGGATGACGTGCACGAAGCTGGTGTCGTCGGCGCGCAGCTCGACCGAGCGGGTCTCGGGCAGGAAGCCCTCCTTGCGCACCTCGAGGTCGTAGCGGCCGGGCCGCAGCATGAGCACGTCGAGGCTGGACGTTCGCCCCACCGCGACACCGTTCAACACCACCTCGGCGTCGCCGGGCTCGCTGGAGACGAACAGCCCCGCGCTGCCGGCAGGGAGTGACACCGCGGCGCCGGTGAAATCGGCCACCGCGGCAGCCAGCGCCTTGGCGGCCGCGGTGACGTCGCCGGGCTGGAGCGGCCGGCTGATCAGGTCGGTGCTGCGACCGCGCTGGGCGTCGACCACGATGAGGTTGACGGCGAAGGGCTCGCCGGCGCCCGCCGGGCTCCGCGCGATCTCGCCGGAGACGGCGTAGCGGGCATCGTCGAGCTCGGCGATGAGCATCGCGAACTCGGGCTCGAGGCTGCCGGCGATGCCGGGGGTGATGAGCTCGCCGGTGCTGACCGTGAGCCCCGTCGCCTGCGCCACCGCGCCGCGCAGCGCCGGCATGAACGCCGACAGCACCTCGGGGGGGGACGCCGCCGCGGGTGCCGAAGGTGGGGACCGAGATCTGCGCCGAGGCGAGCGCCACCGTCGCCAGCAGCGCCAGGGCCAGGAACCAGCGCGCCACGGCCACGCCCCCCTGCCAGCCCGCCGGCGCTGGACCGGGACGTCGCTCGACAGGGGGCCCGCTGCACGGAGACGGGCTGGACATCGCCCCAGTATAGCCCCGGCACCCCGTGCCTCCGGCGGTAGCGGCTCGGGACCGGATGGTATCGTCGGGGGAATGCGCTACCTGGTCTTGAGCGACGTGCACGCCAACGCTCCCGCGCTCGAGGCGGTCCTGCGCCACGCCGATCATCGCGGCTACGACCGCGTGCTGTTCCTGGGTGACGCCGTCGGCTACTACCCCGATGCGGAGGCGGTGGTGGCGCTGCTGCGGTCGCTCGACCCCCACGTCGCCATCCTCGGCAACCACGACGCGGCACTCCTCGCCCTCGCCGACGGCAAGGGGGGCGGCCATCGCGAGGAGGGCATCGTCACCGAGGTCCTCAGCAAGCAGCTCCCGGAGCTCAGCGACGACAGCCTCCAGTTCCTCCGCGATCTCGAGGAGCACGTCGTCGAGGAGACCTGGGAGGCCGCGCACGGCGCTCTCCGGTCGCCCTGGGAGTACCTCGCGAGCGTGCAGAACGCGCAGGCCAACCTGCCGCTGCTGAGTCGGCAACTCTGCCTGATCGGGCACACCCACGTCCCCAAGGTCTACGCCGTGGTCGAAGGTCCCGACGGGCCGCTGTGGCGGACGGTGCAGTTCCGCGACAAGCAGGCGACCTACCGCGTCCCGCCACGCGCGCGGCTGTTCGTGAACCCGGGATCGGTGGGGCAACCCCGCGACAACATCCCGATGGCGGCCTACGCGCTGTTCGACGACGATGCCCGGGTGCTGCAGCTCTACCGCGTGGAGTTCGACGTGGCCGCCGTCCAGCAGGCCGTCCGCAACGCCGGCTACCCCGACGTGTTGGCCGCCCGCCTGGCGCTCGGAAGGTGAGCCTCGTGGAGGGGATGCTCGGCCACGAGGGAGCGCGCCGACAACTCCGGCAGCTCTACCGTGCCGGCGGCCCGCACACCCTGTTGCTGGCCGGCCCCGACGGCGTCGGACGGCGACCGCTGGCGCGCTGGCTGGGAGCTCTGCTGAACTGCCGCGCCGACGATCCCGCCGCCCGGCCGTGCGGCCGCTGCGAGAGTTGTCGTGCCGTGGCCGACGGCAGCCATCCCGACGTGCGCGAGGTCGGTCCGTCGGAGACCACGCGCGCCGGCCGCCAGCGCCGGCGGCTCGAGATCACCATCGATCGGCTGGTGCGGCGCGAGGGCGGCGATCCCGATCCGCTCGGGCCGTGGCTCGAGCTTCGCCCGCGCTACGCCCGCAGGCTGGCCGTCCTCGACCACGCCGAGAGCCTCAACCCCAACGCCGCCAACGCCTTCCTCAAGATGCTGGAGGAGCCGCCGGCCTGGGCGGTGATCGTGCTGATCGCGACGGGCCCCGACGCGCTGCTGCCCACGGTCGCCTCGCGCTGCACCACGCTGCGCCTGGGAGCGGTCGAGGTGGACGGCTTCGACGACCTCCGTGCTCACCCCGGGCACCGCCTGGGGTTGCCCGGCCCGCTCCTCCGCGCCCGCTCCGACGAGGAGGGCTACCGGACCGCCGCCGGCGCCGTCGAGGCCCTGGTCGCCGCCCTCGACGGCGACCTGCGGGACGCCCTGTCCGCCGCGAAGGCGCTGGCCCAGGCGCTCGAGGCCGACGCCCCGGTCGCGCCGCTGACGCTGCTGCGGGAAGCGCTGCGCGGGCTCCCGTCCGGCCGCTACGCCGCAGCGCTCGACGCCCTCGAGCGCTGCGAGCAGGCCCTGGCGGCCTACGTCAGCCCGCCGCTGGCGCTCACCGCCCTGACCCTCGACCTGCGTGCCCTCAGCCGTTGACGGCGCGCGCCGGCGCCCGCCGCGCACAGGCGCCCGGCGCGGGCGGTGGAGCGACGCGGATCACGAACGGACGCGCGTCACCTCGGAGGCGGCGTACTCCTCCACCGCGCCCTCCTCGGTGCGGAGATCGACCGTCCCCTTGAGAGGGTTGAGCTTGACGATGCGGCCGCAGGTGCCGCTGGCATCGTGGCAGGCCCGGCCGCCCTTCTTGGGCATGCCCTTGAGCAGCTCACGATACATGTCGTGCTCGTACTGCAGGCAGCACATCAGGCGTCCGCAGGGCCCGCTGATCTTCTCGGGGTTCAAGGGCAACTGCTGGTCGCGGGCCATGCGGATGCTGACGGCGCTGAAGCTCTGCAGCCAGGTGGAGCTGCAACTGGCGTCCCCGCACGATCCAAGCGTGCCCAGCATGCGGGCCTGGTCGCGCGGTCCGACGTTGGCGAACTCGATGCGCGCCTTGGTGTGCTGGATGAGCTCCTGGGCCAGCAGGCGCAACGGCGGGTGGTTCTCCGAGGAGTAGCTGACCACCATCAGCTCCTCGTCGACCGTGAACTCGACCGCCACGATCTTGACGTCGGCTCCGGCCTGCCGGGCGCGCGCCCGCAGCAGCCACTTGAGGTCGTCGGCCCGCTGCTGCAACTCGCCGTAGCGGCGCAGGTCGTCGTCCTGGGCATCGCGCACGTAGTGGCCTTGGGCCTTCGCGATATCGCGCGGCTCGGTCCGCACCCGCGCCAGCTCCAAGCCGCGCCGGGTGTTGACGATGCAGCGCGTTCCCACCGACGGCGGCGAAGGAGGCGCCTCCATGTAGTGGATCTTCGGCCCGTTGTCGAACTTCACTCCGATGCACTCGGGCATGGTCGTCACTCCCTGGCTCCGCGCCCGACCGCCGGCGCGCCCCTGGCGGGGGCGGCGATCGGCCCGGGGGACGCCTCGAGGACGCCCCGGTGGCGGGAACGCTCCATTCTACGGTGCGAACAGCCGCGCCTGGGCTACCGGCGCGAAGCTGCGCCGGTGCTCGGGGCAGGGCCCGAGCCGCTCCAGCGCCGCGAGGTGCCCGGGCGAGCCGTACCCCTTGTGGGCCGCGAAGCCGTAGCCGGGGAAGCGCTCGTCGAGCCTGCACATGTGCGCGTCGCGGTGCGTCTTCGCCAGGATGCTGGCGGCGGCGACCTGCGGGCTGCGGGCGTCGGCCCGCGGCACCGCCAGCTCCGGCAGGCCGGCGCCCACGCGCAGGTAGTCGGTGACGAGGGCGGTCGGCTCCAGGTCCAGCGCCGCCAGGGCCCGGCGCGCCGCCAGGCGCGTCGCCTCCAGGACGTTCAGGCGATCGACCTCCGCCGGGCTGGCCTCGCCCACGGCCCAGGCCACCGCGGTGGCGCGCACCCTCGTGGCGAGCCGCTCGCGCGCACGCGGCGTGAGCGTCTTGGAGTCGCGGAAGGGGTGGTCGCCGACGGGCAGCACCACCACCGCCGCCACCACGGGGCCCGCCAGGGCGCCGCGACCCGCCTCATCGACGCCCGCCAGCGGCGTGAAACCACGTGACCACAAGCGACGCTCGAGGTCCCAGTCGGGCTCCGGCCGATCCGGACGAGGTACCGCCGAGGTCGGGACGCGCCGCCGGGCCACGACCGTCCGTTCGGCCCGCTCAGCTGCTGGTGACGGCGACGCCGTCGGTCGGGGCCGCCGGCACCGTCGCCGGGATGGTGAAGAAGAAGGTGCTGCCGCGCCCCACCTTGGACTCGACCCAGATGCGGCCGCCGTGCTTCTCCACGGCCATCTTGCAGAAGGTCAGCCCCATGCCGGTGTCGTAGCGGTCGTGCAACGTGTGCCGCGACTGCTCGAAGGCGTTGAACACGCGCTTCTGATCGGCCTCGGGGATCCCCTCGCCGTCGTCGCGCACGCTCAGCACGAAGTCGTCGTCCTGCCGCCAGGCCCGGAAGTCGATGTAGCCGCCGCGACGCGTGTGCTTGATGGCGTTGGCCATGAGGTTGGCCATGACGCGCCGCAGCAGCTTCGGGTCGGCCCTCAGCTCCTCCGCCTCGGGGCGCACCAGGAAGCCGAAGTTGCGGTCGCGCGGCCCGCCGCTGACGTCGCCCAGCGACTCCTTGGCCAGCTCGGTGAGGCTGGGGATGGGCTGCGGCTCGAAGGGCATGTGACCCTCCTTCATGCGCCGCACGTCGAGGATGTTGGCCGCCAGGTTGAGCAGGTGCTGCGACTCGCTGCGGGCCAGACCCAGCAGCTCCTCGACCCCGGCCTCGCCCGGCGCCGCCTTGATCATCTCCAGGCTGTGGTCGAGCAACCCCATGACGCTGGCGATGGGGCTCTTGAGGTCGTGGACGAGCATGTGGATGAGGTCGTCCTTGACGCGCTCGCTCTCCTTGTAGGCCTGTTCGAAGCTGCGCGAGTGCTCGAGGGCGTCGCGCAGCGTCCGCTCGGTCTGGTGGCGGTCGAGCAGGCGCTGCAGATGCGCCTTGAGGACCTCCGGCATGGTGGGCAGCGTCAGGTAGGCGTCGGCGCCCGACCCCACCACCGCCGCCTGGGTCGCCGGCTCGGCGGGACCGAGGTAGATGAAGGGAACGTCGGCCAGGGCCTTGCGCCGCCTGAGCAGTGCGACCAGGTCGAGCTGCTGCACCCTGGCGGCCAGGCCGTGCTCCAGCAACAGCGCCGAGGGCACCGACACGCGCGTGTGGTAGAGCAGCTCCTCGACATCGCTGAACAGGGTGGCCTCGAGCCCCACGTCGGCGACCACGCCACGCAGGCCCTCGCCACGCTCGGGGGTGGTCATGGCGATGAGCACGTACGGTTGGGGGGGCGCCGCCATCGGTTGAATCATAGCAGGGGTGCGCCCCGTCCCCAGGGCGAAAACTTCGCGTCCGTGTCGGCGCCGGCACGGCCCCCACCCTCACCGGCGCGCCGGGGGCCGCCTGCTAGCATGAGGCGTGCTCCCCGCGGGCCTCCAGCTCGGGTTCCCCTGGGCGCTGCTGGCGCTGCCGCTGTTGCTGGCGCTGCCACGGCGCCCCTGGTGGTGGCTGCGGGCGCTGGCGCTGGCGCTGCTGGTGGTGGCGCTCGCGCAGCCCTCGCTGCCGCGTGCGGGGGGGCGGGTCGCCCTCCTCGTCGACGTCTCCGACAGCGTGGGGTCGGGCGCCCTGGCGGCCGCCCGCGCCCTCGACCTGCGCGGCTCCGCCGGCGATCCCGAGGTCTTCTACCTGGCGACCGATACCGCCCACGTCGGCGGGATCGCCTCCGACGTGCCGTCGGTGCTGGACACCGGCGCTACCGACCTGGCGCGCGCGCTGCAGGTGGCGGCGGCCTCCGGCGTGAGCCGTGCCTTGCTCGTCAGCGACGGCGTGCCCTCGCGCGGCAACGTGCTCGACGCGCTCCCCACCTTCCCCGTCGACACCCTGACGGTCGCGCAGCGCCCCAACGTCCGACTCTCGCAACTGCTGGCACCGGAGCAGGCGGCGCCCGGGCAGCGGGTGCAGGTCGTGGCCGTCGTCGACGCCGACCGCCCGGCACGCGTGACGCTGCGGCCCAGCGCCGGCGACCAGGTGCTGGACCCCATCACCCGCGACGTCCCGGCGGGGCGGACGGCCCTCCCCTTCAGCTTCCAGGTCGCCGAAGGCAGCCCGTCGGTGACGGTCGACGCCACCCTCAACGCCGACTTCCCTCAGCCCACGGCCGACGACCGGCAGAGCACCGACATCACCGTCCGCACGCGACCGCCCGTCCTGGTGATCGGCGACCCGGCGCTCGCCCAGGTCCTGCGCACCCAGGGCATCGACGTCCGCGAGGGCACGGTGGCCGACATCCAGGCTCCCCTCCGGGTGGGCGCCGTGGTGCTGCGCGGCAGCGCCGCCGACTTCACGCCGGGGCAGCTCCAACTACTGGCGCAGTACGTCCAGAACGGCGGCGGCCTGTGGATGACGGGGGGCCCGCACAGCTTCGGGCTGGGCGGCTGGTACCGCACCCCGGTCGAGGACGTGCTGCCGGTGACCACCGACGTGCGCACCCAGGTCAGCCTGCCGCAGGTCGCCATGGTCATCGTGCTGGACCACTCGCAGTCGATGAGCGCCGGCTCACCGTCGAAGCTGGAGCTCGCCAAGCAGGGCGCCGTCAAGGTGGTCGAGCTGGCCTACAAGGACGACCTGATCGGGCTCATCGCCTTCAGCGACCCGGCGAGCACCGGCTGGGTGTTCCCTCTTCGGCAGGCCACCGAACGCGGCAAGCGCGAGATGCTGCAGGGCATCCTCGACATCTCCACCGCCGGCGGTACGGTCCTGGGCCCGGCCTACGACGAAGCGCTGAACGCGCTGCGCGGGACCGACGCCGCCGTCAAGCACGTCATCATCCTCTCCGACGGCAAGCTCTACGACGGACAGGGGCCGTTCAGCAGCGGGCCCGTCACCGACTTCGAGGCCGAGGCGCGGGCCGCCCGAGCGGCCGGCATCACGACCTCCACCATCGCCATCGGCGAGGCCGCCGACTTCGAGCGCTTGCGCGCCATCGCCGCCGCCGGCGGCGGTCGCTACTACCAGGCGCTCGACGTTTCCACCCTGCCGTCGATCTTCACGAACGAGGCGCTCACCGCCACGCGCAAGCTGCTCGTCGAACAGCCGACGGCGCCGATCGGCCGACCGAACGCCCTGCTGCAGATGCCGGCCACGCTCCCGAGCGTCGACGCCTACGTGGCCACGACGCTGCGCTCCGACGCCCAGGAGATCCTCGAGGGGCGTCGTCAGGAGCCGATCCTGGCGATCCGCCACGTGGGCCTCGGGCGCACCGCCGCCCTCACCACCGACCTCAACCAGTGGGCGGGCGCGTTCGGCGGCTGGCCCGCCCTGCCGGGCGACCTCGCCACGCTGGCGCGCTGGCTGCAGGCCAGTCCGCTGGTCTACCAGGCGCGCGCGACCCGCGACGGCGGTCAGCTCCAGGTGGTCGTCGATGCCGTTCAGGGCGGCGCCTACGTCAACAACAAGGACCTGGTGGCGCGCTACGGCGGCTCGGCGGTGGCCATGGAACAGGTGGCGCCGGGGCGTTACCAGGCGGACGTGCCCTTCGGCCCCGACGCCACCGGCAGCGTGGTGGTGTCGGAGGGCTCGGAGGTGGTGGCGCGGGCGCGCGTGGCCGGACCCGACCCGGAGTTCGCCGATGCCGACGGCGCCGCCCTGATGGCCGAGATCGCGACCCGTACGGGGGGACGCGTGGTGACGCCCGGAGCGACCTACGCGCCCACCGTCGGAGGCGGGCGGCGCGCGCTGGCGCCGTACCTCGCCGCCGCTGCGTTGGCGGTCTTCCTGTTGGAGCTGGTGGCGCGGCGCCTGGCACGGCCGCGCTCCGGACGGCGCGACGAGCGCTCGGCCGGCGCCGCCTGAGCGGCCGGCGCTCCGGCCTCAGGCGTCGTCGTCGACGGCTTCGGGGGCGTCGTTCGAGGTCGCAGCGGGCGACGCCAGCGGGGCGTCGACGTCGACCTTGGTCAGCTCGCGCAGCACCACGGTGGCGTAGCTGCCCTTAGGCAGCATGAAGCGCACCGTCAACGCCGCGTCGCGGGCCTCGAGCTCGACCTCCTCCAGCACCACGCGGCTGGGCCGTCGATCGCCCCGGCGCGCGCCGAACGCGCTCCAGCGCAGCCCGTAGCGTTCCAGCACCTCCGCCTCGAGGGCGCCGGCCTCCCCCTGGGAGCGACGCACGCGGCGCCCGTAGAGGGGCAACGTGGCGCTGATCTCCAGGCGCGCCGCACGCTCCGACTCGCGCTCGGCGTCCTCGACCTCGAACACCCCGCCGGTGTCGTGCTTGCGCGCCCAATCGCCGGTCACCACCCGCTGGAACAGCCCGCGCCGCAAGCGCTCGGCCAGCAGGTCGTTGAAGACCAGCGACTGCAGCGCCGACACGAAGAAGCGCTGCAGCCGGTGGCCGCCGGGCACGCGCTCGCCCCGCAACACCCGCAGGCCGTCGACGGCGTTGTTGCCGAAGCGGCCGAAGCGCTGCGGACCGAAGTAGTTGGGCACGCCGCGCTCGGCCAGCGCCTCGAGCACCGCACGCGCCCGCTCGTGCGCCAGCTCCGGCCCGCCCGCCGGAAGATCGCGCACCGTCACCTCGAAGCGGTTGCCCCGCAGGTGCCCGATGCCCAGCTTGTTGCGGTGGTAGGAGCGCTCGAGCACCGTGACCCCGGGGAGCGCCTCGAGGGCGGCGGCCGCCGCCTCGGCGCGTCGGGGCAGGCTCAGCCACTGCACGGTGACCGCCGCCTTGTCCTTCAGGCCCGCCACGCCGATGGCGTTCTCCGCGAGCCCCTCCCCCGTCAACGCCAGCACCAGGTCGCGCGTCGTGAGGCCGCGCTTCTCCACCTTCAAGTAGAGGTGCGAGCCACTCCCCTGCGGCAGGTAGGCGGGCACCTCCTCGACGCGGAAGTCCTCGGGACGGCCGCGGATGCTGCCGCCGCTGCCCGGCAGGTCGTCCGTCGCGGTGGGCAGGGCCCCCCAGGCGAAGCGGAGGAGGTCGGGGTCCACCTCGGGGAGCCGCTCCCCGGCGCCGGCCTCGCCCGTCACGCGCCCGACTCCGAGGCGGCGCTGAGCTGCTCGTCCATCATCCGTCGCGCCAGCTCGAACCGCTCCCGGAGCGAAGCGGCCTCGAACAGCACCTGCTTCGACGCCAGCGGCACACGCAGGTTGGCGCACACGAACGACGCCTGGTAGAGGGGGTCGCTGGGCAGGTTGGCCTCGACCTGATCGCGGGCGCCATCGGCGAAGTAGGCGGTGGCGTAGCGCCGGAAGGTGTCGAGGGTATCCCACGCCGCCACCTGCTCCTCGTTGGGATCGTCGCGGCGGATGGGCGCCGGTCGGTCGTCGATGAAGAACAGGGGGCGGTGACTGCCGTCGCGTTCGGCGACGTCCTCACGCCGGACCACGTTGACCTGGCAGCGCTCCTGCCCGTGGACCAGCACGTCGAAGGTGCCGTCGGCGTTCTCCTGCACGCTCAGCAGGTCGACCAGGGCGGCCATGTCGGCGATGCCCACGGGGGTGTCGCGGATGGGGGCGTTGTGGGTGGTCAGCACGATGCCGAAGCGTTTGGTGTCCTGCTCGACGCAGAAGCGCACCAAGCGCTTGTAGCGCTCCTCGAAGACGTGGATGGGCACGGTCATGCCCGGGAACACCACGACCTCGAGGGGGAACAGGGGGACTTCCGGCACCCCTGTACGGTAACAGGTTCCCCGTGGCGGACCGTTCCCGGGAACCCTGAACGCTCAGCCGTGGACCCAGAGGCCCCCGACGATGCCGCCGAACATCAGCAGCCCCACCACCAGGTTGGCGTTGAACGACCGCAGCACCACCGCCGGCTCGAGCCTCCGCACCGCCACCTGCTGGTACGCCAGCACCAGGCCGGTGGCGGCCAGCGCCGCCAGGTAGGGCCAGCCCAGGGGCGACCACAACCGCACCGCCGCCAGCGCCACGAAGCTCAGCAGGTGGAACGCCGCCGACGCCGCCAGCGCGCGCTGCACCCCGAACCGCGCCGGGATGCTGTGCAGGCCCGCCCGGGTGTCGAACGACAGGTCGAGGATGGCGTAGATGATGTCGAAGCCGGCGATCCAGGCGCCGACCGCCACCCACAGCGCCACCGCAGTGGCGCTGAAGGCGCCGGTCACGGCGATCCAGCCGCCGGCGGCAGCGGCACCGATGCTGACGCCGAGCCAGGCGTGGCACAGCCAGGTGAAGCGCTTGAGGTAGGGGTACACCGTCAGGAACGCCACCGCCACCGGCAGCAGCACCAGCGTGAGCGGGTTGAGCAGCGCCCCGGCAACGCTCAGCAGCGCGTAGCCGAGGACGGCCAGCGCGATGCCGTCACGGCTGGAGAGGCGTCCGGCGGGGATCTCCCGATCGAGCGTGCGGGGGTTGGCGGCGTCGATGCGGGCGTCGATCACCCGGTTCACGGCCATCGCGGCCGTGCGCGCGCCCACCATCGCCAGCGTGACCAGCGAGACGACACGCCAGCCGGGCCAGCCGCCGGCGGCCAGCAGCATCCCGCCGTAGGCGAAGGGGAGTGCGAAGAGCGTGTGCTCGAACTTGACGAAGGCGAGGTAACGGGCCAACGTACGGCTCCGCGGAGGGGTCGTCGTCACGCGCAGAGCCTACCACGCGAGAGGGCCTCCGCCCCGTGCCGGACGGCCTCTCAGTGCTGCTCCGAGGCCTCCTTGACGGCGTGGGTGCTGAACCCGAAGGAGGGCGCCACGTCCGCGGCCTCGCCCTGGAGGAGCGTGCGGGCGAGCTGACCCAGGCTGCTCCCGCCGGGCACCACCGGCATGCCCAGCGCCACCGCCACGTCGTCCACCGTGAGGTCGTCGAGCATGGTGCGGGTGCCGTACTTGAGCATGTTCGGCGAGATCAGGAGCAGATCGGCCTCACCCGGACGGACCGCCTCCAGCAGGTCGCGCCCGGCCAGCAGGCCGGCCACCGTGGTCACCTCGCCGAAGGTACGGTTCGGCACCGCCCGCACCTCCAGCTCGAGGCCGTCGATGCCGCGGAGCGGAGCGACCGCCCGCTCCAGTACCGGCGCGAACAGCTTCCCGGTGACGAGCAGCGCTCGCCGGCGCCCCTCGAGGCGTTCCGGCAACGTGTCCGGCGGCTCGTCGAGGAAGTCGCGCACCATGCCGATGCCGTTCTCCAGCATGGGGTAGCCCTCGTACGCCTCCGCCGGCGGCAGCGGTTCCCCGGCCACCAGGTAGAGCTCGTCGCTGGCGAACACGAAGCGCGTCCCGCGCTCGGCCAGCATGCGCTCCTGGAAGGCCCGCACGCGCTGCAGCACGGCGCGCGCGCCGTCCGGGCCGTAGGGCTCGAGCTCGGGCAGGTTGCGGCGGTGGCCGGTGAGCCCCACCGGGACCGTGGCCACCGCCAGCACGTTGGGGCGCGACGCCAGGTACTCGAGCGTGGCGGTCAGCGACGGCCCGTCGTTGCGGCCCGGCAGCAGCACCATCTGGGTGTAGAGGTCGATCGGCTCGAGCCGCTCGATCATCGTGCGGATGCCCGCGGCGCCGGCGTCGGGGACCTTGTGGGGCCACGGCTTCATCAGACCGTGGCGGCGTTCCTCGTCGGCGCTGTGGACCGAGACGTAGAGGGGGCTGAGCTGCTCGTCGAGGATGCGCTCCAGGTCGTCGTCGGTGAGGTTGGTCAGGGTGACGAACGAACCGTAGAGGAAGCTGGTGCGGAAGTCGTCGTCCATGATGTAGAGGCTGTCGCGCATGCCCTGCGGCATCTGATGGATGTAGCAGAAGTCGCACTTGTTGGCGCACAACCGGATGCCGTCGAAGATGACGTCCTCGAACTCCAGCCCCGGGTCCTCCCAGGCCACCTCGAACTCGACGAGCCGGCCGTCGGCGGGGTCGCGGACCTCGATCCGGGCGCTGCCGCGCCCGAGCTCACGCCGGTAGGCGAGGATGTCGGGGATGCCGAGGCGGTTGACGCGCAGCAGCTCCCAGCCCGCACCCACGCCGGCACGCTCGGCGGGCGACCCGGCCTCGACGGCGCGGATGCGCGCCGGCGTGATGTCGGGCCGCGGGCGATCGCGGCGGCTGGGGACGACCCTCGGCATGGCCGGTCATTCTAGCAGACGCGCGGTGGAACTCCGTCCCACCGCGTTCGGTTGGCCTCCGGCCAACCACGTTGGGTGAGCCTCCGGCTCACCACGTTCGGCGGGCCCCCGAGCTGCCGCCTCCGGCCGGACACGGCCTCGCGTTCGGCCGCGCCCAGCGGCCGCGCGCACCTCACATGGCGTCGTCGGGGCTCTCGGGCACCAGCCGGCGCCGCGAGGAGGGGTCGGGGACCACGAAGCCGTGGACCGGCGGCAGCACCTCGAAGGCCACCCGCTCCCCCGTCGCCGGCAGCTCGCCGGCGTCGCCGAGCACGGCCACCACCACGGGCACGCCGCAGTCCACGACCGCCAGGGCGCCGTCGCGATCGACCACGCGGCCGCGGCCGCGGAGGTCGCCGAGCCCGTCCACCTCGAGGCCGGACGCGCCCTCGCTGGAGGGCTCTAGCCGCTCCACCATGGCGTTGAGGATCACACGCCGCCGCCCGGGCCCGGCCTGGTAGGGGCCGGTACGCTCCAGGAGCTGCACGATGGCGCCGCCGGCCATGCACTCCAGCAGCGGCGACCCCTCGGTCCGCGCGAAGAGCTGAACCTCGGCGGCGTGCGCCCGCCAGCGCTGGATGAAGGCGTCCGGGGAGTCCTCGATCATGGCCCCGATTCTACCGCGAGGGTGCCGCCCCACGACGCCTGGGCGGCGGCGCCCGGCGCCGTCGCGG
>JASBRS010000083.1 GCA_030149325.1 Deinococci bacterium
TTTGGGACTCCAGCTGCTCTTCACCAAGCCAATGAGCCCGTCGCCTTCGGGCGGGGCGCACAACCCCCCGGGTTCCCCCCCCCCACTCCGCGGCAAGCGGACGGACCACGGGATGACCACGAACACGAGCCACCATCGGACGAGGCGCTCGGCGCTAGCGCGGCGGAATACCTTCGCCGGTTGGGCCTTTGCCACACCCGGGCTAATGGTGCTCGCTCTCGTCGTGGCGCTGCCCCTGGTCCTGGCCATCGTCTTGGCCTTCAGTTCGTACACCTTCCTGCACACCCGGATCCTGCCGTTCACCGGATTCGCGAACCTGCAGGAGAGCGTCCACGACCCCTACTTCTGGCACTCGTTGTGGCTGACGGTCGGCTACTCGGCGGTCACGGTCACCGGTGAGATCGTGTTGGGGATGGCCATCGCCCTCCTGCTCAACCAGAAGCTCCGTGGGAAGTCCGTCTACTACGCGATCCTCACGATCCCGATGGCGATGTCGCCCGTAAGCGTCGCCCTGGTGTGGC
Organism: Deinococci bacterium; assembly: GCA_030149325.1. Lineage (GTDB taxonomy): Bacteria > Deinococcota > Deinococci > Deinococcales > Trueperaceae > JASBRS01. The sequence goes on from JASBRS010000083.1 coordinate 522, forward strand.
ACATGTTGCTGCAACCGAATCTCGGCATCGTGAACCAGGTGTTGGGCTCGATAGGACTCCCCGAGCCCGATTGGCTCGGGTCCACCGCGCTCGCATTCTGGAGTGTCGTGATGGTGGACATCTGGCAGCAGGTTTCGTTCGTCGTCCTCATCCTGACCGCGGGACTCTCGGCGCTGCCGCTCGAGCCCTACGAAGCGGCGGCGATCGACGGGGCCTCCGCGGCCCAACGCTTCTTCTATCTGACGTTGCCGCTGATCCGGCCCGTCGCGGCGGTCGCGGTCATCATCCAGCTCATCAACGAGTTCCGCGCCTACGACCTTTTCTACGTGCTGACGAAGGGGGGACCTGGGATATCGACCGATGTCCTGAGCTACTTCGTCTACCGCAAGGCGTTCCTCGGCCTCAATATCAACGAGGCGTCAGCGGCGTCGTTCGGTCTGCTGTTCGTGGTTCTAGGGTTGACGATCGCGTTCTATCTGCTCATCTCAAGGCGCTCCGAGTAGCACCGACCAGCCCGAAGCAGAACCTCATCCCACTGGCGCACGCACCAGCAGCGGCCGCGTGTCAACCCGCGCTGTCGCTCTTGCCGATGGTGCCGCCGAGCGCTCGGTGGCCCTGCCCCACGACCAGGAAGCCCTTGTGGTCGGCCTCGCGGACGATGCGGGTGAGCTCGCGCACCTCGGTGCGATTGACGGTGCAGAACAGCACCGTGCGCTCGCCGCGGCTGTACATGCCCTCGCCCTGCCAGGCGGTGACGCCGGTGCGCAGGCGGAGCTGGACCGCGGTGGCGACGGCCTCCGGCTGGTCGGTGACGATGAAGACGGTCCGCACGATGGAGGGGCCCTCGATGGTGTAGTCGGTCGCCAGGCCGTTCACGAAGAGGGCGACGAGCGAGTAGAGCGCGCGTTCCCAGCCGAAGACGGCGCCCATCAGGGCCACGATCACGCCGTCCGTCATCATGTACACCTGGCCCATGGGGATGCCGGTCCGCCGTTGCAGCACGCGGGCCAGGATGCCGGTGCCGCCGATGTTGCCGTGCGCCCGGATCACCAGCCCGGCCGCGATGCCCGTCACCACGCCGCCGTACAGGGCGTTGAGGAGCGGATCGTGGCTGGCGCCGGTGGCGGGCAGGATCGGCTCCAGTACGTCGATGGCGATGAACGTCACCACCACCACGTAGACGGTCCGCGCCAGGAAGGGTGGGCCGCCGAGCTGCCACGCCCCCAACAGCAGGAGCGGGATGTTGAGCACGAACAGCACGACGCCGTTGGGAAGCGAGACGAAGCGCGTGATCACCAGCGTCAGGCCGCTGAGCCCGCCGGGCGCGACGTGGCTCGGCACCAGGAAGAGGTCGAAGGCGAGCGCGAAGATCAGCGCTCCCAAGGTCATCAACAGCACGTTGCCGCCCTCGCGGCGGAGGAACTCGAGGGCACGCGTCCGTGCCGTCGTCGGTGGCGTCGTGGGGTCGACGGCGGGTCCTCCCGGGTGCGGCCCGGTCGGTGGCGGCGGCGGGTTCAGTGGCGCGCCTGCGTCGTCGGCATGCTGGCTCATGACACCTCTCCGAGATCGACGGCTCGAGCCCCTGCCGGCCGTCGCGGAGCCACGCTACCTCACCGCTCGGCGTGGTGACTACCGGCCGCTGAACGTCGCCGTCTCAGCGGGGGGCGCCGAAGTCGAGCGTCCAGTAGGTCCCTGCCACGCCCGCCCCGAGGTCCTGGTAGCCGGCGCCCATGATGGCCGAGCAGTGGCCGGGACTCGCCAGCCAGGCGTCGACCGCCGCGCTCGGGGTGGGGTAGCCGTAGGCGATGTCCTCGGCCAGTGCCGACCAGGAGTAGCCCTGACGGTCGACGCGATCGGCCAGGCTGCTGCCGTCCGACCCTGTGTGGCTGACGGTGCCGGTGGCCTGCATGTCGTCGCTGTGGAGCTGGGCTGCGCGCGTGAGCCGGGGCTCGAGCGCCAGCGGCGGCGCCGCCGGGAAGGCGGTGGTGCCGCAGGTCCGCGGCTTGGCGCGCGCGTCGTTCACGAGGCCGAGGAGCGTGGCGGCCTCGGGGGCCGTGGGGGACCAGGGCGTGCCGATCGTCGATCCGCAGCCGGTCAGGGCCCACGCCAGGCCCGCCAGGACCATCGCCAACGGGAGCGAGCGCCAACGCATGCCATGACCCTACGCGGCCGGATCGGGCGGCGGGATGAGGTCCGCCACGAGGGCACGGTGGCGGGAGCTTCATGGGACGCTCAGGACGGGCCGCCCGAGGGGCGTTACAGTGTCGGTCATGGAGTTCCGGAGAGCCTTCTCGGGTGCGCGTCGGGTGCGCGCCGCGTTGCTGTTGCTGGGCGTCTGTCTGGCGTTGCCGGGGGCAGGGGCGTCGTCGCCGCCGGTGCTGGCGCTGCGCGATGCCTGGGTGCGCTGGGTTCCGGCGGTGGTCCCCAACACCGCGCTCTACGGGGTGCTGGTGAACGACGGCGATCACGACGTCGAGCTGGTGGGGGCGACCACGGAGGTCGCCAAGATGTGCCAGCCGATGATCACGGTGAAGAAGGACACCGGTTCGCCGTCGGGTCCCGAGCTGAGCATGGAGCCGGTGGACGCGCTGGTGGTTCCCGCGCACGGCAGCCTGACGCTCGAGCCCGGGGGCGACCACCTGATGATCATGGGGCTGTCGGCGCCGCTGGAGGCGGGCGCCCAGGTCCAGCTCACGCTCCGCCTCACGGGTGCCGATCCGCTCACGGTGACCGTGCCGGTCACGGCGAAGTAGGCGGCGGACGATGTCCGGAGAGAACCTCGGCGGTGCGCCCGGCCCGCGCCCGCGCGGTCGCCTCTGGGGCCTGGCCCTCGCGGTCGGAGCGCTGGTGGTGGCGGCGGCGGGGTTCGCGCTGTGGGCGCTGTTGCGGCCGGCCCCGTACGAGTTCGCCAGCCAACCGCTGTCGAACCTGACCACGGCTCAGGACTTCACCCTCGAGAGCGCGTCGGGACCGGTGACGCTGTCGAGTCTCGACGGCAAGGTGGTGCTGCTGTTCTTCGGCTACACCCACTGCCCGGACGTGTGCCCGACCGAGATGATGCAGCTCTCCCACATCTACGGGCTGCTCGATCCGAAGGACCGCGAGCGCGTGCAGGTGGCGATGATCTCGGTCGATCCCGCACGGGACGACGCTGCCGTCATGCAGTCCTACGTCCACGCCTTCTCGCCGGCGTTCCTCGGGCTGACCGGCACCCCGGACCGGATCGCGGCCGTGGCCAAGCAGTACTGGGTCAGCTACCAGAAGTACGACCAGACCGCCCCCAACGTCTACTTCGTGCGGCACACCGCGTCGGTCTACGTGCTGAACCCGCAGCGACAGCTCGAACTCATCTACAACAGCGACGACCTGCAGAACCGGCAGCAACACATCGCCGACGACCTCCACCACCTGCTGCTGCGCGGCAGTTGAGGGCCGCCGCGCCAGGGGTCAGGGCACCGGCGTGAGCAGCAGGCGCGCCAGGAAAACGGCGGCGGCCGCGTCCCAGGCCTGCGGTCGGCACGCCACCGGGTAGGGCACCGGCGGACCGTCGTCGCGGTCGTACCCGGCGACCAGCTCGGGGAGGCGGCGGTCGTGCTGCCCAGCGGCCAGCGCCAGCACGTCGCGAGCGACGCGCCGGGCCTCGGCGTGGAAGCCGTAACGCTCGAGTCCCGCGGCGACGAGCGCGGTGTCGTGCGGCCACACCGAGCCGTTGTGGTAGCTCATGGGGTTGTAGCGTCGCTCGCCCGCGGCGAGCGTGCGGAAGCCCCAGCCGCTGTAGCCGTCGGCCGCGAACAGCGTCGTCACCAGCCGCGCCGCCACCGCGTCGTCGACGATGCCGGTCCACAGCAACTGACCGGCGTCGGAGCTGCGCACCGCCAGGGGCCGCTTGGCGCCGTCGAGGGCCATGGCGTAGGTCCCCAGCTCTTCCAGCCAGAAGGCGCGGTGGAAGCGCTCGCGCAGGGCGTCGGCGCGCTCGCGCCAGGCCGTCGCCGCGCCCGCGTCGCCGAGGCGCTGGTAGAAGCCGGCGGCCGCGCGGTAGGCGGCGTAGGCGTAGCCCTGGACCTCCGACACCGCGATGGCGCCGCGGGCGAGCTCGCCGTCGGCGTGCGCCATCGAGTCGGGCGAGTCCTTCCACGACTGCACCTGCAGGTGCGGACCCGGCCCCGAGGTGTCGGCCTCGAACTCGAGGAAGCCGTCGTCGTCGGGATCGCCTGGACCTGTCATCCATCCCAGCGCGGCCTCCCAGGCGGGCCGCAACTCGTGCACCAGATCGTCCGAGCCGGTGGCTTCGGCGTGCGCCCCGAGCAGCCCTACGAACAGCGGCGTGGCGTCGACCGTGGCGTAGTACGGCGCGTGCGGCGCCTTGCCCGTGCGGGCGAGCTCGCCGAAGCGCATCTCGTGCGGAATCTTGCCGGGCTGGGCGCGCCGGAAGTCGTCATCCTGGCGTGCCTGCAGCGTGGCGAGGTAGCGCAGGGTGCCGGCCGCCACGTCGGGACGGTGGGGCAGGAGCAGGTGGGCGGTGAGCAGGGCGTCACGCCCGAAGGCGGCCACGAACCAGGGGATACCGGCCGCCGGAACGGGGCCGGCCTCGGTGAACAGCAGCAGCCCCCGTAGATCGTCGATCGCCTGCGTCAGAACGGCGTCCGCCCCGGGGACCGCGAGATCCTCGAAGTCGGTCCGCCAGCTCGCGTAGCTGGGCCCCGGGCGCTCCGGATGCCGGGCGTCGTCGAGGGTGATGGTCACGTGCAGCTCGGTGCTCTCTCCCGGCGCCAGGCGGTACGGGAAGTCGAGGCCGCCGTCCACGGCCTCGGGAGGGCGCGAGAAGGACACGGTGGTGGCCTGCTCCTTCCCGTCCGACGCGCGGTAGCCGAACCTCACCCGGTCGGGTCCGGCCTCGCGCCTCGGGGGCTGGCGGTCCTGGGGAAACCAACCGCGAACCTCGAAGAGGTCGACGAAATCGGCATCGAGCTCGAGCCGCAGCCGGCCCGACTGCGCCTCCAGGCTGCTGTTCTCGACGGTGAGGGCGTCGTGCATGCGGCGCCCCTCCAGCCGCAGCTCGCGGCGCACCGCCAAGCGCTGCCCGTGTCCGCGGATGCTGCTGTGGTGGGCGTGGAGCGTGTCGAGGCGCGGCGCGTGCACCAGGAGCGTCTGGAAGTCCTCGCCCAGGTCCCAGGCGTAGCGCGACAGGTAACGGGTGTCGCGGTCGAACAGCCCCTTCTCGCCGCCCGACACGTTGCCGTCGGGGTCGGCCACCAGGAAGGTGTAGTTCTCCTTGAGGACGACGTTGTGCTGGACGTTCACGCGGTGGTTCTGGCCTGTCGAGGGCCGGCGTCGCGGTCGGCGCCGCTCACGGGGTACTGCGCTTCAACGTCAGGTCGACCTCGAGGTGGATCGGGTCGGACACGGCCAGGATGGGACCGATCACCGGGCGGCGCAGCCCGAAGTCGTCGAAGGTGACGTCGGTGGTGGCCTTGAGGACCACGGTGTCGCCGGCGAAGGTCGCGGTGGCGTCCCACGTCACGCTCTTGGTGGTGCCGTGGACGGTGAGGTCGCCAACGATCTTGAAGGTGGCCGTCCCCTCCGTCGGCAGCGGCGAGGGCAGCCCGTCGAGGGCGGTCGGTACCAGCACCGCGTCGGGGTAGGTGGTGGTGTCGAGGGTGTTGCCCTGGATGTAGCGGTCGCGTCGCGCGGCGTCGCTGGTCAGGCCGCGCAGGTCGACGGTGATGGCGGAACCCTTCGCGGGAGCGCCGTCGGCCGCAAGCGTGACGGTGCCGGCGACGAGCTTGGTGGTCCCCACGGCGTCGCGGGGGAGCGCCAGGCCGACCACCTTCTCGCTGACGGTGTAGCTCGCCTGGCTGGCATCGGAGACGACGGTGAAGCTCTGGGCCGAGGCCCAGACGGGGGCGAGCAGCGCCAGCGCGAGACCGGCCAAGAGTACCTGCGGCCGGCCCTGCCGGCTCGTCGGACGTGCGTCGGGGTGGCGCATCGTGCCTCCTCCTTCAGCCACGGGTAGCAGCGATTGTAGCCCGCGATCGCGGCCGGAGACGTGTCGGGGACGCCCGCCCGGAACGGCACGTGAGCGATGGCGGTGCACGCGTCCGTTCCGATGTAGCGGTCGCGGTGGCGGATGCCGTGACCACGCCACCGCCAGGAACGGCTGCAATGGTTCCACCTACGGGATCGGGGGAGGGGCCATGATCGGATCGCAGCACGGACCACGGATGGCGAGCGAACGGAGCAAGGACATGTTGGCGGAGGCGGGGCGTCAGCGTCTGGCGAACGCGGCGGTCGCGGAGTCGGGGCCCCGCACGCCGTGGTGGGCCCGGTGGCTCGCGGCGCTGCGGCCGTCCCCACCGCCGGCGCCATCCAGGCGCCGGGAGCCACGCGAGTTCGTCCAACAGGAACGCTAGTTCTCGGCCCGACGCTCCGCTGGTGGAGTGCGACGCGGTAGGCTTGAGGCCGTGTGCGGACGCACGTCCGCCGCACCCGGAGGGTCGACCGTGTCCGTACAGGAGAAGTCCATCGCGGAGCTGCAGCAGGCGATGACGTCGGGGGAGACCAGCGCGCTCGAGATCGCTCGGGGCTACCTCGAGCGCATCGCCGCCCTCGATCGTAGCGGTCCGGAGCTGCGCTCGGTGCTGGGTATCGAGCCCGACGCGCTCGCCACGGCCGCGGCCCTCGACCGCGAGCGCGCCGAGCGGGGCCCGCGCGGGCCGCTCCACGGCATCCCCATCTTGGTCAAGGACAACATCGACACCGCCGGTCGCCTGCCCACGACGGCCGGGTCGCTGGCGCTCGAGGGCAACCTCGCTCCCCGCGACGCGGGGGTTGTGGAGCGGCTGCGGGCGGCGGGGGCCGTCATCCTGGGCAAGACCAACCTGAGCGAGTGGGCGTACTTCCGCTCGACCCGGGGATCCAGCGGTTGGAGCAGCGTGGGCGGTCAGACGCGCAACCCCTACGCGCTCGACCGCTCGCCGTGCGGATCGAGCTCCGGTTCCGGCGTGGCTGCCGCCGCCGACCTCTGCGCCGCCGCCATCGGCACCGAGACCGACGGCTCGATCGTGTGTCCGTCGTCGATCAACGGCATCGTCGGGATCAAGCCGACGGTGGGGCTGGTGAGCCGCAGCGGCATCATCCCGGTGGCCGCTTCGCAGGACACGGCCGGGCCGATGGCCCGCACGGTGGCGGACGCCGCGGCGGTGCTGACGGCCCTCGCCGGTCGCGATCCGCGCGACCCGGTCACGGCCGGGGCACCGGAGCGCGCCATCGACTACACCGGCTTCCTCGATGGGGGGGCGTTGGCGGGTGCACGCCTGGGCGTGGCGCGCGACTGCTTCGGCCGGCACGAGGGCGCCGACGTCGTCATCGAGGGCGCGCTGGCCGCGCTGCGCGCGCAGGGTGCCGAGCTCGTCGATCCGGTCGAGGTGGGGCGCGAGGCCATGGCCGCGGCTCCGGAGCTCGAGCTCATGCTGATCGAGATCCGGTCCGGTCTGGCGGCCTACTTCGCGGAGCACCCGGCCGCCGGCATGCGCGACCTCGCCGACGTGGTGGCGTTCAACCGCGCCCACGCCGACCGCGTCATGCCGTACTTCAAGCAGGAGCTGCTGGAGCGTGCGCTGGCCGAGGGCGCGGTCGACGAGGCGCGCTACCGCGAGGTACGGGAGACCTGCCATCGGCTGGCCCGCGAGGAGGGAATCGACCGCGCGCTGCGCGAGCACCGCCTCGATGCGCTGGTGGCGCCGACCGCGGTGCCGGCCTGGACCATCGACCCGATCGACGGCGACAGACGGCTCGGCGGCTGCGCCACGCCCGCGGCGATGGCCGGCTACCCGCACGTGACGGTGCCGGCCGGCTACGTGCACGGGCTGCCGGTGGGGCTGTCGTTCTTCGCGGGGGCCTACGCCGAGCCGCGCCTGATCGCCCTGGCGTACGCCTTCGAGCAGGCGACCCGGGTGCGGCGTCCGCCGACCTTCCCCGCCCGCGTGGCCTGATCCACGCCGACGGCGCCCTCGCCGCCGTGACGTTTGGCTCTGGTGTGTCGGGCGTCGTTCCCGCCATGCTCGAGGCGGAGCCGGCGGTCCCACCGCCCTCTTCCTTCCTTCCCGACGTGCCCCCTTCTTGCGTCCTGTTCCGGTGGACCGTTCGGCGGTCTGTGCGAGACGGCTGGGGCCCGTCCGTCGCCGGCCGTGTGCCGCGCGCGGTCGGCCGCCCCGGACCGAAGGAGGTGGAGATCTGGCCCCGACGACGATCGACGACCGTGGCTGTCGGCCTAGGAGCACGCCATGCGCAGATTCCTCGCCGCCGCTGCCCTCATGGGTCTGCTGGCCGGGACGGCGCTAGCCCAATCGACGCGTTTCGCCGAGCCGTCCGTGGTGTTCGACGACAGCGGCTTCAACTACGCGGGTGACCTGGTCGGGTCGCTGACGTTCGAGCGGAACCTTGGGACCAACACCCTCATGGTGGCGCTGCTGCCGGGTGAGGTGGAGGGCGGCTTGCGCTTCACCACCACGGAGGCCGACCGTGCCGCCGTCGTCGGGCTGGATCGTGCGTCGGCCAGGACGGTGATCGGCATCGACGTCTCGCCGCGCAGCATCGAGGTGCCGTTCGATCTGGCGGCCACCGACCCCTACGAGGTGCTGAGCTACTTCCACGAGCGCCTGCCCGCCTTGGGGTTTCAGCCGAACCAGGAGCTGTTCGGAGGGACCTCGTACGTGTTCACCTGCTCGTGCAGCCAGGTCGGGCCGACCGGAGCGCGGCTGACGCTCGATCGCCTGGGGACGAAGGCGTACGTGCGCCTGGTCCTGGAACTCCCCAGCGCCTACTGAGCCCCACGTCGTCGACGTGGTAGCGCGCCCGCCGGGCGCGCTACCACGTAGGGGATCGCCCGGGGGCCGACCTCGCCGAGGCGGGGGCCCTTCCGGGCGCGTCAGTCGTGCGGGTGGACTTCGACGTACCAGGAGTCGCGTTTGGCGAAGACGTGGAAGCGCACGCCCCCGTACTGCCCGAAGTCGGTGGTGACGCCCGCGAACCCGAAGGCCAGGCTGCGGCTCGAGAAGGGGCCGACCACGCAGTCGGTCTCACCCTTCCAACGGTTGGGGGAGACGGGGGTCAGGGGTCGGACCCCGCGCCCACCCGCGACGGGAGCGAACACGCGCGTTCTCTCGCGGACCATACACGGCTCCTGTCCAGTTCCGCTCCAGGATCGGGGGGCGTCCGGAGGGACGTTCTCCCGTGCGGCGAGAGGCGTCGGACTCTAGCGGCCGTTGCGATGACGTGATGCCGAGTGGTCCTCCAGTATAGAGGGGGCTCCACCGACCCGCAACCGGTGCCGGCGATGCCGTGCCACGCGCGATGCGCGGGCGTTCAGTCGAGGAAGTCCTTGAGCGACACGTCGCGGCGCGCCAGATACTGGAGCTTGCGTAGGGCGCGCCCCTCGGTCTGCCGGACGGCCTCCCGCGTGATGCCGTAGCGGCGGCCGATCTCCTCGAGGGTGTGCTGCTCCCCGTCGGCCAGGCCGAAGCGCAGCCGGAGGACCTCGGCCTCGCGTGCGGAGAGCCGCCCCAGCAGGCGTCCGAGCTGATCCGACAGGGCGCTCTCGCTGGCGAGCTCGACCGGGGCGTCGGCGTTGGCGTCGGCGAGCAGCTCACCCAGCGTGGTGTCCTCTTCGTCGCCCACCGGGCGCTCGAGCGACAGCGTGTCGCGTGCCTGGCGCAGGGTGTGGTCGACGCGCTCCACCGTCCAGTCGCCGCCCATGGCGTCGGCGATCTCCTGGCGGGTCGGCGGACGCCCGAGGTCCTGCTCGAGGTGCTCCGAGGTGCTGCGGAGCCTGGTGAGCGTCTCCTGGAAGTGCACCGGCAAGCGGATGGTGCGGCCGGCGTTGGCGAGCGCGCGCACGACGGCCTGACGGATCCACCACACGGCGTAGGTCGAGAACTTGAAGCCGGTGCTGACGTCGTACTTCTCGACGGCGTGCATGAGGCCGGCGTTGCCCTCCTGGATCAGGTCGAGCAGCGGCAAGCCGCGGTTGCGGTAGCGCTTGGCCACCGACACCACTAGGCGCAGGTTGGCCTCGATGAGGTGGTGGCGGGCGCGGTCGGCGTCCTCGACCTGACGCTTCAGGGCACGACGCTCCCGTGGCTCGAGCCCCTCGCCTTCGCGCTCGAGCCGTTCGCCCGCCTCGCGGCCGCGGTCGACGCGCCGCGCCAGCGCCACCTCCTCCTCGCGCTCGAGCAGGGGGACGCGCCCGATCTCCGAGAGGTAGCGCTGGAGGTCGGAGCGGTCGGTGCGGTTCGCGCCGCGCTCGATGGCGGGGGCGGCCGAGTCGGGCACGCCGCCCGCCCCGGTGGCGGGCTCGTTCTGGGTCTCGTGATGGGTCCTGGTCATGGTCTCGGTCCTGAGGGTCGGGGTCCCGGCTGGTGCGGAGGCCGATCGGCGCCGACCTCGTCTTCCGACGGTGGCCGAGCGGCGACCGTGCCCAGGATGGGTCGGCTGCGCGGGGGTGGGATCGGGATCGGCGGGGAGAGGCACTCCTCCGCGAATCCTGATTGTACCACATCCGTACACATTCTTGGGCGAAGGGCGCACGCCCGGGTCCTGCGCGCAGGACCCGGGCGTGTCGTTCCGCCCACCTCAGGCGCTCGTCGGCCCGGTGCTCACATCCCGTTCTTGCTGCTCGACGCCGTCGTGCTCGCACCCGAGGTCGACATGCTGGCGCCGCTCGCCGGCATCATCGAGGCCAGGTCGATCTTGGGCGTGGTCACCACCCAGCCGACGGCGGCCGTCGGGGTGGGGTGCTCCAGCACGTTGCCGTGGATGACGCTCGCCTTGTTGGCGTCGATCAGGGTCGGCATGCTCCCGGGCTTGACCGCCCAGTAGACGCTGTGGGCATCGATCATGCTGTCGGAAACGGTGTAGCGCAGGGGCGCGTCGAAACCCAGGACGAGCTTGCCGGTCTTGAGGTCGAGCACGCGGTAGGCGAAGTTGGCCACGGCCTTGACGTCGCTGGCGACCACCTTGTCCCAGCGCGCGTTCGAGCCGGCGAGCAGCTGGAAGCGCACGGGATCGTGGAAGGCGCCGGCGGGGATGTAGATGGTCATCGATCCCGGAGCGCTGCCGCCGAAGTAGGCGTCGGGGACGGTCACCGAGGCCGACTGCCCGGGCTGGAGATCGAGCGTCGCCAGCACGTGGGGGAACTCCTGGGCCAGGGGACTGGCGGGCATCGTCTGGGCGAAGGCCGCTCCCGCGAGCAGGAGGAGCGTGCCGGCGAGGGTGAGGGTGTAGGTGCGCATGCCGATCTCCTTCCGGCCCCCAACGGGGCCGTCCGTCATGGTGAGGGGCCCCAGGATGAAAGGGTTGAGGCGGGCGTGAGGAGATGCAGGGGCCGGGACCGCGGTCGCGTCGGGCGCCGTCGCCCCAGGTCCGCGTTCGATGGCGCGACCCGGATCGCCTCCGAGGTCGCCCCCGCAAGGGGACAAAAGTCCTCTGGTTACGAATGTCCCGAAGGGTGTCTACTTCGAAGTGAACGAGAACCGCGCCCCGAGCCGGCGCACGCAATCGGAGGGAGACACGTCATGCGCTATGCCAAGTGGTTGACGGTCCTGGTCGCCGTACTGGCGACGACGGCCTTCGCCAACACCTACTTCGTCCAGATGGCCACGATCCGTGGGGGTACCGGCGCCAAGGGGCCCGTGTGCGTCTCCAACACCGTGTTCCAGCCGGGCGAGTCGGTGGTGTTCCAGGCGTACGTCTTCGACGCCGTCACAGGGGCCCGGCTCACGCCCGACGCCATCGAGCAGCGCGGCATCAAGCTCGAGGTCAAGTTCGAGGACGGCATGACGGTCGACCTCGAGTACGGTGCCCATCCGCCCAGTGCCCCGGCCGCCAACCAGGAACACTTCTGGACGGGCGCCTGGGACATCCCGTTGGACGTCGCGGTCGGCACCTACAACTGGACGATGACCGTGACCGACAACGCCGGACACTCCGACTCCTTCACCCCGATCGGCCAGGGCGTGGGCCTCAACCAGCTCACCATCGCCAAGCCCGCGTCCTGAGCGACGAGTCCTAACCCTAGCCTTCGACCGTGCCGGCCGCGGCTCCACCGAACGGGGTCGCGGCCGCTCCTTCACGGCGCTGCGTGGGCCCGGGACCGGATGGCTCGGCCTTCGGTCCGCCGATCCCCGACTCCGCATGGGCTCCGCCCGCCGGACTCCGCCACGAGGTGATGCCATGATCCGCCGAACCGCACCCGCCCACCGTCGCCGGTGCCCGTCGTTCCGCGTGCAGCTCCTGGCCTTCCTGACCCTGACGTGGGCGCTGCTGCCGACCGCGCTCGCTGCCGGGAAGCTCAGCTTCGCGCCCGAGTACGGTCCGGTCGGCACCGGCGTCACGGCGACGGCGTCCGGCCTCGAACCGGGAGCGCAGGTCGAGCTCGCCTGGGAGACCGCCGACGCCAGTTGGCAGGGCGGCAACGGGGACTTCAACGGCATCGCCGCGACCACGGTCGAGCGCACCGTCGCCCGGGGCACCGTCGCGACCGACGGCAGCCTGACCCTGCACTTCACGGTTCCGGCCGACTACGGCTACACCCACAACGTCTTCCTCGTCGATGCCGGGGGGACCAAGGTCGCCCGTCAGGGCTTCGTGGTCTCGCCGGCGATGACGATCTCTCCGACCTCCGGACCGATCGGCACCCCGATCCACGTCCACTTCACCGGACTGGGCTACAAGTTCTACCACCTGGTCTGGCACCTCAAGTACGACGGGGCCGAGACCGGAGCGCTCACCGCCCTCAGCACGCGAGGCACCGCCGACGTCACCATCCCGGCCGCCGGCGCGGTGGGTGCGCACACGCTGCAGGCCATCGTCGGAACCCATTCGCTGCCCTACCTCAACGAGCAGCAGGCGCCCATCTACATCCCGCAGGTGCCGGTGGTGGTCGGTGCCGTGTTCACCCTCACCCCGGGCCCCCTGGTGGCGCCGCCGCCGGCGGCGAGCCAGGGGCTGCTACGCGAGCGCGGCACGCCGCCCGAGGCCGGGAGAGCGGGCCCGAGCCTCGGCCTCGACTACGCCACGGGCCAGGTCGGGAGCCCCACGGCCCTGCTGGGCCGGGGCTTCCCGGCCAACGCCAAGGTCGACCTGACCTGGAGCACCGTGGTGGGGAACCGCATCTCCGGCGGCGGCTGGCAGGAGAGCACACGCGACTTCGGTACCGTCACAGCGGGCCCGGACGGCACCTTCACCTACCGCTTCGACACCCCCGACGACCTCGGCGGCGTGCATCACATCGTGGCGACGGCCGGGGGCGCGAGCGCCCAGGCCGACTACACCATCACGCCGTCGGTCTTCGAGGTCACGCCCAAGGTGGTCGCTCCCGGCGGCGACATCACGGTCCACCTCAAGGGCATCGGCTGGACCGCGACCGCCAACATCATCACGCTGGTGATGGACAACTCCAGCTTCGGCTACGCCTGCGGCTTCAACAGCCAGGGCGACGTCACCATCCACATCAAGGCGCCGGGCACCGAGGGCGTGCACTTCATCGACCTCTACCCGTCGATCTACAAGGGCGACCTCAAGGGCCCCGGGGCGCCGACCGAGACCGCCAACGCCAACTACCTGCTGCTGCCCATGCTCAACGTCGTCGACCATCCGGTGGAACGGCTGCCGTCGTTCGAGCTGGCCTTCACGGTGTCGGGGGGCGCCTCCAACTAGCGATCCCGAGGTGCGATCGGCAGGGGCCGGGGCCACGCTCCGGCCCCTGCCGCTGCCGTTCCTGGGGTTCGCGGGCGGGTCCATGTCGTCGAGAACATTGACGCGATAACTATTGCTCTATATATTGTTGCCCGTGGAAACGAAGAATCGAATGGACGATGCGCTCCGGGTGACGCGGGCGGCCCGCCGACTGGCGGGGGTGCTGCGCGATCGGGTCGAGGGGCCGGTGCAGGCCGCCTGCGGCCTCACGCCCAAGGAGCTGATGCTGCTGCGCGCCTTCGAGGGCGGCTCGGCCCACCCCCACCAACTGGCCGACCGCACCGATACCCCGGCGCCACTGGTCACGCGCGCGCTGGACCGCCTGTCCGAGCTCGGCTACGTCGAGCGCCGCCCCGATACCGTCGATCGCCGGCGCGTGGTGGTGGTCGTGAGCGAGGCCGGAGCCAGCGCCAGCGCCCAGGGCTGGCAGGCGCTGTCGGAGGTCGTCGAGCACGCCTTCCGCAACGTTCCCGAGGGTGCCTTCGACCGCCTGGCGGCGGAGATGGAGGCGCTGTTCGAGGCGGTCGAGGCCTCGCCGGTGGACGCGGTGTCTCGAGACGCCGCGGCGTCCCCGGACGCCGGGGCCTCGGACGGCGTGGCGTCGTGAGGCGTCCCGGAGTGGCCACCGCGGCCCGCACCCCGCAATCGACCAACCGCATCACCGGCAACGCCCGCTGGTGGGCGCTGGGGGCGGTGCTGCTGTCGATGTTCTTCGCGTCGCTCGACCAGACGGTGGTGTCGACGGCGCTGCCGGTGATCGTGGGCGACCTGCACGGCCTGTCGATCTACGCCTGGGTGTTCACCGCCTACATGATGGCGTCGGCCATCACGGTGCCGATCTACGGCAAGCTCTCCGACATCTACGGTCGCAAGCCCTTCTACATCCTGGGCCTGGTGGTGTTCATGGTCGGCTCGGCCTTCAGCGGCCAGGCCCACACCATGCTCGAGCTCATCCTCGCGCGCGGCGCCCAGGGCATCGGCGCCGGCGCGCTCATGAGCATGCCGCGCGCCACCATCGGCGACATCTTCAACCCCCGCGAGCGGGGCCGCTGGATGGGCGTGATCGCCGCCACCTTCGGGATCTCCAGCATCATCGGCCCCACCGTCGGGGGCTGGATCACCGACCACATGGGCTGGCGCTGGGTGTTCTACGTCAACCTGCCGGTCGCGGCGGTCGCCCTGGCCGCGGTGATCGTCACGCTGCCGCGCGTGCGCGCCGACCACCAGGTGAAGCTCGACTGGCAGGGGAGCGTGCTGATGGCGCTGGGGCTGGTGCCGCTGCTGTTGGGGCTGACCTGGGCCGGCAGCCAGTACGCCTGGGGCAGCCCCGTCATCCTCGGCATGTTCGCGGCCGCCGTGATCTTCCTGGGGCTGTTCGTGTGGAACGAGCGCCGCGCGCCCGAGCCGATCCTCGATCCGGCCCTCTTCGCCAAGCCCATCTTCACCGCCACCGTGGTCATCGCGCTGCTGGTGACGATGGGCATGTTCGGCACCCTGATGTTCCTGCCGCTCTACGTGCAGGGGGTGCTGGGGCTGTCGGCCCAGAGCTCGGGCGAGGTGCTCACCCCGATGATGCTCAGCTTCATCGTGGGCAGCGTGGGGTCGGGTTGGCTGATGAGCCGCACCGGGCGCTACAAGCTGATGTCGATCTTCGGGGCGCTGTTCATGGTCGCCGGCATGGTGCTGTTCACGCGCATGGGGGTGGGCACCACCTGGCCCACCGTGGTGCGCAACATGGTGGTGATGGGCATCGGCATCGGCACGCTGCTGCCGCTGCTCAACGTGGCCGTGCAGAACGCCTTCCCCTACCGCATCATGGGGGTCGTCAACGCCACCCAGCAGTTCGTGCGTTCCCTGGGGGGCGTGATCATCGCGCCCATCCTCGGCACCGTGCTGGCGCGCGCCTTCTCGGCGCGGTTCCACGAGGCGCTGCCGCCGACGCTGCGCACCCTGCTGGCAGCGCTGCCGCCGCAGCAGCAGGCGGCCCTCGACAACCCGCAGGGGCTCATCACGGCGCAGGCGCAGGACGCCATCCGGTCGAACTTCGAGCGCTTCGGTGCCGCCGGGCAGACGCTCTACGAGCAGTTCGTGCACGCCGTCCGCGTCGGCCTCGATCACGGCATGGGCGAGATCTTCGTGGTCGGCCTGGTGGTCGCCGTGCTGGCCTTCCTGGCGACCTTCCTGCTGCCGGAGATCGACCTCAAGCGCGACGAGTTCTTCGAGGCTGACGAGGTCGAGCTGGCACGCGACGACGCGCCCGCCGATGCCGAGGCTCCCCTACGGCAGGGCGCCGCGGGCGCGGCGCCCACCCACCCCGAGCCGGCCGACGCCCAACGCTGAGCCGCCGCGGCCCCGCCGGCGGGGGCCGTCAGCGTCCGCGCAGGAAGTTCCGCGGCGTCGGGTCGCTGGCCGCGGGTGTACCGGCCGGCAGCGACGGCGGTGCGCTGGCGGCCAGGCCCTGGATGATGAGCGGAGCGCTGGCGCCGACGTTGATGGCGAGGATCGGGCCGAGCTGCTGCCCGGAGGCGGCGTAGGCGACGGCCAGCATGCCGCCGGCCAGCACCAGGACGGCCGTCAGCCCCCAGTAGAGCGGACTGCGGGCGTACGCCGGCAGGTTGACGGTGGTGCCCTCCTGGTGGGCGCGCACCAGCCGCCACCAGCGCAGCGCCTCGGCGGCCAGCCCCCCGCCGGTGGCCCACAGGAACGTCGCCAGGTTGGTGTCCACGATGGTCCCCCTCCCCCACGCGACCGGCGTCCGCCCGGCGGCGCCGGCCCCTCCGTGTGGAGGCCATGCTAGCGCACGGCGTGGGGCCGTCCGGCGGCGGTCCGCCTCAGGTGGCCGTCGGAGCAGGGGTGGGGGCGGCGTCACGCGGCGTTACCACCACGGCGCTGGTGAAGATCGTCTGGTTGGGCACCAGGATGCGGTGCCCGTCGGCGGTCAGCTCGGTGTAGCGCAGGTCGATGGCGGCGACCTTGCCGGTCTGGCCGGCCACCGCCACGCTGTCGCCCTCCTGGAACGGGCGGTAGACCAGGATCAACACGCCGGCGACCAGGTTCGCCAGGATGTCGCGCAGGGCGAAGCCGAGCGCGAAGCCGCCGAGGCCGAGGCCGGCGACGAGCGCCGAGATGTTGACGCCCAGGGTCCCGAGTGCCGACGCCACCCCGGCGAGCACCAGCACCACGCGCAGCACCTGTCGGGCCAGGGTCGCGAGGCCGGCGTGCAGGGCCCGCTCGCGGATCATGCGCTGGAGGATCCTCTGGAGGATGGTGTTGGCGACCAGGAACAGCACCAGGATGCCGAGCGCCAGCAGCAGCCGTTCGCTGAAGCCGTAGAGGGGGGTGAGGAGGGGGAGGTTCATGCCCCAGCATGGCTCGAGCCGTCGACTCCGGCGCGTCCCCAGGGCCGGTCCACGCTCGGGTCCACGGTGCTCTCGGATGGAAGAAACGCCGTCCAGGACGGGACATTCGTCCCTTACGCGGGGCTTCTCGGAGGGGTACGATGGACTTCCCTAGGAGGGATCGAGGTCGTTGGCCGAGAGGGCAAGCCTCGCTCCCACCTACGAGCCCCGGCGGTCGACTAGGTGGCTAGCGACCGCCGGGTGGTCTTTGGGTCCCGCGCCTAGGTGCGTTCCCTGACCACGATCACGCTGCCCTCGTGGGCGCTCAGCACGTCGGACGCGCGGCCGTCGCGCACCGCGATCTCCAGCAGGCCGCTGCTGCCCAGGTAGGCCAGCGGCCGGCCGACGGGGACGTCGGCGA
>JASBRS010000002.1 GCA_030149325.1 Deinococci bacterium
GCACCTGCCGGTCGTACTGGAAGCGCCCGCCGACCTCGCCGATGACGCGCTCGCGCTCGGCGGCGCGGCGCTCGTTGACGAAGGTCATCACGTCCTCCCAGAGCTGCAGGTTGCGCTGGATGAACCAGTCGACCATGTCGCCGACCACCAGGTCGACGTCCTTGTCGACGCTCTTCAGCACGCGGCTCTGGAAGGCCTCGCGGACGCGGTCGGTGTTCATGAGCATGAAGATCCGGCGCAGCTGCACGGTGTCGTCGAGGAACTCGTGACCGCGGCGCTCGACCTCGAGCAGGACGTTCTCCATGCGCGACAGGTAGCCCTGGGACTCGCGGCGCATGTCCTTCTCGAACTGCTCGCGCTGGCGCTCGATCTCCTCGAGGGTGTGACGGTCGGTCGACAGCAGCTCGAGCCGGTTGGCGAGCACCCCGTGGTAGTGCTCGGCGGTGCGGCGCGCCACCCCCAGCGGCGACAGCAGCTTCAGCTTGAGGCGGTCGCGGCCCAGCCGTGCGGCGATGGCGCGCTCGAGCTCGCCCAGCCCGCTGGCCTGCACCCCTGCCGCGTCGTCGGCGAGGCGCGCCTTGAACGCCTGCTTGGCCGACACCCCGAACACCTCGGGCTCGGTCTGCAGCGTCTCCTTGGCGTGGGCGCGAACGTAGGCCACGACCTTCTCGCGTTCCTCCACGGTCTCGAGGATGTCGAGCTTGTTCACCACCATCAGCACCTTCTTGCCCCAGGAGGCGATGAGCTCGAGGAAGGTCCGCTCCGACTCGGTGAAGGGCCGGTCGGCGCTGGTCACGAACAGCACCAGGTCGGCGCGCGGCACGAAGCGCTCGGTGAGCTCCTGGTGGCGCTGGATGATGGCGTTGGTGCCCGGGGTATCGACCAGGGCGAGGTCGCGCAGGAGCGGAGCGGGGTAGCTGCGGCGCACCAGGGCGGGCGCCTCCTCGCTCTCGCTGGGGGCGTCGGCGTAGGTCACCACGGTGATGCGATCGGTGGTGGGGGTGACGCCCTCGGGCATCACGTGCTCCCCGACCAGGGCGTTGAGCAGCGACGACTTGCCGGCGTTGAACTCGCCGGCCACCACCAGCATGAAGATGCCGTCCAGGTCGAGCAGCGCGTTGCGCAGGTCGTCGAGGTGCTCGGGTTGGGCGTCGAGGCGCGCGAGCAGCGACTGCAGGTCGGCGAGTAGCGCCCGCTCCTGCCCCACGATGTCGCGAGCGACGTCGGTGACGTCGATGTTCATGCCTCCACGATAGCACGCGACCACGAGCCGCTTTTCGCCTCCACCACGGCAACCGTGGCGTCCCCGAGGGCGCCCGCGACGTTACACTGGACGTCGGAGGACGATGGCATGAGCGAACCCGACGACCAGCTACGGCGACTCCTCGAGCGGGCGGCCGTGATCGCCGACCTGACGCAAGCGCGGTCGGTGCTTTCCTGGGACGAGAACACCTACATGCCCGCCGGCGCCGCCGAGGCGCGCGGGCAGCAGATGGCGACGCTGGAGACGGTGGCGCACCGCATGCTCACCGACCCCGAGCTGATCGCGTTGGTGGGCGATCTCGAGGCGGCCGGGTTCCCGGACGGCTCGGTCGAGGCCGCCACGGTGCGGCAGGCGCGGCGCGCCGTCGACCAGGCCACCAAGGTGCCGGTCGAGCTGGTCGAGGCGCTCGGCAAGCACGTCGCCCGGGCGCGCTCGGTGTGGGCGCAGGCGCGTCAGCAGCAGAGCTTCGCGCCGTTCGCGCCGGAGCTCGAGCGCATGGTCGACCTCAAGCGCCAGGAGGCGGCCGCCCTGGGCTACCAGGACCACCCCTTCGACGCCCTGCACGACCAGTTCGAGCCCGGCTCGACCGCGGCGCGCGTGCGGTCGGTGTTCGAGCCGCTCCGCGAGGAGCTGGTGGCGCTGGTCCGGGAGATCCAGGACTCCGGCAGGACCCTCGACGATGCCGTCCTCCGCCAGACCTTCGACGAGGACGCCCAGCGACGCTTCGCCCTCGACCTCGCCACCGCCTTCGGCTACGACACCGAGCACGGCCGGCTCGACCCCACCGTGCACCCGTTCGCCATGTCGATGAGCAAGTACGACGTGCGCATCACCACCCGCTACCAGCGCCACTACCTCAACACCGCGCTGTTCGGCACCCTCCACGAGACCGGGCACGCCCTCTACGAGCAGGGGATCGACGACGCCTACTACCGCACGCCGCTCGAGGCCACGGCCAGCCTCGGCATCCACGAGTCGCAGTCGCGCCTGTGGGAGAACGTGGTGGGGCGCAGCCGCGGCTTCTGGGAGGGCGCCTACCCGTGGCTCCAACGCGCCTTCCCCGGCGCCTTCGACAAGGTCCGGCTCGACACCTTCTACGCCGCCATCAACCGCGTCGAACCCAGCTTCATCCGGGTGGAGGCCGACGAGGTCACCTACAACCTGCACGTGATGGTGCGCTTCGAGCTCGAGCAGGCGCTGCTCGGCGGCGAGCTCGAGGTGCGCGACCTGCCCGAGGCCTGGAACGCGCGCTACGCGGAGTTCCTCGGCGTCACCCCCCCGAACGACGCGGTGGGCGTCCTCCAGGACGTGCACTGGTCGATCGGGCTGTTCGGCTACTTCCCGACCTACACCCTGGGCAACGTCATGAGCCTGCAGCTCTACGAGGCCGCCGTCGCGGCCGAGCCGAGCATCCCGCGCGACATCCGGGAGGGGCGCTTCTCCCGCCTGTTGGGCTGGCTGCGGGAGAACGTCCACCGGCACGGCTCGCGCTACCTCCCCGAGGAGCTGCTCCGCAACGCCACCGGCTCGGACCTCGACGCCGGACCCTACCTGCGCTACCTGAAGGACAAGTACCAGGCCCTCTACGGCCTGGCCTGACGCGCCGCGCGCGGCGCCGCCGATGCCGCCAGGACGGGCTTCCTTGAGCCCGTTCCGGCGGAAGGCTACACTGAGCCCCATGGCTCCAGCGACCGTCCTGAGCGAGCGCGACCTGGCGGCGTACGTCGCCGCCCACGGCGTGCCGGCCGAGCTGGTGCACCCGGGCGTGCCGACCCCGACCGTGCCCGACGCTGCCCGGGCGCTGGGCGTGACGACCGACGCCATCATCAAGAGCCTGGTCTTCACCGTCGAGGACGAGCCGTTGCTGGTCATCGCGGCGGGCGAGTCGCGGGTGCGGATGCCGGCGCTGGCTCGAGCGCTCGGCACCACCCGACGCGCCGTGAAGCTGGCGACGCCCGAGCGCACCCTCGACCTGACCGGCTACGCGGTCGGTTCGATGCCGCCGTTCGGGCACCGCAGCGTGCTGCCGACCCTGGTCGACAGCGTCAGCGTGCCCGTCGGAGGCACGGTCTACGGCGGCGGAGGCGGACGCGACGTGCTGTTGCGCGTGCCCGTCGACGCGCTGCTGCGCATCACCCGAGCCCGACACCTGCCCCTCACCGAAGACGAGGGCATGAAGGAGACGACGCGATGATCCCACGCCGCCCGGTCCGCACCGCCCCCCTCCTCCTGCTGCTGACGGTCGCGCTGCTGGTGCCGACGGCGTTCGCGTCGATCGGCGAGGCCCCATCGACCATCCTGGACGCCCTCAAGAGCTACCAGCCCAAGGCGGCCGCGGGCGGCTTCACGGCCGCGTCGGACTTCGCGTTCCAGGTCGACAGCGCCACCGACATCGCCATCGCCATCAGCGGCAGCGGCACCATGAACGCCGCCAACATCACCTTCGCGAGCGACCTCATCGGCGCGGCCACCGGCTACGGCTCGGCCATCGCGCAGCCGGCGGCGCAGTTCTTCCAGACCCGGCTGGCGGACCTGGTGGGCAAGGGCCCCACGGCCATCGGCGTCGAGGAGTACGAGCTCAGCCTCACGGTCACGGGGCAGGCGCCCGCGTACCACCTCGACTTCACGCTCCGGCCCCAGACGGTCGATCCCTCGACCTTCCCGCCGGCCGCCCACAGCTTCGGACCGGCCGACGCCAAGCACGTCATCCGCGAGTTCTCCGACTTCCAGTGCCCGTTCTGCGCCCGCTTCGCGACCCAGGTGCTGCCGCAGCTCGAGAAGGGGCTGCTGGCCCAGGGGAACGTGCGCTTCGAGTTCCACTACTTCCCGCTCAAGAGCATCCACCCCAACGCCGTGACGGCGGCCGAGACCGCCGAGTGCGTGGTGGCGGCCAACGACCCGAAGTCGTTCTGGACCTACCACGACCTGCTGTTCGCCAACCAGGACCACTGGGCGTCGCTCTCCGATCCCGTGCCCACGCTCGTCCAGATCGCCGCCGACGCCGGCCTGAACACCGGTGGCGTGGCCCAGTGCGTCAAGGACGGCACCTACGCCGCGGCCATCGAGAACGACTACCAGATCGCCCTGAACCAGCTGCACCTGACCGGCACCCCCACGCTGTTCGTGGACGACCTCAAGGTGGGCGACTACACCAAGCTCGACAGCTACACCCGGCTCATCACCCTCTCCGACGCCATGCACGCGAGCGCGGGAGCGGCGCCGGCGAGCGGCGGCACGGGCCCGTAGCGACCATGACGCGAGACGCGTGCCGGGGGCGCGCCTCCCGTAGTCCAGCTGGTGTCGCCCGGCGGGGGGGCGCATGAGCGCCACGCTCTTGCTGCCGGCCGCCGTCTTCGCCCCCTTCGTGGGCGCGGCCCTGGCCCCCTGGCTGGGACCGCGTCTCAAGCGCCGCAGCGGCCTGCTGCTGTGGCTCGCCTTCGCTCCCGCCCTGGCCCTCACGACGCTGGTGCCGGCGGCCCTGCGCAGCGCGCCGGCCTCGAGCAGCATCGCGTGGGTCCCGACCCTGGGGCTCGACCTCACCTTCCGGGCCGACGGCTTCTCCTTGCTCTTCGCCCTCATGGTGGGGGTCATCGGGGTGCTGGTGACGCTCTACGCCGCCGCCTACCTGGTGCCGGGCGAGCGCCAGGGCCGCTTCTTCGGCTACCTGTTGGCCTTCGGCGGCGCCATGCTGGGGCTGGTCCTGGCCGACAACCTGATCGCGCTGTTCGCGTTCTGGGAGCTGACCTCGGTCACCTCGTTCCTGCTGGTCGGCTACTGGGACAGCCGCGCCGCCGCCCGCGACGGTGCCGTGAAGGCGCTCCTGGTCACCGCCTTCGGGGGCCTGGCGCTGCTGGTGGCGGTGATCCTGCTGGGCCTGGGGGGCCACAGCGCCACGCTGTCCGGGCTCGACGTGACCGCCCTGCGCTCGAGCCCGCTCTTCGCTCCGGCGCTGGCCCTGTTGCTGGTGGCCGCGTTCACCAAGTCGGCGCAGCTGCCGTTCCACCTGTGGTTGCCCACCGCCATGGAGGCGCCGACGCCGGTGTCGGCCTTCCTGCACTCGGCCACGATGGTCAAGGCGGGGGTGTTCCTGATCGCCAAGTTCGGCTTCCTGCTCGACGGCACCGCCTTCGGGCAGGTGGGGCTGTACGTCGGCCTGGCGACGATGTTCTGGGGCTCCTACCTGGCGCTGAGGCAGAACGACCTCAAGGCGCTGCTGGCGTACTCGACGGTGTCGCAACTCGGCATCCTCACCGCCATGTACGCCTCGGGCCACCCCTTCGGAGCCACCGCGCACCTGGTCAACCACGCCGCCTTCAAGGCCACCCTGTTCCTGGTCGTCGGCATCATCGACCACGCCACCGGCAGCCGCGACATCCGCGCCCTCGGCGGCCTGGCCCGCAAGCTGCCGCTGACGGCGGTGCTGGCGGTGCCGGCGGCGCTCAGCATGGCGGGCGTCCCGCCGTTCGGCGGCTTCATCTCCAAGGAGCTGTTCTACGAGGCGATGCAGCACGAGGGCGCGCTGGCGGCCGTCCTCGCGGTCACCGGCAGCGTCATGACGTTCGCCTACAGCCTGCGCTTCCTCACCGTGTTCTTCGGCCCGTACCGGGCCGACGCTCCCGAGGTCCACCGACCCCACACCGCCTTCTGGTTGCCCGTCCTGCCGCTGGCGACGGCCGTGGTGCTGTTCGGCGTGGCGTGGCCGCAGCACACCGTGGCGACGGCGCTGACCGCGCTGGCGGCGCCGGGCCTGGGTTACGCGGTCAAGCCGCTGGCGCTGTGGCACGGTCTGTCGTCGACGCTGCTGCTGTCGGCGGTGACGTGGCTCACGGGGGTGCTGCTGCACCTCCTGCGGGCGCGCTTCGCCGCCCTCCAGGAGCGCCTCACCCCCGGCTGGAACGCCAACTCCGTGTACTACGGCCTGTTGGCCTCAGTCGAGCGCGGCGCCGGGGACTTCACCCGCCTGACCCAGGGCGCACCCTTCGCCACGCACCTGCGGGTGCTGTTCCTGGGGGTGGCGGCGGTGGGGGCGGTGCGCGGCTTCGGTGTGGCGCTCCCCTCGCTGTCGGCCGTGCCCGTCGACATGGCGGTCGCCACCGGGCTGGTGGTGGCGGGCGTCGGAGGCACCCTGCTGACGCGCTCGCGCTTGTCGGCGCTGATCTACCTGGGGCTGGCGGGCGTGGCCTCGACGCTGATCTTCGTGCTGCTGCAGGCGCCCGACCTCGCCCTCACCCAGTTGCTGGTCGACACCGTCACCGTCATCCTGTTCCTGTCGGTGTTCCGTTTCCTGCCGGCGATGCGGCGCTACACGCGGCCCGCCGTACAGGGCGTGCTCGACGGCGTCCTCGCCACCGCGGTCGGTGCCACCGTGTTCAGCCTGCTGTTGTCGGTGCAGGCGCCGGTGGCTCCCCACATCGACCCCTTCTTCCTGCGCTACAGCAAGCTGCTGGCCGGCGGGACGAACGTCGTCAACGTGATCCTGGTCGACTTCCGAGGCTACGACACGATGGGCGAGATCACCGTGCTGGCGATCGCCGCGCTGGCGGTGCTGGCCCTGTTGAGACTGCAGACGCAGCAGCGACTCGAGCCGGAGGCGGAGGGGCCGGCCGAGGGAGGCGCCGATCCGCCGGCGCCCGCGACCGTGCCGGGGCCCTCCGAAGGCGACGAGGACCCGGGGGGAGCGTCGTGAGGAAGGGCCCCGACGTGTTCTTCCGCACCCTGGTGACGCCCATCGCGTTCGCCCTGCTGGCGCTCGGCTTCGACTTCTTCCTGCGCGGGCACAACGATCCTGGGGGCGGCTTCATCGCCGGGCTGGTGGTCGCCGCCGCGGCCCTGCTGGTGCGGATGGCCCGTCGCCGCGGGCTGCTGCGCATCCGCAGCGACGTGCTGATGCCCGTCGGGCTGCTGGTGGCGCTGGCCACCGGCGTCGCCCCGATGCTGCTGGGGTTCCCGTTCCTGACCAGCGCCCACGGGGAGGTGGCGCTCGGCGCGCTGGGCACGCTGAAGTGGAGCAGCGCCCTGGCGTTCGACCTGGGGGTGTTCCTGGTGGTGGTGGGCGCCACCGTCACCATCATCGATCTGCTGGCGGAGGAGGGGGGCCTGGCGGAGCTGCGCGAGCGCGTCACCGGGGCCGGGACGACGCCCGAGGCGCCAGAGCCCAGCGAGGTCCGACCGGAGCCGAGCGAGGGGGGCGAGGGCTGATGGAGCTGCTGCTGCCGCTGGTCGCCTCGCTGCTCATCGGAGCCGGCGTCTTCCTGGTGCTGTCGCGGGCCCTGATCCGGTTGATCCTCGGGGTGGCGTTCATCTCCTACGGCGTCAATATCGCCATCCTGCTGGCCGGCGAGGGCGAGCGGCACGACGCTCCGCCGCTCCTGCAGCTCCCAGGGCCCCACAACGACCCACTGCCCCAGGCGCTCATCCTGACCGCCATCGTCATCAGCTTCGCCACCACCGCCCTGCTGCTGGTGCTGGCGCTGCGCGCCTACCAGGTGACCGGCACCGACCACGTCCAGGAGCTGGCCGATCGACCCGACCCGGCGCGGCCGGTGGTGGTGTACGCCGATCCCGAGTACCCCTCGGTGTCGCCGGAGATCGGCACCGCCAACGACGTCGACGCCGGCGGCGAGGGGGCGGACACATGAACGTGCTGGTGCTGCCGGTCCTGCTTCCCCTGCTCGGCGGTTCGGTGCTGCTGGTCGTCCGCCGCAGCGCCGCCCGGCGCGGCGTGGCGACCGCCTTCGCGACCGCCACCCTGCTGGCCTCGCTGGCGGTGGCGCTGCCGACCTTCCGGGGCCAGGTGCTGGTGGCGCAGATGGCGTCGTGGGCGGCGCCCTTCGGCATCTCGCTGGTGGCCGACGGGCTCAGCGGCATGCTGCTGCTCGGCAGCAACGTGCTGGCGCTGCTGACGGTGGTGTTCGCGGGCTCGAGCCTGCAGCACGCGCCGGTGCGCGGCGGCAGCGCCCTGCTCAACCGCGCCCGCGACGCCTTCGGGGCGCAGGCGCTGCTGCAGTTCCTGTTCATGGGCGTGAACATGAGCTTCCTCACCGGCGACCTGTTCAACCTGTTCGTGGCCTTCGAGGTGATGCTGGTGGCGTCGTACGGACTGCTGTTGCTGGGCGGCGAGCTGCCGCAGCTCCGCGAGGGCCTGCGCTACGTGGTCATCAACCTGGTGGCGTCGTCGCTGTTCGTGGCCGCCGCCGGCATGGTCTACGGGCTGATCGGCAGCCTCAACATGGCCGACATCGCCGAGCGCGTGGCGGCGCACGGCGCAGACGTCCGCATCACCCTGCTGGCGGCGCTGCTGGCCCTGGTGTTCGCCACCAAGGCGGCGGTGTTCCCGCTGGGATTCTGGCTGCCCAACAGCTACCCGGTGCCTCCGGCGGCGGTGAGCGCCTACTTCGCGGCCGTCCTGACCAAGGTCGGGGTCTACGCCCTGATCCGCACCTTCACGCTGATGTTCGCCGGCCAGGGGGCGCTGGTGGCGGTGCTGCTGGCGCTGGCCGGGGTGACGATGCTGGCGGGGGCGCTGGGGAGCGTGGCGCGGCGTCGCTGGCGCCACGCCATGGCCTTCGCCAACGTCGCCAGCATCGGCTACCTGGTGGCCGGCGCCTTCGCCGGCACGCGGGCGGGCATGGCAGCGGCGCTCTACTACCTGCTCAACTCCGTGATCGTGATCTTCGTGCTGTTCCTGGTGGCCGCCCTGGCCGAACGCATCGCGGGCCGGAGCTACCGGCGCCACGGCCACCTCGGCGCCTACCCCTGGCTCGGCGCCGGCTTCTTCGTGGGCGCGCTGGCCCTGACGGGGCTGCCCCCCACCAGCGGCTTCGTCGGCAAGTTCGCGCTGCTGCAGGCGTTGCTGGCGGCCGGCGGACCGCTGCATGCGGGCGTCGCGGTGGCGGCCGTGGTGACCGGGCTACTGCTGCTCTACGCCGTCATGCGCATCTGGCGCGAGTTCTTCTGGGGCGAGGCCGACGCCGTGCACCGCGTCGCCATCCCGCGCGGCATGAGCGCGGTGACGGCGGCGGCGGTGGTCCTGCTGCTGGCGCTGGCGCTGTTCGCGGGCCCCATCTACCGACTCTCCGAGCGGGTGGCGGGGCAGCTTGACGGCAACGCCGCCTACCGCGCGGCGGTGCTGGTGCCCGACGCGCCGCCGCGGGAAGGGGCACACTGAGCCATGGGTTCGCTGGTCGCCGTTCTCGGCATGGCGCTGCTGTGGAGCTTCCTTATGGGGCACCTGACGCCGGCCAACCTGCTGGTGGGTGCCCTGCTGGGGGTGCTGCTGCTGTCGGTGGTGGAGCGCGAGCAGGAGCGCTCCTTCCCACGCCGCCTGGCGGGGCTGGTGCGCTTCACGGTGCGCTTCTCCTACGAGCTGGTGACCGCCAACGTGATGGTGGCGCTGCTGGCCTTCCGCCCCCGGCCCAGCTACCATCCGCACTTCATCGCGGTGCCGCTGCGGGTGCGCACCGACGCCGCCATCAGCCTGCTGTCGGCCGCCATCACGTTGCTGCCCGGCACGGTGGCGATGGGGGTGTCGGAGGACCGCAGCCTGCTCTACGCCCACGCCATCCTGCAGGACGACCCGCAGCGCTCGCGCGCCGACGTCCAGCGCATCGAGACGCTGATCCTGGGGTTCATGTCGTGAGCGGCGTCGCGCGCGAGGTCAGGCCCGCGGAGGGAGGTCGTTGGCCATGGTGATCGACATCGCCATCGTCAGTCTGGCGATCTCGGGGGCCCTCGCCACCTACCGCGTGCTGCGCGGGCCCACCTGGGGCGACCGCGTGACGGCGTTCGACTACCTCACCGTGAACCTGGCGGTGATGGTGGTGGTGGTCGCGCTGCGCACGGGCTTCACGCCGCTGCTCGACGCCGCGCTGATCATCTCGATCCTGGGCTTCCTGAGCACGGTGGCACTGGCGCGCTACCTGCTGCGCGGCCGGGTGATGCGATGACGACGGCGCGTCGCCTGGGCCGGAGACTGGCCGCGCTGGCCGCGCTGGCGGGCGGCGGCATGGCCGCCGCGGCCGGGCCCGAACGGGCCCCGTCGGCCCTCGACGGCCATCCGGTGGCGCAGGCGCTGGTGTTGCTGGGGTGCGTCTTCCTGCTGGCGGCCGCCGTCGGGCTGGTCCGCTTCCCCGACGTCTACACGCGCCTGCACGCCGCCACCAAGCTGGTGACGTTGGGCGGCCTGGGCATCTTCGCGGGGGCGGCCATCGCCTTCTACCCGATGGACGGCACCCCGCGCGTGCTGCTGATCGCCGCCTTCTTCTTCCTCACGGCGCCGCTGTCGGGCTACATGATCGCGCGCTCGGCCTACCTGCGCGGGTTGCCCTGGTACCAGGAGGACGGCAGCGTCGACGACTGGCAGGCCCTGGGGAGCGAGGCGCAGGCCTCGGCCCAGGAGAGCTGAGCCGTGCCTTCGGGCCAGGCGGGGGCGGCGGGCTTACCATGGGAGCCATGAGCCTTCCCGACGTGGACATCGACGACGCCCTGAGGGTCCTGCTCGAGCTGCTGGCGACGCCGTCGCCGTCCGGCTTCACCGAGCGCGCGCTGGCCGCGGTGGAGGCCGAGCTCGAGGTGCTGGGGGTGGAGGCGCGCCGCACGCCCAAGGGGGCGCTGCTGTGGACCCTGCCCGGCAGCGGCGGTGCGCCGCGCGCCGTGTCCAGCCACATCGATACCCTCGGGGCGATGGTCAAGGAGATCAAGGCCAACGGCCGGCTCAAGCTGAGCCCTATCGGCGGCTACGACTGGGCCACCATCGAGGGCGCGGAGTGCGCGGTGCACACCGAGGCCGGCCGTGCGATCAGCGGCACCGTCGTCAACACCAAGCAGTCGTCGCACGTGCACGGTCAGGAGCTGCGCGACCTCAAGCGCGACGCCGCGGTCATGGAGGTCCGGCTCGATGCCGAGGTCGCGTCGGCCGCCGACACGCGCGCGCTGGGGGTCGAGGTCGGCGACGTGGTGGCGTTCGACAGCGCGCCGCGGGCCACGCCCGAGGGCTTCGTCAAGGGCCGGCACCTCGACAACAAGGCGGCGGTGGCGATCTGCCTGGCGGTGACGCGCGCCTTCGTGGCCTCGCGCGTGCACCCCGAGGGCGACACCCACTTCTTCGTGTCGAACTACGAGGAGGTCGGTCACGGGGCCGCCGTGGGGATCCCCGAGGAGGTCGAGGAGCTGCTGTGCATCGACATGGCGGCGGTGGGGGAGGGCCAGACCAGCAGCGAGTACGACGTCACGCTGTGCGTCAAGGATTCGGGCGGCCCCTACGACCCCGTCATGAACCGGCGCCTGCGCGAGCTGGCGCGACAGCACGACATCCCGCTGAAGGTCGACATCTACCCCTACTACGCGTCCGACGCCACCGCCTCGTGGCGCGCCGGCGGCGGTCACCGCGCCGCGCTCATCGGCCCCGGCGTCGATGCCTCGCACAGCTACGAGCGCACCCACCGGCGCGCGCTGGAGCGCACCGCGGCGCTGCTCGAGGCCTACCTGCTGGCGCCGCTGGCGGGCTGAGGCCGAGGCGGGGGCGGCGCGAGACGCCGTCCCCACGGCGCTCCTCTCGTGGGAGCGCGCTTTACCCCGTGCTGCGCGCGGTGTAGACTCAGTCGTGCACGAATATCCGAGCCTGGTGTGGCACCTGAAGAACACCCAGCTGTTCGAGGACCTCTCGGCAGACGAGCTCGAACAGCTGTCGCGGATCACGCCCTACAAGCGGTTCGCGGCAGGCGAGATCATCTATCACATGGAGGACCCGGCCGACGCGCTGTACTTCATCCGCGACGGCATGGTGAAGATCTCCATGTACTTCCCCAACGGCAAGGAGATGATCCTGGGCCTGCTGGGGCAGTACGACATCTTCGGGGAGCTGCTCCTGCTCGAGAGCGAGCGCCGGCCCAACCAGGCCGAGGCGGTGGTGGACACCACCCTCATCGTGATGCCGGAGGAGGACTTCCAGCGCCTGCTGGCGCAGCACCCCAAGATCGCCATGAAGTTCATCCAGGTGATGAGCACGCGCCTATGGCAGGCGCAACAGTGGCAGGCGGAGGTCGGCGCCTTCGACGCCCCCGGCCGCCTGGCGAACCTGCTCCTGCGGCTGGCCAACGACTTCGGCGTCAGCGGCGAGCGCGGCACCGTGATCGACCTCAACCTCACGCAGCAGGACCTCGCGAAGATGATCGGCGCCACGCGTGAGACGGTCAGTCACTGCCTGGCGCGCCTGCTCGAGTACGGGGCGGTGCGTCGGCGCCGTGCCCCCATCACCGTCCATGTCGGGCGGTTGCAGCAGTTCCTCGACGAAGCCAGCGAGTAGGCTACCGCCGCCTCCACGGCCTGGGCCGGGACCCTCGTCTCAGGCGGTCGCGTCGTTGTCGGCGCCGACGTCGGGTCGCGGCTCGAGCACCAGCGCCAGCAGCGCGCTCCCGGGCTCGGGCGGCGGGTCCCCCTCGGCCAGCACCTCGAGGCGCTTGCCCTCCTGCACGAAGAGCGGCACGCAGCCGCTGCCGTAGCGCTCGCGGTAGGCGTCCAGCCCGAACTGTTCGGTCAGCTCGGTGCGCTTGATCGAAGCGCCGGCATCGAAGAGCGCCTGCAGCCGTCGGAAGGTCACGTCGTCGGCCGACAGCACCCGGCCGCGGCTCTCGCCGCCGAGGCGCCCGCGCTCGTGGAGGCTCCGGCCCGGCGCCAGCTGGTAGACGTTGGCGCTGCCGAACTCGCGCGCGTACTTGAGGGCGGTGAGGGCGTTGGCCTCATCGTTGGAGGTGAGCGCCAGCAGGCGGCCGATGCCGGAGAGTCGCAGCTCGTCGTCGCTGCGGTCGGAGAGCAGGCTGCCGTAGAAGGCGGGGAGTCCCTCGACGCGCGCGGCGGTGACGTGCGCCCAGTTGGTGTCGGCGACCAGCACCGGCACCTCGGCATCGAGGAGCGCTCGCGCCACGGCGCGCGCCAGCGGGTGGGCGCCGAGGATCAGCACGCCCTGCGGGTCGGGGTCGGCCACGCCGAGCCGGACCCCCAACGGCCGCGCCGACAGGCTGGCGATCAGTACGGTGCCCACGATCATCAGGAACACCAGCGCAGGCAGGGCGCTCGCGCGCTCGAAACCGGCGCCCGCCAGCTTGGCGGCGAAGATCGAGCTCACGGCGGCCGCCACGATGCCGCGCGGCGCGATGCCGGAGAGGAAGAGCTTCTCGCGCCACGACAGCGGCGACCCCAGAGCGCTGAGGAACACGCCGGCGGGGCGCAGGACCAGCACCAGGACGAGCACCAGCACCAGACCCCGCCAGGTCAGCTCGGCCAGCAGCGTGGAGAGCTCGAGGTTGGCCGACAGCACGATGAACAGCATGCTCACGAACAGCACGCTGAGGTCCTCCTTGAAGCTCAGCAGAGCCTCGAGGTTGGGCAGGCCGGCGTTGGCCAGCAGCACCCCCATGACCACAGCCGCCAGCAACCCCGACTCGTCGGTGATCAGGTTCGAGAGGCTGAAGGCCGCGAACAGCGCTGCCAGCGTCACCACGTTGACGAGGTAGTCGGGGAGCGCCCGGCGCTTCAGCATCCAGGCCAGCGTGCCGCCGGCCAGCACACCGATGGCGGCGCCGACCAGCAGGAAGCGGGCCACCAGCAGCACCGTCTGGCCGGTCTCCACCTCGGCGCGCCCCAGCAGCAGGGTCTCGAACACCAGCACCGCCACCATGGCGCCGACCACGTCGATGACGATGCCCTCCCACTTCAGGACGTTGGCCACGCGCGCGCTGGGACGCACGATGCGCAGCAGCGGGCCGATGACGGTGGGGCCGGTCACGATCACCAGCGAGCCGAACAGCAGTGCCAGCGGTCCGGGCAGCGCGCCCACAACGTAGGCGACGGCGGCGCTGCCGAGCCAGGTGACCGCCGCTCCGACGGTGACGAGGGCCAGCACCACGCGCCGGGTCTCGCCGAGTTCGGAGAAGCGGAGCGTGAGGCCACCCTCGAACAGCACCAGTCCGACGGCCAGCGACACCGCCGGGAACAGCAGGGGGTCGCCGAACACCAGCCCCGGACGGAGCCAGCCCAGCACCGGGCCCGCCACGAAGCCGGCGGTCAGCAGGGGCAGGATGGCCGGCAGCCGCAGGCGCCAAGCCAGCCACTGCGCGGACGCGCCGAGGGCGATCACGGCGGCGATGGCGAGCGCGGGATGGGCGGTGAAGAAGGCGGTCATGGTCGTCCCCCCGGGAGTCCTAGTAGGCGATGCGCTCCAGCAGCGTGCCCAGCAGCGTGCGGCGGTGGGAGAGTTGCGCGTGGACGATGAGGGCGGGGCACTCCAGCTCGGCAGCGAGACGGTGGGCCAGGTCGCGCGCACCGCGGGTGCCGACGTAGCGGTGGACGGTGGCGCCGAGGACGGCCAGGTCGGCGCCGCGGGAGCCCTCCACCAGCTCCCTGCGGGGATCTGCGGCGCGCCGGATGTCGCTCACCGAGGGCGCACCGCACAGCGAAGCGAGCTGGTCGTGGTAGCTCCTCAGGGTGGCGAGCTGCTCCGGCAGGGCGCGCTCGCTCACCACGTGCATGAAGCGGATGCGGGCCCCCTGGGCGACGGCGATGCGGCTGGCGAGGTCGATCTTGAGCGCGTCGAAGGGCCCGCCGGTGCCCATCACCAGGACCTCTCGGACGTCGCCCAGCGGCTTCGCGCCGAGGACGACGACGTCGGCGCCGCTGCGGTCCATCAGCCAACCGGCGTCGCGGCTCCACGGCCGCAGCGGCGTGGGCGCTCGGATCTCGTCGGTGAGCACGCGATCGATGCGGTGTTCGCGCACCTGCAGCGCGATGCCCTCCTTCCAGTCGTGGCCGACGACCTCGTCGACGCGGAGGCGGTCACCCAGGACGTCGGCGAGGGCCGCGCGCACGCGTTCCTCGAAGGCCAGGTCCTCGGCGGTGGCCTCGCGTGCCAGCGACGCCAGCTCCACTTGCTCCGGGACCTGCTCGAAGCGCACCACTCGGAGGCGGTCGGCGTCGCGGGTCAACATGGCGGCCAGGCGCAGCAGCTCGCGCTCGCGAGCGAGCGACAGGTGGGGGTGCACCGGCACCAGCAGGTGGACCGAGGTCGGGGTGTGGAGCGCACGCCGGGCGTGCCCGACGGCAGCGGTGTCGGTGGAGCGGCGCAGGGCGGCCAGCGCCACCCCCTCGCGCTCGGTACGCGGACGCCCGTAGGCGCGGAACCACAGGAGCCCGACCACCACGATGCCGAGGGCGCCGAGCACCGACAGCCACCCCATCTGGGTGATCAACAGCAAGCCCGCTACGATGCCGCCGAGCTGGACCCAGGGGTAGCCCGGTGAGCGGAAGGTGGGGCGGTAGTTCGCGACGTGCCCTTCGCGGAAGGCGATGAGGGCGAGGTTGACGAAGCACAGCACCAGGATCTGGAAGGCGCTGGCGAGCTTCGCCAGGTCGACCACCGGCACGAACGCGATGAGCGCGACCAGGACGACGCCGGTGAGGGCGATCGACGCCACCGGCGTGCCGAAGCGTGGGTGGACGCGTTGGAACAGCGAAGGCGCCAGCTGCCCGCGGCTCATGGCGAAGGGGTAGCGCGACGAGGACAGCACGCCGGCGTTGGCCATGCTGGTCAACGCCAGCACCGCCGTCAGCGCCACCGCCACCTCGCCGACGCGGCCCAGGATGGTCTGTGCGGCCAGGGCCATCGGCGTGAGCGAACGGTGGAGCGGCTCGGCGGTGGTGGTGCCGACCACCACGTAGATGAGGGCGGTGTACACCACCATCATCAGGAAGATGCTGATCAGGATGCCGGCCGGGATGGTGCGCCCGGGCGCGCGCACCTCCTCGGCCACGCTGGCGATCTTGGTGACGCCGGCGTAGCTCACGAAGACGAAGCCGGTGGCGGCCAGCAGGCCGCCCAGACCATGCGTGAGGAAGGGCTGGTAGCGGGCCACGTCGACCACCGCTGCGCCACGGAACACGAACAGGAGCAGCACCGCCAGGACGCTCGTGACGATGATCGCCTGCAGCCTGCCCGTCTGCTTGACGCCGAGGGCGTTGACCCCCAGCACCGCCAGCGCCAGCGCCAGCGCCACCGGTTTGGTGGGGAGGTCGAGGAACAGGATGAGGTAGGCGCCCAGGCCCACCAGGGCGAAGGCGCTCTTGAGGATCAGGGAGAACCACACGCCGATGCCGGCGACCGTCCCGAGCATGGGGCCGAGGGCGCGGTCGACGTAGAGGTAGGTGCCGCCCGCCTCGGGCATGGCGGTGGCCATCTCCGATTGACTCAGGGCGGCGGGGAGCACGATGAGGCCTGCCAGCAGGTACGCCAGGATGACGCCGGGTCCGGCGATCTTGGCGGCCAGGCCCGGCAGCACGAAGATCCCGCTGCCGATCATCGCGCCGACGCTGATGGTGATCACGGCGTAGAGGCCGAGATCGCGTTCGAGACGGCGGCGACTCACGCGGTGGCCTCGCCGGCGAGGGGCGGACGAACGCGGGGGAGGGTGCCGTACCGGGGCGGAGCGGCCAAGTGAGCCTCCTGGGCGGAAGACGCGTCGGGGCGGGCGTTCATGCTACCAGCCCGGGTCCGGCGTCGGGGTGAGCCGTGCTAGGCTATGCCGCGATGACCGCCCCTGTACGACGCTACCTGGTGACGACCGACCACGGCGACGTGGTCGTCACGGTGAATCCGGCCGCGAACGGTCTCGACCCCGAGCTGCTGTCGTTCCAGATGGCGGACGCGGCCGACGACGTGGGCGTGGCCACCCCGCTCCGCGCCTTCGCCGCCAAGATGGTCGACCTCATCGAGCTGCACGGCACCGGCGACTTCGCCGGTGGCGAGCGCATGCGCGAGATGCTGGTCCGCGAGAAGGCGACGGCCGACCTGCGCCGGATCGAGCGCTTCGCACGCGACCACGCGCCAGGCTGAACCACACGACCGTGCGCCCGGCTGAGATACGCCACCACGCGCCCGGCTGAGCGGCGCCGGCCGGCCCTCGGCGGCTCAGCCCTCGTCGTCCTCGGCGTCCTCCTCGACGACATCGCCGAGGTCCTGCAGGACATCCTTGTACAGCGACAGCGCGAACTCGAGGACGGCCGCCCTGGCCTCCTCGCCGCGCAGGTGGTCGGGGATGCGGCGGTCGGCGACCTGCAGGGTGCTGGCCAGCACCGACTCGAACACCGGCCACGGGCCCTCGAAGGCCTCGTCGCGCGCGGGCGGCGGCGCGGCGGCCGGCTCGGCGGGCAACTCGTCGCCCCCCTGCTCGAGGGCCGTCAGCGCCTCCTCGGCCGCGCGCCGTTCGGACTCGCGCTTGCTCCCGCCCTGGCCGGTGCCGAGCACCTGGCCGTCGACCAGCACGTCGCTTAGGAAGGTGGGTTGATGGTCCGGACCGGTACGCTCGCTGCGGAACTCGGGTCGCCCGAGCCCCGCTCTCTGAAGCCGTTCGATCAGGACGCCCTTGGGATGTGCCATGCGTCCTCCTGGAGGAGTAGATTCCTTCGTCCACGTGCAGCTGCCGGGCTCCCGCCACGCCGCCGACCGCACTCGAGCCTGGTGGGGCCATGCGGGTGCGTCCGATCCGGCCTGGCACGAGCCCGGCAGCTGCAACGCCACGGTAGCACGCGCTCGTCTGCGGTACAGTAGGGCCATCATGATTCGGCTGCTCCTGTGCGACGATCACGCGATGTTCCGCCAGGGCCTCCGGAGCATCCTCGAGACCGAGGACGACTTCCGCATCATCGGCGAGGCCTCGACCGGTCGCGAGGCGGTGCGCTACGCTCTCGAGACCCGTCCCGACGTCGTCCTCATGGACATCCAGATGCCGGAGCTGGACGGTGTGGCCGCCACCAAGGCGGTGCTTGCCGAGCAGCCCGACGCCAAGGTCATCATCCTGACCATGTACCGCCAGGACAAGTACGTCTTCGAGGCGATCAAGGTGGGCGCCCGCGGCTACCTCCTGAAGGACGCCGACGCCAACGACCTGATCGACGCCATCCGCCGGGTGGCGGCGGGGGAGACGCTGTTGAACGCCGAGATGGCGGCCTCGATCCTCGACGAATTCCGCAAGGTGGGGGAGCTCCCGGAGCATCCGGACCACAAGATCAGCGAGCTCACCGAGCGCGAGGAGGACATCCTGCGCCTCCTGGCCCAGGGCGCCTCCAACCAGGAGATCGCCCAGTCGCTGGGGGTCAGCGAGAAGACGGTGCGCAACCGGCTGTCCGAGATCTTCTCCAAGCTGCGCCTGAACAACCGCACGCAGGCCGCGCTGTACGCCCTGCGTGAGGGCATCGCGACGCTGCAGGACAACAGCTGAGGTGCCCTCGGGAGCCAGCTCCGCGGTGGGTCAGGAGCTCCAGAGCGCCATCGTCGATCACCTCAGGCGCATCACCGAGACCGCGGCCCCGCCCTTCGGCGAGGAGGCGCGCGCCTCCCTCGTCGAGGAGCTGTGGCGTGGCGCCGGCCTGGACGTCGAGCGCGACGCCGTGGGCAACGTGGTGGCGGCGGTTCCGGGTGGGGATGGGCCGCGGGTCCTGGTGGCCGCCCACCTCGATACCGTGTTCGCCGAGGGCACCGACGTGCGGGTCCGCAGCGAGGGCGAGCGCCTGTGCGCGCCGGGCATCGGCGACAACAGCGCCAGCCTGGCGCTCCTGACCACGTTCCTCGAGCGCCGCGAGGCCGGCGGCGCGCGCCCGCGGCTGACGGTCGCGGCCACCGTCGGGGAGGAAGGCGTCGGGGACCTGCGGGGCGCCCGGCACCTGGTGGCGGAGCGAGGGGAGGCGTGCGACGCCTTCGTTGCGATCGACGGACACCTCGGCACGGTGGTCGCGCAGGCGGTCGGCTCGCGCCGGTTGGAGGCGCGCTTCCGCGGGCCGGGAGGACACTCCTGGGGGGACTTCCCGAGCCCCAGCGCGGTGCACGCCGCGGGTTCGGCCATCCACGCGCTCGCCGGTCTGGCGCTCCCCTCCGAGCCGCGCACCTCGCTGAACGTGGGGGAGGTGTGGGGCGGTACCAGCATCAACGCCATCGCCCAGCAGGCGGGTTTCAACCTCGACCTGCGGAGCCTCGACCCGACGGTGCTCGATCGGCTCGACGAACGCGCGCGCGCGGTGATCGCGGCGGCCGCGCGGCGCTCGGGCTGCGAGGTGGAGGTCGTGCAGATCGGCGACAGGCCGGTGGCTCGTGCCGACAACGCCTGGTTGGTGGCGTGCGCGCTACGGGCGCTCGAAGGGGTGACCCGCCACCACGCGGTGGTGGCCAGCAGCACCGACGCCAACGCGGCGCTGGCGCACGGCATCCCGGCCATCGCCTTCGGCGTCTACCGCGGCGGTGACGCCCATCGCAGCAGCGAGTGGCTGGAGACGTCGTCGTTGGTGCCCGGCTACCGAGCGCTGGAGCGCCTGCTCGCCTGCCTTGCCGCCTAGCTAACCCAACGCGCGGCGCTGCTTGCGCGCCTCCAGGGCGAGCCGGTCGACTTCCTCGTTCTCGGCGTGCCCGGCGTGACCGCGGGTCCACGACCAGCTCACCTGGTGGCGGGCGGTGAGGTCGAGGAGGGTGCGCCACAGGTCCTGGTTCTTGACCGCGGCGCGCGAAGCGGTGCGCCAGCCGTTGCGCTGCCAGGCGTCGAGCCAACCGTCGGTGAAGGCCTTCTTGAGGTACTGGCTGTCGGTCACGAGGGTGACCTGGCAGGGTTCGCGGAGCGCCTCGAGGGCGCGTACCGCGGCGGTCAGCTCCATGCGGTTGTTGGTGGTCCCCGCCTCGTAGCCGCTGGCGTGCTTGCGGGCGCCGTTGTAGACGAGCAGGTAGGCCCACCCGCCGTCGCCGCTGCGCGTCTCGCAGGAGCCGTCGGTGTAGGCGGTGACGTGCTTGCGGGGGTCCGGCATGGCAGGCATGCTACCGCGACGGTCCGGGCGCGGCCTCCGACGGGCGTCGAGGGGCCCCGGGGTGTACGCACCTTGTACGGGGTTGGGATACGTCCTGGACGCCGATGTGTGAGGTTGCTCCGACCCGGGGCTTGACAGCGTACAAGGTCCGTACTATGCTTCAACCAAGATTAAACAGGGGTTGAACACGCCCCTTGGAGCCCACCATGAGCGAGATCGGCAAGTACACCGTGAACGAGGTCGTCGAGCGAACGGACATCGCGGCCGGCACCCTGCGCCAGTGGGAGCGACGCTACGGCGTGCCGCACCCCGAGCGCTCGCCTTCGGGCTACCGCCTGTACAGCGACGGCGACCTCAGGGCCATCGAGGCCATGAAGCGCCACATCGCCGACGGCGTACCGGCCTCACGGGCGGCCGAGCTGGTCGCACGGGACGCCCCGAGCGAAGGGGCGCCGCTGCCCGCCGAGGCGCTGCGAGCCCGTCTGGTCGACGCCTTCCTCCGCCTCGACGAGCAGGCTGCGGAGCGGGCGCTGAGCGAGGCCCACGCCCTGCACTCGGTCGAGACGGTGGTGGCGGAGGTGATCGCTCCGGCCATGGTCGAGATCGGCGACCTGTGGCATGAAGGCCGCATCGAGACCACCACCGAGCACGTCGCGTCGAGCTTCGTCCAGGGCTGGCTGCGGCAGCTCCTGCGGCTCGCACCGCGGTCGATCGAGTCCCACCCCATCGTGGTGGCCTGTGCGCCGTTGGACCAGCACCAGCTCGCACCGCTGATGCTGGCCGTGCTGCTGCGGCGTGCCGGGCATGCCGTGGTGTTCGTCGGTGCCGACACGCCGATCGAGGACCTGCGCAGCATGGCGCGGTCGCTCGACGCCCGCGCGGTGATGGTCGCCGCTTCCACGCCGCCCGCCCTCGAGGCGCTCGAGGAGCGCCGCGAGCTGCTCGACGGCATCGCCCCGCTGCTGGTGTTCGGCGGTGCGGCCTTCGACCAGGACCCCAGCCGCGCCAGCCGGCTCGGCGGGCACTACCTCGCCGACGACGTCGGCGAGGCGGTCCAGCGCTTCGACGATCTCGTCGCTCGCACCCGGGGGACCGAAGCATGACGGGGCTGCGGCCGCGCCCCGGGGCTTCGCGTCCGCGTGGTGCGAACGACGTGCCCAGCATCCGCAGCGCATCGACCTTCGATGCGATGCCGACCCCAGGACCTCGACCTCCCGCCGCCCGGGAGACCGCCCACGGAGGTGGCACCATGGACACCCCCCAGTCGAAGAACCCGTTCCTCCCCAACCCGTCGCAGAACCCCACGCTCAACTACCGCCGGCGCCAGACCCTGTACCTCAACGGGGATCCCGCCAGGTCGCTCTACCTCGTCCAGGACGGGCTCATCCGCATCACGCGCATGACCCCCGAGGGACGTACGCTGACCGTCCGTCACGTCGTTCCCGGTGACTTCTTCGGCGAGGACGCGCTGTCCGACCACGAGCGCTGGGAAGCCGCCGAAGCGCTCACCAGCGCCCGCATCGAGGCGATCGACCCCGAGCGCATCGAGCCCGACCACCTGATCCGCATCACGCGCTCGCTGAGCGAGCAGATGCGGCGCCTGATGGACTACGGCTACCACCTGCAGACCGGGGACCTGCGCACGCGCGTGGCGCGCTACCTGCTGGCCCTGGCCGAGACGCCGTTGGCCAGCGCCGACGAGAGCGGTCACGTCAAGGTGGCGGCGACCCACGAGCTCATCGCCGAGGGTACGGCCAGCACGCGTGAGAGCGTCTCGAAGATCATCACCGAGCTCCGTCAGGAGGGCGCCATCGAGACCGGCTACCGCAGCCTGACGCTGCTGGACCCGGAGGCGCTGGCGGACGTCGCCGAGGGCTTCTAGCCGCCGGGAACGGGGTCCGGCCCCTCCAGCACCACGACCGCTCCGGCGTGCTCGCGGCTGTGGGTGAGGGACAGATGGACCCGCAACGAGCCTGCTGCGAGGGCGGCGGCCAGCGTCGGCGAGAACGCCAGGCGCGGCCGCCGCCCCTCCTTGGTCACCCACACCTCGCGCCAGCCGAAGGTCTGCGGCCAGCACTTCTGGAACGCCTCCTTGGCCGCGAAACGTGCGGCCAGCCCGGGCACGGGGTCGGCACGACCGTCGAGCTGCTCGAGCTCCTCGGGGTGGAAGTGGCGCTCCACGAAGCGGCGGGGGTGGCGCTCGAGCACCGCCCGGACCCGCGCCAGCTCGATCAGGTCCAGCCCGACCGCGACGATCACGACGAGGGGGCGACCAGCTCCGTCACCCCGGCCTCGCCGGCGATGAACGCCCGCTCGGCCATCCCCAGGAACAGCCCGTGCTCCACCACGCCCGGCACCGCCGCCAGCGCTTCGGCCACCGCCGCTGCATCGAAGGGGCCGTCGAAACGCAGGTCGACGATGAGGTTGCCGTTGTCGGTGACCGCAGGGGTCTGCGCCCCGCCGCGAAGCTCGGGTTCGGCGCCGAGCTCGCGGAGCAGCGCGCGGGTTCGGTTCACCCCGAAGCGCACGACCTCCACCGGCAACGGTGCGCGCTCGCCCAGCCGCGCCACCCGCTTGCGGTCGTCGCCGATGAGTACGAAGCGGCGGGCGGCGGAGGCGACGATCTTCTCGCGCGTGAGCGCGCCCCCCAGGCCCTTGATGGCGTCCAGCTCGTCGGTCACCTCGTCCATGCCGTCCACGGCCAGGTCGAGGCCCTCCGCCGGCAGGTCGACGATGGGGATGCCCAGGGCGAGGGCCTGCCGCTCGCTCTCCTCCGACGACGGGACGGCGCGAACGTCGCCCAACTCGCCGGCGCTCAGGCGCGCGCCGAGGTCGGCGATGAAGTGACGCGCCGTGCTCCCGGTACCCAGACCGACCAGCATCCCCGACTCCACCAGCTCGACCGCCCTCAGGGCGGCGGCGCGTTTCCAGCGATCGCTCGCGTCCATCCTGGCCTCCCGCGGTAGTGTACCGCCCCGTCGGGGAACGACGAGGCCGCGCTTGCGGGGCCCGGGCGGCCGTGGAAGATCGGGCCTCGGGGCGACGGAGCGGTGCCCAGGTACACTGTCGGGGTGATGCCGATCGTGCTGGCCAGCGGGTCCCCGCGACGCAAGGAGCTCCTCGAATCCCTCGACCTGCACTTCGAGGTGCTGCCGGTCGACATCGACGAGCGGCCCACCCCGGGCGAGGCGCCGGCGGCCCTGGTCGACCGGCTCAGCCGGGAGAAGGCGGGGGCGGCCGCGCGGCGTCGTCCCGATGCCCTGGTCATCGCCGCCGACACCGTGGTGGTGGTCGACGGCGCCATCCTCGGGAAGCCGCGCGACGCCGGCGAGAACCTCAGCTTCCTGGAACGTCTGGCCGGCAGGCCGCACCACGTCTTCACGGGTCACACGTTGCTCCGCGGCGACCGGCACGAGACCCTGGTGGTGGACACCGAGGTCACCATGCGGGCCTTCGACCGCGCCGAGATCGAGCGCTACGTCGCTAGCGGCGAGGGGCTCGACAAGGCCGGCGGCTACGCCATCCAGGGGCGGGGGTCGGCGCTGGTGCGGGAGCTCTCCGGCTGCTACTTCAACGTCGTCGGGCTGAGCGTCGCGACGGTGGTCGAGGCCGCGCGCCGGCTGGGGGTGGAGCTTGTCTAGCCTGCTTCGGGCCTGGTACACGCTGCTGGCACTGGGCCTGCTGACCTTCGTCATCACCGCCTTCGTGGGGCGCGTCCCCACCGACCTGACGGCCTCGGTAGCGCTGCCGCACGACCTGCTCTATCGCAGCGGCCTGAACGTGCGCGACACCCTGCGCAGCCTCACCGACCGCACCAGCCTGCGCAACGAGGTGACGGCCCTGCGGCGTCAGGCCGCTGAGTTGCAGCAGCGCAACCGCGATCTGGAGCTCGAGCTCCAGCGCCTGCGAGAGGTGCTGTCGGTGCGCCAGGAGCAGTCGCCCGGCGTGGTCACCACCGCGCCCATCATCGGCGGCAGCAGCGGCCCCGCCTTCGCGCGGCTCAGCCTCGGCAAGGGGCGTCTCGACGGGGTGCTCGTCAACATGCCGGTCACCGTCCCCGAGGGCCTGGTGGGCATCGTGACCGACGTCTCGGCCCACAACGCGGTGGTGCGCACGGTGCTCGATCCGCAGTCGCGGGTGGGCGTGACGGTGCGCGGGCGCGGCGGCCAGGGCATCGCCGTGGGCGAGGTGGGCGGACGCATCCGCGTCACCGACTTCATCGCCGAGAAGCCGGTGGAGGTGGGCGACCGCGTCGAGACCTCCAGCTACGGCGGGCTGTTCCCCAACGGCGTGCTGGTGGGGACGGTGGAGCAGGTGCTGCCGCCGAACCCCAACGAGCTCCGGCGCAGCTTCATCGTGCGCCCGGCTGTCGACATGTCGACCACCAGTGAGGTGGTGCTGCTGGCGCCGCAGTGACGGCGCCAGAGCTCAGCGCACCACGAAGCTGACCAGCTTGCCCGGGACCACGATCTCGCGCTGCACCGTCCCCGACTCGAGGTAGCGGGCCACGTTGGGCTCGCTGCGGGCGGCCGCCAGGATGGCGTTCTGGTCGGCGTCCACCGCGACCGAGATCTGGCCGCGGACCTTGCCGTTGACCTGCACCGCCATGGTCACGCTGTCCCGCACCAGGGCGGCGGGGTCGGCCTCGGGCCAGTTCTGGAGGTGGATCGAGCCCGAGCGTCCCAGACGTTCCCACAACTCTTCGCTGAGGTGCGGGGCGATCGGCGCCAGCATCCGCAACAGCGCCTGCACCGCCTCGTGCCAGGTCTCGGTGCCCACCAGGGCGCCGCACTTCGCCTTGCTCATGACGTTCTGCAGCGTCATCAGCTCGGCCACGGCGGTGTTGAACTGGAACGCCTCGAAGTCCTCGGTGACGGCGGCGATGGCACCGTGGACGGCGCGCCGCAGCTCGCGGACGGTGGCCTCGTCGGCGCTGCCGGGCTGCTCCGGGGGATCGAGCACCAGGCTCCACACCCGCCCCAGGAAGCGCGTCACGCCCTCGATGCCCTGGTAGTTCCAGGGCGCCCCCTGGTCCCACGGACCGATGAACATCAGGTAGGTGCGCACCGCGTCGGCGCCGTACTCGGCCACCAGGTGGTCGGGGTTGACGACGTTGCCGCGAGACTTCGACATCTTCTCGTTGTCCTCGCCCAGGATCATCCCCTGGTTGCGCAGGCGCCGGAAGGGCTCGTCGATGCTGACCAGCCCCAGGTCGCGCAGGACCTTGGTGAAGAAGCGGGCGTAGAGCAGGTGCAGGATGGCGTGCTCGATGCCGCCGGTGTAGGTGTCGACGGGCGTCCAGCGCGCGACCTTGTCGGGGTCGAGGGGGCCGTCGGTCTTGTCCGGGCTGAGGTAGCGGAACCAGTACCACGACGAGTCCATGAAGGTGTCCATGGTGTCGGTCTCGCGCGTGGCCGGCCCGCCGCAGCTCGGGCAGGTGGCCTTCAGGAAGGCGTCGTGCGTCCTGAGGGGCGACTCGCCGGTGGGCATGAAGGCGACGTCCTCGGGCAGCACCACCGGCAGGTTCTCCTCGCGTTCCGGCTGGATGCCGCAGCGCTCGCAGTACAGCATCGGGATGGGCGTGCCCCAGTAGCGCTGCCGCGAGATCAGCCAGTCGCGCAGGCGGTAGGTGACCTTGCC
This sequence comes from Deinococci bacterium, assembly GCA_030149325.1. Lineage (GTDB taxonomy): Bacteria > Deinococcota > Deinococci > Deinococcales > Trueperaceae > JASBRS01. The sequence continues at coordinate 25,736 of JASBRS010000002.1, forward strand.
CTCGCCCACGCCGCCTTGCTCGAGCCAGGCGATGACGCGCCGGATGCCCTCGACGTTGCCCTCCTTGCCGCTGGGGGTGCCGTCGAAGGGACCCGAGTTCACCATCACGCCGTCGCCGCTGTAGGCCTCGGCCATGGTGGCGCCGTCGAGGGGCGGCCGGTCGTCGGGCTGGATGACCGGCACCACGTCGAGCCCGAAGCGGCGCGCGAACGCGAAGTCACGCTCGTCGTGGGCGGGCACGCCCATGATGGCGCCGGTGCCGTAGCCCATCAGCACGTAGTCGGCGATCCAGATCGGGATGCGCGCGTCGTTGACGGGGTTCACGGCGTAGGCGCCGGTGAAGGTGCCCGTCTTCTCCTTGCCCTCGGCCTGCCGGTCCACCTCCGTCATGCGGGAGGCGCGCTCGACGTAGGCATCGACCTCGGCGCGCTGGCCGGCCGAGGTGATCTCGGCGACCAGCGGGTGCTCCGGCGCCAGCACCATGAAGGTGGCCCCCCACAGCGTGTCGGGCCGCGTGGTGAAGACCTCGATGGCGTCGCCGCGCTCGGTCCGGAAGGTGACCTCGGCGCCCTCGGAGCGACCGATCCAGTTGGTCTGCATGACCTTCACGCGCTCCGGCCAGTCGAGCCCCGAGAAGTCGAGCAGCTCGTCGGCGTAGTCGGTGATCTTGAAGTGCCACTGCGGCATCAGCCGGCGCTCGATGAGCGCCCCGGAGCGCTCGCCGCGGCCGTTCACCACCTGCTCGTTGGCGAGCACCGTCTGGTCGACGGGGTCCCAGTTGACGAAGGACTCCTTGCGGTAGGCCAGCCCGCGCTCGAACATCTTGATGAAGAACCACTGGTTCCAGGTGTAGTACTCGGGGTCGCAGGTGACGACCTTCTTCGACCAGTCGAACATCGCCCCCATCTGGCCGAACTGCTCCTCCATGCGGGCGATGCGCTCGTAGGTCAGGCGCGCCGGATGCACGTCGCGCCCCTCCTTGGCGGCCTTGACGGCAGCGTTCTCCGCCGGCAGCCCGAAGGCGTCGAAGCCCATCGGGAACAGCACGTTGTACCCGCGCATGCGGCGGTAGCGGGCGGCCGCGTCGGCGGGCGCCTCGGCGTACCAGTGGCCGACGTGGAGATCGCCGGAGGGGTAGGGATACATCGTCAGGAAGTAGTACTTCGGACGCGCGTCGTCGTCGAGGTCGACCTCGTAGAGGCGCTGCTCGCGCCAGCTCGCCTGCCACTTGGGCTCGATCTCCTGCGGGTTGTAGCGGTCGGTGCGGTACGGGGCCGGCTCGACCTGCTCGGTCTCGGTCATGATCTCTCCAGTCTACGGGGCGTGCCGGGACGCCCCGGAACGCGCCATCCTCGGCTCCGAACAAAGCAACGGCCCCGGTCTGCGGACCGGGGCCGACGGCGTGCCCTGACGGTATCGGGGCTCAGCCGATCGGCCTCCCGAGGGCTAGCTGCTCGCTGGGGTACGCGTGCACGACGCGATGCGTCACCATGGGCGAAGCATAGCCGCTGACCACGGAGGTGTCAACGCGCAGACGCGGCCGTCGGGCACGGGTGCCGAGCCATCTGCCACTGCCACAGCGGTCCGCGCGCGAAGCCCTGGCTCTCGAAGAAGCCCGCCAGGGCCTCCGGCAGGAGCGCAGGGACGCGGGTCCCGTCGGAGGGGTGCAGGTTGCGGAGCGCCCGTAGCAGCGCCCTGCCGTGGCCGCGCTCGCGGTCCGCCTTCTCGACCAGCAGCGACAGGAGCGTCGCGGAGCCGCTGCGGGGCGGCGCGAGCAGCGCCCAGGCGGGACCGAGGCGGTAGCCTCGCACGGCCGGGCCCCAGGCCAGGGCGGCGGAGGCGCCGAGCTGCCACGGCAGGTCGTTCGCGCCGTGGCTCGCGATGGCGTCCGCCACGGCAGCGGCCGGGACCGGCTCGAGCGGCGCGTCGCCCCCGTCGCCGTCCCCCGCCGGACCCGCCTCCAGCGATACCAGCCGCGTCACCGTCGCGAAGCCCAGGCCACGGTAGAGCGCGACCGCAGGCTCGTTCGTACCGATCACCTCGAGCTCCACGCAGGCATCGCCGCGTTGGCAGGCCTCGTCGAGGAGGTGCTCCAGGAGTGCGCGACCGACACCCCGACCGCGCGCCTCGGGAACGACGCCCATGGTGGCGAGGCGCCGCGGTCCCCGGTCGCGCGACATCAGCCCGATGGCGGCCAGCGCGCCGTCGACCCGCGCGACCCGACTGAGCGCGGGGTCGACGCCCTGACGCTCCAGGAGCGTCGCGTAGCCGGGGCCGTCCAGCCGTAGCTCGCCCCCGACGTAGCCGGCGAAGGCGCGGTTGAGGACGTCCGCCAGGTCCGCGACGGGGTGGGCGTCGACGGCTTCGAAGCTCGGGGTCATCGTCGTGGGTATACCACGCGAAGACACCGACCCGATGGCGTCGCGGTGGGCAGGCCGGGCCTCCTGCGCGGCATCGCAGGGGGTACCGCGGAGGGTAGACTGAACTGGCATCGGAAGCGTGCGGCGCCGCCCGTCCAGCGGCCGCGCCGCCCGCACGGCCGCCCCTCCCCCCGGGTGGGAACGGCCCCACCCGACCTGGACGCGTCACCCTTTGGAGGACTCCATGGACTACGACCTGATCGTGATCGGTTCCGGCCCGGGCGGGTACCACGCCGCCCTGCGCGCCGCTCAGCTCGGCCTCAAGACCGCCTGCGTGGAGAAGGGCGCGGTGGGCGGGGTGTGTTTGAACACCGGCTGCATCCCCACCAAGGCGCTACTGCACGTCGCCGCCGAGCTGCGCGGCGCCGCGCACGCCTCGGAGTTCGGCGTCAGCTTCGGCGCTCCGAAGCTCGATCTCGAGACCATGAACGGCTGGAAGGACAGCGTCGTCCAGAAGATGACGGGCGGCGTGAAGATGCTCTTCAAGGGCAACAAGGTCGACCTGCTCGAGGGCGAGGGCCGCTTCGTCGACGCCCACACCCTGCAGGTCGGCGACAAGAAGGTCACCGCCGAGCGCTTCATCGTGGCGACCGGCTCCCGCCCGATCCAGATCCCGGGCTTCGAGTTCGACGGCGAGCGCATCATCGATTCGACGGGCGCGCTGAAGGTCACCAAGGTGCCCAAGCGCTTCATGGCCATCGGCGGTAGCGCCATCGGACTGGAGTTCAGCGACGTCTACAGCGCGCTGGGCTCGGAGGTCACGGTCGTCGAGATGATGGACCGCATCGTTCCCGTCGGCGACGCCGATGCCTCCAAGGAGCTCCACAAGGCGCTCGAGAAGAAGGGCATCAGCATCCGGACCGCCACCAAGGCGGTGAGCCAGAAGAAGACCTCCAAGGGCACCGAGGTGGTGCTCGAGGACGCCAAGGGCAAGAAGGAGACCGTCACCGTCGACACCATCCTGGTGGCGGTGGGGCGCAGCCCCAACGGCAAGGGCCTGGGGCTCGAGGAGATCGGCGTGGAGGTCGACGATCGCGGCTTCGTGAAGGTCGTCAACGACCACATGCAGACCACGGTCGACCACATCTACGCCATCGGCGACGTGGCCCGTGCACCGCTGCTGGCCCACAAGGCGATGAAGGAGGGGCTGGCCGCCGCCGAGCACGCCGCCGGCAAGCCCAGCGGCTACGACACCGTGGTGCCCGCCGTCATCTACACCAGCCCCGAGCTCGCCAGCGTCGGCATGACCGAGCAGGAGGCCAAGGACGCCGGCTACTCCGTGCGGATCGGCAAGTTCCCGCTGTCGGCGTCGGGTCGCGCGACCACCCTGGGGGTCGACAGCGGCATGGTGAAGCTGGTCGGCGACGAGAAGACCGACCTGCTGCTGGGCTTCCACATGGTCGGCCCCGGCGCCGGCGACATCGTATCGGAGGCTGCGCTCGCGATCGAGATGGGGGCCACCCTCGAGGACATCGCGCTCACGCAGCACGCCCACCCCACGCTCGCCGAAGCCGTCATGGAGGCCGCCGAACACGCGCACGGCCACGCCATCCACATCGCCAACCGGCGCCGCTAGGCGCCGGCCGGGCGGGGCGGGCGCCTCAGGTGGTGTAGTCGGCGTTGATGTGGACGTACTCGGGCGTGAGGTCGCAGCCCCAGGCCTCGCCGGTGCCGTCGCCGGCCGCCAGGTCCAGCTCGATGAGCACCTCGTCGGCCCGCAGCTTCTCGGAGAGGCGGGCGGCGTCGAAGGCGACCACCTCCCCCTGGTAGACCAGCTCGGCCTGCAGGGCGATGCGCACGTTCGCCAGGTCGGAGACGGCACCCGAGCGTCCCAGCGCGGCCAGGATCCGGCCCCAGTTGGGGTCGGCGCCGTGCACCGCCGCCTTGACCAGCAGGCTGCCGGCCACCGTGCGCGCCGCCGCGCGCGCCTCCTCGTCGCTGCGTGCGCCGGTGGCGCGGACGGTGATCAGGCGGCTGGCGCCCTCGCCGTCCCGCGCGATCTTGCGCGCCAGCTCGGTGGCCACGGCGAGGAGCCCCGACGCGAAGGCCTGGCGGTCGACCCGCAACTGCCGCGACGACATCAGGACCGCCATGTCGTTGGTCGAGGTGTCGCCGTCCACGGTGAGCTGGTTGAACGTCCGCTTCACCACGCCCGGCCACAGCTCGCGCAGCGTCTCCTGGTCGATGTCGGCATCGGTCAGGACGAACGCCAGCATCGTCGCCATCGACGGGTGGATCATGCCGGAGCCCTTGGCGATGCCCAGGATGCTGCCGCCGCCGGCGAGCGATGCCGACACCTGCTTGGTGCCGGTGTCGGTGGTGAGGATGGCCTCGGCGAAGGCGTCGGAGTCGGTTCCCAGCGCCGCCGTCAGGGCGGGCGTCGCCTGTCGGATGACGTCGACCTGGAGGGGCTGGCCGATCACCCCGGTGCTGGCCGTCAGCAGGTCCTGGACGCGCTGCAGGGAGAGCGCCGAGGCCACCACCCCGGCCATGTCCTCGTTGTCCCAGATGCCCCGCTCGCCGGTGGCGCAGTTGGCGTTCCCGCTGTTGACGACGATGCCGTGGACCGGCAGGCCGCTGGTGAAGCGGGCGCGGTTCCGTGAGACGCACGGCGCCTTGACGATGTTGGTGGTGCTCATCAGCGCCCACGCCAGCGGTCGGGGCGAGTAGATCAGGCCCAGGTCGGTGCGCCCCGACGGCTTCAAGCCTGCCGTGACGCCGGCGGCCTCGAACCCCAGGGGCACCTTCATGGCCACATCCCCCCTCGCGTGAGGCCCTCGGCCTCGTCGAACCCGTTGGCGACGTTGAAGGCCTGGACGGCCTGGCCCGCGGCGCCCTTGCCGAGGTTGTCGATGGCGCAGAACGCGACCACGGTGCGGGCACGCGCGTCGTAGCGCACGCTCAGCACGGCACGGTCGCTGCCGGCCGCCGCCTTGGTCTGGGGGAGGTCGGCCTGGACGACGATCAAGGGATCGCCCGCGTAGTAGTCGCGGAAGGTGTCGAGCAGCGAGGCGTCGGACAGTCCCTCGGCCTCGACCGGCTGGCTGGTGCAGGTCGCCAGGATGCCCCGCGACATCGGCACCAGGTGCGGGTTGAAGGTCACCGTGTAGGGGCGGAACGGGTCGTGGGTGGTGAGGTCCTTGCCGCCCGCGCGGGCGCGTCCCACGGTGGCCTCGATCTCGGCGGTGTGACGGTGGCTGCCGGCCACCTTGTAGGGGCGGGCGTTCTCGTTGACCTCGGTGTAGTGGAGCGCCTGGCTCGGCGCCCGGCCGGCGCCGGAGACCCCGGTGACGATGTCGGCGACGGCGCTGGCGCCGAGCAATCCGGCCGCCGCCAGGGGCGCCAGCGCCAGCGAGGCGGCGGTGGCGTTGCAACCGGGGCTGGCGATCAGGCGCGCGCCCCGCAGCTCGTTGCGGTGCAGCTCGACCAGCCCGTAGCGGGCCTGCGGGTAGAGCTCGGGATGCGGATGCTCCAGGCCGTACCAGGTGGCGTACGTCTCGGGCGGCAGCCGGAAGTCGGCGGAGAGATCCACGACCGCGACCCCGGCGTCCAGCGCCTGCTTCACCAGCGGCGCCGTGGCGCCGTGCGGGGTGGCGCAGAACACCACCTCGCTGTCGGCCAGCACGTCCTCGTTGCTCTGGAACCGGAGGCCCGGGAAGAGCCCGGCGAACTGCGGCCAGGCGCCCTCGACCCCTTCGCCCTGGTACTGCCGCGAGCCGATGGCGGCGAGCTCCACGCCGCCGTGCCGCGCCAGTCGCTCGAGCAGCCCGGCGCCGCCGTAGCCGCTCGCACCCAACACCCCGACCCTGAGCGGCCGCGTCATGCTAGTCCTCCGGCAGATCGGCGAGGAGCTGGACGAGGACGGCCTTGTGGGCGTGGAGGCGGTTCTCGGCCTGGTCGAAGACCACGCTTCGGGGGTGGTAGACGGCGTCCTCGCTGCACTCCTCCCCGTAGTGGGCGGGCAGGTCGTGCATGAACACGCCGCGCGGAGAGAGGGCGTCGAACCACTCGGGGGTGATGGTGTAGCCGGCGAAGGCGATGCGTCGCGCCTCGGCTTCCTCCTCCATGCCCATGGAGATCCACACGTCGGTGTAGAGGGCATCGGCGCCCTCGGCCGCCGCGCGGGGGTCGCGCTCGATGGTGACCCTACCGCCGCGCTCGCGCGCGCGCTCGAGCACGGCGGCGTCGGGATCGAAGCCCTCGGGGCAGGCGATGGTCAGCTCGACGCCGGCGTGCGTGGCGGCCTCGATGTGGGAGTTGCAGACGTTGTTGCCGTCGCCGACGAAGGTGAGCTTGAGGCCCCGGAGATCGCCGAAGGTCTCGCGCAGGGTCATGTAGTCGGCCAGCAACTGGCAGGGGTGGGAGAGATCGGACAGGGCGTTGATGACCGGCACGTCGGCGTGCTCGGCGAGCTCCGTGAGGGTCGCGTGCCCGTACGTCCGCGCCATGATGCCCTCGACCCAGCGCTCGAGGTTGTGGGCGACGTCGCGGATCGTCTCGCGTACGCCCCAGCCGATGTAGTTCTGGCTCAACAGCACCGAGTGCCCGCCGAGCTGCGCCATGGCGATGTCGAAGGTCGAGCGGGTGCGCAGCGACTGCTTCTCGAAGATCATGGCGAGGGTCTTGTGCCGGAGCAGATCCGGGCGCACGCCCGCCTTCCAGCCGCGCTTGAGCTGCAGCCCGCTGTCGAGCAGGCCGTGGAACTCCTCGGAGCTGAGTCCGGCCAGGGAAAGCAGGTCGCGCCCCTTGAGGCTCGACATCCGCAACACGTCCATGCGCACCCCTCTCAGGCTCCGGTGGGCGACGGGTGCCCCTCAGGGCCCCAGGTCGCGACCCCATGGGCCCGGGCGAATGGCCTCGACTCTACCACGCGATCCGCGTCCCGGTCGGGGCGCAGCGGCCGCTCAGCCGGCGCCCAGCAGGCCCAGGTACCAGGTGAGGATGGGGTGCCCGAGGAACAGGGCGAGGACGCCACCGACGACCAGGGCGGGACCGAACGGGACCACGCGATCGCCGCCGGCCAGGCGTGCCACGATGCCGGCCACGGCACCCACCGTCACCGACAGCAGCAGCGCCACCAGGAAGGCCTGCCAGCCCAGCAGCGCACCCAGCACCGCGGCCAGCTTGACGTCGCCGAACCCCATGGCGACCGGCTCGTCGTCGTCCTCCTCCTCGGCGGCGTCCGGTGCGCCGCGGACGGCGTCGTGGATCCACCAGAAGACGGCGCCCGCCAGGGCCCAGCCACCGGCCGCGAGCACGCTGCCGCCGAGGGCGACGTCGATGGGGACGGTGAAGCTGGTGGTGGTCAGCACCAGGGCCACGGCCCACAGGCCGTAGAGCGGGCCCTCGGGGAGGCGCAGCGTCCTGCGCGTGAGCAGGTTGAGGACGACGCTGGCGGCGCCCACCGCTAGGCCGATCTGCCACCCCCCCAGGGCCCCGCCGAGGGCGGCGAGGTTGGCCTGGTCGAGGCTCACCGGCCACAGGCGCTCGCGCGTGTCGGCGAAGCGCCGCAGCACCAGCGCGCCCAGGCGGTTGATGAGCAGCAGCACGCCGGCGCCCACACCGGCCCCCGCCAGCGCTTCCGCGGGCGTCGGCAGCCCGGAGCCGGGCTGGTAGAGCAGGCTCCCGACGAGCGCCAGGGCCAGCGCCGGCAGGGTCAGGACGTCGGGCAGGATGAAGCGGTCGAGGTCGATGACGGCGGCGATGACGAGCATGGCCAGGACGACCAGCAGCGGGACCAGCGAGGCGCCGTCGACGACGGGCGACCAGTGCAGGGTCAGGGCCACGAACAGCGCCGCCATGGCGGCCTCGAGCAGCGGGTAACGCCACGAGATGGCGGCGCCGCAGGCGCGGCAGCGCCCGCGAAGCGCCACGAACGACACGATGGGGACGAGCTCGAGAGGGCCGAGCTGGTGCTGGCAGGCGGGGCAGTGGCTACGCGGGAAGACGATCGACTCGCCGCGTGGCAGGCGGTGGACGACGACGTTGCCGAAGCTGCCTACGAGCGCGCCCAGCACACCGACGAGAACGACGAAGGCGAGCGTCACGAGGCCGCGCCGCGCTTGCCTGGCGAACGTGGGAGAGAGCGTATAAAGCTTGACACAGACGTAACCTCCGCCGACCTAGCTTCTCATCATGCAGGTGGTACACTACCCCCGCTATGAAGAGACTCACCCTCGTCGGACTGACCGTTCTCCTGCTCGTCGCCGTGGTGGCGGCCAGCCCGGACGTGCAGAGCCAACCCGCCCATGTCGCCTTCGTCGACTCCCAGGCCGCCATCAACGCCCACCCTGCGGGCAAGACGGCCGAAACCCTCAAGCAGCAGGCCCAGACCGAGATCACCGGTATCCGGGACAAGATCAACGCCCTGGCCCAGAAGCAGCAGCAGGGCCAGCAGCTCACGGCCGCCGAGCAGGAGCGTTACCAGACCCTGGTGACCACCCTCAACGCGGTGCAGTCGCGCTACCAGAGCGACATCCAGAAGGCCGCGCAGCCCGCCGTGGAGGCCGTGAACAAGGCCATCAAGGAGGTCGCCGCGCGCGACGGCTTCACCATCGTGCTGGACAGCCGCGCCGCGGGGCAGAGCGGCAGCGGCCTGGTGGTCTACGCCGACCAGAACCTCGACATCACGCCGCAGGTGATCGATCAGATGAAGGCCGACGGAGCCATCCCGGCCTCGGGCTCGAGCTCCGGCAACTAGATCCCGCCAGCTCGGCGGTGGGCGCCGGCCTCGCGTGACCTAACGGTCGTCCGCGGGGCTGGCGTCTTCGTCCCCGTCGTCGTCGGCGCGCAGCTCGTCGAGCAGGGCACGGTCGCGGTCGTCGAGCTCGGCGCGCGCCAGCAGGTCGGGGTGGCGCTGCAGCGTCCGGCGCAGCGCCTCCCGCCGACGCCAGCGCTCGACGTGGCCGTGATGCCCCGAGCGCAACACCTCGGGGACCTCCGCGCCCTCGAAGGTCGGGGGCCGCGTGTACTCGGGGTAGTCGAGCAGGCCGGTGGTGAAGGAGTCCTGGCGGTGGCTGTCCTCGTCGCCGAGGGCACCCGGCAGCAGCCGTGCCACCGCTTCCAGGACGGTGAGGGCGGGGAGCTCGCCGCCCATCAGCACGAAGTCGCCGATCGACACCTCGCGCGTCACCAAGGCCTCGGCGCGGGCATCGAAGCCCTCGTAGCGACCGCTCAGCAGCACCAGGTGATCGAGCCCGGCGAAGTGTTCGACCATGCGCTGGTCGAGGGGCTGCCCGGCGGGGGAGAGCAGGACCGTCTCGTCGGGCGGCGGGTCATCGGCCACCGCTTCGCGCAGCGCGGCCGCCGCCACGTCGACGCGGATCACCATGCCGGCGCCCCCACCGTAGGGGGCATCGTCGACGCGGCCGGTGCGGTTGCCGGCGAAACGCCTCAGGTCGCGGACCTCCACCTGCAGCAGGCCGCGGTCGATGGCGCGCCCCAGCAGCGCCTCGTCGAGGTAGGGGAGGACGAGCTGCGGGAACAGCGTGTAGATGGTGATCCTCATGCCGGCTCGAGCAACCCCTCCGGCGCGTCGATCAACTCGACGCGCTCGGGCGCGAGGCGCACGTAGGGCGCCGCCAGCGGCACCAGGGCCTCGCCGCGAGCGGTGGCCACGACCAGGACCGGGTTGACGGCCGCGAAGCGCACCTCACGGACGTGCCCCACGGTCGTCCCCGCCACCGCTACCGGCAGGCCCACCAGCGCCTGCACGTCGGTGGCGTCCGCCTCGGCGTCGTCGGGGCGGGCGGGGACGAACAGCTCGCGACCGGTGAGGGCGGTGGCGGCGTCGCGGTCGCGCACGCCCTCGAGGTACACCACCAGCTCCGAGCCGTGGCTGCGCACGCGGCGCAGGTCGGCCGAGCCGAAGCCCGGCACGAAGACGCGCTCGACGCGGTCGAGCGCGGCGGACCCCCGCGGGTCCGTGACGACGAGGCGCACGCCGCCTTCGAGCTGGAACGCCCGCCCCAGGCGACCGAGGCTCCGGTAGCCGGGCGGGGGGGTGGTGGCAGTAGGGTCTCCGGGCACGCGCCCTCTCCCGGGCCACGGCGGTGGCCCGCGCCGGCTCTGGGCCCCGCGCCCTAGTCGATCAGCTGGACCTCGACGCGCTGCCGGCCGTCGGCGGCGGCGCGCGCCAGCGTGCGGATGGCGTTGATGATCCGTCCGCCGCGCCCGATCACGCGACCGGCATCGTCGGGGGCGCAGCGGATCTCGATCCGGAGCCCCTTGTCGCCCCGCTGCGCGGTGATGCCCAGGTTCTCCGGGTCGGCGACGAGGTTCTGGACGATGAAGGTGACGAGCTCGAGCGGCATGACGGGCCTCGCTAGGCCTTGGCCTCCGCGCGCCGGACGTAGGACGCACGCTTCTTGGCGTGAACGCCCGGGACCTCGATGCCCGCCTTCTCCAGGAGGCGCACCACGGTGTCCGTGGGCTGGGCGCCCTGCTCGAGCCAGTAGGCGGCACGCTCGGCCTCGACCCGCAGCGAGGCGTCGGTGGTCTCGCGGGGGTCGTAGTAGCCGATCTGTTCGATGTAGTCGGCGCTGCGCTTCTTGCGCGCGTCCACCACGACCATCCGGTAGTGGGGGTTGCGCTTGGAGCCCATGCGCGTCAGGCGGATCTTGACCATGCTTCCTCCGTCGGTCGGGCAGGGCACTCACCACTGCCGTCGCAGTGGTCCAGTGTACACGGTTCCCTGCGCGCGACGCAAAGCGCGGGCGCCCCGGCGGTGCGCCCGTTCAGCGACCCAGGCCGCGGGGAAGGCGCCCCCCGGGGCCGCGCTTGCCCATGCGCTTCATGAGCTTGCGCATCTCCTCGTAGTTGCGCATCAGGCGATTGACGTCCTGCACCGTGGTGCCGGAACCGCGGGCGATGCGCTTGCGGCGGCTGGCGTTGAGCAGGCGCGGCTTGCGCCGCTCCTCCTCGGTCATGCTCGAGATGATGGCCTCGACGCGCAGGATCTCGCGCTCGTCGACCTGGGCGCCGGCGGGCATCAGCTTCGACGCGCCCGGCACCATCTTCAAGACGTCGGTGAACGACCCCATCTGCTTGATCCGCCGCATCTGCGTGAGCATGTCCTGCAGGCTGAAGTCGCTCAGGCCGCGGCCGGCGAGATCGTCGTCGTCGCCCTCCAGGGCGCGGGCCTTCTCGATGAGGGTGAGCACGTCGCCCATGCCGAGGATGCGGCCGGCGATGCGGTCGGGGTGGAAGGGCTCGAGCCCGTCGATCTTCTCGCTCATGCCCGCGAAGTACACGGGCTTGCCGGTGACGTGGCGGGCCGACAGCGCGGCGCCGCCGCGGGCGTCGCCGTCGAGCTTGGTCATGACCAGGCCGGTCACGCCCACGCGCTCATCGAAGCTGTTGGCCACCGGCAGCGACTGCTGACCGGTCATGGCGTCGACCACCAGGATGCGCTCGCTCGGGCCGATGCGGTCGCGCAGCTCGACGAGCTCGTCCATCAGGGCCTCGTCGATATGCAGGCGGCCGGCGGTGTCGACGATGACCAGGTCGCGGTAGTCCTGGCGCAGGTGCGCCTCCAGGCGCCGGGCGATGCTGGCGGGGCTCTCGCCGTCCTGCACCTCGAACACCGGCACGCCGATCTGACGCCCGAGCACGGCGAGCTGCTCGCGGGCGGCGGGGCGTTGGGTGTCGGCCGCCACCAGCAGCGGCCGCCTGCCCTGCGCCTTGTACTTGTAGGCGAGCTTGCCGGCGGTGGTGGTCTTGCCGGCGCCCTGCAGGCCCATCAGCATCCACACGTTGCGGTCGCTGGCCAGGGTCGGCTGGACCGCCTTGCCGCCGAGCACCTCGACGAGCTCCTCGTGCACGATGGCGATGACGCGCTGGTCGGGGTTGAGCGACATCAGGGTGTCGGACCCGACCGCCTTCTCCTGGACCCGCTTGGTGAAGTCACGGGCGACCTCGAGGTTGACGTCGGCCTCCAACAGGGCGATGCGCACCTCGCGCAACGCCGCCTTGACGTCGGCCTCGCTGAGACGGCCGCGGCCGCGAAGCCCTTCGAAGACGCTCTGCAATCGATCGCCGAGACTCTGGAACATGGCCCCGCATTGTACAGGCTCGCCCGGCGTCCTCCCGCCGGCCGGCCTACCGCCGCCCGCTGGACCTGGACGGGAGCGACGCAACGAGTACGGAGCGGCTCTCACGAGGGGCGGTGGTAGACTCGAGGCGTGGTGATCGCCCCACGTCCCCGCATGCGCCGCACGGCGTTGCTGGCCGTGCCGGCCCTGCTCGTGGTCGCCTGGCTGGCCCCGCTGGCGCACGCCCAGCTGCTGGCCGACGTCATGGTGAGCACGGCCATCTCGACCACGTTCGATCCGGCCCTGCGGCTGCCGCACGGCACGCTGCGGGCCGTGGGAAGCGGTACGGAAGCGGTCATCGCCCGCGTCACGGATCGTGACCGCTGGACCGACTGGGAGGTCTACGAGGCCACCGGTCTGGTGAAGACGCTGGCCACCGGCTACGTGCACAACATCGAGACGGAGTTCGCCGTCAACGGCTACTTCGAATCGGGCCGCACCGAGACCACGGTCGGGCCCGAGACGCGTACCCACATCGTCTTCGAAGGTCCCGATGGTGAGCGCCTTCTGTACGTGATCCGTACGTCGCAGGAGGTCGTATGGCTTACCGCTCGAGCGAAGTGACGCCGCGCCGGGGCCCGCGCCTCGGCCGTCTGATGCTGACGCTGGCCGTGGTGCTGGCGCTGCCGCTCGTCGCCGCCCAGCGCTCGGCCCAGGCGCAACAACTCTTCGACCAGGCGCAGCAGGCACGCCAGCAGGCGCTGGCCGCCACCGAGCCCGCGCACCCCGATCAGCCGCACTGGCGGAGTGCCTGGACGCTGGGCGAGCAGGCGCTGCAGGCGGCTCCGCACGACCTGGCCATCGAACGCTTCCTGGCGCGCACCTACGGCGAGCTGCACTGGTACGTGCGCGGCTACGCGCACTGGCTGGCCTACCTCGCCGATGGCGGATCGCTCGACGACATGAGCGGGCTGCCGGCGGGAGCGCCCAGCAACGCCTCGTTCTTCGAGGAGGCGGGGACGCAGTTGGGCTACGCCCGCTACCAGGCGGGCGACGTGGCGGCCGCCCTGGAGTACTACCGCAAGGTGCACGAGGTGCTCCCCGACGACCCGCTGGCGCTGCGTTGGCTCGGCCGCATCCTGTTCGAGCAGGGCCGGCCCGCCGAGGCGCTGCCCTACTGGCAGGCGCTCGTCGCCCAGGCGCCGAACGACGCGGCGGCGAACTACTACCTCGAGCGCGTCCAGCAGCAGCTCCAGGTCGGCGTGAAGGCCAGCGACGCCTACCAGCGCGGCCTCGACCTCTACGACAAGGGGAGCAAGGCCGACGCGCTGGCCGCCTTCCAGCAGGCGCTGGCGGCCAACCCCGACTTCATCGACGCTGCGGTGTGGGCGGGCCGCGCCAGCCTCGACCTCGATCGACCGCAGGCGGCGGTGGGCTACTGGACGCAGGTGACGCAGGCGCGCCCCAACGACAAGGGGGCCGCCTACTTCCTGCAGCTCGCCAAGGCCGAGGTGGCCTGGGGCGTGAGCGCGGGCAAGGCCTTCTACGAGGGGCAGTCGCTCTACGAGAAGGGCCAGGTGCAGGCCGCCAACGACGCCTTCGTGCAGGCGCTGCGAGCGAACGACGGCTACCTCGACGCCTGGGTGTGGGCGGCGCGCACCAGCCAGGAGCTGGGCGACTACGGCGACGCCGTCCTCTACTGGCAGGGGGTGCTGCGGCGCTCCCCGGGGGACACGCGGGCCAGCTACTTCCTGGAGCAGGCCAAGCAGCAGCTCGACTACGGCACCGAGGCCGGCAAGGCCTACGTGGCTGGTGTGCAGGAGTACCAGGCGGGCCAGTTCGATGCGGCCGAGAAGGACCTGAAGGCGGCGGTCGCCGCCAACCCCGCGTTCCCGGCGGCGTGGGGCACCCTCGGTCGGCTGTACTTCCAGCAGGAGCGCTACGCCGAGGCCGCCGACGCCTTCGCGCGCGCGCTGGCCCTGAAGCCCGACGACGCCAACTACGCCTATTTCGAGAGGGAATCCAAGCGCCTGGCGGGTCCCTGAGACCCGGCGCGCGTGAGAACAGGAGCAGGGCATGAAGCAGTACGAGCGCCACATCGACGACAACGGCGACCCCTATCTGGCGACGGACCTCCCCGGTCTGATGCTCACGCGGCTCCCGCTGCTCAACAAGAGCACGGCGTTCACGCCGGAGGAGCGGGAGGCCTTCGGGCTGGAGGGGCTGTACCCGCCGCACGTGTCGTCGCTCGACGAGCAGGTCCAGCGGACCTACGCCAACTTCCGACGCTTCACCACCAACCTCGACAAGCACATCTACCTGCGCGTCCTCCAGGACCGCAACGAGGTGCTGTTCTACGCGCTGATCGAGCGCCACCTCGAGGAGATGCTGCCGATCATCTACACCCCGACGGTGGCGGAGGCGGTCCAGAAGTTCAGCCTCATCTACCGCTGGCCGCGCGGTCTGGTGGTCAGCACCGAGAACATCGACCGCGTCGACGAGGTGCTCGAGAACGCGCCGGTGCCCGACGTGCACCTGGTGGTCGCCACCGACTCCGAGGGCATCCTCGGCATCGGCGACCAGGGCTACGGCGGCATGGCCATCTGCATCGGCAAGCTGTCGATCTACACCGCTGCCGCCGGCTTCGATCCGGCCACCACGCTGCCCATCGAGCTCGACGTCGGAACCAACCGTCAGGACCTGCTCGACGACCCGCTCTACCTCGGGGTGCGCCACGAGCGCCTCACGGGTCAGGCCTACGACGACTTCATGGAGCGCTTCGTGCAGGCGTTCAAGCGCCGCTTCCCCGAGGCCGTCCTGCAGTGGGAGGACTTCTCCAAGCAGAAGGCGTTCAGCGTGCGTGACCGCTACCAGGACGTCCTTCCCAGCTTCAACGACGACATCCAGGGCACCGGCGGGGTGGTGCTGGCGGGCCTGCTGGCGGCCGCCCGCAAGTCGCGCCGTCCGCTCACCGACGAGGTGTTCCTGGTCCACGGCGCCGGCGCCGGCGGCATCGGCGTGGCCAGCCAGATCCGCGACGGGCTGGTGCGGCAGGGGCTGGACGTCCGCGAGGCCTCCGAGCGAGTCTTCGTCGTCGATTCCCGCGGGCTGGTGCTCTCCGACCGCCCCGGGCTCGACACCTACAAAGCGGAGCTCGCTCAGGACCCCGCCCGCGTGGCCGGGTGGCAGGTCGCGGGGTCGGCGCCGTCGTTGCTGGAGACGGTGCAGCAGGGCAAGGTCACGGCCCTCATCGGGCTCTCCGGCCAGCGCGGGGCCTTCGACCAGGGCATCGTCGAGGCGGTGGCCGCCAACACCCCTTCGCCCATCGTGTTCCCGCTCTCCAACCCCACCGACTACAGCGAGGCCATCCCCGAGGACGTCTACCGCTGGACCGACGGCCGCGCCATCGTGGCCACCGGCAGCCCCTTCCCGGACGTGACCTGGAAGGGCGTGCGCTACAGCATCGGCCAGGGGAACAACGCCTTCATCTTCCCGGGTCTGGGGCTGGGCGTGAAGGTGGCGCGCGCCCGCCGCGTCACGCCGGGCATGCTCAGCGCGGCGGCCGAGGCCCTGGCCGACTACACCGACCAGGGGCGCATCGCGCAGGGCGCGGTGTACCCGCGGGTGAGCGCCATGCGCAGCGTCAGCCGTCACGTGGCGCTGGCGGTGGCGCAGGAGGCGGTGTCGGCCGGGGTGGCCCGCATCGACGGCGACGACGACCTCGCGCAACGGGTGTCGGACGCCATGTGGGAGGCCCGCTACCTCCCCATCCGGAAGCGCTAGTCGGCCCATGCGCACCGTGGTGCTGCGCGTGGTCGCGCTGGCACTGCTGCTCCTGCTGGTGCTGGTCTCGGCCATCACGGTGCGCACCCTTCGGCACCTCCCCGACACCGTCGTCTACCTGATCCGGAGCGACCCGACCGGCTTCACGCTGGTCCCCGTCTACCGGCGGGCCGCGAGGGGAGGCTCGGTCACGCAGGTCGAGCGGGAGATCGCGGCTCTCGCCGCCGGACCCACCGCCGACGAAGCAGCGCGCGGCCTCGCCAGCGCCGTGCCCGCGTCCACGCGCCTGCTCGGGGCCCGGCTGGAGGGCACCGCACTGACGGTCGACCTGTCGGCCGACTTCGAGCAGGGGGGCGGCACCGCCAGCATGGTCGGGCGCCTGAACCAGCTCTTCTACACCCTCACCCGACCGGACGGCGTCGACAGCGTGGTCCTGGAGGTCGAAGGGCAGACCGTCCACGTCTTCGGCGGGGAGGGGATCGAGGTGCCGCAACCGTGGCGACCCCCGGCCTCCGGTGGTCTCCCGAGCTGGTGACCCCCGGGCCCGGGCGTGCAGCCGCACACCGTGGACGGCGCGCGCACGGCCTAGGCTGGGGCATGGAGCCGTGGCGATGAGGCCTGCGCGTGCGGGCCGGGCGCTCCGGGCGTTGCTGGCCGCCGCGCTGCTGGCGCTGGCGGTGCCGGCGTGGGCAGCGTCGGGGCTGTGGGCGTCGAGCCAGGGCCGCGCCAGGGTGTTCCAGGCGCTGGTCGACGTCTTCCAGGACCGCTACTGGGACGCCGGTTGGATGGACTGGCAGGCGTGGGCCTCGAGCTACCGCAGCTCGGTGGTGGAGGCGGGCTCGCGAGCCGCCTTCGACGCGGCCATGCGCCGCATGGTCGAGGCCGTTCACGACGATCACTCGAGCTGGTTGGGGCTGGCCTCGTACGGGGGGGCCTCGGCCGCCGAGGAGCGCCCCACCTTGGGCGTCCTCACCTCCTACCTGGAGGGGACGGGGCTGGTGATCACCCGGGTCCTGCCGGGATCGCCGGCCGCCGAGGCTGGCCTGCAGCGCGGCGACGTCATCACCAGCGTGGGCGCGGAGACGCTCCAGGGCGCGGGCCGCTGGGACGCCTCGTCGGCGCTGATGCGCGCGGTCGAGGCAGGCGACGTCACCCTCGCCCTGCGGCGCGGGCGTCGGCAGTGGGAGCAGGTGCTGCGTCCTCGGACGCTGGCGCAGCGCCCGCTGGCCGAGGCGCCGGTGGGCCGCATGCTCGACGCCACCACCGGGTACATCTACCTGCCGAGCCTGAACCTCCAGGACACCGGCCGACGCTTCCACGCCCTGCTGGGCCTCCTCATGCAGCAGGGCGCGACCTCGCTGGTGCTGGACATGCGCGGCAACTACGGCGGGCGGCTGGGCCAGCTCGGGCTGGTGCTGGGCGCCTTCGTCGAGGGGCCGTGGGCCGACGCCGTGAGCCGCGGCGGGGTGGCCTGGCAGGCGCGCTACAGCGTCGTCGACGGGGTCGGCATCTCGCGCCTGGTGGCCGAGGACGGCAGCGTGCTCAGCGAGGACCGCGTGAGCGATCCCGTCCACTTCGCGGGCCCGCTGGTGGTGCTGGTCGATCGCAGCAACAGCTCGGCGGGCGAGGTCGGGCCGCTGGTCCTGCAGGACCTGGGACGCGCCACGGTGGTGGGCGTCCGCACCTCCGGCAACGTCGAGGCGGTCCAGGGCTTCACGCTGCCGGACGGCAGCGTGGTGATGGTGGCGGTGGCGAACCTCGAGGGCATCGACGGGCGGGCCTTCGACGGCGGGGTGGTGCCGACGCTCAGCGCGCGCGCCAGCCTCGCGGAGCTCGCGCGCGGCTACGACGCCCCCGTAGCCGCGGCGGTGGCCCTGCTTCACGGCCTGCCGTTCGACCCCGGCCGCCTCTTCTGAGGCGTGGCCGAAGCGCAGCGCGGCGCCGGGGCGCCTGGCGGTGCCCGCGTCGCGGGCTGGGAACTCTCATCCGGAGTGCGTGGTACACTTCCTTCGCTTTGCGGCCCGTACCCTTCACAAGGCATCCGACCTGCGTACGGCGCGAGGGAGACCGTTGGTGCGCCCGACAGGATTCGAACCTGTGACCTTTCGCTCCGGAGGCGAACGCTCTATCCGGCTGAGCTACGGGCGCGCGAAGTCAACTAAGAAAGCTAACAGACGCTCTGGGAGGAAGTCAAGGCGATGAAGTTCAACCGTCGTACCAACACCGTGATCCTGTGGGTCATCTCCATCGGGTTGCTGCTCGGCATGATCATCACGTTCACCCCGACCCTCGGTCGCCTCGGCGGCCGGGGCGGAGGCGCCTCGCACGGCGCCGTCGAGCTCGAGGTCAACGGCCAGCCCGTCTACGAGGACACCGTCGCGCGGCAGCGCCAGAACCCGCTCTACAGCGCCGTGCCCGACGGCCCCGTGGCCACCGACCTGCAGCTGCTGCTGACGGACACGCTCGTCCAGAACGCGGTCCTCGCTCAGGCCTCGGCCAAGGTCCACGTGGGCAACGGTGAGGTGACCAAGGCCGTCGACGACTTCCGCAAGTCGCGCGGGGTCGCCGGCCGCAAGAACGACCAGGCCTACCTCAACCTCATCGGCAACGCCGGCTTCACCGACGCCACCTTCCGCGAGTACGTGCGGGAGTCGTTGCGGCAGAGCAAGTGGGAGGGGCAGCTCACCAAGGACGTGACGGTGAGCGACGCCGAGGTCCAGACCTGGTACGACACCCACGCCACCAGCTACCAGACGGACCCCCAGATCCTGGCCCGAGAGATCGTCGTCGACGACGCAACGCAGGCCCTGGAGCTGCAGAAGCAGGCGGTCGGCGGGGCCGACTTCGCGGCGCTCGCCAGCAAGTACAGCAAGGACCTGGCGGACCGCGGTGGCGCGCTCGGTGCCGCCAAGGGCGAGACCGCGCCCAAGCCCGTCGGCAAGCCGGCGCTGCCGACGGCCGTGGCCACCGCCGCCTTCGGGCTCAAGGGCCCCGGCATCACCGACGTGGTGAGCGCGGCCGGGCAGTACTACATCGTCAAGGTCGAGAAGTACCTGCCGGCCGAGACCCAGCCCTTCGACAAGGTCAAGGACCAGGTCAAGGCCGACGCCCTGAAGGCCAAGCAGTCGGGCGTGGTGGAGCAGAAGATCGACGACCTGGTCAACGCGGCCAAGGTGACGGTGCCGCAGGGCAGCAGCCTGACCTACGACAACCCGGTCGTGGCCAAGGTCGGGGACACCTCGGTCACGGCGGCGCAGCTCGACCGTGCGGTGTACACCAACCCGCAGATCCAGCAGGCGCTGTCGCCGCAGAGCGCCACCCTGGTGACGCAGTTCTTCAAGCCCGCGGTCCTGGGCCAGATCATCGACACCTACGTCGCCGCGGCGGGCGCCGCCGATCTCAAGCTCGACCTCGTCGGGACGCGGCAGATGATCGCGCAGGCCGCGCTGAACTACGTGGCCCGCGACGCCAAGGTCACGCAGGACGCCATGAAGACCTACTACGACAGCAACAAGTCGACCTTCACCATCCCGGCGGAGGCCGAGGCGACGCGGATCGACTTCCAGCAGAAGGCCCAGGCCGACGCCTTCCGCAAGGCGCTGCTGGCCGGACAGGCGCTCGACGCCGCCGCCAAGGCGGACAGCGGCACCGTGAAGGACCTCGGGACCGTCCAGCCCGGCGATCTGTCGGCCGAGCTGGACACGGCGCTGTTCCGCACCGACGCCTTCACGGCGCTGCCGTCGAGCAAGCAGGAGATGTCGGACGTGCTGGTGCTGACGCAGCCCGCTCCGACCACCGCCAATGGCTCCAGCACCGCCACCGGCAGCACCACCAGCAACACCGGTGGGGACGCCGGCACCAGCGCGCAGCCCAAGACCATCGATACCTACGTGGTGCTGGTGGCCGTTCGCACCCCCGAACGCACCCGCACCTTCGCCGAGGTGCAGGACCAGGTCCGAGCGGCCGTGCTCGCGAACCAGCAGCAGCAGCTCCGCACCGATTGGCTCGACAAGGTGCGCAAGCAGGTGAAGGTCGACAACCTCCTGGCCCAGGTCGAGAAGCAGCAGCAGCAGGCGCAGCCCTCGGCGAACGGCTCGAGCAGCGGCTCGAGCTCCTCGACGTCGACCGGCAGCGGGAGCGCACCGGCGAGCTCGGCGCCCTCCAGCAGCGGGTCCGGCGGCACCGGCAGCTCCTCGAGCGGCAGCTCCAGCACGTCCGGCTCGAGCACCGGCGGCAACTGAGCCCTCGTCTCCCGGCGGCCCTCGGCAGGGTCGCCGGGAGGCGCTCCCCGAAGGAGGACCACCCATGCCTAGAGCGCTCCTGAGCGTCTCGGACAAGCGCGGCCTGGTGCCGTTCGCGCGGGGCCTGCGCGAGCTCGGCTACGAGCTCGTCTCCACCGGCGGCACGCTCGCCGTCCTGCGGGAGGCGGGCCTCGAGGCGACGGCGGTGGCCGACGTCACCGGGTTCCCGGAGATCCTCGGCGGCCGCGTCAAGACGCTGCACCCGCGCATCCACGGCGGGTTGCTGGCGCGTCGTGACGAGGCGCACCTGGCGGAGCTACGCGCCCACGACATCGCCCCGATCGACGTCGTGGTCAGCAACCTCTACCCCTTCCGGGAGACCGTCGCTCGCCCCGACGTGGGCTGGGACGAGGCGCTGGAGAACATCGACATCGGCGGCCCCAGCATGCTGCGGGCGGCCGCCAAGAACCACCCGGCGGTCGTGGTTGTAGTCGATCCCGACGACTACGAGGCCGTCCTGCAGGGGCTGCGCGAGGGCCCGGACCTCGACTTCCGGCGCGCCCTGGCGCGCAAGGCCTTCGCGCACACCGCCGCCTACGACGCCGCCATCGTCGCCTGGATGGAACGCGACCAGCCCCTGCCGGAGCACCTGCCCATCGCGCTGGAGCGGGTGGAGGTGCTGCGCTACGGCGAGAACCCGCACCAGCAGGGGGCTCGCTACCGTGAGGTCGGGCGTCGCGGCTGGTGGGACTCGGTCCGTCAGCACTCGGGGATGGCGCTGTCGTACCTCAACCTCTTCGACGCCGAGGCCGCCTGGCGGCTGGCGCACGAGCTGGGCGAGGGGCGCGCGGCGGTCATCGTCAAGCACGCCAACCCCTGCGGGGTGGCGGTGGCCGGCGACCTGGGCGAAGCCTACGCGCGCGCCTTCGAGGTCGACCCCAAGTCGGCCTTCGGGGGCATCGTGGCCCTGCCCGGCACCGTCGACCTGGCGCTGGCCCAGGCCATCGTGGGCAACCCCAAGGCCGACGTGCTGATCGCCCGCGGCTACGCTCCCGAGGCGCTGGAGCTGCTGGCCCGCAAGCGCAAGAACACGCGGGTGCTGGAGGCCCAGCCGCCGGGACCGCGCGGGCTCGAGCTGCGGCGCGTCGACGCCGGCTTCCTGGTGCAGGAGCCCGACCCGGTGCGGGTCGACCGCTCCGAATGGCGGGTGGTGACGCGCGTGCAGCCCAGCGAGGAGCAGTGGCGCGATCTGGAGCTCGCCTACCGGGTGTGTGCCCACACCTCGTCGAACGCCATCGTCTTCGCCGCGAAGGGCAGCGCCGTGGCGGTGGCGGCCGGCCAGCAGAGCCGCGTCGACGCCGTCGACATCGCCGCACGCAAGGCGGCGGGGCGGGCGGTCGGCGGGGCCTGCGCCAGCGACGCCTTCTTCCCGTTCCGCGACGGCCTCGATGCCGCTGCCGATGCCGGCGTGACCGCGGTGGTGCAGCCGGGCGGCTCGATCCGCGACGACGAGATCGTGGCGGCAGCCGACGAGCGTGGCCTGGCGATGGTGATGACCGGCGAGCGCCACTTCAAGCACTGAACCCGGCTCTCCGTACGTCCGCGGGTCCCGCGCCCGCGTTGCGGCACCGGTTGCGCCTCCATCGGGGGCCGCGGGCGCCGTGAGGCGCGGAGCTTCGCCGATGCGTGGGGGCCGGCGTGCACGCGCCTACTAGATGTTGTACCTGGTAGAGATTGCATAGCCAGATGATGCTATGCAGCGCTTGAACGGCCCCAGTCGGGGTGGTAGGCTCGGTGGCGAGGAGGAGAGCCGCGACGGGGGCTGCGCGGGGGCGCAGAGGGGGTGTCGCATCCCGATCGCGGGGGGAGCTGTGAAACGCGTTACCGCCACAAGATGATGTAGGTTGCTAGCGTTGACGTACAATATCTAGCGAAGATCAAGAACGGGATCGTAGGACCCTAGCGGCGCTGCGAGCGCCGCCGAACCAACTAGGGAACCGTCTCGAGCGCCCGACGGCGCTCTCGGGATAGGGAGGATGATGGTGGCCAAGGTACGCACGTCCCACGATGCAGGCGCGCTCGCGGCGTTCGACGATCACGCCCGGGCGATCGCCAAGCGACAGTACTTCCAGCCGGGGGACGCCACGCTGGAGGACATGTTCGCCCGCGTCGCGAGCTGGGTAGCCAGTCCCGAGCCCGAGGACGTCCGTGCGGGGATGGCCGACGCCTTCTACGACCTGATGGCGAGCAAGCGCTTCTGTCCCGGAGGCCGGGTGCTCGCCGGGGCCGCCACCGGTCACGGCAACGTGCTGAACTGCTTCGTTCAGGACGGCAGCCCCGAGGCTCCTGCGACGACCGCCTGGGTGCTGCAGTTGGCCACCAAGCTGGCGCTGGTCACGAAGGTGGGCGGAGGCAACGGCCTCAACCTCGATCCCATCCGGCCGAAGCGCCCCTTCGACGGGCGGTGCGGCCGCCTGTACCTCACCATCGACCCCTCGCACGACGACTACGACAAGGTCCGGACCGGCACCTTCTTCGATCTCGTGCGCGGCGAGTACGTCACCCGCGGGTACCGGTCGGCCACCTTCGTCGAGCGCCGCGACGCCCTCTCCGGCGCCGAGGTCAAGATCGTCGGCGACTCGGTCGACGGCATCTGGCAGAGCGGCAGCGAGATGATCGAAGGGCTGCTGCGGGGTCACGACGTGCTGCTCGACCTCAGCTCGTTGCGCCCCGAGGGCACTCCGGTGAACGGTTCCGGCGGCTCGTCGAGCGGACCCTCGAGCTTCGCCGTCGAGGTGTTCGACAACTTCGCCCAGTGGGCGGCGCTGGGCGGCGCCGACTACGCCGGGCCGGTGGCCACCCTGCGCTACGTCTTCGCGCCCACGCTGCGCGTCATCCGCCAGGGAGGCACGCGCCGCGGCGCCGGCATGGCGACGATGTCGATCACGCACCCCGACGTGCGCGACTTCATCACCGCCAAGGATCTCGAGCGGGAGCAGGCGGAGGGTGACATCAGCACCTTCAACATCTCGGTGCTGGTGAGCGACGCCTTCATGCGGCAGAGCATCGCGCGCGAGGGCGGCGACACCCTCGAGGAGATCGCCCGGCACGCCTGGCAGACCGGCGAACCCGGGCTCATCTACGTCGATCGCATCAACCAGTTCAACCCGATGCGCGAGGCGCTCGGCGACATCAAGGCCACCAACCCTTGCGGGGAGATCCCGCTCTACGCCGGCGAGCCCTGCGATCTGGGCGCCATGAACCTGGCGGCCTACGTGACCGAACCGGGCCGGGGCATGGAGGGCTTCGACCGCGCGACCTTCCGGACCGACGTGGCGACCTGTGTGCGCTTCCTCGACAACGTCCTGGAGGTCAACCGCTTCGCGCTGGCCGACAACCGCGCCATGAGCATGAAGCTGCGCAGGCTCGGCCTGGGCGTGATGGGCCTCGCCGACGCGCTCATCCGCATGGGCTACGCCTACGACAGCGACGAGGGCCGGGCCGCCGTGGACGCCATGATCGGCGAGCTCCGCGACGCCGCGACCGAGGCGAGCGAGGCCCTGGCCGGACAGCGGGGCGCCTTCCCGATGTTCCCCGACAGCGACCTGGACACGCCGCGGCGCAACATCGCCGTGCTCACCGTGGCCCCGACCGGCACCACCAGCATGCTGATGGGGGTCTCCTCGGGCGTCGAGCCGGTGTTCGCGCCGTTCATCTACCGCAAGATCGGCAGCGACTACGTGGCCCTCGTCCACCCCCTGTTCCGGGAGCTGATGGAGGAGCACGCTCCCCACCCCGACTACGCCGAGGGCGGCGCCTGGGACTGGGACCGGGTGGTCGAGGCGGTGCAGGCCAATCACGGCAGCGTGCAGGGCCTCGACTTCGTCCCCGACTCCGTGAAGACGGTGCTGCTGTGCGCCCACGACATCTCCCCGTCCGATCACGTGCGGATGCAGGGGGTGGTGCAGCGCGCCTTCGACGGCGGCAAGCAGGTCGCCAACTCCATCTCCAAGACCATCAACCTGCCGCGGCATGCCTCCACCCAGGACGTGCTCGACGCCTACACCCTGGCGTTCGAGACCGGCTGCAAGGGCATCACCGTGTACCGCGACGGCTCGCGCGAGTTCCAGGTCCTCTCCACCACGGCCGAACCCAAGGCCGAGGGCGCGGCCGCCGCGCCGTCGGCGGGGCCCGCCGCCGCGGCCCCGCAGGCCGGCGCGTCCCGAACGTCCGCACCCGAGGCGCGCCACGAACGCCTGCCGAGCGAGGTGCTGTTCGAGCGGCCCCTGCGCCTCACCGGCTTCACCGACGCCATCAAGCTCATGCTCCCCAACGGCGAGAAGCGCGGCTTCTTCGTGACCGTCAACAAGCAGGACGGGCTGCCGACCGAGGTCTTCATCGTCTCCGGCAAGGCCGGCGACGAGGCCAACGCCGACAGCGAGGCGCTCGGCCGGGTGGTGTCGATCGCCCTGCAGTACGGCGTGCCCGCCGAGGCGCTCATCAAGACGCTGCGCGGCATCAACGGCGGCATGTACGGCAGCTACCACGGTCGGCTGGTGGCTTCGAAGGCCGATCTGCTGGCGGTGGCGCTGGAGACGGCGGGCGCCGAGAACATCCTCAACCGCGGCAAGGCCTGTCCCGACTGCGGCGCGCCGCTGCGCTTCGAGGAGGGCTGCCAGAAGTGCGAGAGCTGCGGCTACTCGAAGTGCGGCTAGCCGGCGCCTGACCCCATCAGGAGACGAGGTTGGCGGCCCGCGGGCATCCCCGCGGGCCGCCTCGCTCGTGCTGCGCTCAGCTGCCGGCCGTGAGCGAGGCCAGCAGGGCGTCGAGCTGCGTCTGCAGCTCGGTCTGCTTCTGCCGCAGGTCGTCCGTGGAGCCACGGAGGTCGGCCAGGCGGTTCTCCTGCGCCTCCAGGTCCGAAGCGTAGCGCCGGTACAGGGCCGAGTTGAGGTCGAGCGCCGCCATGTTCTGGCGGATGCGGCTCTGGTCCTGGAAGATGCCGTCGATCTGCGCCTGGAGCTGCTGGACCTGGCGCCCCAGGGCGGCGATGCGCTGCTTCAGGTCGAGCACCTGCGCGAGGGTGGCCCGGTCGGCCGGGCTCAGCTCGACGTTGGCCAGGTAGAAGGCGAGGTCGTCGGTGGCGACGTTCGACACCGCGAGGCTCTGCTCCACGGTGCGTTCCGTCACCACGTCGACGGTGCAGGGCGCGCCGGCGTCGCAGGTCGCGACCGTCGGCACCGTGGCGTCGGGGGCGGGCGAGCTGCCGTCGGCCCCCCGCAGCGCCACCCCGAAGCGGTAGCTGCTCGCGGTCTCGGCGGGCTTCGCGGCGGGGGCTACCACCGCGTAGCCGGCGCGCTTGGCGTGATCGAGCACCACGAAGCGCGCCTGGCCGTCGCGCGAGGTCAGGGTGTAGCGGGTGCGCAACCGCTGCTTCAGGGTGGTGACGACGGTGCCGTTCCTCAGCGCCACGGCGCTCACGCGCTGGGGCTCGTCGCTCCCCTCGCGGGTCACGTCGACGCCCAGATCCACGGCGTAGCTCAGTACCCGCGCGTCGCCGGGCACCACGTCGGCGAGGCGGGCGTCGCCGGAGAAGCCGCCGGCATCGAGGACCGTCACCGGGCCGCCAGCCAGGTGCAGGCCGGTGTCGTTCGTCAGGCGCACGCTCGAGAGCGGGTGGTCCGACAGCACCGCGGGGTCGTAGATCGCCAGCTCGCGCGCCGGCACCGAGGCCAGCACGATGGGGATCATCGCCGACTCGTGCCGGGCGATGGTGACCGGCTGGTCGACCCGGTACTCGAAATTGGCGCCGCCGTCCACGCCCTGCGCCATGGCGGCGACCCCGGAGCCGCTGAGCTGGGGCGCCGCGGGCGCGGGGGCCGCCAGCCCCGCGCGGCTCTCGAGCGCGCTCGGGGCTATCGCCGCGTCGGCGCTCTTGGCGGCAGGCGCGGTCTCGCTACCGTAGACGGGCGCCACCGGGAGCGTCCCCAGATCCAAGGTCACGCGCGGCCGCTGGACGTAGATGGGATCGTAGAGCCCCGTCACGAAGGAGATCGGCCGGCCCGCCACCAGCGAGAGCTGGACCCGGTCGAGGTCGAGGTCGGTGGGGTTGTCGACGATCGCCCACCCCTGGAGGTCGGCGCGACCCGAGCCGGTCAGCACCAGGCGGTAGCTGGTCTTCCACACCGGCATGGCGCGGACGTAGCCGATGCGCACGCGGCGCGTCCCCTCCCCGGAGAACAGCACGCGCACCGTGGCCCCGGTGTGGCTGCGGGCCCCAGCGATGGCTGCCAGGGCGGCTTCGAGGTCGGCCTGCACCGCGGCGTCGCGGAAGCGCACGTCGCGCACCTCGGCCAGGTCGATGCGCCTGAGGCCGTCGGCGGTGAGCAGCGTGAGGTAGGTCGACGGCCCGTCGGCCGACGCCACCGTCTCGACGTTGACGACGGTGCCGTCGAGGGGCTGCGACGCCTCCACGTGCACCGCCTCGCCGCGTGCCTGCGACAGCAGTTGCGCCAGCGTCGGGTCGCCCGACAGGTCAAGGCGGTAGCCCGCCAGCAGTCTCCCCAGCGGGTCCTGCGACGGGTAGCGCACCGGTCGTACGGTGCCGCCGTCGAGGTCCTGGACGACCAGACTCTGCAGCAGGTCGTCCATCTGGTCGGTGGCCACCGGCAGGTCGAGCTGCTGGCTGCCGACCACGGTGCCGCTGTGTTCGAAGTAGCCGACCCCGGTGGTGAAGAGCACCACCCGGGTGATCGGCAGGTCTGCCGTGGCGGCATCCTGAGCGGCCGCCACGGACGCCAGTGCGGCCGCCAAGAGGGCCGCGCATGCCATCCTCCAAACCCCTCGTTGTTCCATGCTGCGATGGTACTCGGCCGCGCGCCGGCCGCCTGTGGGCGCTTCCGCACGCCCCGTGCGACCGGGGCGGCTACGCGGGCCCGTGGGCCGCCGCGGGGCTAGCCGTCGCGCTCGAGGAAGGCCTCCAGCGCCGCCAACGCCTCCGGCAGGTCGGCGCGACCGTAGCCGACCCGCAGGTGGTCGCTGCGATCGAACACGGTGCCCGGCAGCAGCAGCACCTCGGCCCCCTCGACCACCCGGCGGCAGAAGGCCTCGGAGCCCTCGTCGCCGTGCAGGCGCACGAAGCCGATCGGGCCGGCATCGGGGCGCGCCCACGAGAAGCGCTCGGCGTGGCGCTCGAGGAAGGCATCGAGGAGCTCCAGGTTGCGCAGCACCAGGCCGCGGTTGCGCTGGGCCAGCGCTTCGCGGTGGCGTAGCGCCAGCTCGGTCAGCAGCTCGCTGGGGGCGGGGCTGCAGATGGTGGTGTAGTACTTCAGGTCGACCACGCGCGCCAGCAGATCGCGGTCGCGGCTGGCGAGCCAGCCCAGGCGCAGCCCGGGCAGGCCGTAGGTCTTCGAGATCGAGCCGAGCGACACCGCGCCGGCCGTGACGTCGCAGGCGGCCGGCAGACGCGCCGCCGGATCGTGCTCGAGTTCGCGGTAGACCTCGTCGCTGAACACCGTGAAGCCGCGCTCGCGCCCCAGCTCCAGCACCCGCTGGTAGGCGTCCCGCGGCATCAGCAGGCCCGTGGGGTTGTGCGGGGTGTTGATGTACACCACCTTGGTGGTGGGGCGCAGCAGCCCCTCCAGGGCCTCCAGGTCGTGGGCCCAGCCGTCCTCGGCGTGGCGCTCCCAGGTGCTCACCTCGGCGCCGGTGCTGCGGGCCAGCTCGAGGGCCGACTGGTAGCACGGGGTCTCGACCACGGCGTGGTCGCCCGGCCCGAGGAGCACGTGGTAGAGGAGGAAGATGGCCTCCTCGGCGCTGGTGCACACCACCGCATCGTCGGGCTCGAGCCCCTGGTAGATGCCGGCGATCTCGCTCCGCAGGGCGCGCGAGCCCGCGCCCTCGGTGTAGCCCAGGCGCTGCTCGCTCAGGCGCTCGTGCGCGCCGGGCTCGAGCGCCAGCAGCTCGCCGATGCTGCGGCTCTCGGCGTCCGAGGCCGACAGCACGTAGCGGGTGGTGAACTCGTAGCGCTCGAAGTACTTCTCGATCCGGAACTCGGGGATCTTCACGCGCCGCTCAACGCTCGTCGCCGGAGCCGTGCAGCACCCCGCGGTCGCGTCGGCTGGCGAGCTTCTCGAGGTTGGTGCGCCCCACCGTCTCGAGCGTCAGGCCGAGGTCGGCGGCGAGGTTGGCGACGTACCACAGCACGTCCCCGAGCTCCTTGGCGAGGGCGTCGCGTTGCCCGTCGGTGAGCGTGCCGCCGGGCCGCAGGCCCTCGTCGCGCATGAGCTTGCCGAGCTTCTCCGCGACCTCGCCGGCCTCGCCGGCGAGCTTCAGGGTGGGGTAGAGGACGCGCGCCTCCTCGGGGTAGATGGCGGTGCCGCGCGCCCCTTGCTGGTACTCGTCGAGGGTCATGGGCCATCCTACCGGCCCCGTCCCGCAGCGTCACGCCGTGCACGCCTCAGGACCGGCTCCGGCCCGTCGGGCAGGCCCTGCCGTGCTCGCGCGAGGGCGTTGGGGACGGAGCCGACCGAGCTTGCGCCGGCCTGTGGCCTCTGGTAGACTACGCTTCGCTTTCGGCGGGGCTCCGTGCCCCCGGGCGCGCGGTCGGCGGTAGCTCAGTGGTAGAGCGGTCGGCTGTTAACCGATTGGTCGTAGGTTCGAATCCTACCCGCCGAGCCACGATGAAGGCCCCGCCTCAGGCGGGGTTTTCTCGTAGGGGGAGTTGGCCCGGTCGCGACCTCCCGCCCCCGCCCCGTCCGTTGGGTCGCGTTCCGTTCGAGGAGCGCCGTCCCATCACGGTCCCGACACGGCGCCGCCCCCGTCCCGCCCACTACCGTCGTAGTCGGGAGGCCGCATCGTGAGCGAGAACAAGACCCGCCTTACGGGGGAGAGCGTCGAGGCTTTCCTGGACGCCATCGCGCGCGACGACCGGCGCCGCGACGCGCGTGCCCTCGACGGCCTGCTGCGACGCATCACCGGCGAGGTGCCCGCGATGTGGGGCCCGTCGATCGTGGGGTACGGTGCCTACCACTACCGCTACGCCAGCGGGCGGGAGGGCGACTTCCTGCGGCTGGGCTTCGCGCCGGGGGACCGCCACCTGGTGCTGTACGTGATGCCGGGCCTGGACGCCTTCGACGAGGTGCTGGAGCGGCTGGGAACGCACCGTACGGGCGTCGGCTGCCTCTACCTCCGACGCCTCGACGACGTCGACGAGGGCGTCCTCACCGAGCTGCTGGAGCGGGCGTGGCGGGCCATGGCCGAGCGCTACCCCGAGTCGCCGTGGTGAGGGTGGCCGCGGCCCGCCTCAGCGGGTGAGGCCCAGCGGATCGGAGACGGCGTGGCGGGCGGCCTCCCAGGCGCGCTTGAGTTCGACGGCGTCGGCGTCGAGCTCGGAGGCGCGCAGGTCGGCGAAGCGCGCCACCTCCTCCTGCTTGGCGTTGAGGATCCGGTTCAGGACGGCATGGAGCGACTGCCGCACGGCCAGGCCCTCACGGAGCATGTCCTGGAGTTCCAGGACGCGGTTGACGAGATCCTCGTGGCTCATGGCCTCGAGTTCTGCGCGCGTGCGCTGCATGCCCCTACTCTAGCCCGTCGCGCGCGCGTATCCCCCCAGGCGCGGCGGGGCGGTCGGGTGGCGGCGGGCGGCCGCGGTATGCTGGCCCATGGCCGCCGAACCTACGTCCCTGACCGTTCTCTCGTTGGCTCGAGCCTACCGGGCCGGCGAGCTGGATCCCGTCGACGTCACCGAGGCGTACCTGCGGGCGATCCGCGAGCACCCCCAGGGGAGCCTCGTGTACCGCTGCACCACCGAGGAACGCGCGCTGCGGCAGGCCGAGGAGGCGTCGCGGCGGTTCCGCGCGGGCATCGACACGGGGCCCCTGCAGGGCGTCCCGATCGCCGTCAAGGACCTTCTCGACATGGAGGGCGAGGTGACGACGGCCGGCGCCAAGGTGTTCCTCGACCGTCCCCCCGCCACCGAGGACGCCCCCGTCCTGGCGCGCCTCGACGCCGCCGGCGCGACGTTCCTGGGGCGGACCACCATGACCGAGCTCGCCTACTCCGGCATCGGCATCAACCCGCACTTCGGCACGCCCGGCTGCGCGCGCGATCCGGAACGCGTGCCCGGGGGATCGTCGTCGGGGTCCGGCGTGGCGGTGGCCGCAGGGCTGGCCGCGGCAGCGGTGGGCTCGGACACCGGCGGGTCGGTCCGCATCCCGGCCTCGGTCAACGGCATCGTGGGCCTCAAGACCACCGACGGCCGCATCCCCACCGAGGGGGCGGCCCCGCTCTCGACCACCCTCGACACCCTCGGACCGATGGCCCGCACCGCCGACGACGCCTGGGTGCTGTTCCAGGCGATGGCGGCGGAGCCCTTCCGGGAGCTGCCCGAGCCCGCCGAGCGTCTGGTCGCGCTGGCGCCGACCACGGTTCTCCAGGAGGACCTCGAGGGCCCCGTGGCCGACGTCTTCCGGAGCGCACTGGCACGGCTGGAACGACTCGGGGTCGAGGTGCGCGAGGTGGCGATGCCGGTCCTGGCCGAGCTGAACCAGCTCCACGGCCGCTTCGGGAGCTTCGCCAGCGCCGAGGCCTTCGCGCTCTACGAGGACGTGCTGACGCAACGCGGCGACGCCATGGACCCCAGGGTGGTCCACCGCATCCTGCAGGTACGGGACCGCTCGGTAGCGGACTACATCCGCCTCGGTTACGCCCGCGAGGCGCTCCGGCAGCGCTTCTGGCCGGAGCTGGCGGGGGTCGACGCCATCGTGGCGCCGACGCTTCCGATCCTTCCGCCCAGGATCGCCGACCTCGAGGACGACGAGGCCTACTACCGCGCGAACGGCAGGATCCTGCGCAACACCACCCTCTTCAACCTGCTGGCGTCCCCCGCCGTCAGCGTGCCGGGCGGCGACACCGCCGAGGGGCTGTCGGTGGGCCTGATGATCGCCACGCGGCCGGGCGAGGAGGCCTTGGCGCTGGGGATCGCGCGCCGCTTCGCCGACGCGGCGTCCGGCTGAGCGGCCGCCGGCTCAGGCGGGCGCCACCAGCAGGTGCAACGCCCGCGCGATCAGGGCAGGGGTGTCCTCCCCCTCGATCTCGACCCGGCAGTCGTAGGCGGCCAGCAGCCGGCCCTCTCCCTTGGGCGTCACCTCGGCCACCGTGGCGTGGAGCCGTACGCGTGCGCCCGAGGGGACCGGTCGTAGGAAGCGCAGCTTGTCGAGACCGTAGTTGATGACGGTGGTGCCGTCGTCCGGGAAGGTGCCCAGCTCCACTAGCATGGGGACGAGCAGCGACAGCGTCAGGTAGCCGTGGGCGATGGTGCCGCCGAAGGGCCCGGCGGCCGCGCGCTGGCGGTCGACGTGGATCCACTGTCGGTCGTCGGTGCACTCGGCGAAAGCGTCGATGCGGTCCTGATCGACCCGCATCCACGGCGACGGCCCGAGTTCGCGCCCTTGGGCGTCGGGGAAGGTGGCGAAGGTCAGCGCGGCCATGCCTCTCCTCTCGTGCCGGCGCAGAGCGCCGCGCCTCCCAGCCTACCAGCGACGTGCGCCCGCAGCGGAGTTCAGGGCAGGTCGGCCGTCGGGCGCCGGAGCAGGTCGGTCGGCAGCCGGAGCATGCGGGCGGCGGCGGCCATGCTGCTGGCGTACTTCACCACGATGTCGGTGGCGATCACCTGCAGCAGCCAGTGCAGCGTCGCGAAGGGCTGCCCCACGAACGCCAGCAGCGTGAAGATGAGGGTGTCCATGGGGGCGCTGACGGCGTTCGAGGTGGCGACACGGGTGATCCAGCGGCGGTGGACCAGGCGCTGGTAGATCTCGGTATCGGCGGTCTCCGACAGGACGATCGACAGGAAGCTGACGCCGACGTAGCGGAGCGGCGTGCCCAGGTGCGACGACAGCAGCACGTTGGCGATCGCCGCCGAGAGGATCATGGCGTAGACGGCGCGCCGTCCGAAGCCGTGCACGCGGTCGCGCTGCGTGAACGTCACCCCGAAGAACAGGGTGCCGACGTTGAGCAGGAAGAAGCCGCCCACCGGCAGGAAGCTGTCGAAGGTGTAGTTGGCGAGCAGGGTGCAGCCGACGTACACCGTCATGGCCGCCAGCATCACGGCACGGCGAGGCGCGGCCGTGCGCAGCAGAGCGGCCGCGACGACGGCAGCCAGCGGCGCCAGGGCGTAGCGAGGCTCGGCGAACGGCAGGACCAGCGGCGCCAGGGTGCCCAGCAGCGCAGCGAGGCCCAGGACGAGGGCCGACCGGCGTGCATCGAGCGCGATCGTGAGGTCGACGAGCAGGCCGGTGAAGAGCAGCCCGAAGAGCGTGACCAGGGCGTACGGCAGGATCGGGTAGGGGTGCTGGCCGAACTGCGACAGCCGCCACAGCAGGCCGTTGCCGAGCGCGGCCGCCACCGCCAACGCGGGCGCGGCGAGCAGGGCGGTACGCAGAGGGGTGGGACGGGGCGTGGGGTTGCCTCGGGACACGGGAGCCTCCTCGTGAGAGCGCCCGGGGCGGTGATGTCACCTCCCGCCCGGGTCAACGGGGCGCAGTATAGCAGGGGCCCGCCGGCGGGTGTAGCCTGACCCATGAGCGAGCCAGGACCCGCCCTCCAGACGTCGGGCACGCCCCCCAACACCCTGATGCAGACGCTGGGGATCGAGCTGGTCGGGGCCACCCCCGAGCGGGTGGTGGCCACCATGCCCGTCACCCCGGCGCACCACCAGCCCTTCGGCATACTCCACGGCGGCGCCTCGGTGGCGCTGGCCGAGACGGTGGCCAGCTACGGTTCCACCGTCAGCATCGACCTCTCCCGGCAGCGCGCCGTGGGGCTGGAGATCAACGCCAACCATCTGCGCGCGGTGAGCGAGGGGGTCCTCACGGCGGTGGGGACGCCGATCCACAAGGGCCGGTCGACGCAGCTCTGGGGGGTGGAGATCCGTGACGAGCAGGGGCGCCTGGTGTGCGTGTCGCGCTGCACCCTGGCGCTGCTGCAGCTCCCGGGCGGCCGGAACGACCGTCGCGAGGACGCCGACTGACGGGCTGCACGGAAGCGGGACCCCCGCCTGTGCGAGGGTCCCGCTTCCACTGTGGTCGGGGCGAGAGGATTCGAACCTCCGACCCCATCGTCCCGAACGATGTGCGCTACCAGGCTGCGCTACGCCCCGACGCAACGAACAATGTACTCGCCACGGGCCGCGAGGGTCAAGGCGCCGGGCGCGCCGGCGCGGGCGCCGAGCCCCGCGTTCAGCCGTCGTCCTGCCACCAGCCGAGCGCCGCGATCGCGGCCTCGGCGGTCTCGGCCGTGAATCCCCGACGCGCCAGGAAGGCGAACGCGCGCGCCCGCTCGCGAGCGGCGACGCGCCGCGCCGTCCACGGCTCGTCCGGGTCCGGACCGGGCTCGCCCTCGGAGGGCGCGCTGCGCGCGGCCAGGCTGCCGGGGCGGTAGCGCCAGGCGGAGCGCCGCAGCAACTCCGCGGCGGCCTCGCGCTGCTGCGCCGCCGACAGCGGCTCGAGCTCGCGTTCGATGACGTCGGCATCGACCCCTTTGTGGCGGAGCTCCCGCCTCAGGGCGATCCGGCCCCGCGCGCCGCGGCGCGACGCCACGTAGTGTTCGGCGAAGCGTTCGTCGTCGGCCAGCCCCAGTTCCTGCAGCCTCTCGAGCAGCGGCGCCGCGCGATCGTCGGCCAGCCCGCGGCGCCGCAGCTTGTCGGCGAGCTGCGCGACGGTGTAGTCGCGCCGCGACAGCAGATCGAGCAGGTAGCCCCAGGCGCGGTCGGGGTCGAGCGGTCGGCGGGGGCCCATCAGCGGAGCACGTCCACCGGGTCGAGGTCGGCCGCCCGACGTGCGGGGAAGAGCCCGGCCAGCACGCTCGTGCCGATCGACAGCGCGCACACCCACAGCACGTCGGTCACCTGCAGTCGGACCGGCAGTTGGGTGATGAAGTAGAGGTTGCCGGGCAGGGGGAAGGGCTGCAACCGGAAGTAGGTGCTGATCCCCAGCCCGAGCAGCGCGCCGAGCAGCGTCCCCGTGGTCCCCAGCATCAGGCCCTCGAGCGTGAACACCGCCAGCACCTGGCGCCGGTTCGCGCCGAGCGCGCGCAGGATGGCGATCTCCTCGGTCTTCTCGGCCACCGTGAGGATCAGGATGTTGGCGATGCCCATGGCCGCCACGATCACGATGAGGAAGACCACCACCGCGATGACCGCCTTCTGCAGCCGCAACTGGCTGATGAGGCTGGCGAAGAGGGTGTCCCACGACACCGGGCGCAGGCTGAAGGCATCGCCGAGGCGAACGCCGATGGCGGCCGCCCGCTCGGGATCCGCCAGGCGCAGGTGGTAGCCGGTGATGCGGTCGCCCACTCCCAGGTACTGCTGCAGGTTGGCCAGCGACATATAGGAGACCAGACCGTCGATCAGCTCGTTCCCGACCCGGAAGGTGCCGGCCACGGTGAGCTCGGTGGTGTGGCCGGTGATGTCGCGGAGCATCACCTTGTCGCCGGGGATGACGCCGAGCTGCTGCGCCAGCGAGGCGCCGAGCACGATGCCGTCCTGCTGCCTCAGGGCGGCCGCCTGCTGCGTCAGCACCGGCAGATCGAGCACCCGCGTCTCGAGGGCCGGATCGATGCCGAGGATCTGCGTGTATCCCTGGCGGGCGCTGATGCCCAGGCTGGCGCTGGCGCGCCGGGCGATCAGCGCCTGGGTCGAGAGATAGGGAGCAACGGCCGTGACCGACGGGCGCCCGGCCAGCGCCTGCCGGACCTGGGGATCCTCGGCGATCGTCTGCCCCGGAACGTAGCTCTCCAGGGCGAGCATCGGCGTGGCCTTGAGGGTGCTGCGGATGAGCTCGTCGACGAATCCGTTGGTGAGCGAAAGCGCCGTGATCAGCACCATCACGCCCACCGCCACGCCCGCCACGGTCAGCGCCGATTGCAGCCCGCGCCGGCGGACGTGGCGCCACGCCAGGTAGGGGACGAGGCTGCGCACGCGTCAGTCTATCGTGGGGCAGCGGGAAGCCGTCGGGCCGACGGCGGTCGGCGCCGGGCGGCGCTCAGCGCGACGCCAGCAACTGCGGGGTGCCGTTGAAGCCGCTGGCCTGCGTCGGTTCCAGCGTCGGGCCGTTCCGGCCGTAGCGGACGACCTCGACCCGCACCTTGCGGACGCCCCAGTTGACCGCGCTGGCGTAGTCGGCGAACCAGATGTCGATCTGGTCGCGCTTGCGGTAGTGCATGGTGTCCTCGACGACGAACAGGCCCTGGCCGTCGAGCAGGCTCTGGTAGTGACCGTAGCCGCGCCCCGTGTAGTAGTTGCCGAGGTCCTGGATGCGGACCAGACTGCCGTACGGCAGGTCCTTCGACAGCAGATCCGGGCTGACGGCGATGATGCCGAAGCGCGTGTGCTGCCCGGTCGAGGTGATGAACGGGGTGGAGTCGGTCTGGTCGACCATCGAGTTGTAGCCGGTGGCGCGCAGCGTGAAGACGGGGTTGGCGATCGGGCCGAGCGAGCTCGTCGAGCTGCCGTTGGAGACCGCCACCGGGGACGCCAGCACCACCGCACGCGGCGAGATCGCCAGGGACACGTCCCCGTCGATCGCGCTGCGCGGTGAGATGAACGCGGTGATCAACGCGGCGATCACGAGCCCGAGGGCCGCGAGCTTGCCGCTGATGTGGAGTGCCATCCACACCTCCCAAACTCCACGATGCTAAACCACCCGGGGCCCCGCGCTGTGACGGCTGGGCAACAGCCCTGCACCGGCCGATGGTAGACAAGGTGGCGTACGACCCCCAGGACGAGTCGCAGACGGCCAGGAAGGCCGCAGGGGACACGGCGACTCCGCGATCCCCGCGCTTCGACCTGGGTACGCACACCACGGATGGGGACTCACTAGATGCCAACGTTCTTCGGCCTGTCCGCGATGCCTACGACCCTCTTGAACGCGGCCCTCGGGGTCCTCCGAGACCGCAGCGTGCCGGTGCGCGGCCGTGATCGTGTGGCGGTGATCTCGCCCATGTACAACGAGGAGGCCGGGGCGGCCCGGGCGCTGGCCTCGCTCCTCACCCAGGATCCCGAGCCCGACGAGCTGGCGATCAGCATCAACGGCTCGGGCGACCGTACCTACGACGTGGTGGCTGCGACGCTGACGAGCTTCGGTTTCCGCCGGCTCGAGCTGGGCACGGCCCCGGGGTTCGCCGCCGGCATGGAGCGGTGGCACCACGAGGCGCGGGCCATGTCGGTGCTGGTGTTCGTGTACCGGCAGCGCACGGCGAAGTCCGAGGCCATCAACAACCTGGTCGGTTGCCCGGTCCTCACCGCCGAGCGCCTGCTGGTGGTCGATGGGGACACCGTCTTCGAGCCCGGCTTCATCCGTGCCCTGGGGGACAACTACTACCGTCTGCACTACAGGCGCGGGCGCCCCGTGATCGAGGACTACGCCTTGCAGTCGGGGTCGGTCACGTCCTTCGTGCCCGACAGCGCCGCCCCGCTCCAGCGCTTCATCTCGGCCGGACGAGCGGCCGAGTACGCCTTCGCCGGCGTCCTGCGCCGCGGTCAAGCGACGACCGTCACGCGCTCCGGGGTGTTCGGCGCGACGCGCCTCTACACCGTCGTGGGCTGCGGCTTCGCCGCGCGGCGCGACGTGTTGCCGATGCCGCCCGATACCCAGACGGAGGACCACGACCTGACGCTCGCCGCCCAGTCGACGTTCACCAGGGTCGAGCGGGCCTCGCCGGCGGAGCTCGACCGGCGCGGCTTCCGGCTGGTGCAGGACGGCCGGGAGCTGCCCTTCTCCGAGGCGTTCGACGCGCACGACGAGATCGAGATCCGCCACGGCGGCGGCGCGCGCTTCGTGGGCGAGGCCCTGATGGCGACGGAGGACCCGGCGCACGTCGGCGGCTACCTGCGGCAGATCGAACGCTGGAACGGCGGCGGCATCCAGAACGCTCTCAAGCGCATCTGGGGCGACGCCTCCGAGCGGCGCCTGACGGCGAACGTGCGCTTCACGGTGTTGGCGGCCCAGTTCGAGAACGTGCTGGGGCTCTTGCTGCTGTTCCTGTTCCCGGCGCTGCTGGCGCTGGGCCTGGCGGGCACGCTGGACCTCCACGCCATCGTGCGCAACCTCGGGCTGTGGGTGGGGGTGGACGTGAGCGCCACGCTGTCGATGGCGTTCGTGGGGTTCCATCGCCAGGCGCGGCACCGCGGGCGCGGTCGGCGTGCGGCCCTGGTCGAGGCCTTCGTCCGGACCGCGAACTCCTGGTTGCCGTACAGCCTGCTCAAGATCGCCAACCCGGTGAGCTTCGTGGCCGCCGCCACCCACGCCGTTCCCGCCTTCGTACGCGAGCGGCGGATGGCGCGGCAGCGCAGGCCCAAGACGCTGGGGGTCACATGGGAGCGGCCGACCGTCCGCGCGGTCGACCGGCGCACGGTCGGCACCGCCGCCAGCATGGTGGCGACGTTGACCGTGGTGTTCGCCTCGGTGCTGATGCTGGCGCCCTCCACCAACGCCGATCGCCTCGCGACCGACCGTCTGCTGCGGACCACCGCCCGCTTGAACATGAACCAGCACGATGGCTTGCCGTTGCACGTCGTTGCCACCATGGCCGGTGCCGGCGGCGTCTCCGTAGCGCGGCTGCCCGCCCGCGCGGACGTGGCGCGGGTGTCGGTCGCTGCCCTCGGCATCGCGCCGGAGGCGGTGGCGGGCGTGCCCGTGACGGGCCCCACCACGGTGGTGCTGCAGCCGCCGAGCGCCCGAGCCGCGGTCGCGCAGGCGATCCCGCGCGCCGCCGCTCCCGTGGGCGCGCTCGGAACCGGCCCCACCGCGGCCGCCCCCCTCTCGGGGTACTGCCGGCCCGCCTTCCTGGCCAACGCCGCAGCGGCCCCCCGGTTCCTGCCGGGCACCGCCGCGGAGTACCACCCACTGAGCGCCTGGGACCTGCAGATGCTGGGTCGGCTGGCGCCGCTGGAGCCCTACCTGGTGCAGGCGTCGACCGCCTACGATGTGGCGCCGGGATTGCTCCTGCAGGTCCTGATCAACGAGTCGTACCTCGACCCGCTGGCCGTCGGCGAGACCGGCGACAAGGGGCTGTCGCAGATGACGTCGGACGCCCTCACGCTGCTGCGGGCCGTCTCCGACGATCGGGGTTCCCCGCTGTACAACCCGCACCTGCTTCAGGGCGCGTTCAACGTCTTCGATCCCGACTTCTCCATCTGCGCGGGGGCCGCCAAGCTCCGCTGGGCGGCGACGCGACCGGACGTCACCAGCGATGCCCAGGCCTACGCGCTCTACATCAACCCCGTCTACGGCCTCACCAAGAAGGGCGAGGTGGCGCCCATGCTGGCCGACGCCGTCGGCGCCATGCAGCGCCTCGGGCCGCTGGTGCGCACCCTCGGCAGCGCCTACGCTGCCTACCGGGCCGACCCGGCCTCGGTGGCGGAGCCCGACCGCAAGCTCCTCGAGCTGAGCGCCGAGGTCGCGGAGGGTCGCGTCGACATGGCCACGGCCTACCGTCGCAGCCGCGACCTGGTGGCCGCCGACGGCGTCCGCGACGCGTCGATGTACGTCTCGGTGCTGAACCGGCTCTATCCCCGCCCGAGCGAGGCGACGGTCAACGCCGCTACCCAGGCCAGCGCTAGTAGGCCGTGATCCTCACCAGCGAACCGCCCATGTCCGTCAGGTAGAGCTGACCGTCGAGCGTCTCGACGAACGAGGTGATCTGGTAATCGGTGTCGGCGAGCAGCTCGACGCGGTCGGTGCCGTTCGGCTGGCGGGCCAGCGACCAGATGCGCCCCTCCTCGAAGTCCCCGTAGAGGTAGCGTCCCTCCAGGCTAGGGAAGCGGCTGCCGCGCACCACCACGCCCCCGGTGACGGCGTCGCCCCCCTGCGGATCGATCGAGGGGTGAGCGTAGGCGGCGGCGGGGGGGAGGAGCGGCAGCGTGGCGCACTGCGGGTCGACGAGCCCGGGCGTGTCGGGGAAGGCCTGGCACTCCGGGCCCTCGCGGATCGGCCAGCCGTAGTTGCCCCCCTTGACGATGCGGTCGACCTCCTCCCAGCGATCGTTGCCGACGTCGCCGAGGTAGAGGTCGCCGGTCGCGGGGTCGAACGCCATCTTCCAGGGGTTGCGGAAGCCGTAGGCCCAGATCTCCCCCCGCGCGCCGGAACGTCCCGCGAACGGGTTGGATGCGGGGATGACGTAGGGGTCGCCGTGGTCGACGTCGATGCGCAGCACCTTGCCGCGCAGGGTGGAGAGGTCCTGGGCCACGAAGGGCGGTTCGTGGAGCCAGTGGTTGGCCTCCTGGCCGTCGCCGGTGCTGATGTAGAGGTAGCCGTCGGGACCGAAGGCGAGCTGGCCGCCGTGGTGGAAGGGCTGGTCGACGGGGACGCGCAGGACGAGCTTGCGGTAGCTGGGATCGGCCGCCGCGAGGGAGGGCAGCGCTCGGAACTCCATCACCACCAGGTCGTCGCTTCCGACCTCGACGTAGGCGGCGTAGAAGCGCCGGTCGCGCGGGTAGCCCGGGTGGAAGGCGATGGTGTAGAAGCCGTCCTCCCCGCTCAGGGCGGTGACGTCTCCGGCCAGGTCGAGGAAGGGCCTGGGGAGCAGGGTGCCGTTCTGGTAGACGCGAACGGTGCCGGCCAGCTCCGAGATGTAGAGCTTGCCGTCGCGGCTGCCGTCGGTGGTCGCCGAGACGGGGAGCTCGAGCCCCTGCAACACCGGCTCGAAGCGCAGGTGCGTGGTGGCCGGCGAGACCGGTGGCACGGGCTGCAGCGGGGGGGCGTCGGCCGCGGCGTGGAGCGGCGCCAGTGAGATCAGGACGGCCAGGGCCCGGACGAGCTTCGCGAGGGGATCAGGGGAGACGCGCACGTTCCAAGGCTACACCGCGGTGTCGGGGTCGCCCCCGACCGAGCTCCGTGGGAGTCGGGCCGCCGTCAGCGGCTGGCGGTGGCGTCGGCTCCCGGAGCGAGGTGGGTGCGTGCCGCCTGTACCACCGCTACGGAGTTGTCGAGACGCCAGTCCATGTCGTTGTTCTGGTTGAACCAGACCAGCGCACGGATGCGTGGGAACTCTGTGCTGGACAGCATCGAGGCCACCCATGCGGCCTTGTTGCCGCCGACGCCGGTGGAGGCCACCTCGGCGATCCACACCGGCTGCGGCCCGAGCGCCGTGATGCGTCGGTACGGCGTGCGGAAGATGGCGTCGAAGCTCTGCCAGCTGCTCCAGGACTGGGTGGTGCCCCAGTTGTAGCCGTCCAGGGCCAGGACGTCGACGTAGGCCGTCCCGGGGTAGTAGCGCTCCATGGCGTTGGCCGGCGTACGCGGCTGGTCGGTCACGTTCGGCGACCACACCCAGCGCACGTTGGTCGCGCCCTCGGCGCGGAAGACGTCGACGATGTGGCGCCAGGCCTTCACGAACGTCGCCGGGTCGCCGTTCCAGGGCTCCCAGTTGCCGTTCATCTCCGGGAGGGGGCGGACGTACACCAACCCGGGCGTCACCCGCACGCCGTCGGCGAAGTCACGGATGATGCGGTCGTAGCTGCCTGCGGCGATGCCCTGGACCGATCGATGGTGGGGCTGCCAGGTGATCATGGGGATGCGCCCGCCGGCGCTGGCGGCCTCCACCAGCTTCACGTCGTAGGGCGTGTCCCAGTTCATGAACCAGTGCACGATGTCGAGCCGGCGACCGAGCAGGTCCTCGAGCTGGTGGACGGGCTCCATGCCCTTCCACACGCCCCCGTAGGTGAAGGCCCCGAACATGGGAGCGGTGGGGGCTTCTGCGGGCGAGGGCGGAACGGGCGCCGAAGGCGGAGCGCCGGCGCAGCCCGAGGCCGCCAGTCCCAGCGCTAGCAGACACGCCACCACCGCCATGCGTAGCCGCGCCGCTCGGGGCGTGAGCCTGCCCACCGCCGTGGTGGTCGCTGTCCGGATGATGTTGGCGTCGCGCATGCCCGTCCCCGCTCCGTGGTTGTCGGGGCGCCTGACCGGCGTTGGGGAAGCCTGCATGCCGCGGACCTGCCTGGCCGGTTGCGCTACTCGCTCCACCTGCCCCAAGCGCCCAAATGCAGGACAGGTTTCATCGCATCCGAGGGTCCTGGCTCGGCCGGGAGGCGGATCGCCTCGACGACCGGGACGTACCCTGGTCGGTCCCCGGGGGGACCGCTGTGGACGCACGTTCGGCTAGGGATGAGGTACGCTCATCTTGGCCGGTTGCGCTACTCGCTCCACCCGTTTCAAGCGCCCACGTTCGGAAACGGGCTTCATCGCGTCCAAGGTTGGGACGTGCCCAACGCCCGCAGTATAGCTCCCAACGCCGTCAGCATACGTGAAATCTCGCGCGTGGTGGAATTCACACGGTCTTAACCTGCCACCCGGAAACTTCCCATGATCGACGCTGCCGGCGGGCGTCCGGGCGTCGTCGCCGACCTCGGCGAGCGGGTACGATGTGCGGGCTCCCCATGGACCCACTCGCCCTCACCTTCACCGTCCAGGCGCGCCGTGGCCACGCCCGGCTGGGCCTGCTGACCACGCCCCACGGCGCCGTGCGCACGCCCGCGTTCGTGGCGGTGGGGACGCAGGCGGCGGTCAAGGGCGTGACGCCCGAGGCCGTCGCCGGCGCCGGCACGCAGGTGCTGTTCGCCAACACCTACCACCTCTACCTGCGGCCGGGCGCCGAGCTGGTGGCACGGCACGGCGGCCTGCACCGCTTCATGAACTGGAGCGGTCCGATCCTGACCGATTCGGGAGGCTTCCAGGTGTTCTCGCTGGGCGCCTCGATCGAGCACGGCGTGGGCAAGGTGGCGTCGATCTTCCCGGGGGAGGCGCCGGCTCGGCGCACCCCGGGGGGCGACTCGATGGTGCGGATCCGAGAGGACGGCGTGCGTTTCAAGAGCCACATCGACGGCAGCCTGCATACCTTCTCGCCGGAGGTCTCGATCGCCGTGCAGCGGGCTCTCGGGGCCGACATGGTGCTGGCCTTCGACGAGTGCACCAGCCCCCTGCACGACGAGGCGTACACGCGCACCTCGATGCACCGCACCCACCGCTGGGCCGAGCGCAGCCTGGCCGCCTTCGAGGCCTCGACGCCCCAGCACGGCTACCCCCAGGCGCTGTACGGCGTGGTCCAGGGCGGGGCGTTCCGCGAGCTGCGCGAACAGAGCGCGACGACCATCGGCGCCATGCCGTTCGACGGCATCGCCATCGGCGGCAACCTCGGCGCGACCCTCCAGGACATGTACGCGGTGCTCGACTGGACGGTGCCGTTGCTCCCGCACGAGCGCCCGCGCCACCTGCTCGGCATCGGCGACGTCCCCAGCATCCTCGAGGCGGTCGAGCGCGGCGTCGACACCTTCGACTGCGTCACGCCCACCCGCAACGCCCGCAACGGCGCGGCCTTCGTGCGCCGGAACGACCACGGCGAGCGCCAGCCGGGGTTCCGCATCAACCTGCGCAACGCCCGCTTCGCCGACGATCTCGGGCCGCTGGAGGCCGGCTGCGACTGCGCCACCTGCCGCAGCTACAGCCGCGCCTACGTGCGCCACCTCTTCAAGGCCAACGAACAGCTCGCGCACCAGCTCGTGACCGTCCACAATCTGCGCTTCATGGCGCGCCTGATGGAGGACGTGCGGACCAGCCTGGCCGAGGACCGCTTCGCCGAGCTCAAGGCCGACCTGCTCGGGCGCTGAGGTCGGACGCGGGCCCTCAGAAGTTCTTGTCGATCAGATCGATGGTGGTGCCGTCCTGGGTGACGAAGCGTACGATGCCGACCCCGGGCACGAAGAAGAGGTCCATCACGGTCCGCCCGCCGTTGCTGGTGAGCGTGGTCTGACGGATCTGCAGGGCGTTGAATCGGCCCGCCTGGGTCTGCACCCCGCGCACGCCCAGCACCTGGGACGACAGCGTGATGTCGAAGGCCGGCAGCTTGGTGGTGCTCTGCCACTGCATGCCCGCCTGCAGCGGGCCGGCCGGGTACACCGTGAGCGGCGTCGGGTAGAGCGTGACCTTGCCCCCGGCGGCGGTGCCGACCGTGACGACCCCGTCGGGACCGAACTGCATGTAGTCCTCGGAGACGGGCACCCCCTGCAGGTAGTGGGTGAGGACCATCACCGAGCGGCCGTCGACGGTGCGGGGCCCGCTGAGCTGCTGGGTCTCGCCGCTGGAGTAGGTCCAGCTCATGCCGGAGCTGCCAGGGTAGTAGCCGGCGGGGCTCGCCGCGGCCGCCCAGGCCAGGGCCAGCAGCGCCAGCAGGGCCCCCGGCAGGGCCCATCGCCGTGCGGCGGGGGCGCGTCGTGACCGCATCACGCGCCGTCCTCCTCGCTCAGCGCCGCGGCGCGCTCGGTGGCCTGCTCGACGGCATCGATGAGCGCGAAGCGCAGCCGGTGGCGCTCGAGGGCGCGGATACCGGCGATGGCCGTGCCGCCGGCGCTGGCGACCTCGTCCTTCAGTTCGCCCGGGCGCTTGGTCTCGAGCAGGCGGGACGTCGCCAGCAGCACCTGGCGTGCCAGGTCGCGGGCGGTGTCGCGGTCGAGCCCGGCGCGGACCCCGCCGTCGGCCAGCGCCTCCGCCACCACGGCGACGAAGGCGGGCCCCGATCCGGCCAGGCCGGTGAAGGCGTCGAACAGATCCTCGCGGACCTCGTAGACGCGACCGACCGCACCGAACAGGGTGCGGGCCATGCTGCGGTCCTCGGCGGTGGCCTCGGGCAGGGCTGCCAGGGCGGTGGCGCTGATCCCCAGGCTGGCCCCCAGGTTGGGCATCGCTCGGATGACGCGTTGGGAACCCACTCGGCGCGCGATGGTGCGGGCCGTCACGCCCGCCATCAACGACAGGAACGAGGCGTTGCGTTGCGCGACCAGCGGTGCCACGCCCTCGAACGATTGCGGCTTGACCGCCAGCAGCACGCGTTCGGCGTGGTGCAGGGCGTCGTCGTCGAGGGCGGCCACGCCGTAGCGTTCGGCCAGCTCGGCCAGGCGCCGCGGGTTGGGGTGGTAGATGCCGATCTCGTCGGGCTGGAGCACCTCCGCACGGAGCGCTCCCTGGAGCACCGCACCCCCCATCTTGCCGGCGCCGACGATGGCCAGGCGGATGCCGCTCACGGCGTCCCTCGAGGGGGAAGCGCGGCGAAAGGGGCGGCTCGCGTCACCCGGCCATTGTATCCAAGCGTCCCGACGGCGCCGCCGGGGAAACGCCACAGGCCGGGCGTGCCGGATCAGCCCTCGACCAGCTCGACCAGGACGCCGCCGGTGAAGCCAGGATGGACGAAGGCGATGCGTGTGCCGGCGCGTCCGGTCCTGGGGGTGTCGTCGATGAGCGGGGCCCCGAGCGAGCGCAGACGATCGAGCACGCGCTCGATCGAGTCCACGCGCAAGGCGATGTGGTGGAGCCCGGGCCCGCGCTTCGCCAGGAAGCGTCCGACCGGGCCGTCGTCGCGCGTGGGGGCCATCAGCTCGACCAGCGTCGTTCCCAAGCGCAGGGGGCGAACGCGGACGCCCT
Organism: Deinococci bacterium; assembly: GCA_030149325.1. Classification (GTDB taxonomy): domain Bacteria; phylum Deinococcota; class Deinococci; order Deinococcales; family Trueperaceae; genus JASBRS01. The sequence continues at coordinate 70,672 of JASBRS010000002.1, forward strand.
GGTCGGTGATGGCCTCGTCGTCGCCGGCGGCCTCCAGGCCCAGTGCGGCGTAGGCGCGCGTGGCGCGGTCGAGGTCGTCGACGGCCACGGCGACGTGGTCGAGGGCGAGTCCGGAGAGCGGCTCCGGCAGGGCGTCGGTCACGTCCGTGTGGGGCGGGGGGCCATGGTCACCAGCAGCACCACGTCGGTGGTCGAATCGTTGCGCACGCCGTGCGGCTGGCCGGAGCGCGCGATCACCGCGGAGCCCTCCGGCAGCAGCTCCACCTCGCCGCCGATCTCGAACAGCGCCTCGCCCTCGAGCACCACGTAGACCTTGTCGGAGTCGTCGTGGCGGTGCACCGCCTGGCTCTGTCCGGGCCGCAGGCAGTAGAGGTCGAACCGCATGCGCTCGCTCTCGAACAGCGGTACCTTGCGCATGGCGTCGCCGAAGGCCTGCTTCTGGGCGAGGGTCACCGATTCCATGGCCTCCAGCATACGCCGCCCGGTTCGCGGGCGCCGGTGCCGCTGCCCCGGGGCGGGAGCTCAGGCGCTGCGCTCGCCGCGGAGGTCGGCGTGCATGCCGGCGATCACCGCCCGGGTCGGGAGATCCTGGCTGAGCAGCCAGATGAGCTTGGTCAGGGCCGCTTCGGCGGTCATGTCGCCGCCGTCGACGACGCCCGCCTCCCGCAGCCGGGCACCCCCCACGTAGCCCGACATATCGACCCTGCCGCGAAGGCACTGGGTGCAGTTGACCACCACCACGCCGCGATCGGTGGCCTCGGCCAGCGCCTCGAAGAAGGCGTCGTCGCGGGCCGGGGCGTTCCCGGCCCCGTAGGTCTCGAGCACCAGGCCGCGCACGGGGGCGGCCAGCACGGTGCGCAGGAGCTCGGCGCGCATGCCCGGGAACAGCCGCAGCGCGGCGACCGTCACGTCGGCCAACGGCACCACCCGCAGCGGCCCGGCCTGCGGCGGGCGCAGGCGCTCGCGATGCAGCGTGATCGCCACCCCGACCGATCCCAACGGCTCCTCGTTGGGCGAGGCGAAGGCGTCGAAGCCGCTGGAGGAGACCTTGGTGGCGCGGTTGCCGCGCAGGACCACGCCGTTGAGGTACAGCACGACCTCGGCCAGGTCGTCGCGGGCGGCCAGCATCAGCGACGTCAGCAGGTTCTCGCGCGCGTCGCTGCGGATCTCGGCGAGCGGGATCTGCGAGCCGGTGAACACCACCGGCTTGGCCAGCCCCTCGAGCAGGAACGACAGCGCCGAGGCGCTGTACGCCATGGTGTCGGTCCCGTGCAGCACCACGAACCCGTCGAAGGCCTGGTAGCGGTCGGCGATGGCGTGGGCGATGCGCTCCCAATCGGCGGGGCGCATGTCGGCGGAGTCCAGGAGGGGGTCGAACTCCACCAGCTCGAAGCCTGGGATGCGCGGATCGGCCAGCTCGCGCATGTCCTCCAGCAACGCCGCCAGGTGACCCGGTGCGGGCTCGAAGCCGCGACGGCCGCGGCGCATGCCGATGGTGCCGCCGGCATGGATCAGGGCGACCTTGTGAAGGCGGTCCACGTCGGGATTGTAAGCCGCCCGCGCCGGTGTGGCGCCGACCTCAGCGGATCCCGGGCGGGACCTGCGCCGGTGGCGGCTCGGGCAGGTTGGCCGGCATCGGTACGCCGCTCAAGCGCTTCACCACCCCGTTTTCGTTGCAGCCGACGTAGAACGGGCAGCGCAGGCACTCCGACCACACCCGCGGGTGCAGCTCCCGCGACTTGTCGATGAGGCGGAAGCCGCAGCGCTCGAAGAAGCCCACCTCGTAGGTCCACGCGAACAGCACCGGGATGCCGACGCGCCGGGCCTCGGCCTCGCAGGCGTCCACCAGGCGACGCCCGACGCCGCGGGCCTGAACGCCGGGCGCCACCGCAAGGCCGCGGACCTCGGCGATGTCGCCCCACAGGATGTGCATGGCGCCGTTGCCCGCGAAGACGGGACCGTCCCCGAGGTCGATCTCGGCGACGAAGAAGTCGCGCAGGTTCTCGAAGATGTTCTGCATGGGGCGCACCAGCATGCGCCCCTCGTGGGCCCAGTGCCCGATGTTCTCGAAGATGCGCGGGACGTCCTCGGAGCGGGCGGGCCGCACGGTGACGGCGGCGGTGTCGGGGTGGACGGCCGACTCGGTCACGGGGTCGCCTCGGCGTCCAGCGCGGCGCGGGCCGCCGCGATCTGACGCTCCACCTCGGCGCGGGCCGTGCCGCCGTAGCTGCTCCGGGCATCGACCACGGTCTCCAGCGCCAGTACGTCGTAGACGTCGTCGCCGATGAGCGGGCTCTCGGCGCGCAGGACGGGCAGCTCGAGCTCCTCCAGGCCGGTCCCGAGCTCGAGCGCCCGAGCGACCAGCCGCCCCACCACGTGGTGCGCCTCCCGGAAGGGGAGCCCCTTGCGGACCAGGTAGTCGGCCAGGTCGGTGGCATTGCTGAAGGCGTTGGCCGCTGCCGCGCGCGTGCGGGCGGCGTGGACGGTGATCTTGGGGAGCATCCCGAGGTAGAGCCGCAGGGCGTCCTCGGCGGTGTCGAGGGCGTCGATGACGCCCTCCTTGTCCTCCTGCATGTCCTTGTTGTAGGCCAGCGGGAGCCCCTTCATCACCGTGAGCAACCCCATCAGCGAGCCGTACACGCGGCCCGTCTTGCCGCGTACCAGCTCGCACACGTCGGGGTTCTTCTTCTGCGGCATGATCGAGCTGCCGGTGGTGTGGCTGTCGGGCAGCGTCACGAAGCCGAACTCCTGGCTCGACCACAGGATGAGCTCCTCGCTGAGCCGCGACAGGTGCATCATCAGGATCGCCAGCGCGGCCAGCGTCTCCAGCGCGAAGTCGCGGTCGGAGACGGCGTCGAGCGAGTTGCGGCTGGGCTCGTCGAAGCCCAGCGTGCGGGCGGTGAGGTGCCGGTCGATGGGGAAGCCGGTGCCGGCGAGGGCGCCGGCCCCCAACGGGCTGACGTTGGTCCGCGCCCGGGCGTCGGCCAGCCGCCCCTGGTCACGCGCGAACATCTCGGCGTAGGCCAGCAGGTGGTGGGCCAGGCGGACCGGCTGGGCCACCTGGAGGTGGGTGTAGCCGGGCAGGATCACGTCGAGGTGACGTTCGGCGAGCTCCACCAGGGTGCCGCGCAGCCCGAGCAGCAGCTCCTCCAGCGCGCGCTGGCGCCGCCGCAGGTAGAGGCGCAGGTCGGTGGCCACCTGATCGTTGCGGCTGCGCGCGGTGTGCAGCCGTCCTCCGGCCGGGCCGATGCGGCCGGTCAGCGCCCGCTCGATGTTCATGTGGACGTCCTCGAGGTCCTCGCGCCACTCGAAGCGGCCAGCGCGGATGTCGGCGCGCACGGCCTCGAGCCCCTCCCGGATGGCAGCCTCGTCCTCATCGCTGAGGATCCCCTGGGCGGCCAGCATGGCGGCGTGGGCCAGCGAGCCCTCGATGTCCTCCTCGGCCAGGGCCCGGTCCACGTCGACCGAGGCGTTGACGCGCTGGACCAGGGCGTCGGTGGCCTCCTGGAAGCGTCCGCCCCACATGCGGCCGTCCCCGCCGGCGCTCTTCGGGGTCGGGGCGGCGGGGTCGTCGCGGTCGGCGCCGCTCAACGCGGGTCCTCCTGCACCTGCCAGGTCCCGCCGACGCGCTTGACCATGGTGGCGCCGTCGTCCTCGCCGGGGTGGGCGGGGCGGTAGCCCATCCGCCGGTAGTAGGCGACCGTCTCCGGTGACGGCGCGTCGAGCGTGAGGGTGGCGATGTTGGCGCGGATGGCGTAGGCCTCCACCTTGGTCATGAGCCAGCGGCCGTAGCCGTTGCCGCGCTCCTCGGGACGGCTGGCGACGGGATCGACCCGCCAGCCGCCGTCCTCCTCGCGCCACCGCAGGGCCGCCAGCGCGCGCCCTTCCGACTCGAGCACGATGGCGCCGCCGTGCTCGAGCCACGCCGCCATCTCGGCCTCGTCGTAGCCGGCGTCGGGCCGCGAGGCCTGGAACAGCTCGCACAGCGCCTCCAGGTCGGCGAGCCCCGCCCACCGAACACGGGCGCGTGCCACGGCGTCGCGGCCGGACACCGGAGCCATGTCGGGCAGGCTCATCCCAGCTCCTCGGCGTGCGGGGCGCTCACGATGCCGGGGACGGCTCGTCGGCCCGGTCGCGCAACTGCCGGGCGATGCGCAGCCGCAGCGCGTTGAGCTTGATGAAGCCGTCGGCGTCGGCCTGGTGGTAGACGTCGTCCTCCTCGAAGGTGACGACGTCCTGGCGGTAGAGGCTGTTGGGCGAGCGGCGACCGAGCACGGTGACCGTGCCCTTGTAGAGCTTGACCCGGACCTCGCCGCTCACCGGCTGCTGGATGTCGTCCATCAGCCGTTGCAGGGCTTCGCGCTCGGGCGCGAACCAGAAGCCGTTGTACACCGCGGCGGCGTAGCGCGGCACGAGCTCGTCGCGGAGCTCCAGGACCTGGCGGTCGAGCGTGAGCGACTCGATGGCCTTGTGCGCGTGGTAGAGCAGCGTGCCGCCGGGGGTCTCGTAGCAGCCCCGCGACTTCATGCCCACGAAGCGGTTCTCCACGATGTCGACCCGCCCGATGCCGTGGCGCCCGGCCAGGGCGTTGGCACGGTCGAGGAGGGCGGCGGGGCCGAGCGGCTCGCCGTCGATGGCCACCGGGGTGCCGTGCTCGAAGGCGAGGGTGATCACCTCCGGCTCGTCGGGGGCGTCCTCGGGGTCGACGGTGCGGCGCCACATGCCCTTGGGGGGCGCGTTCCAGGGGTCCTCCAGCACGCCGCCCTCGTAGCTGATGTGGTAGGCGTTGGCGTCCATGGAGTAGGGCTTCTCCTTGGTGACCGGCACGTCGATGCCGTGCTGACCCGCGTAGACGATGCAGTCCTCGCGGCCTCGCAGGTCCCACAACCGCCACGGCGCGATGACCTTGATGTCGGGGTTGAGGGCGTAGGCCGACAGCTCGAACCGGACCTGATCGTTGCCCTTGCCGGTGGCGCCGTGGGCGACCGCATCGGCGCCCTCGGCCGCGGCGATCTCGACCATCTTCTTGGCGATCAGGGGCCGGGCGAACGACGTTCCCAGCAGGTAGTAGCCCTCGTAGATGGCGGCCGCGCGGAGCACCGGGAACACGAAGTCGCGCACGAACTCCTCGCGCAGGTCGACCGCGTAGGCCTGGAGGGCGCCGGTGCGCAGCGCCTTCTCGCGGGCCTCGGCCACCTCCTCGCCCTGGCCGACGTCGGCGGTGAAGGCCACGACCTCGGCGCCGTAGGTCTGCTTGATCCAGTGCAGGATCACCGAGGTGTCGAGCCCGCCGGAATAGGCGAGGACCACCTTCTTGATGGCTTCGGTCTGGTGCTGCATGCCTGCCTCCTACAGAACACGACCCCGACCGGGGCCCCGCGGGCCGCCACGATGCTGCTTCCGCTCCTCAGGAGCGGCTCAGCGTCGGACGCGGGGGTGGGTCAGGGTGGTGCGCATCGGGTTCGATTCGCGGTGGCGAAGCATTATGCATGGCCACCGATAACGATGCAACTCTAGCACCGCCCCGAAGGGGGGTCAAGGCGCATCGCGACCCTCGGGGGGCGGCGCTTCCGCGGAGGCGTCGTCGCGGCTGCCGGTCGGCTGCCGATCGGCCCCGGAGCGCGCCCGGCGCAGCTCCAGGGCTCGGCGTTCCAGCGCCCGGCGCGGCAGCGCCGGCAGGGCCGAGAGCAGCGCCGACACCAGCACCAGCGCGGCCCCCACCAGCCCCCACGCCCCGAAGCGCTCGCCGAACAGCAGCGCCGCCAACGAGGTCCCCACCAGCGGCTCCACCGTCGCCACCAGCACCGCGCGCGACGCTTCGATGCGCTTCAGGCCGGTGTAGTAGGCCAGGTAGGCGAGGTAGGTGCTGACCAGCGCCAGGGCCGCCAGCAGCGCCCAGGTGCGGGCGTCCTTGGGCTCGAAGTGGACCAGCGGCAGCAACCCCAGGGCGCCGACCGGCAGCACCAGGGCGTAGATGGTGACGGGCCGGTAGCGGGCCAGCACCCACTTCCCGAAGATGTAGTAGCTGGCGTAGGAGAGTCCCGACGCCAGCCCCCAGCCCACCGACCGCGGGTTCACGTCGATGCCGGTGCCGCCCCCGCGCGCCACCAGCGCCACGCCCAGCGTCGCCAGTGCCACCAGCGTCAGCTTCCCGGCGGTGAGGCGCTCGTGCAGCAGCAACGCCGCCAGCACCGTCACGAAGGCGGGCGCGCTGTAGAGCAGGATGACCTCGAGGCTGACCCCGCCCGCTTCGATCGAGAGGTTGACCGAAGCGTAGAAGAGGGTGACGCCGACCAGGGCGAAGCCGAGGAAGGGCAGGGCGTCGGAGCGCCGCTCGAGCCGCAACCCCCCGCGTGCCAGGGCGTGGGCGAGGAAGGCCCCGCCGGCGAGCGCGGCCCGCCAGAACGACACCTCCAGCGGCCCTACCCCCGCGTCGAGGATGCCCTTGGCGAAGACGCCGAGCATCCCCCACAGCACCGCCGCGACGGCCACCAGCAGGTAGCCGGTGGCCGCCCCGGCCGGCACTTCGTTCGCCCACCGCTGGCTCAGCGGCTCACTCCGCGGTTCACTCTGCGGCGCGTTCGGGGACGCGCATGCCGTAGGCCCGTGCGGTGTCGGGGTGCGTGCGCTTGAGGTCGTTCATGCGCCGGCGGTACGACGCGAACTCGACGAAGAACGACACCACGTTGAGGACGTAGATGACGATGAGGGCGGTGGTGTCGGTGGCGAGCGGCATCGTCGGCGGCGCGCCCAGCGTCAGCAGGTGGAGCAGCGCGTCGAGGCCGAAGATTGCCCACGGCACCAGCAGCAGCACGCCCCACAGCTCGTCGGCGAGGCCGCTGCCGGGGATCAGCAGGGCCAGCAGGTGGTAGACGGCGGTACGGGGCGCGTTGCGTGCCAGCCGCGCCCGCGGCACCACCAGGGAGACGATGGTGACGGCCGCCCAGGCCAGGAAGAGTACCACCAGGACGTCCCACACCCAACCGGGTACGGCCAGCGGCACGAAGCCCGTGAGCTCGCTCCAGGGGTTGGTGAAGGCCGATGCCAGGGCGTCCTGGAAGCTCCCGGCCACGGCCGCGCGGAGCTGCGTGTCGCTGGGGGCGACGAGCAGCGGCGCGGTCTTGGCGTAGGCGGCGTGCAGGCGCGAGGGGTCGGTCCCGCGCCCGAGATTGAAGAGCGCCTCGGGGAGGTCGGCCGCCACGTCCAAGGCCTGCTGGTAGAGCGCGTCCTCGCCCTTCAGGGCGCCCAGGTTGTTGAGCGCCGGGGCGAAGTCGCCGGCCGCCTGGTAGGCCTGCGTCGCGGCCGCCGCATCGCCGGCCACCTGGGCCGCGTAGCCGGTCACGAAGTCGGACACCGGGCCGGGTCGCAGGGCGGTGGCCAGGGCGTCGCGTGCGGGCACGCTGGCGAGCGTGCCGCTGCGCCAGGCGGTGGGCAGGCGATCGCCGCGCGTGGCCCAGCCCGCCAGGCTCGACAACGCCAGGACGACCGCGAAGGTCAGGACCAGGACCAGCTTCTCGGTGAAGCTGTAGTAGCGGATCGCGAACAGGCGCGGCACCCGGCCCGTCGAGCTGCCGCCCTCGCGACGCTGCTTGAGCGCCAGCGACTGCGGGCGCCAGTACTTGGCTACCAGGGTGAAGTGCAGGAACAGCATGGCCAGCAACAGGGCGGCGACGCCGTACCAACCGGCGTGCCCCAGCGCCTGAGCGGCGCGGCCGAGGGCCCGCCCGAGCCGGAAGCCGCCGCCCTCGTGGGCGCGCGCTCGCCACAGCGAGGCCTCGCTGCGCTGGCCGTCGGCGCGCAGGGCGCGGCTGTAGTCGAGGAGGGCCGCCTGGGTGGCGGGCACCTCGGGGCTGCTGAGCCGGTAGACCCAGGGGGCCCAGAAGGCCGCCGCCTGCAGCTCGCCGTTGGCGACATCGCGCTGGAACGTGCCGAGGGGGAAGCCGTAGGCGTCGCGCAGGGTCGCGTCGCCGAGCAGACCGGCGGTGTAGCCGCGCTCGACGTAGTCGCGCAACGAAGCGTCCATGGCCCGGTTGGCCAGGTCGTTGCGGCCGGCGGCGTAGAGGACCTGGGCGAGCTGGGCCCGGTCGTAGAAGGTGGTGGCGTGGTCGAGCGCCTGCTGGTACGCGGCGTCGGCCGAGGCGGTGTCGCTGGCCAGCTTGGCGACCGCCACGTAGAGCCAGGGGTTGGTGGGGTCCTGGCGCAGGCGCTGCGCCGGGTCGGCGACGTCGGCCTCGTGACGCAACCACCCGAACATCGCCGGGTCGGTGCCGAAGCGTACCGTCCCGAGCGTACCCGAGGCGTTCACCTCCAGGGTCTGCCGGGCACCGCTCTGGAACGCCACCGTCGCCTTGGCGCCGCTGTCCGACGCCTCGATGGCGACGACCTGCGCCGGCAGGGGGTAGCGGGCAGCGACGCGGCCGTCGGTCGGGTCGATCACCAGCACGCTGTTGCCGTGGCCGAGGTAGATGTGGCCGCCCGCCAGCACCGCGCCGGCGGTGTCGCCGCTGTCGGCCGGGAAGTCGAGGCGCCAGGCCTCGGCGCCGTCGAGGGTGGCGACCAGGCTGCCGCCGTCGATGCTCAGGATGGGCGCGACGCTGGCGGTGCCCGGCGGCTGCGGGGCGGCGGGCGTCGCCGGTGTCGCAGGCGTCGTGGTGTCGGGCTGGCTCGGGGTCGGCGTGGACGGGGACGGAGTGGGCGTCGCTGGAGCCGACGGGGATGGTGTGGACGGTGTCGTGGCCGGCGGCGATGTGGGGGCCGGCGCAGCGGTGCCGTTGGGCTGCTGGTTGGACTGCTGCGAGACCTGGACCTGGAAGGGCGCGTCGATGCCCGGCCCGCTCAGCCGAAGCGTCCAGTCGCCGGCGCGATCGAGCACGTGCTCGAAGTGCAGGCTGCCGGAGGCGTCGGAACGGACCGCCTGACGCTGCGAGCTGCCGTCGGGGGCGGTGATCACCACCGCGTAGTCGGTGCTGGGGCGGAGCGCGCTGGCATCGAGGGCGACGGTGTCGCCGGTGTGCAGGACGTTGCCGTTGAGCGTCACCACCGGCCCCTGCTGGGCGAACGCCGCTGCCGACAGCACCGCCGCCAGCGCCAGGAGGAGCAGCGCCACCCGGCGCCGTGAGCGGGCGACCGCGGGTCGGCGGCGCAGGGTCGCCTCGCGCGAGGTGGCCAGGGTGGAGGTCGCGCCGGCGCCCGTGATGGCACGGGCCGCCACGCGCGCCGCCGGCGGACGGGACGTCCGGGCGTCCGATGCGCGTCGAGCAAGGCACGTCTGCATGGCTCCACCTTACAGCACCGACATCCGCGCAGCGCCTCGGATGCGGAGCGCCGCGCAGCCGATGGTGGCCCTGCGGGACGAGGAAAACCTCATCCTGGTCGTCTCCGGGCCCTTGGTATAGTGGGCCGATGCGGCGCGACGAATGGGCTCGACTCGCGGCACCGTTCCCTCCCCAAGCCCTGGAGTGGCGGGTCGCTCGCCTCGACCCCGAGGGCAGGACGGGGCGGCTCGAGCCCGTGCTGGATGAGGACGCTGTGACCCGACGGCTCGACGAAGTGCTCGGCATCGAGGGGTGGTCGAAGCGCTTGACCCCGCTCGGAGCCGACGCCGTGCTGTGCGAGCTCGAGGTCCTCGGGGTGCGCAAGAGCGCGGCAGCGCGTTCGTTCGACGGACGCGTCGACCCGCAGCGCGTGTGCGCCTGGGCCTTCGGCCGGGCGGCGGCGCTGTTCGGCATGGTGCCGCCGGCGGTCGAGGGCGCCTGGGTCGACGTCGACACCGATACCGCCGACCCCCTCTACCTTCCCGAGGTCGTCCTCGGAGCCGGGCCCGGACCCGACGCGGCGGACCCCGAGCCCGACGCCCACGACCCTCCCCCGACCCAGCTCGATCCCGGGGCGAGCGCCGAGGCCGACGCCCTGCCCGACGCCCTGCCCGACGCCGATGCCGCTTCCAGCGGGGTCGCCCCCGCGGCCACGGAGACCCGTCCCTCGGTCGCCGGCGACGACGACGCACCGCCCCCCCCGACCGGCCCCCGCAGCGAGGGTCAGCAAGCCATCGAGCGGCTCATGGACCGCCTGAGGGCGGAGGGCCTGGGGCGGCAGGCTGCCGGCGTGGTGGTCGCGCACGGTGGCTACGGCCGGACCCCCGAGGACGCCCGCAGGCTCTACCGCGAGCTGCGCGAGCTGTTGCTGGAGCGGAGCCCCGTGTCATGACCGGCCCGGCCCGCCGCGGGCGCGCAGGAGGGCCGCGATGATCAAGGTCATCGCGGTCGGCGACGTCCACGGGCAGTGGCCCGAGCTGTGGCGGGTGCTGAAGGCCTCGGCCGCCTGCACCCCGAGCTACGAACCGACCCCGGCGGTGATCGAGGGCCGCTACCAGGTGGTCTGCGTCGGCGACCTGGTGCACTACAAGGACGAGCGCGCCTACGCCAACGCCGTCGGGGTGGAACCCTACGACCCCCAGGACGGCGATCACCTGAGGCGCGCGGCCAAGGCCCAGATCCGCGAGCTCTACCGCTTCAAGCGCTTCGTCGACCAGGCGATGGGCAACGTCACCGTCATCCTCGGCAACCACGACGAGGTGGCGCTCAAGCACAACTACGAGCTCGCCACGCGCGGCGGTCTGAAGCACGACGAGTTCAACCCCGAGCGCGGTGGCCTGGCGCTGCCCGAGGACCTGGCGGCCTGGTTCGAGGCGTTCGCCCGCGAGCGGGTGTTCTACGGCGTGCACTTCGCCCACGCCGGGCCCCTGCCGGGCATGCAGTACTTCGACGATTTCTTCTATCACGACGGCGACACCAAGACCTGGTGGTACAAGAAGCCCGAGCTGGTGCAGCAGTCGGGCCACCGCTTCGGGGTCTACGGGCACACCGTCATGAAGGACGGCATCTACATCGACAAGGACCACGGCTTCGCCATGATCGACGCCCTGGGCCAGTTGCAGTTCCTGGAGATGATCCTCTCCGAGGAGAGGCTCGACTACACCGTCACCACGCTCTAGCGCGGCTGCGGCCCCGACGTCCCGACGGGACGGGTCATCCACACCTCGCCGAGGTCCTCGCCGTCGACCCGCAGAGCACGGGGCTGCACGCCCCACGGCGTGAAGCCCTCGCTCCGGTACAGCGTCAGCGCCGCCTCGTTGCCTTCGGTGACGGTGAGCTCGAGCAACTCCGCCCCGAGGTCAGCGGCCTCGTCGACAGCGGCGCGGAGCAGGGCCCTGCCTACGCCCCGGCGGCGCGCTTCCGGTGCCACGTAGAAGCCGTAGAGGCTGGCGCGGTGGCGGACCTTGAGGCCGCTCGAACGCACCACGTAGGCCATCGCCACCAGAGTATCGGCGGCGAAGGCGCCGAGGGCGCGCTGGTCGGGGTCCTCCCAGCGCGCCGCCTGCACGCTCCGGAAGGTCGTCAGGTCGGGGTGCTCGTCGGGGTGCCGGCCGAAGGCGCGGGGGCTCTCGCTCAGCGCGCGGGCACGCAGCGACCACAGCTGCGGCTCGTCGCCCGGGCCCAGCCTTCGCAGCGTCGGTGGATCAGAGCGAGTAGCCGCCACGGTCGTCGTCGCGGACCAGCTCGCCGTTGCGCAGCACCAGCGTGCGGCGCTTGAAGCGATCGACCAGGTCGCGGGAGTGGGTGGCGACGATGACGGTGGTGCCCTTGATGTTGACGTCGTTGAGGAGCTCGAGGATCTCCATGGCGGTGTCGGGGTCGAGGTTGCCGGTGGGCTCGTCGGCCAGCAGCAGCGGCGGGTTGGTGACCATGGCGCGTGCGATCGCCACGCGCTGCTGCTCGCCCAGGCTGAGCTCGATGGGGAAGGCCTTGCGCTTGTGGGCCAGGCCCACCTGGCGCAGGGCCAGCAACGCCCGCTGCTCCATGTTGCCGCGGTTGCCGGTGGCGCGCAGCGCGAAGGTGAGGTTCTCCAGGGCCGACAGGTGCGACAGCAGCCGGTGGTCCTGGAACACCATGCCGATGGCGCGGCGCAGGTGCGGCAGCCGGCGCTCGCGGAGCCGCGTGATGTCCTGACCCGCCACGTACACGTGCCCCTCGGTCGGCAGGATGCGCCGAAGCAGCAGCGACAGCAGCGTCGACTTGCCGGCCCCGGAGTGCCCCGTGATGTAGGCGAACTCGCCCTTCTTGACCTCGAAGTCGACGTCACGCAGGGCGTGCGTGTGCGTACGCGGGTAGGTCTTGGTGACGTGGTGGAACTGGATCATGGCTCGCAGGCGGCGGCCGCCGTCCTCCCGCCACTGTACCCAACCGCGGCCGCCGCCGTGGTTAGAGCCGTGCCGGACGCGCTCACGCGTAGCCGGCCAGGGCCGCGGCGAGCGTCGCGAAGGCGGTGGCGTGGTCGAGGTCGGTCAGAACCTCGACGTTCGGCTCGGCGCCGCGCTCGCCCGGGCGACGGTCGACCACCGTCATGCCGCGCGTGTGGGTGCCCGTGAGCTCCACCGCCACGTGGCGCAGCTCGACCTCGAACAGCTCGGGGTGCGTCACCGCCAGGACGGCGCAGGGATCGTGGAGCGGCACGCCCACGTCGGGTCCGAAGCTGCGGGCGTAGGCGTCGCCGTAGGCGGTCATCAGCTCGGCCGCGAAGCGCGCCGCGGCTCCCGGCAGGGCGCGCAGTGCCGCCTGCCGTTCGGCGTCGATGCGGAAGCGGTGGGTCAGGTCGAGCCCCGCCATGACCAGCCGGGCGCCGGAGTCGAACACGATGGCGGCGGCCTCGGGGTCGGCGAAGATGTTGTACTCGGCGGCGGCGGTAACGTTGCCGGGCCCGTAGCTGCCGCCCATCAGGCTGATGCCGCGCAGCCGGCCGGCCAGCGACGGATCCTCCCGGAGCGCCAGCGCGACGTTGGTGAGCGGCCCGGTGGCCACCAGCCAGAGGTCGTCGCGAGCCGAAGCGGCCTCGAGCAGGAAGCGCACGGCGGACCCGCCGGCGGGCTCGCGCGTCAGCGGTGGCAGCTCGGGCCCGTCGAGGCCGCTCTCGCCGTGGATGAAGGCGGCGTGGCGGGGCTCGGCTACCAGCGGCCGGTCGGCGCCGGCGACGACCGGGACGTCCAGGCCGGCGATCTGCGTGACGATCAGGGCGTTGTGGAGCGTGCGCTCGAGGGGCGCGTTGCCGCTGACCGCGGTGATGCCCACCAGCTCGGTGGTGGCGCCGGCCAGCAGGATCGCCAGGGCGTCGTCGTGCCCGGGGTCGCAATCGAGCAGGACGGCGGGCCGTGAGGCGCCGCCGTCCTGGGTTCCGGCGTCGGGACGGACGCCCGCCCTCACGCCTTGGTGCCCTTGCGCTCGTCCATCCCGCGCTCGAGGTCCTCCTCGTCGGGCATCACCATCGCGGCGACCACGGCGTCGCCCTCGCCCATGCGCTGGATGGTCACGCCCTGCGACGAGCGACCGTAGCTGCTGACCTGATCGACCTTGGTGCGGATGAGGATGCCGTTCTGCGACAGCACGAACAGCTCCTCCTCGCCCAGCACGTGGTTGAGGCTGACCATGGCGCCGGTACGGTCGGTGAGCTTGTGGGTGATGACACCCTGGCCACCGCGACCCTGCAGCGGGTACTCCTCCAGGCCGGTGCGCTTGCCGAAGCCGTACTCGGTGACGCTCAGCAGCTCCGCCGTCTCCTTGTCGTCGTCGGAGATGGCGGCCAGGCTGACGACCTCGTCGACCTTCTTCAGGCGGATGCCGATGACCCCCTGGGTGGCGCGGCCGGTCTCGCGGACGTCGTCCTCGGAGAAGCGGATGGCCTGCCCGCCGCGCGTGCCCAGCACGATGTCGGCGGCGCCGTCGGTGATCCGCACCGCCACCAGGGCATCGCCCTCGAGCAGGTTGATGGCGATGAGCCCGGAGGCGTTGATGTTGCCGTACTCGCGGATGGCGGTGCGCTTGATGAGCCCCTGCCGGGTCGCGAACACGAAGTAGCCGTCGATGTCGAAGCTCTTCAGCGCCAGCACCGTCTGGACGGTCTCGCCCTCGTCCAGCGGCAGGATGTTGCGGATGTGGTTGCCGCGCGCGCCGCGCTCCGCTTCGGGGAGGTCGTAGATCTTCTCGCGGTAGACGCGTCCGCGGTCGGTGAAGAAGAGCAGGTAGTCGTGCGTCGACCCCACCAGCAGCAAGGAGTTGACGTCGTCCTCCTTGGCGCGCTGCGCCGACACGCCGCGCCCGCCCCGCGCCTGGGCGCGGTAGCTGGTGATCGGCGTGCGCTTGATGTAGCCGCCGCGCGTCAGCGTCACCACCACGTTCTCCTCGGCGATCAGGTCCTCCTTGGAGATGTCGTCGGAGAGATCGGCGATGGCGGTGCGGCGGACGTCACCGAAGCGCTGCCTGACGTCGAGCAGCTCCTCGCGGATGACGCGCCACAGCTCGGCCTCCTCGGTGAGGATGAGCTCGAGCCGGGCGATCTCCTCCTGGAGCTCGCGGTACTCCTCCTGGATGCGGTCGCGCTCGAGGCCGGTCAGGCGCTGCAGGCGCATGTCGAGCACGGCCTGCGCCTGCGCCTCGGAGAGGCCGAACTCGCGCATCAGACCCTCGCGGGCCTCGGGGCCGTCCTTCGACGAGCGGATCAGGGCGATGACGGCGTCGAGGTTGTCGAGCGCGATCAGGTAGCCCTCGAGGATGTGCGCCCGCTCGCGCGCCTTGCGGAGCTCGAACTCGCTGCGCCGGCGCACCACGCCGGAGCGGTGCTCGAGGTAGTGGCGCAGCATCTCCCGCATCGGCAACACCCGTGGCGAGCCTTCGACGATGACCACGTTGTTGACGGCGAAGGTGCTCTGGAGCTGCGTGAACTTGTAGAGCTGGTTGAGCACCAGCTCGGGCACCGAGCCGCGCTTGAGCTCGAACACGATGCGCATGCCCTGCCGGTCGGACTCGTCGCGCAACTGCGCGATGTCCTCGATCTTCTTGGCGCGCACCAGGCCGGCCACCGTCTGGATCAGCGAGGTCTTGTTGACCTGGTAGGGGATCTCGGTGACGACGATGGAGTGACGGTTGTTGCGCTCTTCGATGCGGGCGCGCCCGCGCACGCGGATGCTGCCCCGGCCGGTCTCGAAGGCCTGCCGGATGCCCTCGCGCCCCATGATGCCGCCGGTGGGGAAGTCGGGGCCCTTGATGTGCTGCATCAGGCCGGCGGCGTCGATGGCCGGGTCGTCGATCATGGCGACGAGCCCGTCGACGACCTCGGTGAGGTTGTGGGGCGCCAGGTTGGTGGCCATCCCCACGGCGATGCCGGAGGCGCCGTTGACCACCAGGTTGGGGACGGCAGCGGGCAGGACGTTGGGTTCCTGGGTGGTCCCGTCGAAGTTCTCGCGGAAGTCCACCGTCTCCTTGTCGATGTCGGCCAGCATCGCCTCGGCGACCTGCGTCAGGCGCGCCTCGGTGTAGCGGTAGGCGGCGGCCGGGTCGCCGTCGATGGAACCGAAGTTGCCCTGGCCGTGGACCAGCGGGTAGCGCAGGTTCCAGGGCTGGGCCAGGCGCACCATGGCGTCGTAGACCGCGGCGTCGCCGTGCGGGTGGTACTTGCCGATGACCTCGCCGACCACGCCCGCGCTCTTGGAGTGCTTGCGGTCCGACGCCAGCCCCATGCGCTGCATGGCGTAGAGGATGCGCCGCTGCACCGGCTTGAGGCCGTCGCGCACGTCGGGGAGCGCCCGGTCGACGATGACGGACATGGCGTAGTTGATGAAACTCGTCTTGATCTCGTCCGTGATCTGGACCGGAACGACCTGACCCTCGTTCAAGTGATGCCTCCTCGTTCACCCGGCCCGCGCGCCGGAACGCGCTCGGGGAGCGGCTCCGACCGGCTCCGGGCCAACGCACGAGTCTACCATCCCAGGGCGCCCCGCGCAAACCGAGGCTGGTGCCCGGAACGCCGTCCAGGGCGGCGCTCGTGCGACTCGACCGGGACCGGTAGGGGGGCGAGCGGGCGGGCGCGGCCGGGCTCAGCGCATGGAGGGTTCTTGCAGCGTGATGAAGTGTCCCAACAGGCCCAGCGCCCGCAGGTCGGGCCCGGACATCGGCACCGTGTAGACGCTGGCGACGAGGTAGTTCTGGCGACGCGCCTGCGCCGCCAGGGCGCCTTCCAGGGCGTTCTGGGTGAGGCCCCCCAGCAGCTCACCGAAGGGGCCGCTGAGGCCGCTGTGGGCGGTGACGTCGCGGTTCAGGCGGTCGGCGTAGGCGGTCGCGAAGGCGTGGCGGTCGGGGTTGGTCATGGCCATCGCGACGAGGAGCAGCACGGCCAGCGCGGCCGGGAGGGCCCAGCGGGGAGAACGCATGCCCCAGCTTACCCGTGACCGACGATCGCGTCGTGACCCCGTGGTAGCTTCGCTGCATGATCGAGCGCTACGCCACTCCGGAGATGCAGCGGCTGTGGGGGGGCACCGCACGCTACCAGGCCTGGCTGCGGGTGGAGCTGGCGGCCACCGAGGCCTGGGAGGCCCTGGGCGAGGTCCCGGCCGGCACCGCCGAGGCCATCGAACGCGCCCTCGCCGAGCAGCCCATCGACGACGCCTTCGTCGCCCGCGTCGAGGCCATCGAGGCCGTCACCCGCCACGACATCGTGGCGTTCACGCGCGCCGTCGTCGAGCGGGTGGGCGAGCCGGGGCGCTTCCTGCACCTGGGCCTCACCAGCACCGACGTGGTCGACACGGCCCAGAACCTGCTGCTGCGCGAGGCGCTCGACCTGGTGCTGGCCGACGTGTCGGCGCTCGCCGAGGCGCTGCGGGAGAAGGCCGTGCGCTACAAGCACGCCGCCTGCATCGGGCGCACCCACGGCATCCACGCCGAGCCGATGACCTTCGGCCTGAAGTTCCTGAACTTCCTGAGCGCTTTGCAGCGCGACGAGGCCCGCTTGCGCCGGGCGCAGGGCGGCATCGCGGTGGCGATGCTGTCGGGCTCGGTCGGGACCTACGCCCACGTGCCCCCCGAGGTCGAGGCGCGGGTGGCCGAGCGCCTGGGGCTGACCGCCGATCCGGTGACCAACCAGACCGTGGCGCGCGACCGCCACGCCGAGCTGATGAGCGCGCTGGCGATCCTGGGGACCACCATCGAGCGCGTGGCGCTCGAGATCCGGCACCTGCAGCGCAGCGAGGTGCGGGAGGCGCAGGAGGGATTCGGGCGCGGCCAGACCGGCAGCTCCAGCATGCCCCACAAGAAGAACCCGATCGCCAGCGAAAACCTCGCCGGCGTGGCGCGGTTGCTGCGCGGCAACCTGCAGGCGGCGCTCGAGAACGTGGCCCTGTGGCACGAGCGCGACATCAGCCACAGCTCGGTCGAGCGCGTCATCCTTCCGGACTCGACCACGCTGGCGAGCTACGCCACGCGGCGCCTGACCCGCGTGCTGAACGACCTGGTGGTCGACGAGGAGCGCATGCGTGCCAACCTCGACCTGCTCCACGGCCTGGTGTACTCGCAGCGCGTGCTGCACAAGCTCATCGACCACGGCCTCAGCCGCGAGGACGCCTACGACATCGTGCAGCGCAACAGCCTGCGGAGCTGGGAGAGCGGTCGCCACCTGCGCAGCCTGCTGGAGGAGGACGCGGCCAACCCGCTGACCGCCGAGGAGCTGGCGAGCGCCTTCGACCCGGCCTGGTACCTGCGCCACGTCGACGCCGTCTACGCCCGCTTCGGGCTGTAGCGAGCCGCCCCGGGGGAGAACCTCGTGCTCGCGGGTGCGGCGGCGGGCGCTCCGGCTCCGGGCTGCGATCGGCGGCGGTCCGCACCCGCGGCGACGCGCCCGCGGCTCCCGCGGCCGACCTGCTATCATCCGGGCGTGACGGCTCCCCGCAGAGGCGCGATGCGCTACGAAGGCAAGGCCAAGAAGGTGTACGCCACCGACGACGAGCAGCGCTACGTCGTGGAGTACAAGGACGACGCCACCGCGTACAACGCGCTCAAGCGCGGCACCATCCAGGGCAAGGGTGTGGTGAACAACGCGGTGTCGAGCGTGCTGTTCGAGATGCTCGCCGAGCACGGCGTGCCCACCCACTTCCTCGAGCGCATCTCCGATCGCGAGCAGCTCGTTCGGGCCGTCGAGATCATCCCCATCGAGGTGATCGTCCGCAACCGGGCGGCCGGCTCGTTCGCCAAGCGCTACGGCGTCGACGAGGGCCTCGAGCTCGATCCCATCGTCATCGAGTGGTGCTACAAGAGCGACGAGCTCGGCGATCCGCCCCTGAACGACGCCACTGCCGTGGCGCTGGGCCTGGCGACGCCCGACGAGCTCGAGGACCTGTTCGAGCTGGCGTCGACCGTCAACGACACGCTGCTGCCCTACTTCGAGGAGCGCGGCCTCGAGCTGGTCGACTTCAAGCTCGAGTTCGGCCGCACCGCCGACGGCGACATCGTACTGGCCGACGAGATCAGCCCCGACACCTGCCGGCTGTGGGACCTCGCCAGCGGCGAGCGCCTCGACAAGGACCGCTTCCGGCGCGACCTGGGCTCGGTCGAGGAGGCCTACCAGGAGGTCTACCGGAGGGTCGTCGAGGGCGCCGAGCCTCGGCCGATCGCGGGAGCGGACGCGTGAGCGTGATGCGCTACCGCGCCGTGGTCGACGTGCTGCTCAAGCGCTCGATCCTCGATCCGCAGGGGCGTGCTGTCGAGGCGACCCTGCGCCGCCTCGGCAACGACAACGTCTCCGACGTGCGCGTCGGCAAGCGCATCGAGCTTGTGCTGGAGGGCGAACGCGCCGAGGTCGAGCGCCAGGTGCGCGAGATCGCCGAGAAGGTGCTGTCCAACCCCGTCATGGAGGACGTCGAGGTCTCCCTCGAGGAGGCGTAGCCGGCCATGCCCACGGGACGACGCACGCTGAGCACCGCCGACGGGCTCGAGCTCGCCCTCTACCTCTGGCAGGTCGAGCAGCCGCGCGCGAGTTGCCTGCTGATCCACGGCTACGCCGAGCACGCTGGCCGCTACGGGGCGGTCGCGCGCAGCCTGGCCGAGGCCGGCATCGAGGTATGGGCGTTCGATCTGCGCGGCCACGGCCACAGCCCCGGACGCCGCGCCGACGTGCGCCGCTTCGACGACTACGTGGCCGATGCAGCCGTCCTGAGCGAACGCGTCCACGCCGAGCGGCCGGGCCTGCCGGCGCTGGTATTGGGCCACAGCATGGGCGGGGCCATCGCTCTGCAGCTCGCCCTGGAGCACCCAGAGTGGGTCGACGGGCTGGCGCTCAGCGCCCCCTTCCTGCGGCCGACCACGCCCCCGCCCGCGTGGCTGACGGGGCTCGCCGCGGGCCTGGCGACCAGCCTGCCGCAGCTCCCGGTGCAGGCGCTCGACGCCTCTGCGCTGTCGCGCGATGCCGCGGTGGTCGAGGCCTACCGCTCGGATCCGCTCACCTACACCGGCTGGGTCAAGGCGCGCATGGGACACGAGATGGTCGAGGCCGGCGGGCGGCTGCTGCGCCGCGCGCCGAGCCTGGGGGTCCCCACGCTGCTGCTGCACGGCGGAGCCGACGCCCTGGCCGACCCGCAGGCCAGCCGCGAGCTGGCGCAGGCGGCGCCCGACGGCATGGTGAGGCTCGAGCTCTACCCCGAGAGCTACCACGAGCTCTTCAACGACCTCGATCGCCGGGCCGTGCTCGCCGACCTGCGTGGCTGGTTCGACGCCCGCGTGGCGGCCCTCGGCGGCTAGCTGCGGCGCGGGGTCAGGCCGGCAGCACGCGGTAGACCAGGAACTTCAGGTAGCGCCCCTCGGGGAAGCTCGACGGCACCGGGTGGTCGCGCGGCTGCCCGCGCTCGGCGATCAGCTGGGCCCGGACCCCGGCCGAGCGCGCCGCCTCGGCCACCAGGCGCTGGAACGCTTCGGGCGACACCTGCGCCGTGCACGAGGCGGTGGCCAGCAGGCCGCCCGGCGCCACCGCTCCGAAGGCCGCCCGGTTGAGCTTCAGGTAGGCGCGTTGGGCTCGGCGACGCTGATCGGCGCTGCGCGCCAGCGACGGCGGGTCGAGGATCACCAGGTCGTAGCGCTCGTCGCGCTGCTCGAGCTGCGGTAGGAAGTCGAAGACGTCGGCGGCCACGGCGCGGTGACGCGCGGGTTCGAGGCCGTTGTCGGCCACCGCCCGGTCCGCTTCGCGCACGGCGGCGTCGGCGACGTCGACGCTCACCGCCAGTTCGGCGCCGCCGGCGAGGGCATAGACGCTGAACCCGCCGGTGTAGCTGAAGAGGTTCAGCACCCTCCGGCCCGCGGCGAGCTCGCGGATCAGGGCGCGGTTGTCGCGCTGGTCGAGGAACAACCCGGTCTTCTGGCCGCGGCGGAGGTCGGCGTGGAAGCGCAGGCCGTTCTCGGTCACGCTCACCTCGGGCGGCGGCAGCTCCCCCCACAGGGGCTCGAGCCCGTCGGCGCCGCGCAGGGCCACGCCCTTGAGGCCGAGCGCGCTCCCGAGCTCGCGCGCCACCGTCGGCAGCAGCCGGGTCACGCTGTCGGCGTAGGCCTTCACCGCCGCGAAGCGACCGTAGCGGTCGGCCACGATGGCGGGCAGGAAGTCGCCTTCGCCGTGCAGGAGGCGGTAGGCGTCGGTGTCGGTGCGCTCGGTGAGCGGCGCGCGCAGCGCCAGCGCCTCGCGCACCCGCCGGCGAAGGAGATCGGTGTCGGGTACGGCGTCGCGGGCGAAGAGGCGCACCGCGATGGCTCCTTCGGCGTCGTAGAGCCCGTGCGACACCGCGCGCCCGGCCTCCAGGCGCACCCAGTCGCCGCTGTTGAGCCGGTGCCGGGGGAGGTGGTTGCGGTAGATCCAGGGGTGACCCGAGACCAGCGCCGGTTCCAGCGCCGGACCGAGGTTGAGCGTCGCCAGCGTCATGGCGTGACTCTATCGCGACGGCGGCCCCGGCGGCGTCAGGCCCCTGTGAGCTCCTTCGCGCGCGCCAGCACGGCGTCGAACATGGCCGCGGTGAGGCGGCCGGTGTTGGTGTTCTGGAAGCTGACGTGGTAGCTGTCCAGCAGCGGCAGCCCTCCCGGGGGACGATGCAGCTCGCCGTGGGCGAAGGGGTGGCGGGCCTTGACGACGGGGTGGCCGCGCGCCGAGAGCAGCTCCAGGTAGGCGTCGTGGGCGATCCTGCCCAGCGCCAGCACGCCGCCGAGGTCGGGCAGCTGCGCCAGGTCGTGCTCGAGCCAGGCACGGCACGCCGCCAGCTCGCTGCGCAGCGGCTTGTTCCCCGGAGGCACGCAGCGCAGCGCCGCCGTGATCCACACACCCTGCAGCTCCAGGCCGTCGTCGCGGCCTTCGGCCTGCGGCTGCGATGCCAGGCCGGCGCGGTACAGGGCGGGGTAGAGGAAGTCGCCGCTGGCGTCGCCGGTGAACATCCGCCCGGTGCGGTTCGAGCCGTGGGCGCCGGGGGCCAGGCCCAGCACCAGCAGGCGCGCGCTGCGGTCGCCGAAGCCGGGCACGGGGCGAGCCCAGTAGACCTCGTTCCGGTAGGCACGCCGCTTCTCCCGGCCCACGCGCTCGCGGTACTCCGCCAGGCGCGGGCAGCGTCGGCAGCCCTCCAGGGCGGGCGGGTAGGCGGGGTCGGCCGCCCCGGCGGGCATGCCGAGCTTCAGACCGCGTGGGCGCGGGCCACGCGCTCGGCGATGCGGTCGACGGCCCGGTCGAGGATGGCGCGGCTGGTGGCGAAGTTCAGGCGCGCGAAGCCGTCGCCGCCGGCCCCGAACGAGGGTCCGCCGTTGAGTCCCACACCGGCCTCGGCCGCCAGCGTCTCGGCGGGGTCGTCCCCCAGGTCGCTGGCCCGGAAGTCGAGCCACCCCAGGTAGGTGCCCTCGGGGCGGTGCATGACGACGCCCGGCAGGTCGGCGGCGACGCGCTGGAGCAGGTGGTCGCGGTTGGCCTGGAGGTAGGCCAGGGTGTCCTGGAACCAGGCCCCGGCGCCGCGGTAGGCGCCGATGGTGGCCGCCTGCGCCAGGACGTTGGGGCCGGGCGCGACGCCGCGCGCGTGGTAGCCGATGCGCTCGAGCATGGCGTGGTTGCTGCTGTAGGCGAAGCTCAGCTTCAGGCCCGGGATGTTGAAGGCCTTGGTGGGGCCGTAGAGCGTGAGGGTGCGCTCGGCCACCGCCGGGTCGAGGCCGGCGATGGGGCGGTGGACGCCTTCGAACGTCAGGTCGGCGTGAAGCTCGTCGGAGACGATCCACAGGTTGTGCCTGAGGGCGAAGTCCGCCAGCGCCTCGAGCTCGTCGCGGCGGAAGACGCGTCCCACCGGGTTGTGCGGGTTGCACAGCATCAACATGCGGCTGGCCGGAGTCACGGCGGCCTCGAGGGCGTCGAGGTCGAGGGCATAGCCGTCGGGCCCGTCGATCATCGGCACCTCCACCGGCACCCGGCCGGTGTTCTCGAGGGCGGCCTTGAACGGCGGGTAGAGCGGCGTCAACAGGAGCGCCTCGTCGCCGGGGCCGGCGAAGGCGGTGGCGGCCAGGTACAGCCCCTGGACGGTGCTCCCGAGCAGGTGTACGTCCTCGCGCTCGGGGCGAAGGGCGTAGCGCTGCTCCAGCCGGTCCTGCAGGGCCTCCACCAGGCCCGGCAGCCCCTCGGGCATGAGGTAGCCAAGGTTGTTGCTCGCGACCTGATCGGCGATCGCTTGCTTGATGGCGTCGGCGATGGGGAAGTCCATCTCCGCGACCCACAGCGCCAGGACGTCGGGTCCGAAGCGCGACCACTTGGCGTTGGGTCGCTCCTTGAGCGTCTGGAGCGACAGCGAATCGTACGGGTGAGCGGGCATGGCGGAGTGTACCAGGGCACCCCACCGACGGGCCCCTCCCGCCACGCCTACCGGCCAGGCGGCGGACGACGGGTACACTCGACCGCATGCAGGTGACCGTCGAGATCCCCGCGTGGGCGACGCACGTCGTCTCCGACTTCACGGACATGGATCGCTCCCCGCGTGCGTTGACCGGCGGCGAGACCGCCGAGCTCACCTTCGAGCTGCCGGACGACGCCTACTTCGAGTACGCCTTCCTCGATGCCGACGGGCGCATGCGCGCCGATCCCGCCAACCGCACCCGGGGCGAGAACCCCTGGTACCCGGAGGTCAGCGCCCTGCTCGGTCCCGACTACCGGCCCGACGCGCTGGCCGACCCGCCCGCGCCTGCCAGCCCGGTGCACGTCGACCGGCTGCGGCTGCCGAGCCGCACGCTCGGGCAGCAGCGGCGGGTGATCGTGGCGACGCCGCCCGGCTACCGCGAGCGCGCCCTGCCCTGGCTGCTGGTCCAGGACGGCGTGGCCTTCTATCGCCTCGCCCGCCTCGCCGACGTGCTCGCGGTGCTGGTCGAGGCGGGAGCGGCGGCGCCGGCGCGCATCGCGTTCGTCGAGCCGGCGGAGCGCTCGCGCGAGTACGCCTTCCACCCCGGCTACCTGAGCTTCGTCGAGGAGGAGCTGCTCCCGGAGCTGCGGCGCCGCTACCCCTCGGAGGGCGGCCTGACGGCGCTCGGCGCCAGCCTGGGCGGGCTGTTCAGCGCTAGCCTGGCCCTCACCCGGCCCGGGCTCGTCGACACCGTGGTCAGCTTCTCGGGCGCCTTCCTGGGCCACCCGGAGGAGCGCGACTTCTACGGCGGCACGAGGTCGTTCGTCGCCGAGGAGTTGGAGCGGGGTGGGGCGGCGGGGCTGCGTTGGTACGCCGAGTGCGGCACCCTGGAGTGGCTCGCCGACGTCAACCGGCGCGTGGCCCGGGCGCTGGCCGCCCACGGACTCGACCACGTCTATCGTGAGCGCCACGCCGGGCACAACTGGACCAACTGGCGCAACGGGCTGGCGGACGCGCTGCGCTTCGCGCTGCCGGTCGGCTGAGCCGTCGGGCCGACGGCGCGACCGAGCGCCGATCCGGAGTCCCCCACGGGCCGTCTGCCGGCGCGGGCGGCGCCCGGTACGGCGGTAGCATGGACCATCGCGCGGCGCCACCGCCGTGCCTTGGAGGAACCATGGAGTACCGCATCGAGAAGGACACGCTGGGCGAGGTCCGCGTGCCGGCCGACCGCTACTGGGGCGCGCAGACGCAGCGCTCGCTCGAGAACTTCCGCATCGGTGGACAGCGCATGCCCATCGAGGTCGTCCGGGCCTTCGCGGTCCTGAAGAAGGCGGCGGCCCGCACCAACGCCGAGCTCGCCGACTTCCCGCAGGACAAGGTGGACGTCATCTCCCGGGTCTGTGACGAGATCCTGGCCGGAGAGCTCGACGACCACTTCCCGTTGGTGGTGTGGCAGACGGGGTCGGGCACCCAATCGAACATGAACGTCAACGAGGTGGTCTCCAACCGCGCCATCGAGATCCTCGGCGGCGAGCTCGGCAGCAAGACGCCGATCCACCCCAACGACGACGTCAACAAGTCGCAGTCGTCGAACGACACCTTCCCGACCGCCATGCACATCGCTGCCTACGGTGCGCTCGTCGAGCACACGCTGCCCCGGCTCCGGCGCCTCCAGCAGGCGCTCGAGGCCAAGGCGGCGGAGTTCAAGGAGGTCGTCAAGATCGGCCGCACGCACCTGATGGACGCCACCCCGCTCACGCTGGGGCAGGAGTTCAGCGGCTACGCCACCCAGGTGCGCAAGGGCGTCGAGACGATCGAGCACAGCCTGATCCACCTGCGCGAGCTGGCGCTCGGGGGCACCGCCGTCGGCACCGGTCTGAACACCCCGTCGGGCTTCGACCGGCGGGTCGCCGAGGTCATCGCCGACCTCACCGGCCACCCCTTCGTGACCGCCGACAACAAGTTCGAGAGCCTCAGTGCCCACGACGCCGTGGTGGAGGCCTCGGGCGCGCTCAAGCGGGTCGCGGTCAGCCTCATGGCGGTCGCCAACAACGTGCGGCTGCTGGCGTCGGGGCCGCGCTGCGGCATCGGCGAGATCAACCTGCCCGCCAACGAGCCCGGTTCGTCGATCATGCCGGGCAAGGTCAACCCCACCCAGGCCGAGGCGATGACGATGGTGTGCGCCCAGGTGATCGGCAACGACACGGCGGTGAGCGTGGCGGGGACGCACGGCCACTTCCAGCTCAACGTCTTCAAGCCGGTGATGATCTACAACCTGCTGATGAGCGCGCGCCTGCTGGGCGACGCCAGCGCGTCGTTCACCGACCACTGCGTGGTCGGCATCACCCCCAACCGCGAGCGCATCCGGCAGCACCTCGACGACTCGCTCATGCTCGTCACCGCCCTCAACACCCGCATCGGCTACTACAAGGCGGCCGAGATCGCACAGACCGCCCACCGTGACGGCCTCACGCTCAAGCAGGCGGCGCTGCAGCTCGGCTACCTGACGGCGGAGGAGTTCGACGCCGCCGTGGTCCCCGAGCGGATGGTGGGGGACATGGGCTGAGCGCCCGGGGGGCGGTCAGGGCTTGCGGTTGTCGATGACCTCGGCGTCGGGCGGCAGGTAGGCGACCTTCTTGGGGTCGAGGCCCTGGTCGAGCTTGAGCCCCTTCACGTTGAGGTCGGCCACGGTGCGCCCGCCCTTGTCGAGGAACACCAGGCGGTGCGGGAGCCAGTCGTTCGACGGGACGGTCGCCTCGACGTGCTGGATGGTGGCGCCGGCGTCCTTGTTGGCGAAATCCAGCAGGTAGGTGTCGACGCCGCCGGAGCTGGTGACGTTCTTGATGGTGGCGTCGTAGCCCTTGAAGATGGCGCCGAGGTCGAAGCTGATCTGGGGCGACCCCTGGCCGTTGGGCCCGGCCGGAAGCAGGCCGCCCAGGGCGTCGGGATCGTTGGCGTCGAAGAGCGTGACCTGGTTGGTGAGGAAGGTGTAGTTCTTGACGACGTTGCCGTCGAGCACGATCTGGTTGTCGGCCAGGGCATCGGGCTGCACGATGTAGGCACTGGCCAGGTGCTTGGGCGGGATGGCCTGGATGTCGACCTCGAGGGGGATCACCGTGCCGTCGGCGTCGACGAGCTTGCCCGTGACGGTGAAGCTGGTGTCCTGGATGGCGTTGGCCGCGGCCTCGATGTTGTCGAGCACCTTGGCGACGTCGGGCTTCTGAGCGGCGGCGAGCGCCACGGACGCCAGCAGGGCGAGCAGCAGGAGGGTGCGGAACGTGGTTCGGAGCATCGTCATCTCCCGGAGTATCGGCGGAGCAGCGCCTAGAACGGTGAGAGCGGGGTGCGCAGGCGCTCCCCTGGGGCCGGCGCCGGCCCCAGGGGCGGGGCCACGGTACCCGGCGAACAGCGTCCCCGAGGGCAATGCGACGGGGTCGGTCGGCTCCATCGTACATGAAGGGACCTCAATGAAGGACGGTTTAAATCCTTCATCACGTGCCTCTCGGGGTGCGTGCTAGCCTCGCGGCTAGGAAAGGAGGCCGGCCATGAGGAAGTTCCTCGCACTTCTCGCGCTCGTCGTCCCGCTGGCCTTTGCCCAGAAGATCGTCATCAGCCCCGAGGCGATCGTCGTCAACCCCAGCCCGGCACCGGACTTCAACGTGTCCGTGTCCCTCGACAAGGGGGGCTCGGCGCCGGTGTACCAGATCGGGGAGGGCGTGCACATCACGGTGCGCGTCAGCAAGGCCTCCTACGTCTACCTCTTCAGCGTCAAGCCCGACGGGGAGATCACCCAGATCCTGCCCAACCGCTTCGACGCCGCGGGCCAGAACAACTTCCTGCAGGCGGGCGAGAGCCGCACCTTCCCGCCCTCCGGCGCACGCTACACCTTCACCGTGGCGCCACCGCGCGGGCTCTCCAAGGTCATCGCGGTCGCCTCCAAGACCCCGCTGGACACCAGCCAGATCGCCCAGTTCTCGGCCGGCAATCCGTTCGCCAGTGGCAGCGGCGGCCAGGACGGCTTCGTCCACGGCTTCGCCATCGTCGTCAAGCCCGTTCCCCAGCAGGACTGGGTGACCGACACGGCCCTGTACTACGTGGGCAGCGCCCCGCAGCAGCCGGCCTACGGCACCCTGCGCATCGACTCGAGTCCGCAGCGCGCACGCGCCTACGTCGACGGCGACTTCGTGGGGTACACGCCGGTGAGCTTCAACGCCCGGCCGGGTCGCCACGACGTGCGCGTCACCCTCGACGGCTACGAGTCGTTCCAGACCAGCGTCAACGTCGGCCCCGGCCAGACGCAATCGGTGCGCGCGCAACTCCAGGCCATCCATCGCACGGGCACGGTGTCGTTCGACAGCAGCCCCCGCGGGGCCGAGGTGTACCTCGACGGCAGCTACGTCGGGACCACCCCCACCGGCCGCATGTCGGTCGACGCGGGAAGCCACAGCGTGCGCTTCACGCTGGGCGGCTACGAGGACGCGCGCCTGAGCTTCCAGCTCGCCGCAGGCGAGGACCGGCAGGTGGCGAGCGCGCTGCGGCGCGCCACCGGCAGCCTGCTGATCCAGGCCAACGTGGGCGGGGCGCTGGTGTTCGTCGACGGCACCAACGTCGGGACCATCCCCAGCGGTAGCGGGCGCCTGACGGTCCCCGACCTCGATCCCGGCCTGCACGAGCTCACCCTGGTGGCGCCGGGCTTCCGCACCTACGTGAGCAGCTTCGACATCCGAGCCGGACAGACCACCCAGCTCACGGCCAGCCAGTCGCGCTTCTGAGCGAGCGCGCCCGGCGCCGGAGCATCCCCCTCGATCCTGCCAGCCGTGCGCGCCCCCAGGGGGCGCGCCCGGCCGGCCGCCATCCCGCGGAGGTCCGCGGGCGCGCGGTAGAAACCGTGCATG
>JASBRS010000008.1 GCA_030149325.1 Deinococci bacterium
CCACCACCCGACCCCGAGGCACACCCCCCACCCCCAACGCCACATCCACCGACAACGACCCCGTCGAGATCACCCCCGACCCCAACGCCAACACCTGCTCCGACCCCAACCGCATCACCGCACCCTTACCGAACTGACGCTCGATGCTGCTGAGGGCGAGGTTGAGAGCCTTCTCCCGTTCCTTGTCCATGGTTGCCGCTCCCTCCGGGCGCTCGGGCCCACCTGGCCTCGTGCGAGATACCTTAAATACTAAGGCCCCGGGAGGGGGTCTCGCAAGGGGCGGGCACCGAGCCCCCCTCGGCACGCGCCCGCCCGTTCTCGGTCGCGGACCCGCGGGTCAGGCCGCGAGCACCTTCCGCACGGCCTCCAGCACCCGCCGGGCGTCCGGCCGGTAGTGGTGCTCGATGGCGCTGAACGGCGGGTAGGGAGCGTCCCACCCGGCCACCCGCAGCACCGGCGCCTGCAGCGACCACACCGTCTCCTCGGCGATGCGGGCGGCGACCTCCGCCCCGAAACCGCCGATCTTGCGCGCCTCGTACACCACCACCGCGCGCCCCGTCTTCTCCACCGAGGCCATCACCGTGGCGGCGTCGAACGGCGCCAGCGTCTCCAGGTCGATCACCTCGAGCTCGACGCCCTCGCGCGCGGCCACCTCGGCCGCCTTCAGGCACACCTCGACCATGCCGCCGTAGGTCACCAGGGTGGCGGCGTCGCCGGCTCGAGCCACCCGCGCCCTGCCCAGCTCCAGCGTGTAGTGCCCCGAAGGGACCTCGGCCTTCACCGAGCGGTAGAGCTTGATCGCCTCCAGGAAGAACACCGGGTCGGGGTCCTCGATGGCGGCGAGCAGCAGCCCCTTGGCCCGCATCGGATCGGACGGGATCACCACCTTGACCCCCGGCGCCTGCGTGAGCACCGCCTCGGGCGAATCGGCATGCTGCTCCGGCGTGTGCACGCCGCCACCGTAGGGAGCACGGATCACCATCGGCACCGTGAAGCGCCCGCGCGTGCGGTGGCGGTAGCGTCCGAGGTGGGACAGGACCTGGTCGAGCGCCGGGTAGAGGAAGCCCGCGAACTGGATCTCCGCCACCGGCCGCATGCCGGCGAGCGCCAGCCCGATGCCGTAGCCGACGATGCCGGCCTCCGCCAGCGGGGTGTCGAAGACGCGCGCCTCGCCGTGCTTGCCCTGCAGCCCGTCACTGACGCGGAACACGCCCCCCATGCCGACGTCCTCGCCGAACAGCAGCACCCTCGGGTCCTGCGAGAGCGCCACGTCGAGCGCGTCGTTGACGGCCTGCACCAGCGTCATGGGGCGGGTGTCGGGCGCGTCAGCCACGGCGCAACACCTCCCAGGCGGCCCGCGCGTCCGGGGTCATGGTCTCGAACACCTGCTCCACGATCTGCTGCGGCTCCGGCTCGGGGGCCGCGTCGGCCTCGCGGACCGCGGCGGCGAACTCCTCGGCGATCTCCGCGCGCAGCGCCTCCTCGCGGGCGTCGTCCCACACCCCCAACCCCTCCAGCGCAGCTCGGAGGCGCGAGACGGGATCGCGCGCCAGCCAGGCGGCCCCGGCATCGGCCGAGCGGTAGCGCCCGGGATCGTCGCTGGAGGTGTGCGGCCCCACCCGGTAGGTGACGGCTTCGATCAGCGTGGGCCCCTCCCCGGCGCGGGCGCGCGCCACCGCCTCGCGCGTGACGTGCCATACCGCGGCCAGGTCGTTGCCGTCGACCACCACGCCCGGGATGCCGTAGCCGGCCGCGCGGTCGGCGATGCGCGGGTTGCGCATCTGCTTCTCCGTCGGCACGCTGATGGCCCAGCCATTGTTCTGCACCACCATCACCATCGGCGCCTGGAACACGGCGGCGAAGTTGAGCGCCTCGTGGAAATCGCCCTCGCTGCTGCCGCCGTCGCCGATGAAGGTGAGCGCCACCCAGTCCTCCCCCTGGTAGCGCCCCGCCGACGCGACCCCCACGGCGTGGAGGAGCTGGGTGGCGATGGGGATGTAGAAGGGGAGCACGCGGAGGTCGTCGGGGTAGCGCCAACCCGCGGGGTC
The DNA here is from genome assembly GCA_030149325.1 of Deinococci bacterium. Taxonomy (GTDB): domain Bacteria; phylum Deinococcota; class Deinococci; order Deinococcales; family Trueperaceae; genus JASBRS01. The sequence goes on from JASBRS010000008.1 coordinate 2,049, forward strand.
GGCCCGCCAGTACAGGATGGCCTGGCTCATCGACAGGCCGCAGGCGAGCGCCGCCGCGGTCTCCCGGTAGCTGGGGACCAGCCAGTCGCCCGGATCGAGGGCCAGGGCGGCCCCTACCTGGGCGGCCTCCTGGCCCTTGTAGGGCGGGTAGACGCTGAGCTTGCCCTGACGCTGGAGCGTGAGGGCTCGCTCGTCGAACACGCGCGCGCGCACCACCTCGCGGTAGCCGCGCGTCAACTCCTCCGGCGATAGCGGGAACGGATCGGCCCTGGCGCCGTCCTCCGCGATGAAGCGCAACGGTTCCATGTCGTCTCCTGATGCCGCAGCGGGGGAGTCCCATCCTGGGCAGGCGCTCCCTGGCGGTCGGGGTCTCGTGGGTAGGCTACCGCACGCTCCGGCGCCGGCCCGCATCGCACGCGCCCCCGAGCGACACCGCCCAACGCCGACGCGACGCCGTTCCCAAGCGGCCGGAAGGGTCGCGTACGCGCTTGGCGAACGAACGACCGTTCGCCTATACTCCCTGCGTGACGCGACGCCAGGAGATCCTCCATACCGCCGGCGACCTCTTCCAGCGCCACGGCTACCACGCCACCAGCATGCGCGACATCGCCCGCAGCGTGCAGCTGCAGGGCAGCAGCCTCTACGCCCACATCCGCTCCAAGGAGGAGCTGCTGGCGGACATCGTCGACGAGGCCGCCGCGGCCTTCCTCGCCGCCGCCGCCGCGGTCGACGCCTCGGCGCCGCCGCTCGAGCGCCTCCACGCCCTGGTGCGGGCGCACCTGGGCGTGATCCTCGAGCAACTGCCCCACGCCACCGTGTTCTTCCACGAGTGGGAGCACCTCTCGCCCGAGCGCAAGGCCGCGGTGGTGGAGCGCCGCGACGCCTACCAGCGCACCTTCCGCGCGACCCTCGACGCCGGCGTGGCCGACGGCACCTTCACCGTCGACGACCCGTCGCTGGCGACGCTGTTCGTGCTGTCGTCGCTCAACTGGACCTACCAGTGGCTCGACCCCGCCGGCCCCCTCGGCCTCGACGAGCTCGCCGACCGCTACGCCGGGTTGCTCGCGCGCGCCCTCGGCGCCTGCGACGCCCATGTCGCGGAAGGAGGCGAGGACCGTGGCTGACCTCGGCGCCGAGAGCCCCGAGCGCCTGGCCGCGTTCGAGGCCCGCATCGCCGCCGGCGAGAAGATCGAGCCCGGCGACTGGATGCCCGAGGCCTACCGCCACCAGCTCGTGCGCATGATCAGCCAGCACGCCCACAGCGAGGTGGTCGGGATGCTGCCCGAGGGCGCCTGGATCCCGCGCGCTCCCAGCCTCCGGCGCAAGCTCATCCTCCTCGCCAAGGTCCAGGACGAGGCCGGGCACGGGCAGTACCTCTACCACGCGGCCGAGACGCTCGGCGTCCATCGCGACGAGCTCATCGCAGCCCTGCTCGAGGGGCGCGCCAAGTACTCCAGCGTCTTCAACTACCCCCCCCTGACCTGGGCCGACGTCGGCATGATCGGCTGGCTGGTCGACGGCGCCGCCATCAAGAACCAGGTGATGCTGGCCCAGTGCTCCTACGGCCCCTACTCCCGGGCGATGGTGCGCATCTGCGCCGAGGAGACCTTCCACCACAAGCAGGGCAAGGAGATGGTGCTCACCTACGCCCGCGGCACCGCGCACCAACGCGCCATGGCGCAGGACGCCCTGGATCGCTGGTGGTGGCCGTCGCTGATGATGCTGGGCCCGCACGACAGCGACTCCCCCAACACCCCGCAGCTCGTGCGCTGGGGCGTCAAGACCAAGACCAACGATCAGGTGCGCCAGGAGTTCGTCGACGAGCACGCCCCGGAGCTGCTCGAGGTCGGGCTCGAGGTGCCCGACCCGGAGCTGCGCTTCGATCCGGCCGACGGCCACTGGCACCACGGACCGATCGACTGGGACGAGTTCTGGGCGGTGGTGCGCGGCGACGGTCCGCTCAACGCCGAGCGGCTGGAGGCCCGCCGACGGGCGTTCGAGGAGGGCCGCTGGGTGCGTGAGGCGATCGCCGCGCACGCCGCGCGCCGCGAGGCGACGGCATGAGCGCCGCGCCCGGACGGCCGAGCGGCGACGGCCCGCGCTGGGAGGTCTTCAAGCAGGACGCCGCGGGCAAGCCGCACCAGGCGGTCGGATCGGTCCACGCGGCCGACGCCGAGCACGCGCTGCTGATGGCTCGCAGCGTGCACGCGCGGCGGCCCGCCGCCGTCAGCCTGTGGGTCGCGCCGGCCGACGCGGTGCTGTCGGTGACGGCCGAGCAGCTGGCCGCAGCGGGGGACGAAGGCGCGGCGCCCGCCCACGGCGACACCGAGGGGGCACCGCAGCGCTACCTGGTGTTCCGCAAGAGCAGCCACCGGCGCGCCATAACCTTCGTCGATCACGTCGGCGAGGTGACGGCCGTCGGCCCCTGGGCTGCCCTGCGGGCCGCCATCGTCGCCTTCCCCGAGCCTCCGGCGCTGGCCTGGTGGATCGTGCCGTCCGAGCGCGTGAGCGCCAGCCCCGACTACGAGGCCGCCGCCTGGTTCGAGCCCGCGCGCGCCAAGACCTACAAGCAGCAGAGCGCCTACGGGACCACGGCGCCGACGCGCCGCCGGAGGCAGGGGTGACGCACGCCCTGGCGACCGACGTCGCCGCCGCGCTGGTGGCGCGGCTCACCGCCATGGCCGACGACGAGCTGATCCTCGGGCACCGCGACGCCGAGTGGACGGGCCACGCGCCGCTGCTCGAGGAGGACATCGCCCTGGCCAACATCGCCCAGGACGAGATCGGGCACGCCGTGCTGTGGCTCGAGCTCCGCAGCCAGCTCGACGACAGCGATCCCGACGCCCTCGCCTTCTTCCGCGACGCCGGCGACTTCCGCAGCTCCCGGCTGGTGGAGCTGCCGCGCGGCGACTGGGCCTTCACGCTGCTCCGGCAGTTCCTGTTCGACGCCCACGAGGCCGAGCTGCTGGCGGCGCTGAGCGGCTCGAGCTACCGCCCGCTGGCGGAAGCCGCGGGCAAGGCGGCCACCGAGGAGGTGTTCCACCTCCGCCACACCGGGCTGTGGCTCGAGCGCCTCGCGCACGGCACCGACGAGTCGGCCGCACGCATCGGAGCCGCGCTCGAGCGCCTCGCCCCCTACCTGCCGCAGCTCACCGAGCCGCTGCCGAGCGACAGCGTGCTGGAGCGCGCCGGCGTGCTGCCGTCGATGGAGGCCGTGGGCCGCGCCACCCGCACGCGCATCGAAGGCGCGCTCGCCGCCGTCGGTCTCGACCTGCCCCAGGTGCCCGCCAACCCCGGCGGCCGCGAGCGCCACACCGAGGACCTGGTCACCCTGCTCATCGACATGCAGGCGGTGGCCCGCGCCGATCCCGAGGCCGAGGCATGGTGAGCGACGACGCCACGGCCGCCCGGTTGACGCCGGACGCGGTGTGGGCCGCCCTCGACGACGTCCCCGACCCGGAGATCCCGGTGGTGTCGGTGGTCGAGCTGGGCATGGTGCGCGAGGTGCGGGTGGACGGCGACCGGGTCCACGTCGACCTCACCCCCACCTTCGCCGGCTGCCCTGCGTTCCACGCCATCCGCGCGGCGGTCGAGGGTCGGCTGGCCGCCCTCGGCGCCCGTGAGGTGGAGGTGCACCGCAGGCTGGCCCCGCCGTGGAGCAGCGACGACCTCACCGACGCGGCGCGCCGCAAGCTCGCCGACTTCGGCATCGCCCCCCCCGCGCCCCACGGCGGGGCGCCGCTGCCGCTCCTCGACGCGCCGGTGGCGTGCCCGCGCTGCGGCAGCCTCGACACCGAGCTCACCAGTGCCTTCGGGAGCGCGCTGTGTCGCGAGATCCATCGCTGCCGGAGCTGCCTCGAGCCCTTCGAGCGCTTCAAGCCCCTCTAGCCCTCCCCGGCACCGCGCAGCGCATCGGGGACGTCGGGGCCCGGCCCTCCCTCAGCCGCGCCCCGCGGCGATCATCAGCGCCACGATCGCGCCCCCGAAGCCGCAGGCGCTGACGAGCGCGAGGCGCATCGCGGTCCGGTAGTTCCGGCGCACGTCGCGCACGTCGAAGCGCCGCGACCAGGTCAGGATCCAGCCTCCCACCACGGCGAAGAACAGTAGGAGGACGCCCAGCTCCGCGGGGGTGGTGCGCCGCCACAGCTCCGCCAGCATGACGGTGCCGCCCAGGGCCAGTCCCACCGCGGCCCACCTCAGCGCGACGGGCGGCCCCAACAGCACGGGCAGGGTGCGATCGCCACGCCGGGCGTCCTCTTCGGTCTGGTAGATCTGCGTGATCACGTACAGGCCGCTGACCACCAGGGCAGCGCTCCCCATCCCCAGCACCGCCTCGAGGGAGGCGAGCCCCGCCGCGGGCGCTGCCGCGAGCCAGCCCAGGGCGAAGCCGATCGCGCCCTGGCCCAAGGCGATGGCGAGGAGGGCGGCCGTGGGATCGGCCTTGAGCCGGATCCGCGGGTGGGAGTAGCCCACGAACACCAGACCCAGGCTCGCCCACGCCACCGCGAAGGGGGCGCCGACCCACACGGCCAGCGGTAGGCCGACGAGCTGGACCGCGAGCGAGAAGGCGAGCAGGCCCCGCGGGACGGGGGGCGGCTCGAGCATCCCCCCCACCGGACCCTCGTCGCGGTCGTAGGCGGAGTTGAAGGCGGTGGCGCCGCCGTAGAGGAAGAGGTGTACGGCCACGAACCCGATCCAGAGCCGCGCGTCGGACAACGCCGCCCCTCCGAGGTAGGCGCCCCAGAGGTAGATCGGGCTCAGCAGCAGGTTGAACGGGAGCCGCAGGTGCCGGACGAAGGGGTTCCTGGCCAGGGCAGCTACCTGCCTCACGATCGTCTCCCCCCCTCCGGGACTCCCGCGTCGAGTCCCCGCATGGTGAAGCGACGCGCCAGGACCCCGGCCAGCGGCGTCCGCAAGGCGGCCCCCACCAGGGAGTTCCTCACGGCCGGAAGCGGCGAGGCCCGGCCCAACCGCAGGTTCAGCTCCGCCCGGCGAGCGGCGCGGTGCGCTGCCAGGCGCCGCAGCGCTTGGTACCGGCCGAGCGCCTGCTGCAAGGCCGCGCTCGGAACCCGTGCCAGGTCACCGCCCCCACGCACGTCGACCAGGGTGGCGGCCAGGGCGGCCGCGTCCAGCCACCCCAGGTTCATCCCCTGGCCTCCGAAGGGGGGGATCACATGGGCCGCGTCCCCCGCGATCACGATCCGACCGGCCACGTAGCGGCGCGCCAGACGCGTCGCGACCCCGAAGGTGCTCGTCATGGTGCAGGCGGCGGGGTCGAGCCGTTCCCCAACGCGCTCCTCGACCGCGGTCGCCAACCATTCCGCAAGCTGCGGCGAAGGTACCTCCGCGGTGGCCCCGCCCGTCTCGACCGGCAGGCGCCCTGCGCCGGCCACGCGTTCGCGCTCGCGAGCCTCGCCGGCGGCCACCACCCACCGGCGGCGCCGGTCCGACAGGGGGAACGACTCCACCACGCCCTGCCGCGTCAGGAAGATCGCCGCATCGCGACCGAAGCCGGTGCCGTCCGGGAAGTCGCCCATCGCGAAGCGATCGGCGAAGCGTCGCTCGTCGGTCCCCAGGCGGGCACGCCGCCGTACCGCGCTGTCGTGGCCGTCGCAACCGACCACGAGCGCCGCGTTCCGGACCGTGCCGTCGGAGAGCTCGGCCGCGACGCCCGCATCCCAGGCCCGCCACGTCACCATCTCGACGCCGCGACGCAACCGGGCGCCCTCGAAGCGGTCGAGGCACGCCTCCAACAGAGCCTCGCTCTCCGACTGCGGCAGCGTCAGCACGAACCGGAACGGGGGTGGACACAGCCCGAAGTCGAGGGTGCCCAGGTGCCTCCGGTCGGCGAAGGCGTGTCCGCGCTCCACGCGCACGCCTCGCGCCACGAAGGCATCGGCGAGACCCAGTCCGCTCAGGGCTTCGAGCGCCGGCGGGTGGACGCCGATCGACCTCGAGTGCAGCGACGGCGTCCGGCGGCGCTCGACCACCTCGACGCCCACCCCCGCGGCGGCGAGCAGACAGGCCAGGGCCAGCCCGACCGGACCGCCCCCGACGACCAGGACCTCGACATCGGTCATGGGGCACCGCCGGGTCGGCGGGTGATCAGCATGCGGAACGGCTCGTGCCGTTCCACCCGCCACGCCTCCGGCAGGCGCCGGCGCAGCTCCGCCGGCCGGAAGGCGCGGCGGATCGAGATCAGACCGTCAGGCACGATGAACGACCCGCGGACCAGCAGGCCCAGCGGCGCGAACGCGAGGTAGGCGAGGTCGCTGCGGCGCAGGTCGTTGTGGAGGACCAGCTTCCGGGCGAGGGCGGCCGTCGTGTCCAGGAACGGGACCACCTCGGCCTCCGTCAGGTGGTGGACCACGTGGTTCGAGATCACCACGTCGTAGCAGCGTCCTTCGGCCAGCAGCTCCTCCGGCGTGGCCCTCCGATACCGCACCGTCGCCCCGGTCGTCTTCGCCCGCGCGAACGCGAGGGCGCGCTCGTCCCGATCGATGCCCGTGATGTCGAGCGCCACGCCGACCTCGGCCGACCAGCGCTCGAGACTGCGGGCGACGTCGCCACCCCCGCAGCCGACGTCGAGGACGCTCCCCCCGGAGCCGAGAACGGGCCTCAACCGTCGATCGAAGATCCTCCGCCAGCCGGCCAGCCAGCGGTTCAGGGTCTCGAACTGCGCGTACGTCCTCCGCAGCCGATCGAGGTCGCACGCGGGGTCGTCCATCGCCTCGCGCAGATGCGCGGCACGCTTCTGGAGCGCCAGGTTCACGTCGTGCTCAGGACGCCGGCGTCGATGGTGAGCCCGGGCCCGAAGGCCATCGCGACGATCGGCTCGCCCGCTCCGGGAGCGCTCTCGAGCAGGCGGTCCAGCACGTACAGCACCGTGGCGCTCGACATGTTGCCGTAGCGCCTCAGCACCTCGCGGGACGCCGCCAGGGCCTCGGTGCCGAGCCCCAGTCCCTGCTCGACGCGATCGAGGATGGCTCGCCCGCCCGGGTGGACCGCCCACCGCGCGACCGCCTCGAGCCGCACGCCCGCGGCGTCCAGCAGAGGCGAGATCGCACTCCTGGCATGCGTTCCGACGATCTTGGGAACGTAGCTCGACAGCACCATCTCGAAGCCCGTGTCACCGATGGTCCAGGCCATGTCGTTCTCGCCATCGACCGCCACGGTCGTCCCGAACCGCTCGATGCGCAGACCGCGGCCCTGCACCTCGCGGCGGCTGACCACCGTCGCGGCCGCGCCGTCGGCGAACACCGACCCCGCGACCAGGGCGTCCGGGTCCCGACTCGCCTGGAGATGCAGGGAGCACAGCTCCACGCACACCACCAGGACGACGGCGTCGGGATCGGCGCGGCAGAACGCTTCGGCCATCCTCAGCGCAGGGAAGGCGGCGTAACACCCCATGAAGCCGAGGTGGAACCGCTGCGTGGAGGTGCGCAGCCCCAATCCGTGCACGACCGCCAGGTCCGGTCCCGGCGCGACGAACCCGGTGCACGACACCGTCACCACATGCGAGACGTCCGAGGCTTCGATGCCCTCGGCGCCCTCGAGGGCTCTGCGACCCGCCTCCACGAAGAGGCGCGGCGCTTCGCGAGCGTAGACCGCGTTGCGCTCCCCGGTGGTGGGCACACGGAAGGCGCCGTCCCGGGGGTCGCGGAACAGACCTCCGGAGCCGTCCGGCGCGAAGTCCGTCACCACGCTGTGGCGGCCCTCGATGCCGGACTTGTGGTAGATGCCCCGAAGCAGGCGATCGGTCCGCCGGTCCCCGCCGATCCACGCCTGCATGACCTCCAACGCGGCGTCCTGCGGATAGAACGTCGATGGGACCACCGTGGCGATACCGTGCAGGTTGACCGACATGAGCCATTATGAGGGCGCATCCGAAGCACGACCGTGGCGCTGCGCCCGGAACTGGGTTCAGAACCCTCATCTGTGACTTGACAAGATGGCGACATGCGAGCCGATCCCGTCCGCCACCCCCCGCACCGCTGGCGGCAGGCGATGCTGCTGGCCACGGCGCTGCTCCTCGCCACCGTCTCCGCGGCCTCGGCGCAGAGCGCCAGCCCCACGTCCCCACCCTTCGTCGACAAGTCGGGGCTCGATCTCGCCGAGAAGCGGGTCATCGACGTCTACAACGCGGTGGCGCCGTCGGTGGTCAACATCACCACGCAGGTGCTGCAGCCCAGCTTCTTCTACGGCACGGTGCCGGCCGAGGGCGCCGGCTCGGGCTTCATCATCGACACCCAGGGGCACATCCTCACCAACTACCACGTCATCCAGAACGCCCAGCGCATCACCGTGGCGTTCGGCGACGGCACCTCGGTGCAGGCGAAGCTGGTCGGCAGTGACGCGCGCAACGACATCGCGGTGCTCGAGGTCGAGGCTCCCGCCAAGGAGCTCAAACCGGTGACGTTCGGCGACTCCACCACCCTGCAGGTCGGGCAGCGCGCCATCGCCATCGGCAACCCCTTCGGCGAGTTCGGGCGCACCCTCACCACCGGCGTGGTCAGCGCCCTCGATCGCTCCATCCAGGGTCCCTCGGGCCTGCCCATCACCGGCATCATCCAGACCGACGCCGCCATCAACAAGGGCAACTCCGGCGGACCGCTGCTCGACAGCTCGGGGCGCGTCATCGGCATCACCAGCGCCATCTTCAGCCCCTCGGGCACCAACGCCGGGGTGGGTTTCGCGCTCCCCATCGCCACCGTCAAGCGCGTGCTGCCGTCGCTGCTCAAGACGGGCTCGTACCCGCATCCCTACCTCGGCGTGAAGTACGCCCACACCCTCACGCCGGCGCTGGCGAACGCCCTCGGCCTGTCGGCCGATCACGGGCTGCTCCTGGTGCAGCTCGTCAGCGGCAGCCCGCTCGACCAAGCGGGGCTGATCGGGGCGCAGCGCCAGGTGGTGGTGGGCAACCGCATCTTCTACGTCGGCGGCGACGTGCTCCTGGCCGTCGACGGTCACGACGTGAAGAGCATCGGCGACCTCAAGTCCTACCTGGAGGACCACTACCGTGTCGGCGACCGGGTGAGCGTTCGCTACCTGCACGGAACGAGCCAGCGCACGGTGAGCGTGACGCTGGCTCGCGAACCCTAGGCGTCGCCCCTACAACGGGTAGCCGTCGGCCTCCAGGACGACCTGCGCCGCCTCGCGCCGCAGCGCGATGAGGTCGAAGAAGTGGTCGCCCAGGTAGCCGGGCAGCCGCGTGCGGACGTCCTTCCCGCCCGGGATGCGGCGCAGCGCCTCGATGGCCATCGCCCGAGCGCGGTCGACCGCCGCGAAGGCGTAGAGCCGGGCCAGCAGGGCGGCGGTATCGGCGCGCGCGGTGCCCTGCAGGCGCTCGGCCCGGAGCAGGGCGGAGTCGGCGAGGTAGGCCAGGCCCACCATGTCGGCGACGTGCGCCATCAGCTCCTGCTCGCGCTCGAGCCCCTGGGCGTAGGCCATCGCCCCCATGCCCGCCACCATCAGCGTGCCGCGCTTGAGGTTCTCGGTGGCCCGTACCGCGTCGGCGAGCGCCTCCGGCGCCTCGACCGAGGTCACCGGCTCGCCCTGCACCGCCGCCTGCGCCGGGCCCAGCAGGTCGACGGCGCCGCGCATGGCGCGCTTGAGCAACTGCTCGACGGTGAGCAGGCGGTTGATCTCGTTGGTGCCCTCGAAGATGCGGTTGATGCGGCTGTTGCGGTAGCCGAGCTCGATCGGGTAGTCGGCCGAGAAGCCGTAGCCGCCGTAGGTCTGCAGTGCCTCGTCCACCACCATGTCGAGGATCTCGCTGCCGAAGACCTTGATGAACGAGTACTCGACCACGTACTCGTTCAGCGCGCGCGACTGCGCCGGCCCCTCCGGCACGCCCGCCAGCACCGCGTCCATCTCGCCCGCGAGGCGGTAGACCGCGCTCTCCAGGGCGAAGGCCTCCGACGCCATGCGCCCCAGCTTGTCCTGGATGAGGCCGAAGCTGGCGATGGGCACGCCGAACTGGTGGCGCTCCTGGGCGTAGCGGGCGCTGTGGCCGAGGAACAGCTTCACGGCTCCGAGCGCACCGACCGCCAGCTTGTAGCGGCCGATGTTGAGGGTGCCGAGCGCGATGTGCGCGCCCTTGCCGATCTCACCGAGCAGGTTGGGGGCCGGCACCCGCACGTTCTCGAGGATCACCTGCCGGGTCGAGGAGCCCTTGATGCCCATCTTGCTCTCCTCGGCCCCGAAGCTCAGGCCCGGCGTGTCGCGTTCGATCAGGAAGGCGCTGAACTTGTCGCCGTCGATCTGCGCGAACACCGTGAACAGGTCGGCGAAGCCGGCGTTGGAGATCCACATCTTGGTGCCGTTGAGGACGTAGTCGTCGCCGTCCCGGACAGCCCGCGTCTTGGCCGCCAGCGAGTCCGAGCCGCTGCCCGGCTCGGTCAGGCAGTACGCCGCGATCCACTCGCCGCTGGCGAGCTTGGGCAGGTAGCGCCGCTTCTGGTCGTCGTTGCCGAAGTACACCAGCGGGAGCGTGCCGATCCCGCTGTGGGCGTTGAAGGTGACGTTGAACGAGCCCGACCGTGCCAGTGCCTCGGTGACGACCGTGGAGGCCACCTTGCTGGCGCCGAGGCCGCCGTACGCCTCGGGGATCTCGATGCCCAGGAGCCCCTGCGCGCCGGCCTTGGCCATCACCGAGCGACTGAGGTCGTAGGAGAGGTGCTCGAGCTCGTCGAAGACGGGATCGACCTCACGCTCGACGAAGGTGGCGGCGGCCGCCGCCATCATGCGGTTCTCCTCGTCGAGCGCCTCGGGGATGAGGATGTCGGCCGGGTCCTGGCGTTCGATCAGGAAGGCGGCGCCCGTCGCGGCGCGCGTGCGTTCATCGGAAACGGACATGCTGGGCCTCCTCGTGGACCCCTGCGGGTCCGTCCGGGCCGGCGGGTCGTTCGAAGTGGGCGCGACGGCTCCGCCCCCGGCAGCGGCGATGTCCGGAGTATACGAGCCAGATTATACTCGGTACAAGTTTGTCGTCACGGTCCGTACACGCCCAGCCCGCGAGCCCGCCGTCTACATCAGGCTCTTGACGATGCCGCCGTCGACCAGGAGCGTCTGACCGGTGACGTAGGCGGCCGGCTCCGACGCCAGGAACGCCACCGCGGCGGCGATCTCCTCCGGCGTTCCGAGCCGCTTGGCGGGGATAGTCTCGACCAGCGCACGCTCGGCAGCGGCATCGGCGAACAGCTCGGCCAGACGCGCGGTGGCGGTGTAGCCGGGCGCCACGTTGTTGGCGGTGATCCCTTCCGCCGCCACCTCCTGCGACAGCGTCTTGATGTAGCCGGTGACGCCCGCCCGCAGCGCGTTGGAGAGCGTCAGGTTCAGGAGCGGCTCGCGCACCGACAGCGACGTGATGGTCACGATGCGACCCCAGCGCCCTCGGCGCATCGCCGGCAGCGTCGCCTGCACCAGGCGGACCGTCGACATCAGGGTGAGCTGCACGGCATCGGCCCAGGCCTGCTCGTCGAGGCCGCTGGGCGTGCCGGCCCGGGGACCGCCGGCGTTGGCCACCAGGACCTGCGGGTCGCCAAGGCGCCGCCGCACCTCGGCCACGACGCGCTCCACCTCGTCGGCACGGCTGACGTCCCCCACCACCGCCAGCGCCTCGCCTCCGGCGCTCCCGATGCCGCGCACGGCCTCGTCGAGGGCGTCGCCGCTGCGTGCCACCAGCGCGACACGCGCACCCTCGGCCGCCAGCGCCTGCGCCGCCGCCAGCCCGATCCCCTTCGAGGCTCCCGTCACCAGTGCGATCTTGCCGTTCAGTCCGAGGTCCATGGTCCATTCTACGGACCCGCCCCACGCCGCCATCGGCCCCCGGGGTCGGCCCCTCGACACCGATGACTCCGCGCCGGGGCGGCGCCCGCCGGCTCAGCGCGCGCGCAGCTCGAGGGCGGACAGCCCCTCCAACCGCTCCACCCCCGCGCCGTGCATGGCCACGCGCAGCTCGGTCACGAACCTCGCCAGCACGGCCTCCACGGCCTCGGCCGATTCGGTGGCCGGCGCCAGCAGCGGGAGAGCCACCGCGGCCACCTGCGCGCCCAGGGCCAACGCCTTGGCGACGTCGAGCCCGCTGCGGATGCCCCCCGAGGCGATGAGCGGCATGGCGGGGACCGCGTGCCGCACCTCCAGCAGCGCCTCGGCGGTGGGGATGCCCCACTCGACCAGGTCGGGGTGGCGCACCTCGCCGTGGTTCGCCAGGTCCTCGACCTTGGCCCACGAGGTGCCGCCGGCGCCTGCGACGTCGAGCGCCGCGAACCCCACCTCGCGCACCGATGCGGCCACCGCGCCCGACAGACCGTGGCCGACCTCCTTGAGAAGCACCGGATGCCCGACGGCAGGCACCACCTCGCCCAGGCGCGCCACCAGGCCCGTGAAGTCGACGTCGCCTCCGAGCTGCAGCGCCTCCTGCAGGGGGTTGGTGTGGAGCGCCAGGGCATCGGCGCCCACCAGCTCCACCGCCTCGCGAAGCCGCTCGGCGCCGTAGCCGCGGTTGAGCTGCGCCACCCCGAGGTTGCCGATGAGCAGGATGTCGGGAGCGTCGCGCCGGACCGCGAAGCTGGCGCGGGCGGCAGGGTCCTCGAGCATGACCCGCTGCGAGCCCAGCATCATGCCCAGCCCCAGACGCTGCGCGGCCCTCGCCAGGTTGCGGTTGATGAGCCCGGAGAGCTGCGACCCGCCGGTCATGGCCCCCACCAGCAGCGGGGCGCTCAGCTCCCGCCCGAGGAAGCGGGTGCGCGTGTCGATCGCGTCCAACCGCGTCTCGGGCAGCGCCCGGTACGGCAGGTCGTAGCGCTCGAAGCCGGTGGTGCGCCGGGCGTACTCGACGTCCCCTTCGAGGCAGACCTCGATGTGGCGATGCTTGCGCTGGCGTAAGGACACGACTCCGCCATTGTACGGTCCGCGCCGCTCCGCTCCACTGCGGCGGCCGGCCGCGCGCGCTCGGGCTCCGCCGGAGTATCGTCGGGCATGTTCCTTCGCCGCATCGCAGCCCCCGCCGCCCTGCTGGCCGCGCTCCTCGCGCTTCTCACGAGCTGTGGGCTGGTCCCGGCGCCGAAGCTGTCGGTCACGCCGACCGCCGTCCGCATGCTCTCCAACAGCACCACCATCACGGTGTCGAACGTCGGGCCCAGCAACACCACGCTCGACTACACGGTGACGTCGAGCGATCCCAGCGTGACGGTGAGCCCCGCCTCCGGCTCCCTGGCCTCGGGGCTGTCGACGTCCGTCACGGTCTCGGTCGACCCCACCCGCCTGGCCCCCGGCACCAACCTCGCGGCCACGGTCAGCGTGGGCGGGAACGGCGGGAACGCCAACGTCCACCTCGACTACGGTATCGGGACCTGCGGGACCTTCACGCCGCAGGCGGTGAACGGCGCAGGTCTCACGACCACCGCCATCGGCACTCTCGCGCCGCCCCAGGCCGCGTCGGCGCCGGCCCCGGCGCCCTCGCCGGCCGACGCCGTTCCGGGCCAGATCATCGTCGGCTACCGGGCTCCGGCCGGCGTGCAGGGGGCCGCTCTGAGCGTTCAGGCCCTGAAGCTCGCCAGCGTCGACGTCCGTCGCGCCTACGGCCTGACGCTGCTCCACGGCGGCTACGGTCAGGGCCCCGACCTGGTGCGCGCGAGCAACGTCGCCGCCACCCTGGCCCGCCTGCGCTCCGACCCGCGCGTGCGCTACGCCCAGCCCAACCGCCGCGTCCACGAGCTGTTCGTGCCCAACGACCCGTACTACCCGCTCGGAGGTGGTGGCACCACCTACGGGCAGTGGAACCTCTACGACTTCGGGATGCCGCAGGCGTGGGACCAGGAGACGGGCGCCAGCGCCGCCTCACGAGCGAGTGGCCAGGTCGTCATCGGGATCCTCGACTCGGGCGTGGCCGGCAACCAGGAGGACCTGGCGTCGAAGCTCGTGCCCGGTTGGGACTTCTACTACGACGACGCCGGCACCGACCCCGGCACCGCCCCCTACAGCTCCGGCCAGGACCACGGCACCCACGTCGCCGGCATCGCCGCCGCCCTCGGCAACAACGGCAAGGGCATCGCTGGCGTGGCCTTCGACGCCCACGTCAAGATCCTGCCCCTCAAGGTGTTCGACGACACCGGCTCCACCGCCACCGTCTACGACCTGGTTCGGGCCATCGAGTGGGCGGCGGGGTACACCGATAGCGCCGTCACCACGAACCCCACCAATCCCAACAAGGCCGACGTCATCAACATGAGCGTGGGCGTCCAGGGCGATCAGCCCGCCGTCGACGCCGCCGCCCAGGACGCCTGGAACGCCGGCGTGCTGCTGGTGGCCGCCGCCGGCAACCACGGCAACGGCACCGGCTACCCCACCGACCCCGGCGTCCTCAGCCCCGCCAACGCCCCCTGCGTGATGGCCGTGGGCTCGGTCGACAGCACCTACGCGCGGTCCTACTTCTCCAACACCGGTCCGCAGGTCGAGGTTACGGCGCCCGGCGGCTTCTACGGCGGGGTGACGAACACCACCAACGCCATCGTGAGCACACTGCCGGGAGGCACCGGCAGCAACTACGGCTTCGACGCCGGCACCTCGATGGCGTCCCCCTTCGTGGCCGGCATCGCCGCCCTGCTCAAGGCGCAGGACCCCACGCGCTCGCCAACGCAGCTCCGCACCCTCATCGACGGAGCCACCAAGCCGGTGGCCGACCGCAGCCAGTACGGCTACGGCGTCGCCTGCGCCGACAAGGCGCTCGGCGCCGCCACCACCTGCGGCATTTAGACGCGCGGCACCCGGCGCGCTTGGCGCGGGGAGCCGCAACGGCCGGATCGGCCGGCCTTCGGGGCAGGAGCTCAGTTGGCGGCGCGATCCCAGACGGTGCTGGCACCGCCGCGCGCCACCAGCCCGGAGACGTCGGCTCCGGGCATGGGC
>JASBRS010000021.1 GCA_030149325.1 Deinococci bacterium
TGTAGCGGCCGGCGGGGTCGGCGGGCGGGCGGTTCAGGCGGAGAGGAAGCCGCCGTCGACGACCACCACCGCACCCATCATGTAGGAGGCCGCCGAGCTCACCAGGAACGCCACCACGCGCGCCACCTCGTCCGCTCGCCCGAGTCGACCCGACGGCAGCCGTCGGCTGTAATCCAGGCCGTCCACCAGCAGGCCCAGGCGCAGACGCCAGACGCCGCGCGCGGCCCGGCGCGTGCCCGGCGTGTCGATGCCGCCCGGGACCACCGCGTTGAAGCGGAACCCCGACCGGCCGTGCTCCCGCGCCAGCGAGCGCGTGAGGGCGATGACGCCGGCCTTGGAGGCGCCGTAGTGGGCAAGGTCGGCCTTGAACGGCAGCAACGCTTCGATCGACCCCACGTTGACGACACTGCCCCCCGCCCGCCCCCTGCGCCGCACCATCTCCTGGCACATCCAGAACGGAGCGTCGAGGTTGATCGCCATCACGCGCCGGTAGGCCCCCTCGTCGATGCTGGTGAAGCCCGCGAAGGGGTAGCTTCCGGCGCTGTTCACGAGCACGGAGGGCAGGGGCTCGAGCGAGTCCCAGAGCTCGACCACGGCGCGGCGCGAGGTCAGATCGACGAGGTGGCGCGAGATCTCGAGCGGCCGCCGCAACTCCTCCCGCAGCACCTCCTCGCTGCGGACGAGACCCCCCTCGTCGCAGTCGACGAGGGCCACGGCCGCCCCCGCCTCCGCCAGCCGGACGGCCACGGCCCGGCCGATCCCGGAGGCCGCGCCGGTGACCAGCGCTCGCGACCCCGCGAGCGACAGCAACGCCGCCATGCTGCGCATGGCGCCACCCCGATCCCGGCGGCGCGCCGAGCGCACCCGGGGGCCGCCGATCCGACTTTATGATACACCCTGTCTCAGAACGTGTCGCGGACGGCGGCGTCCTGCCCGCCGGTCCCCGTCAGCCCTTGCCCTCGTACCAGGTGGGCGCCAGGCCGACCTCCACCTTGAGCGGCACCTTGAGCGGCAACGCCTCGGTCATCTGCCGCACCACCTCGTCGCGCACCGTCGCCGCGGCCGCGCTCGGCGTCTCCACCACCAGTTCGTCGTGGACCTGGATGAGCAGGTGCGCGTCCTCGTCCCCCTCGACGAAGCGGCGGTGGAGGCGCACCATCGCCACCTTGATGAGGTCCGCCGCGCTCCCCTGGATGACCGTGTTGATGGCCAGGCGCTCGCCCAGCGCCCGCAGGTTGCGGTTGCGCGAGCGCACCTGGGGCACCGGCCGCCGCCGACCCAGCAGGGTGGCGACGTAGCCGTGCTCCTCGGCCTGCTCCACGCACGCTCGCAGGAAGCGGTCGAGGCCGGTGTAGCTCGCCTTGTAGGCGTCGATGAAGTCCTGGGCGTCGCCGGTGGGGATGCGCAGGGTGCGCGCCAGGCCGTAGGCCGTCTGGCCGTAGATGATGCCGAAGTTGACGGTCTTGGCGACCCGCCGCATGTCCGCGTCGACCTCCGCCAGCGGCACCCCGTAGACCTGCGCGGCCACGTAGGCGTGGATGTCGAGATCGTCGCGGAACGCCCGCAGCAACGCCTCGTCCTCGCTGAAGTGCGCCAGCATGCGCAGCTCCACCTGCGAGTAGTCCGCCGTCAGCAACAACCGGCCGTCGTCGCCGGCGCGGAAGGCGCGCCGGATCTCGCGCCCCGCCTCCGTGCGCACCGGGATGTTCTGGATGTTGGGGTCGCTCGACGACAGCCGCCCGGTGGCCGCACCGGTCTGGTGGAAGCTGGCGTGGAGCCGGTGGGTGCGCTCGCTGACCAGGTTCGGCAGCGGCTGCAGGTAGGTGCCGAGCAGCTTGGTGAGCTCGCGGTACTCGAGCAGCAGGTTCGGCAGCGGGTGCTCGCCGTCGGCGGCGAGCGCCTGCAGCACCTCGGCATCGGTCGAGCGCGAGGTCTTGGTGCGCTTGACCACGCGGAAGCCGAGCTCGTCGAACAGCACCTCCCCGAGCTGCTTGGGCGAGTCGAGGTTGAAGGGGTGCCCGGCGGCCTCGTAGGCCTGCTCCCGCAGCTCCTCGATGCGGCGCTCCAGCACGGCACCGTAGGCGCGCAGGTGGTCGGCGTCGAGGGCCACCCCCGAGCGCTCCATGGCGGCCAGCACCCGCACCAGCGGCAGCTCGACGTCGTCGAACAGGCTCCGGAGGGCCGCGTCGGCGCCAGCGATGCCACGCTTGAGCAGCTCGTACAGGCGCCACGTCACCTCGGCGTCCTCGGCGGCGTAGCGCGCCAGGGGCTCGAGCGGGACGTCGAGCATGCTGCGCTGCTGCTTGCCCTTGCCGATGAGCTCGCTGATGGGCACGGGGGTGTAGCCCAGCAGGTCCCGGGCGAGGTCGTCCATGTTGTACGCGCGCCGCTCGGGGTAGAGCAGCGAGGCCGCGATCATGGTGTCGAAGGTGGGCTCGGCCACCTCCAACCCGGCGCCGGCCAGCACGTTGAGATCGTACTTGAGGTTCTGCGCGACCTTGACGGCGTCGCGGCGCGCCAGCACCGGCCTCAGGGCCGCGGCCGTGCCGTCGGGGTCGAGCGTTGCCGCGACGCGGCTGCGCACCGGCACGTAGACGCCCTCGCCGGCGCGCCAGGCGAAGGCGTACCCCACGATGTCGGCGTCGACCGCCCGCAGCGAGGTGGTCTCGGTGTCGAAGGCGAAGGCGTCGACCTCGCCCAACTCGCGGACCAGCGCAGCCAGGGCGTCGGCGTCATCGACGAGGCGCCAACCCGGCGCCTCGCTCACCTGCACCGCGCTCGAGGCCGGCGCCGTGGCGCCCGCTCCCTCCGCGAGCTGCTCCAGCAACGACCGGAACCCCAGCTCCTCGAACAGCGGCGCCAGCGCCTCGCGCCGCGGCTCCGGTGCGGCGCACCGCTCCAGCTCGAACTCGATGGGCGCGTCGCGGTCGAGCGTGACCAGGCGGCGCGTGAGCGCCACGGTGTCGGCGTGGGCCTCCAGGCTCTCCCGCAGCTTGGGGCTGAGGGACGCCAGGTTGGCGTAGACGCCGTCGACGCTGCCGTAGCGGTCGAGCAGCTTGACCGCCGTCTTGATCCCCACCCCCTTGGCGCCCGGCACGTTGTCGACGCTGTCGCCGGTGAGGGTCTGCAGGTCGACCGACTGCTCGGGCCCGTAGCCGTGCTGCTCACGCAGCGTCTCGGGGGTGACGAGCCTGCCGCTGGAGGGGTCCCACAGCCTGACCCGGTCGCTGAGGACCTGGTGGAGGTCCTTGTCCTTGCTGGCGATCCGGAGCTCGACGTCGCCCCCCTCGAGGCGCCGAGCGATGGTGGCGATGAGGTCGTCGGCCTCGTACCCCTGGCGCTCGAACACGGGGATGCCGAGGGCCTCCAGGACCGACCGTACGCGCCGGAACTGCGGCGCCAGGTCCTCGGGGGTGGCGTCGCGCTGCTCCTTGTAAGCGGGGTACCAGCCCTTGCGCTGGGTGGTGGCGTCGCTGACGTCGAACGCCACGGCCAGGTAGTCGGGCCGCTCCTTGAGCAGCAGGTTCAGCACCATCTGGGTGAAGACGTAGACCGCCTTCACCGGTTCGCCGGAGGGCGAGGTGAGCGGCCGGAAGGGCGCATAGTACGCCCGGAAGAGCTGCGCGTGGCCGTCGATCAGGTAGAACGTCTTCACGTGAGCGCCCCTTCCGGAGTGGTAGGACCGGAGCCGGTAGTCTACCACCGGCCCCCGCGCTCTCCGGCGCGGCCGCTCGCCGTCAGGTCCCGTCGAAGTACGCGCCGACCTGGGAGCCCACGAAGGCGGGGACCGGCAGGTCGAGGAGCTTGCGCACCGCCGTGATCTGCCCGATGTGCAGGTAGTAGTGGCCGATCACGCGCGTCAGCAACGTCCCGACGTTCTCCAGCTCGTAGAGCTTGCGTCCCTCCAGGTGGCGCAGCAGGTCGTCGGCGTCGAGCGTCACCAACCAGGCGTCGGCCGTCGTCGTGACCTGCCGCCAGGCCTCGAGGAGCTCGTCGAAGGCCGGGATCGTCTCCGCGCGCGGGCGCCCCGAGGCCAGGAGCTGCAAATCCACCGGGGTGGCGGCCGGCTCTCCGCGGGCGAGGAGCCAGTACGCCTGCTCCTGCCACGCCAGGTGCCCGACCATCCAGGCCACGCTGTTGATGCCGCCGACACGGCGCTCGAGGTCGGCGACCTCCATCCCCTCGATCGCCCTCAGCAGCTCCCGTCGCACGTGCTGCACGTAACGCACCAGGTGGTGCGCGGGCCGCGGCGCACCCGCGCCGGCGTTCCCGGACCCCGCGGGTCCCACCGGGCCCCCTTCGCCCCGGGACGTGCTCACGCCCGGTACTTCAGGGCTTCCATCAGCTCGTCGACGATGGCGTCGGCGTCGCCGCGCTGGGCGGCGGTGGCGACGTGGTCGCGGATGTGCGACCTCAGCACCGACTCGTTGACCTTGCTCAGCGCCCCCTGCACGGCCTTCACCTGCTTGAGCACGTCGACGCAGTAGACCGAGGGATCCTCCAGCATGCGCAGCACGCCCTCGAGATGGCCCTTGGCGCTGCGCAGCCTGCGCACCGACTCCTCGCGCGTGGCGGGGTCGAGGTGCATCCCGTGGTCGGCGGCGTGCGCGCTCTGCGTCGCCCCCGCCACGGCGGGACGCCGATCGGCCATCAGCCGGCCAGCAGGGAGGCCTGGTAGCCCTCGTCCTGCACCGCGGCGATCATCGCCTGGACGTCGGCGTCGCCGTCGACGCGGGCACGGCCGGCGTCGAGGTCCACCTCCGCCTTGCGCACGCCTGCCACCCCTTCCAACGCCTTCGTCACCGCCATCACGCAGTGGTGGCAGGTCATGCCTTCGACCTTGAGGTCCGTCATCTCGTCGCCTCCTCGTTTCCCGCCCCTACCAAGGGGGGGTGGGTAAGGTCATGCTACCGCCGCGCCGGGCCGAACTCAAGTGTCCCCATGACGGCATGCGCTTCCAACGCGATGCAAGGGTCATGCGTCCCGTTGACGCCGCTGCCACGAGCGACCTACACTGGGCCGTACCCCCCCTACAGGGGTGGGGCAACCCAAGGGGTGGCCGCGAGCCCGGCGAGGGCCGGCCCCGACCCCCAGCCACGACTCCGGAGGCGAGGCCTCATGGCGGACCAACTGCAGATCGGCGTGCAGGGCATGACCTGCGCCAACTGCTCGGCGCGCGTCGAACGCGCCCTGAGCAAGGTCGACGGCGTCGCGAGCGCCGCCGTGAACCTGGCCAGCGAGCGGGCCAGCGTGAGCTTCGATCCCGCACGGGTCGATGCCCCGCGCCTGCTCGCCGCCATCCGCGACAGCGGCTACGAGGTCACCACCGCGGAGCTGAGCCTTGGCGTGACGGGGATGACCTGCGCCAACTGCTCGGCGCGCGTCGAACGCGCCCTGCGCAGGGTCGGAGGCGTGCTGGAGGCGAACGTCAACCTCGCCACCGAGCGCGCCAGCGTGCGCTACCTGCCCAGCGCCGTCAGCGCCGGCCAGCTCAAGGCCGCCGTGCGCGACGCCGGCTACGGCGTCCTCGACGTCGGCGGCGCCGCCGACCGCGTCGACGCCGAGCAGGCCGCTCGCCAGCGCGAGCTGGACCGGCAGCGCCGGCAGCTGCTGCTGGCCGCCGCCTTCACGCTGCCGCTGGTGGTGCTCACGATGCTGCCGATGCTGGTGCCCCGGCTGGGCACGGCGCTCGACGCCTTCCTGCCCGGGCGCCTCGGATGGCTGCTGGCGTTCGTGCTGGCGAGCGTCGTCCAGTTCGGTCCGGGACGCCGTTTCTACCGCGCCGGCTGGGCCTCGATCCGGCACGGGGCCCCGGACATGAACGCGTTGGTGATGCTGGGCAGCTCGGCCGCCTACGGCTACTCGCTGGTCGCCACCTTCCTGCCGGGCCTGCTGCCGGCGGGCACGGTGCACACCTACTACGAGGCCTCCGCCACCATCGTGACCCTCATCCTCCTCGGCAAGTACCTGGAGGCCGTGGCCAAGGGGCGGACCAGCCAGGCCATGAAGCGCCTGATGGGGCTCCAGGCCCGCACCGCCCGCATCGAGCGCGGCGGCGAGGCGCTCGAGCTCCCCATCGACGAGGTGCTGCCCGCCGACGTGGTGCTGGTGCGGCCGGGCGAACGCATCCCGGTCGACGGCACCCTCCTCGACGGCGCCTCCTACGTCGACGAGTCGATGATCACCGGCGAGCCGATGCCGGTCGCCAAGCGCGCCGGCGACGCCGTGGTGGGCGGCACCCTCAACCGCACCGGCGCCTTCCGCTTCCGCGCCGAGCGCGTCGGAGCCGACACCGTGCTGGCGAGGATCATCCAGTTGGTCGAGCAGGCCCAGGCCTCCAAGCCGCGCATCCAGTCGCTCGCCGACCGCGTCGTCGCCGTGTTCGTGCCCGTGGTGATGGCCCTGGCGGCGCTGACCTTCGGGCTGTGGCTGCTGTTCGGGCCGCAGCCGGCCCTGACCTTCGCGCTGGTCAACGCCGTGGCGGTGCTGGTGATCGCCTGCCCGTGCGCCATGGGGCTGGCCACGCCGACGAGCATCATGGTCGGCAGCGGCAAGGCCGCCGAGCTGGGCCTGCTGTTCCGCAAGGGCGACGCCCTGCAGACGCTGCAGGAGGTCGACGTGGTGGCGATCGACAAGACGGGCACCCTCACCAAGGGCCGCCCCGAGCTGACCGACGTCCACCCCGTCTCCGGCCTCGCCGACGACGAGCTGCTCCGCGCGGTCGCCGCCGTCGAGGCCGCCAGCGAGCACCCCATCGGCAGCGCCATCGTGGCGGCCGCCCGCGAGCGCTCCGGCGAGCCGGGCGCCGTCTCCGACTTCGAGGCCCACCCCGGCTACGGGGTCGGAGGCACCGTCGAGGGCCGGCGCGTCGAGGTGGGGGCCGCCCGTCACCTCGAGCGCCTCGGCATCGACATCGAGCCGGTGCGCGCCGAGGCCGAGCGGCTCGCCGGCCTGGGTCGCACGCCCGTCTACGCCGCCATCGACGGCCGTGCCGCCGGCGTGCTGGCGGTCGCCGACCCCGTCCAGCCGTCGGCCCCCGCGGCCCTGCGCGCCCTGCGCTCGCAGGGGCTGCGGGTGGTGCTGGTGACCGGCGACGACCGCCGCACCGCCCTCGCCATCGCCGGGCAGCTCGGCATCGACGAGGTCCAGGCCGAGGTCCTGCCCGAGGGCAAGGCCGACGCCGTGGCGGCGCTGCAGGCCGGCGGCCACACCGTGGCCTTCGTCGGCGACGGCATCAACGACGCACCGGCGCTGGCCCGAGCCGACGTCGGCGTGGCCATCGGCACCGGCACCGACATCGCCATCGAGACCGGCGACGTGATCCTCATGTCCGACGATCTGCGTGGCCTCGCCGACGCCGTGGCGCTGTCGCGCGCGACCCTCGCGAACATCCGCCAGAACCTGTTCTGGGCCTTCTTCTACAACGTCATCCTGATCCCGGTCGCCGCCGGCGCCCTCTACCCGGCCCTCGGGATCCTGCTCAACCCCATGCTGGCCGCCGCCGCCATGGGCACCTCCAGCGTGTTCGTCCTGAGCAACGCCCTCCGGCTGCGGCGCTTCCGACCGCCCACGCGCGCTGCGCACGCGACGGCCGTCGGCCGGGCCGATCCCGCCCCCGCCTAGCCGCGGGCCGGGGGGTTGACCCGGGGGGTTGACCCGGGGGGTTGACCTGGGCCGTCGGCGGGCGTAGGCTGGCGCCGGTTAAGCCGGCGCTTAAAGCACGCGCTTAAGGCGCTCGCTCAGGGAGCCGACGGGCTCCCCCAAGCCTGCGCCGGCCCGACGAGGAGCGCATGGCCGACGACCCTCCCTCCCCCACGCCCGGCGCCGAGCTCGAGCCCCGCGCGCGCATCCTGCGCGCCACCGTCGAGCTGATCGCCGAGGTCGGCTGGACGCGCGTGACCACCCGCAGCGTGGCCGAACGCGCCTCGGTCAACAACGCCCTGGTGCACTACTACTTCGGCAGCAAGCGCGCCCTGCTCCAACAGGCGGCGACGGAGGCCCTGATGGCCGAGTTCGGCGGCCCCATGGAGGCGCTCGCCGCCGGCGACGACCTCGCGCGCGGCGTCCGCGAGCTCATCGCCTCCTTCGGGACCGTCTCCAGCCCGTCGGGCCGCTTGGTGGTGGAGATCACCCAGCAGGCGCTGCGCGACCCCGATCTCCAGGACCTGGTGCGCGACCTGCTGCGCGAGTTCCGGCGAGCGGTCGAGGCGCGCCTGCGGACGGCGGGACGGCCGGCGCAGGAGGCGCGCGGCCTGGCGGTGGTCCTGGCGGCGCTGCTCGATGGCCTCTACCTGCACGTGCTGCTCGACCCCGACATCGACCTGTCCGCCGCCGCCGAGGCGCTGCGGCCGCTGCTGCCCGAGGAGGACCGATGACCGACGCTCGTCCCGCCCCCACCCTCAAGCCCCTCGGTCGCATCGCGCTGCGCGACGTGGCCAAGACCTACGACGGCGGCGCCGTTCCGGTGCGCGCCGTGCGCGGCGTCAGCCTGGAGTTGCCGGCGGGCGCCTTCGTGGTGGTGCTGGGCCCCAGCGGCTCCGGCAAGACCACCCTGCTCAACCTCATCGGCGGCATCGACAGCCCCAGCGAGGGGGCCGTCGTGGTGGATGGCGAGGACATCGGCGGCTACGACGAGCGCCGCCTCACGGAGTACCGCCGCGGCAAGGTCGGCTTCGTCTTCCAGTTCTTCAACCTGGTCCCCACCCTCACCGCGCTCGAGAACGTGGCCCTCATCGCCGAGCTCACGGGCGCGGCCGGGGGCGCCCGGCGCATGCTGGAGCAGGTGGGCCTCGGCGATCGCCTCGACCACTTCCCTGCCACCCTCTCCGGCGGCGAGCAGCAGCGGGTGGCGGTGGCGCGCGCGCTCAGCAAGCGCCCTCGGCTGCTGCTGTGCGACGAACCCACCGGCGCGCTCGACCTCGACACCGGCCGCAGCGTGCTGGCCCTGCTGCGCCGCCTCAACCGCGAGGAGGGCCTCACCACCGTGGTGGTGACCCACAACAGCGCCATCGCCGGCATGGCCGATCACGTGGTCCGCATGCGCTCGGGCGAGCTGGTGTCCATGGACGCCGTCGCCCACCCGGTCGAGGCCGCCGAGGTGAGCTGGTGAGGCTGTGGTTGCGCAAGGCCCTGCGCGACCTCAGCGCACGGCGCGGGCAGTTCGCCGCCGTCATCGCCACCACCTTCCTGGGCGTCGCCCTCTTCGGCGCCTCGTTCGACGCCTACCGCAACCTGGTCGACTCCTACGACGCGCTGTTCCAACGCACCCACTTCGCCGACCTGATGGTGTCGGGCGGGGACCTCCAGCGCTACGTGACGCAGGCGCGCACGACGCCCGGGGTGGCGGACGTCGTCGAGCGCAACGTCGTCGACAGCTACGCCCGCGTCGGCGATCATCGCTTCATCGTGCGCATGGTGGGCATGCCCGCCGGCCGGCAGCCGGCCATCGATCAGGTGATCGTCCTGCGCGGCGGCTACCTCGATCCCGCGCGGACCACCGGGGTGCTGCTCGACCAGCACCTGGCCGCGTACTACCACCTGGGACCCGGCGACAGCCTGCAGGTCCGCACCCCCTTCGGCTGGACGACCCTGCCCGTGGTGGGCGTGGCCGCCTCCTCCGAGTACCTGTGGCCGGCGCGCAGCCGTCAGGACGTGCTGACGCTGCCCCAGGACTTCGGTGTGATCTACGTGCCGCAGGCGCCGCTGCAACTGTTGAGCGCCGGGCAGGGCCGCCAGGCCCTGGCCACGGTGGCGCCGGGAGCCGACCGCACCGCCGTGGTGGGTGAGCTCGAGCGCCTCGCCCACGCTGCCGGTGCCACCACCGTCATGACCCGAGCCGACCAGCCCTCGAACGCCGCCCTGCACGAGGACATCGCGGGCTTCGGGGAGATGGCGCTCATGTTCCCGATCCTCTTCCTGGGCGCCGCCGCCTTCACCGCCTTCGTCATCATCAGCCGCCTGGTCCACAGCCAGCGCAGCCTCATCGGCACGCTGCGCGCCAACGGCGTGCGGCGCCGCGCGATCCTGCTCCATCACCTGAGCCTGGGCGTGGTCCCGGCCGCCGTCGGAGGGTTGCTGGGCGCCGTCGCGGGGGAAGGGCTCGCGATCGTCATCTCGCGTCTGTACACCGGCGCCCTGAAGATCCCCATGACGGTCATCCACCCGCACCCGTGGGTCGCCCTGGCCGGCCTGCTGATGGCGCTCGTCGCGGTGGCGATCGCCGCGCTGGCGCCCGCGCTGGATGCCGCCCGCGTCGCGCCCTCCGAGGCGATGCGCGGCGTCCGACCGGCCGGCGGCGGCGGTCCTGGCCTGCTGGAACGCCTGCTCCCGCCCCTGAGGCGCGCGCCCGCCGTCGTCAAGCTGGTGGTTCGGGGCGCCACCCGCAACCCAGGGCGCAGCCTCACGACCGTGGCCGGCGTGGTGCTGGCGCTGGTGCTGGTGATGGTCTCGCTCGGCATGCTCGACACCACCAAGCTGCTGCTGCAGCGGCAGTTCCACCAGGTGCAGCGCAACGACGCGGCCGTCTACGTCAGCGGCGCCGCCGACGGCGCCCTGCAGCAGCAGGTCGCGGCCATCCCCGGCGTCCGTGCCGTCGAGCCTGCGCTGCAGGCGCGCGCCGTCATCGTCGCGCCCGGAGGCAGCTACGACACGGCCCTGACCGCCTTCCGGCCCGACACGACCATGCACGCCTTCCTGCGCTCCGGCGGTGGCACCCTCGCGCTCCCGCAGGACGGCGTTCTGCTCGGATCGGCGCTACGCGGCACGCTCCATCTCGCGGTCGGCGACGCGGTCACGGTCGAGCTCCCCGACCTCCACCGCAGCCTGCACACCAAGGTCGCCGGTTTCGTCGACGAGCCCTTGGGGACCTTCGCCTACGCGCGCCTGTCGCTACTGGCCGGCCAGCAGCCCAACCAGTTGCTGGTGCGCTATGCCAGCGGAGCCGATCCGACGACCGTTCAGCGCGCCATCGAAGACATCGGCCGCGTCGTCGCCGTCATCGGCACGCGCAACCTGATGCAGGCGGCCGACCAGCTGATGGGGCTGTTCTACGTCATCATCGGCGCCATGCTGGTGTTCGGCGCGGCGCTCGCCTTCGCGCTGATCTTCAGCACCATGACCGTCAGCATCTCCGAGCGCCGCGGCGAGCTCGCCAACCTGCGGGCCGCCGGCGTGCGCCAGCGCCAGATCGCGCGCATCGTGACGGGCGAGAACCTCACCCTGGTGCTGCTGGGGATCGTGCCCGGCCTGGCGATCGCCTACGCCGTCGCCGCCGTGTTCATGGACTCGTTCAGCAGCGACATGTTCCGCTTCGATCTGCACGTCGCGCCGCTGACGTGGCTGGTCGCGGTGGCCTCGGTGGTGCTCGCCGCACTGGCCTCCCAGGTCCCGGCGCTGCGCAGCGTGGCGCGCATGGACCTGGCGGCGACGGTGCGCGAGCGCGGAGCCTGAGGGTCCTCGCAGCGAGGACGCCTCGGCGCCGGCCGGGCTAGGGTCGGCTGCCGACCGGGGTCGCGGGCGGCGTGGCGGGGACGGCGGCGAAGCCGGTGGGGGCGCGCAGCAGGCGCCAGTTCAGCTTGCCGTCGCGCACCGGCGGCCAGATGACGGCGGTCGCCTCACCGGCGATGGTGATGGCCCTGACCGGGCCGAAGTAGCGCGAGTCCTCGCTGCCGCCGTTGGAGCGGTTGTCCCCCTGGACCATGTAGGTGCCCTTGGGAACGGTCATGTCCAGCACCACCGGGGTCCCCTCGGGGGTCCCGGGCGGCACCTGGATGCTGTCGACCACCTTGCCGTAGAACAGCTGCACGCGGGGGTCCGACACCGGCACCGCGGCCGGCTGGTACGACGCCGAGGGCAGGATCGGCACCGGCGTGCCGTCGGGCGTGCGCTCGAAGCCCATCACCAAGGCGCTGACCTTGCCGTTCTGGACGATGACCTCGGGGTAGTCGACGGGCGCTACCGGGATCGTCCCGGCATCGGTGATCCACGACTGGTCGACGGCCACGTCGTTGACGTACACCTGGCCGTCCACGACCCGGTAGTGATCGCCGGGGCGCGCCATGATGCGCTTGATGAAGAAGTTGCGCTTGCCCGTCTCCATGGCGGTCGGAGCGTTGGCCGGCTCACGCAGCACCACCACGGTGCCGCGCGGGTAGGGCCCCAGCACGCCCATGCGGCGGAGCCAGGTGTCGTACTTGGGGATGAACACGCGATCGCCGGTCAGCAGCGAGCGCAACACGTTGCTGCTGCCGACGCCGCCGTTGAGGGTGGGCTCCATCGACGAGCCCACTACGCCCACGGTGGTGAACAGGAAGGTGACGACCAGGTAGGCGATGACGAGCGCCTCGGCGTAGCCGCGGACCTCCCGCCACAGGCGCTGCTGGAACGTCGGCTTGGGGGCCTTGGCGCTCTGGGGTCCACCGCGCCGCTGCGCGGGCTTCGATTCAGACATAACGGGCCAATCTACCGGTGAGATTCGTGAGAAACGCGAGAGGCGACCCTCGCCCGCGCGCCGTCCGGCCCCCGCCGAGCCGTCTCCGGCACCCTCGGGCGGGGGCTCCCCACGCAGCGATCCTACCGCGTACGCGGAGGACATTTCGCTCTTGCCCCCTCCCCCGCCCCGCACCTAGCATCGGCGCGTGACCTCCACACCGCCGCCGCGCCGGGGCGATCCCCCGGCGGTGAGGATCGTCGGCCTGCGCAAGCGCTACCGCGAGGTGGTGGCTGTCGACGGCATCGACCTCGAGGTCGCCGTCGGCGAGCTCGTCAGCCTGCTCGGTCCCAACGGCGCCGGCAAGAGCACCTTGATGGACCTCATCGCAGGGGTGCTGCGGGCCGACGCGGGCGAGGTCGAGGTGATGGGCCACGCCGTTGCGCGTCAACCGATGGCGGCGCGCGCGGCCCTCGGGGTCGTCCCCCAGGACATCGCGCTCTACCCCGACCTGAACGCGCGCGAGAACCTGCTGTTCTGGGGCCGCATGTACGGTCTGCGCGGCGAGCGCCTCGAGCGCCGCACCGGGGAGCTCCTCGACCTGGTGGGGCTGGCCGGGCGCCAACGCGACCGGGTGGGCACCTACTCGGGCGGCATGAAGCGCCGCCTCAACATCGCCGCCGCCCTGCTCCACCGCCCCGCGGTCCTGATGCTGGACGAGCCCACCGTCGGCATCGATCCGCAGAGTCGGCGCGCCATCCTCGACTACGTCCAGGAGCTCAACGCCACCGGTACCACGGTGCTGTACACCACCCACTACATGGAGGAGGCGGCGGAGCTGTCCGACCGCATCGCGATCCTCGACCGCGGGCGCGTCATCGCCCTGGGAACGCACCGCGAACTGACCGCCATCGTGGGCGAGCACGATCGCGTGACGCTCGAGCTGGGCGACGACGCCGCCGACGCCGACGCCGCCTTCGTCGACCTGCCGGGGGTGCACCACGTCTCGGCGCACGACGGGCGGCTCGAGCTCCTGGCCAGCCACGGCGCCCGCCTGCTGCCCGCGCTGTTCGCGCGCGCCGCGGAGCGGGGCATCGCGGTGCGCTCGGCGACGCTGCGCCAGCCCGACCTGGAGTCGGTCTTCCTCCACCTCACCGGCCGCGCCCTGCGCGACGACCGCGCATGAAGGCGCTGGCGATCGCCTGGCGGGACGTGCGACGGCAGTTCCGTAGCGGCCTGCTGCTGCTCATGATGCTCGGCGTCCCGCTGCTGCTCACCGCGCTGCTCTACTTCGCCTTCGGCTCGAGCCGGGGTGGACCGAGCCTGCAACCGACCGCGCTGGCCGTGCTCGACCTCGACCGGCCGCCGGCACTCGCCCCGGTGGCGGTGGGCCGCGTGCTGGACGCGGCGCTGGCGTCGCCGGAGCTGTCCGCGTTGCTGCGGCCCCAACCCGCCACCGACCTCGCGAGCGCGCGCGAGGCGGTGCGCAGCGGCCGACTCGGCGCCCTGCTGGTCGTCCCCGCCGACGCCACCCGGAGCCTGCTCGCCGGCGGCAGCGTGGAGCTCGAGCTCGTCACCGACCCCGCGCGTCCGCTGGCCGCCGGCGTGGTACGCGACGTCGTCCAGGCGGTGGCCGACGGCCTCTCCGCCGGGGGCGTGGCGGCCTCCGTCACGGCCCGGCTCGCCGCCGACCATGGCCTCCCCGACGCCACCGCCCTGGCCCTGCGCGCCGCCGGAACGCTGGCCGCGCAGGGGCACGATCCGGCGGCCGCGACCCTGACCGTGGTGCCGCCCGTCGCCGGCGGCGCCAGCCTGGCGCAGCGCATGGCCGCCCAGGTGATGGCGGCGATGATGATCTTCTTCGTGTTCTTCACGGGCGCCTTCGGCGCCTCCGCGGTGCTGCGCGAGCAGGAGGAGGGCACGCTCAAGCGCCTGGCGACCACCCCCACCACCGCCGCGACGCAGCTCGGGGGCCGGTTCCTCGGCATCGCCCTCACCCTGCTGGCCCAGATCGCCGCGTTGCTGCTCGCCAGCGCGCTGGCGTTCGGCATCGCCTGGGGTCGCCCGCTGTCGGTGGCCCTCGCCGCCGTGGCGCTGGCGGTCGTGGCGGCGGGCTTCGGGGTCCTGCTGCTCGCCTTCGTGCGCACCTCCCGTCAGAGCGGCCCCGTCTTCGGCGTGGTGCTCACCGTCACCGGCATGGTCGGCGGCCTGATGTCGGCGACCATGCCCGACCTGCCACCCGCCTTCCGCGCCGCCTCGCTGTTCACCCCGCAGGGCTGGGCCATGGAGGTGTGGCGCGGCTGCATGGCGGGCGAGGGCCCCGCGGCCCTGGCGCCGACGCTGGCGGTCACCCTGCTCCTCGGCGCCGGGTTGCTGGCCGTCGGCGTCCCCCTCATGCGGCGCCGCTTCGCGCAGGGGGTGTGAGGTGCGCGCGCTGGCGATCCTGCGCAAGGACCTGGTGCAGGTGTTCCGGGACCGCCGGGCGCTGGTGTTCCTGCTGCTGATGCCGCTCTCCTTCACGCTGTTCTTCGGACTGGCCTTCTCCGGCATCGGCGACACCAGCCACGACGCCCGCCTGCAGATCGGCTTCGTCGACGGCGATGGCAGCCCCGCCAGCGCCCGCCTGTTCGAGGAGCTGGCGGCCTCGGACGCGGTCCGGCCCGAACGCCTGAACCCCCGCCTCGCCGACGTCGCGGCCGACCTCGTCCGCCGTGGCGACGACGCCGCCGTGGTGCGCGTCCCGGAGGGCTGGGGTACCGCGGTCGGTGCCGGCGCGCCGAAGGCGCTGGAGGTCGTGGCCGACGCCGGCAGCAGCACCGGGCTGGCGGCGATCGGCGCCGTCCGGGCGGCCCTGGAGCGCTTCCTGAACGCCGAACGGGCGGCGACCGTCGCCGCCGAGCTGGTCGCGGCGCGGACGGCCACCGCGCCCGAGACCCTCCGCAGCCGTGCCCTGGAGCTGGCGCGGACGGCGTGGTCGACGCCGCCGCTGCGGGTGGCGGCGACGACCGCCGGCGCCCCGGAGGCGGGCGCCCCGGCGACGACCGTCTCCGGCTTCGGCAGCAACCCCTACGATCAGGCCTCGCCCGGGATGATCGTGCAGTTCGCGGTCTACGGCCTGCTGCTGTCGGCGACCGTGCTCGTGATCGAGCGCCGCCAGGGGGCCCACCGCCGGCTGCTGACCACGCCGACCTCCCGCATGGCGGTGGTGATCGGGCACGCGCTGGCGATGTTCGTCGTGGTGCTGGGTCAGATCCTGGTGCTGGAGGCGTTCGGGCAGCTGGCCTTCGGGGTGGCCTACCTGCAACGTCCGTGGGCCACCCTCGCGCTGACCCTCGCCCTGGCGCTGTGGTCCGCCAGCCTGGGCATGCTGCTGGGCGCGTTCGCGCGCGACGAGCAGCAGGTGGTGGCGATCGGACTGCTCGCGATGTTCCTGTTCTCGGGCCTGGGCGGTGCCTGGTTCCCGCTGGAGATCACCGGGCCGACCTTCGCCGCGGTCGGCCACCTCACCCCGACCGCCTGGGCGATGGACGCCTACCGCGCCATCCTGCTGCGCGGCGCCGGCCTGGCCGAGGTGGCCCCCTCACTGCTGGTGCTGCTCGGCTTCACGCTGGCCTTCCTGGCGCTGGCGGTGCTGCGCCTGCGGCGCGTCGCCAGCTAGTTCCGGCACGGAGGCTCCGGCGGGGCGCTGCTAGCATGGAGCGATGCCGCCAAGCGACGGGCGCGCTCCGCGCGGACGCGGCGCCCGCTCCGACCCCGTCAACCGCTTCACCGAGATCGTCGTCGAGCTCGACCCCGGCGAGGTCACCGACGACGACCTGCGGGTGCGCACGCGCTACCTGCACGACACCTCGCGCAGCGTCATCAGCACCAACCGCAGCCCCGACGTCGGCTTCGATGCCAGCCTCAACCCCTACCGCGGCTGTGAGCACGGCTGCGCCTACTGCTACGCCCGGCCCAGCCACGAGTACCTGGGGCTGTCGGCCGGGCTCGACTTCGAGCGCGTCATCCTGGTCAAGCGCGAGGCGGCCGAGCTGCTGGAGCGGCACCTGGCGTCGCGCGCCTGGCGACCGCAGGTGCTGGCGCTGTCGGGGGTCACCGACCCCTACCAGCCGATCGAACGGCGCCTGGGCATCACCCGCGCCTGCCTGCAGGTGCTGGCGCGCTACCGCAACCCCGTCAGCTTGATCACCAAGAACGCCCTGGTGGAGCGCGACCTCGACGTCCTGGCGGAGATGGCGAGCTGGAACGGGGCGCGCGTGACGCTGTCGATCACCACCCTCGACGAGGAGCTGCGGCGGGCGCTCGAGCCCCGCACCAGCACCCTGGAGCGGCGCCTCGAGGCGGTGGCCCGCTTGGCGCAGGCGGGCGTGCCGGTGGGCGTCAACGTCGCGCCGATCATCCCCGGCCTCACCGACCAGGACGTCCCCGAGCTGCTCCGACGGGCGGCCGAGGCGGGCGCGAGCCACGCCGGAACCACCTTCCTGCGCCTGCCCGGGGCGGTGGGGCCGCTGTTCGAGGCGTGGCTCGACGCCCACGCGCCGCTGCGCAAGCACAGGGTGCTCAACCGCGTGCGCGAGGGCCACGGCGGCGATGTCGACGACCGCCGGTTCGGGCGCCGCATGCGCGGCAGCGGGCCCTACGCCGAGCAGGTGCGCGCCCTCTTCCGGCTGGCCCGCCGGCGCGCCGGCATCCCCGACGAGCTGCCGCCGCTGGCGACCGATCGCTTCCGGCGGCCGGGTTCGGCCGAGCAGCCCGAGCTCTTCGGCTAGGCGCGGGCAGCGGGTCTGCGCGGCCGCGCGGTACCCTGGGAGCACGCCATGGCGCGACGCCCGACCGACCGACCCCCGCAACCGTCGCTCTACGAGTCGCCGGCCGGCGAGCCGCTGGCCGCCCGCATGCGGCCGCGCACGCTCGACGAGTTCATCGGCCAGGCCGCCATCGTGGGGCCCGGCCGGTTGCTGCGCCGCGCCATCCAGGCCGACCAGCTGAGCTCGCTGATCTTCTACGGGCCGCCGGGCACCGGCAAGACCACGCTGGCGCGTGTCATCGCCAACTCCACCAAGGCCCACTTCATCGCCATCAACGCCGTCCTGGCGGGCGTGAAGGACATCCGCGAGGCGGTCGCCGAGGCCTCCGACCGGCGCCGTGCGGGGGGCCGCACCATCCTCTTCGTCGACGAGGTCCACCGCTTCAACAAGGCCCAGCAGGACGCCCTGCTGCCGTGGGTGGAGAACGGCACCGTGGTGCTCATCGGCGCCACCACCGAGAACCCCTACTTCGAGGTCAACAAGGCGCTGGTCAGCCGCAGCCGCATCTTCCAGCTCGGCTCGCTGACCGAGGAGGAGCTGCGGGCGGTGGCGCGGCAGGCGCTGGCCGATCGCGAGCGCGGCTACGGCGCGCGCGACGTGCGGCTCGACGAGGACGCCCTCGACCACCTCGTCAACGTCGCCAACGGCGACGCCCGCGGCGTGCTCAACGCCCTCGAGCTGGCGGTGGAGACCACCGAGCCCGACGCCGACGGCGTGATCCACGTCGATCGGGCGGTGGCCGAGGAGTCGATCCAGCGCCGCGCGGTGCTCTACGACAAGGAGGGCGACGCCCACTTCGACACCATCAGCGCCTTCATCAAGAGCGTGCGCGGTTCCGACCCCGACGCCGCCCTGTACTGGCTGGCCAAGATGGTCTACGCCGGCGAGGACCCGCGCTTCATCCTGCGCCGGCTGCTCATCCTGGCCAGCGAGGACATCGGCCTGGCCGACCCGCAGGCGCTCGGGGTGGCGGCGGCGGCGGCCCAGGCGTTCGACTACGTGGGGCTGCCCGAGGGCCGCTACCACCTCGCGCAGGCCACCCTGTACCTGGCCACGGCCCCGAAGTCCAACAGCACCCTGGGGTTCTTCGACGCCCTCGCCGGGGTGGAGCGCGAGCGCGAGGCCGAGGTGCCCGATCCGCTGAAGGACGCCAGCCGCGACCGCGAGGGCTTCGGACACGGTGAGGGCTACCTCTACCCCCACGCCTACCGCGACCACTGGGTGGCCCAGCAGTACCTGCCGGAGGCGCTGCAGGGCAAGGTCTTCTACCAGCCCAGCAGGGTCGGCTACGAGGCGGGCATCGCCGACGCGGTGGCGCGCCGACGCGAGGCCCAGCTCGCCGCCACCCTGGAGCGCGAGCCGGCCGGCGCGGTGCCGCTGGTGGCCGCGCCCGTCGACCGGGCGCGCGACCGCTGGCTGCAGCGCACGGTGTCGCAGACCGGCGAGCGGCTGGCGGCGCTGCGCGAGCTGCTCTTCGACGCCGTGCGCGTCGAACGCCACCACGTGGTGCTCGACCTGGCGGCCGGCAGCGGGCTGCTGACCTGGGAGGCGTTGCGCCGCACCCCCGACGGCCAGGTGTGGGCGCTCAGCCACGACCCGGGGCAGGCGGCGTTGCTGGAGCAGCAGGCGGCGCGCCTGCCGGAGCTGCAACGTCCGGTGGTGCACGTCGGCGGCGTCGAGGCGCTGCAGCACGCCCTCGAGGAGGCGACCGCGCGCCACGACGCCGCCGGCCTGCGCTTCGACGTGGTCCTGGGGCGCGACGTGCTGCCGGAGCTGCCCGACGCCGACGCCTTCTTCCGGACGCTGGTGCGCTGGTGCGCGCCCGGCGCCGCGGTGGCCCTGGCGCAGGCCCATCCGGCCCGCGCCCAGCGGCTGCACAGCCTGGTCGACTGGCACGGCGACGAGAGCCTCGGCGCGCGCGTCGGCGAGGCCGAGGAGGCGCTCTACCGCGAGGCCACCACGCCGCGCCTGCGCTGGCAGCCCGAGCAGGCCGTGGCCGCGGCGCAGGCGGCCGGCCTGGTCGAGGTGCGCAGCGTGCCGCACGAGCTGCGCAGCGATCAGCGGCTGGCGGTCGCCACCCTCGACGGCTGGTTCGCGCGCGACCGCGGCGGCGCCCCCAGCTACGCCGATCACCTGGCCCGGACGCTGACCCCCGACGAGCTCGACGCCGTGGAGCGCCGCTACCGACGCCAGCTCAGCGACGCCGTGGTGCCTTGGAGCAGCGTGCTGGTGGTGCTGAGCGCCCGGACGCCGAGCGGCGCGCGATGACGGGCGACGTCCTGCTGACGGCCCGCGGCCTGGGCCGCACGGTCGACGGCCGCCGCCTGTGGCAGGGGCTCGAGCTCGAGCTGATGGCCGGCGAGCGGCTGGCCGTCAGCGGCCCCAGCGGCACCGGCAAGACGCTGCTGCTGCGCTCGCTGGCGGGGCTCGAGCCGCTCGAGCAGGGCGCGGTGAGCTTCCTCGGTCGCGACCTCGCGAGCTGGCGCATGCCGGAGTACCGCCGCCGCGTGCTGCTGCTGCCGCAGCGCCCGGCCCTGCCCGAGGGCACCGTCGAGGCCGCGCTGGCTGCCCCCTTCGCCTTCCACGTGCATCGCGCGCGGAGCTACCGGCGCGAGGCCGCGCTTGCGCGCCTGGCACACGTCGGGCGCGAGGCCGACTTCCTGGGGCGCTCGACCGCCACCCTGTCCGGGGGCGAGGCGCAGGTCGCGGCGCTGCTGCGCGCGCTGCTGTTGGAGCCGCAGGTGCTGCTGCTCGACGAGCCCACGGCCTCGCTCGACGCCGCCGCCACCGAGGCGGTGGAGGCGCTGGTGGCGGCCTGGCTGCAGGACGCCGACGACCGCGCCTACCTGTGGACCAGCCACGACCCCGAGCAGCAGGCGCGGGTGAGCTCGCGCGCGCTGCGGCTGGGGAGCGCCTAGTGCCGGCCGCCTACCTGACCATCGGGCCCTGGCAGCTGGCGCTGGCCTCGGTGCTGCTGCTGGTGAACCTGGCCCTGTCGGCGTGGCTGCGGCTGGGCCTGGGGCGGTCGTTGCTGGTGGCCGCGGCGCGCATGGTGGCGCAACTGCTGCTGGTCGGGCTGGTGCTGGAGTTCGTGTTCGCCCTCAACCGTCCCCTGCCGGTCCTCGGCATCGCGCTGGTGATGGCCACCCTGGCGGGGCTGGCCGCCGTCAACCGCACCCGCCGCCGCTTCCCGGGGGTGC
This sequence comes from Deinococci bacterium, assembly GCA_030149325.1. GTDB lineage: Bacteria > Deinococcota > Deinococci > Deinococcales > Trueperaceae > JASBRS01. The sequence continues at coordinate 20,436 of JASBRS010000021.1, forward strand.
TGCTCGACAGCCTGCTGACGGTGATGGCCGCCGCCTTCGTGGTCACGGGCGCCTCGCTGCTGGGGATCCTGCGGGTGCGCCCCTGGTTCGAGGCGCAGTACGCCATCCCGTTGCTGGGCATGGTGCTGGGCAACACCCTCAACGGCATCTCGCTGGCCCTCGACCGCTTCACCGAGGGGGTGGTGGCGGGGCGCGCCACCATCGAGACCGACCTCGCGCTCGGCGCCAGCCGCTGGGAGGCCGCCCACGGGCTGATCGGCGACAGCCTGCGCACCGGCATGATCCCCACCATCAACGCCATGATGGTCATGGGCGTGGTCAGCCTTCCCGGCATGATGACCGGCCAGATCCTGGCCGGCGCCGCGCCCACCGACGCCGTGCGCTACCAGATCGTGATCATGTTCATGATCGCCTCCGCCACCGCCCTGGGGGCGCTGGGGGTGACCCTGCTGGCCTTCCGCACGCTCTTCGACGGCCGCGATCGGCTGCGCGCCGACCGCCTGTGGCGCGCCGGCGACGGGCCCGGCCGGCGGCGAGGCGGCGCCCGCTAGCGTCGGAGATCCCACCCTGGCGCACTGCTTCCGCATGGCATGATGTTCGCGGTCGCCGCCGCGGCCGCGAGGGGAGCGATCCGGGGAGATGGCGTCCGACACCCGTACGGGGCACGCGACGCGCGCGGTGACCGCGCGCTACGGCGCCCTCTCCCTGCTGCAGGAGGTGGCCATCGCGCTGCCGCTGCCCGTGCTGGTGGTGCACATGACCGGCCGTGGCCTCGGCCTCGACACCATCGGCCTGGCCTTCGCGCTGCGCTCGGTGCTGGTGGTGGCGCTGGAGCTGCCCACCGGCGGCCTGGCCGACGCCATCGGCCGCAAGACCACGGCGGTGCTCTCGCAGAGCTTCACGCTGGCGTCGTTCGCGGCGCTGCTGTTCGTGACCAGCCCGCTGCTGGCGCTGACCTACGCGGTGCTCCAGGGCATCGGGGCGGCGCTGCACTCGGGCGCGCTCGAGGCCTGGTACGTCGAGCGCCTGCGCCGCGTCGACGCCGACGTCGACCTGCAGCAGAACCTGGCCTCCATCACCAGCCTGCAGTCGGCAGGCATGCTGGTCGGCACCGCCGTCGGCGGCTTCCTGCCGGAGTGGACGGCGCCGCTGCACCTGCCCTTCCCGCTGTCGGGCTTCGGCGTGGCGCTGGCCGCGGGCCTGGCGATGCGCGGCGTGGTGGCGCTCCTGACGCTGGTCCTGGTGGACGAGCCGCGGCACGCTGGCGGAGGCTCGCTGGCGGGGCTGCGCGCGGTTCCCGCCATCGTGACCGACGCCGTCGCGCTGGGACGACGCAGCCCCGTGGTGCCCTACCTGTTGCTCGCCTCGATGGGCAGCGGCGTGGCGATGATCGCCATCGAGACCTTCTTGCAGCCGATCGCGGAACGGCGCCTGGGCGCCGACGCCGCCCACAGCGCCGTCTTCGGGGTGTTCGGGGTGCTGATGGGCGCGGCCGCCCTGGCCGGCGGGCTGCTGGTCGCGCGCTTCGGGCGCAGGCTGCCGGGGGGCTCGGCGGGGCTGGCCGCCGCCACCATGGTCGGCCGCGGCCTGGGGCTGCTGGCGTTCGCCCTCGCCCCGTCGCCGTGGACGGCGGGAGCGGCGTTCGTGCTGGTGTACCTGAGCATCGGCGCCAGCCACCCCCCGCACGACACCTTGCTCCACCAGGCGGTGCCCGACGAGCGCCGCTCCACCATGCTGAGCATCAACTCGCTGGCGCTGTTCGCGGGGCTGGGGCTGGGGTCCGGGCTGTTGGGCTGGCTGGCCTCGGCCACCACGCCGGCGTG
>JASBRS010000041.1 GCA_030149325.1 Deinococci bacterium
CGGCACCACCACGCAGCCGGCCTTGAGGATGCCGTAGTAGACGATGGGGAAGTACGGGAGGTTGGGGCACGACAGCGCCACCTTCTCGCCCGGCTCGACGCCCTGGGCGCGGAGATAGCCGGCCACGCGGTCGCTGAGCGCGTCCAGGGTGCCGTAGTCGAGGCTGCTGTCCCCCATCCTCACGGCCACCCGCTCCGGGTAGTGGAGGGCGTGTTCGCGGACGAAGCGGCCGAGGTTGAGCATGTGGGTCCCTTCCCGAGGCCGAGTTGAGGTGTCCCCTACATTACCAGAGGGCAGGCGGCGCGGCCGGACGGGGCGCGCGTCACCCGTCGGCCCGACGCCTACCCGTCGGCCCGACGCCTACCAGTCGGCCCGACGCCTACCAGTCGGCAAGCATGAGCAGCGCTTCGGCGCGCTCGAGCTTGGTGACCGTGCTCGGCGTGAGGCGGACCAGCCGGTCGACGGCGTCCCCTACGCTCTGCAGCTCGGCGTCGCTGGTGTCGCCCGCGGCCTCGACCTCGACCTCGTCGAACAGCGCGCTGCGCTCGCTGCCCGGCACCCGCGCCTCGACGCTGTCGAAGCTCACCATCGCCGCCTCCACGCCGCTCTTCAGGATGCGGAAGCGCACCCGCGTGGAGCGCAGCTCCAGGCGCGGACGCAGGTCGGCGGCATCGACCACGCCGGCGAGCCGGGCGCGCACCTCGTCGGGCCACGGCACGCCCCCGCCGGCGTCGGCTGCGAGCGGGAGCTCGAGCTCCTCGCGCCGGTGCATCGCCCCGTCGGTCTCGCCGGCGGCCTTGAGGGTGGCGACGGTGCGAGCGCCGCTGCGACGCGTCCGCAGCGCCCAGCCGGCCGCGCGCAGGGCCCCGGCGTCGTCGTCGAAGTAGGTGTCGACCAGGTCCTCCGCCGGGGCCGCGGCGACACCCCAGGACGCTCCGGGGGGCGACGCCTCCGCCAGCGCCGAGCGCAGCTCCGTCAGGTCGGGGACGTAGGGGTCGAGCAGGCTGTACTTGAGCTCGCGCTCGAGCGGCATGATCGAGTCTAGCAGCGCCCCCGCACGGCCGCCGCCGCGAGCTGTGTCGGGGCCGGGGTTCTACCGTGTCCCACGCGTGTTTTCAAGGGGCAACGGCCCCTTCGGAGGGGGGCGGTGCGGTGGTATACTCGCACGACCAAGGAAGTGCGCCTGGCTTCATGGACCTCGTGCCCGTGTCACCTCGCAGCTCCGCACGAAAGGAAGCCGATACCGATGCCGAACATCCGTAACGTGGCCGTCCTGTCCCACAGCGGTGCGGGGAAGACGTCGCTGGTCGAGGCGATGCTCTACCGTGCCGGGAGCCTCGCGACCCTCGGCAGGGTCGAAGACGGGAGTACGGTCTCCGACCATACTCCCGAGGAGAAGCGGCGCAAGATCTCCATCTACACCTCGATCCATCCGCTGACCTGGAAGGGCGAGGCGTTCAACGTTCTGGACACCCCGGGCTACGCCGACTTCACCGGCGAGATCCGCGGCGCCCAGGCGGCGGCCGATGCGGCGCTGGTGGTGGTCTCGGCGGTGTCGGGGGTGGCGGTCGGGACCGAGCGGGTGTGGTCGTCGAGCGTCGAGCGCGAGCTCTCCAGCCTCTTCGTGATCAACAAGATGGACCGCGAGAACGCCGATTTCTTCCGGACCATGGCCGACATCGAGGCCACCCTGCAGGGCAACATCGCGGCCATCCAGATCCCCATCGGCCAGGCCGAGGACTTCCGCGGCATCGTCGACCTGCTCACCATGAAGGCCTACCTGTGGCCCGACAACGAGCCGCAGGAGGTGCCGGTCCCCGACGAGGTCGCCGGCGTCGCCCAGGAGTACCGCGACCGCCTCGTCGAGGCCATCGTCGAGACCGACGACGAGCTGATGATGCAGTACCTCGAGGACGCCGACCTCGACGCCGGCGCCGTCATGGACGCCTTCGACCGGGCCGTGCGCGCCGGCGAGCTCACGCCGGTGCTGCTCACCTCGGCCACCCGCGTCATGGGCGTGAGCCTGCTGATGGACTTCATGGTGCACGGCGTGCGCCACGTGCAGGACCACCGGCCGCTGGAGGTCGAGGCGGGCGAGTCACCCCAGCTCGGCGAGGGGCACCCCTTCGGCGCGCGCGTGTTCAAGACCGTGGTCGACCCCTACCTCGGCAAGGTGTCGCTGATGCGGGTGCTGGCCGGCGAGCTCAAGGCCGGGGCCACGGTGCGCGACGCCAACCAGGAGGCGGACGTTCGCGTCGCCCACCTGTACGTGCCCAACGGCAAGGACCTTAGCGAGGTCAAGGAGCTGAGCGCCGGCATGATCGGCGCCATCACCAAGGTCGACGAGGTCAAGACCGGCGACACCCTGTGCGACCCCGCGCACGTGTTCAAGCTCGCCCCCATCCGCTTCCCCTCGCCGGTCATGGCGCTGGCCCTGACGCCGAGGTCGCGGGGCGACGAGGACAAGCTCTCCGACGCCCTGCACAAGCTGCTGGACGCCGACCCGACCTTGTTGCTCGAGCGCAACGCCGATACCCACGAGACGGTGCTGTGGGGCATGGGCCACGTCCACCTCGAGATCGCCGTCAACGCCCTGAAGGACCGCTTCGGGGTCGAGGTCGACACGCGGCCCCCCGCCGTCGCCTACCGCGAGACCATCCAGGGCAGCGGCGACGCCCGCTACCGCCACAAGAAGCAGACCGGGGGCGCCGGACAGTTCGCCGAGGTAGCGCTGCGCGTGGCGCCGCTGGGCCGCGGCGAGGGCTTCCAGTTCGACTGGAAGGTGGTCGGCGGAACCATCCCCACGCAGTTCCAGACGAGCTGCGAGAAGGGCGTGCGCAGCGCGCTCGAGTCCGGGGTGCTGGGGCACTTCCCGGTTCAGGACCTCAAGGTCGAGGTCTACGACGGCAAGCACCACCCCGTCGACTCCAAGGACATCGCCTTCCAGATCGCGTCCGCGCAGGCCTTCAAGGAGGCCATGCAGCAGGCGCGGCCGGCGCTGCTCGAGCCCGTGGCACTGCTGAAGGTGCGCGTGCCCGATCGCTTCACCGGCGACGTCATCTCCGACCTCAACACCCGCCGCGGGCGCATCCTCGGCATGGACTCCGAGGGCTCGGTGAGCGTGGTCAGCGCGCACGTGCCGATGGCCGAGATCCTCAGCTACTCCCCCGACCTGCGCTCCATGACCGGCGGACGCGGCGTCTTCTCGCTCAAGTTCGACCACTACGACGCCGTCCCGAGCCAGGTGGCCGACCGCGTGCTGGCCGAGCGCGAGAAGGCGGAGACCGCCTCCTAGCCCGGCCCCCACGAGATATGCGACCGGGCGCGCCCTCCTGGGCGCGCCCGGTCGTCCGTCGTGACGGGGCTAGCCGCGCTCGGAGCCGAGCAGCGGCGACAGGTTCATGCCGCTCAGGTACGCCAGGAACGAAGGCAGGATGGGCAGGACGCAGGGGGAGAGGAACGACAGCGCGCCCGCCCCGAACGCCAGCGCCAGGGTGGGGGCGGCCATGGTGCCGAACAGCGCCGACTCGGCGCTGCCGAGGTTGGCGAGGTAGGGCGACAGGGCGTTGAGCGCGCCGGTGAGCAGCAGCACCCCGACGGCGATCAGCAGCACCGCGCCCACCTTCTCCAGCGCCCCGGAGTAGCGGCGCAACCCGCGCGCCACCGGCAGCAGTTGCGACAGCGCCAGGAAGGGCAGCGAGAAGCCCAGCGAGTAGGCCAACAGCAGCAACCCCCCCTGGGCGCCGCCCCCGCTGGTGGCGGCGATGCCGAGGATGCCCGCCAGGATGGGGCCGATGCAGGGCGTCCAGCCCGCGGCGAAGGCCACGCCCACCACGGCCGAGCCGAGGTAGCCGCTGGGCTTGCGCATGAGGTGCAGGCGCAGCTCCTGCTTGAACAGCGGCAGCGGCAGCAGGTCGAGCATGATCACGCCCATCGCCACCAGCAGCACGCCCGCCACCACCCGGAGGACGTCGCCGTAGGCGAACAGCAGGTGGCTGAGCAGGCCGGCACTGAAGCCCAGCGCCACGAACACCGCCGACAGGCCGGCCACGAAGGCCAGGGTATGGAGGGCCAGGTGGAGGCGCAGGGGCAGGGCGGGGCCGCCGGCACCTCCGACGCCGGCACCGGTGCCGGCGTCGGCACTCACAGCGAGGCGAGCTGGTTGCGTACGTCCTGGGCGAGCTCTCGACCCATCTCGTCGGCCTCCTTGGCCTCGCCGTTGACGCTGGCCTGGAGCGTGGTGCCCGCCTTCAGCACGGCCCCGAAGAGCGTCAGCTCGCCGTCGTCGGTGACGTTGGCGAGGGCGCCGACCACGAGCTCGGCGTCGGCGTCCGCACCGGTCTTCAGGGCGTGGGCGAAGCTGCGCTCGGCCCGCACCCGGTCGAAGCTGGGGCGGTGTTGCAGCGAGTAGGCGATCTCGAAGGCCGGGTCGTCGTCGGTGCGGACCAGCAGGCCCAGCGCCCCCTGACCGGGGGCGGGGGCGAACGCCTCGGGCTCGAGCATGACGTCGAGGCGGTTGCGGTGATCCAGGGCGAGCAGCGTCGCCGCCGGCAGCAGCAGCGCGTCGACGTCGCCGGCGGCGAGGAGCTTGAGGTCGGCCTCGAGGGCGCCGTCCATGCGGACCGTCTTGAGGTCCTGACGCTGACCCCGCAGGAAGGCGCCGTCACGGTCGGTGCGCACCCCCACGGTGGCGCCGTCCGCGAGGTCGGCCAGCGAGCGCGCGCCCTTGGTGACGAGCGCCGTCCGCGGCTCGAGGCGGCGCGCCACCGCCGCCAGCGTGACCTCCTCGGGCAGCGACAGCGGGAGCGTCTCGAGCTGCACCACCGCCACGTTGATGTCGCCTGCGGTGAGCGCCTGCAGCAGCGCGTCCGGGGTCTCGCCCGCGGTCGCCGCCGGGTTCTTGATGGTGCGGAGGGCGAAGTTCACGTCCGGCCACTCGTCCGTCAGTAGCTCGAGCACCTCTCGAGCCTGGCGCAGCGCGAGTGCGCCGTCGCGGTTGCCCAGCACGATTCTTGCCATGGCCATGTTGTATCACACTCCGCTGCGCGCGCGGATGCCAGAAAGCTCCTGCTGCAGGGCATCCCCGCGACCGCCCCCGGGCGGTCGCGGGGATGCCGGTGCACGGCTCTCAGGCGAGCGTCAGCGCCGCTGCGCGCAGCTCCTCGGCGCGGTCGGTCCGCTCCCACGGGAAGGCGGCGCGGCCGAAGTGGCCGTCGGCGCTGGGGGCGGCGTAGATCGGGCGCCGCAGGACGAGCTGCGCGATGAGCGAGGCGGGCCGGGCATCGAAGGTGCGCGTGACGAGCGCGCTGAGGCGCTCGTCGCCGAGCTCCGAGGTGCCGAAGCTGTCGACGTACATCCCCACCGGGTGCGCCACCCCGATGGCGTAGGCGAGCTGCACCTGGCAGCGCTGCGCCAGACCGGCGGCGACCACGTTCTTGGCGATGTAGCGGGCGTAGTAGCTGGCCGAGCGATCGACCTTGGTGGGGTCCTTGCCGCTGAAGGCGCCGCCGCCGTGCGGCACGGCGCCGCCGTAGGTGTCGACGATGATCTTGCGGCCGGTGAGCCCGGCGTCGGCCTGGGGGCCGCCGCGCACGAAGCGCCCGGTGGGGTTGACGAGGAAGCGGGTGCTCTCGTCGAGCAGGTCCTCGGGCATCGCCGGCCGCACCACCTGCTCGCGCACGTCGTGGCGCAGTTGCTCCAGGTCGATGTCGGGATCGTGCTGCGCCGATACCACCACGGTGTCGAGGTGGGTGGCGCGGTCGCCGTCGTAGGCGAGCGTCACCTGCGCCTTGCCGTCGGGCCGCAGGTAGGGGAGAACCCCCTCCCGCCGCACCTCGGCCAGGCGGCGCGTGAGGCGGTGGGCGAGCATGATCGGCAGCGGCATCAGCTCCGGCGTCTCGGTCGTGGCGTAGCCGAACATCAGGCCCTGGTCGCCGGCGCCGATGCGGTCGTAGTCGTCGCCGCTGGTCGACTCCTGGGCGCGGTCGACCCCCATCGCGATGTCGGGGGACTGCTCGTTGACGGCGATGAGCACGGCCGAGTGGTCGGCGTCGATGCCGTAGGCGGCGTCGGTGTAGCCGACGTCGCGGACCGCCTGGCGGACGATCGCCTGGAAGTCGACGTAGCCGTGGCAGGTGATCTCGCCCGCGATGAGGGCGAGGCCGGTGGTCAGGATCGTCTCGGCGGCGACCCGTGCGTACGGGTCTTCCCTGAGGATGGCATCGAGAACGCTGTCGCTGATGCGGTCGGCGAGCTTGTCGGGATGCCCCTCGTTCACCGATTCCGCGGAGATGAGTCGTCGCACGCCTGGGTCCTCCTGATGGAGCGCGGTGCGCTCCGCGACGCGGCAGGCGCCGGTCGCTCCGCCATGCTAGCAGGGGTCGGGCCGGCGGCGCCCGCGGCCGGGGCACGCGAGGCGACGCGGCCGCGCTACGGTGCCGGCTCGACGCCGCCCCGTCGGGCCGGCGGGGACGCGGCTGCTAGACTCGCACCATGGCGCAGCGCCCGCAGGGGCACGTCATCCGTCGCGCTCGACCCGAGGACGCCTCGCAGGTGGTGGCGTTGATGGGCTCGGTCTACCGCGAGGGCCGCTACTTCGTGGGCGACGGCCCGCCGCCGGCCGTGTCGCTGTCGCGGCGCATCGCCGCCGACGACCCCGAGTACGCCTTCTACGCCGTCGCCGAGGTCGCGGCCGCGGAAGCGCCCGTGACCGCCTCCGCGCCCGTGGCCGACGCCGACGCCGATCGGCGGGTCGGCGGCTGGCTCGAGCTCCACCGCCTGCAGCCCCGGCGCATGCGCCACGTGGCGATGCTCACGGTGGCGGTGGCGCCGGAGTGGCGGAGGCGCGGGCTCGGCCGTGCGCTGCTCCGCCGCGGCTACGTCTGGGCGAGCGAGGTGGGGGTGGCCAAGATCTCGCTCAACGTGCGCGCCGGCAACGTCGCCGCCATCGCCCTGTACCTCGACGAGGGGTTCGTCGAGGAGGGGCGGGAGCGCGACCAGGTGCGCACCGACGACGGCAGCTACGAGGACAACCTCATCCTGGCGCGCTGGGGCTAGGGCGCCACGAGGTCGTGCGGGCGGCCGCGGAGGCGCCCCCACCCCTCGCGCCATCTTCTAGACTCGGTCCATGGCCGACACGGACCCCGTGACGACGCAGGACCACGACGCCCGCGTCGCCCTCTTCGTCGACACCCAGAACCTCTACTACGCCGCCCGCGACGGCCACGACGCCACCGTCGACTACGGCCGGCTGCTGGAGCTGGCGCTGCGGGGCCGCCGCCTCGCCTCCGCCGCCGCCTACGTGGTCGAACGCGAGGGCGACAGCTCGGCCTTCGGCTTCGTGACCAAGCTCTCGGCGCTCGGCTACCGCGTGCGGCGGCGCACGGTGCGCGTCCACCGCACCGACGACCGCGGCCGCGTGGTGATGGAGGGCGACTGGGACATGGGCATCGCCGCCGACATGGTGCGGGCGATGCCGCACGTCGAGGTGGTGGTGCTGGCGTCCGGCGACGGCGACTTCGCGCCGATGCTCGAGCTGGCGCAGCAGCGGGGCCTGCGGGTGGAGGTGCTGGCCTTCCGCGAGGCCGCGGCCCAGACGCTGATCGACCTGGCCGACCGCTTCACGCACCTGGCCGACGACGCGGACATCTTCGTGCGCCGCGGCGGCTAACCGGCGGCGGCCGTGCAGGCGGCCGGTCGGACCGGCGGCGCGAAGGCCGGCGGGAGCGCTCCGGGGCCCGAGGTCGCGCCCTCCGCGGGCCGGGCGCTCGGCGACGCCGCCTGCCACGTCCCGTCCAGCGTCTCGAGTACGTCGAAGGTGGCGCTCACCAGCTCGAGCCACGCCCGCACGGCCGCGTTCTCGCGGCTGAGCAAGGCCTGGCAGGCGCGCCGCAGCGCGCCGTCGCCGGCGTCGGCCGCCGCTCGGGCCAGCTCGGCCGCCCGGCGCCACGCCATCAGCTCGATCGCCAGCAGCTCGCGGGCGTCGTCGAGCGCGCTGCGCGCGCGCCGCAACCGCTCCGGGTAGCTCGCCAAGGCGTCGTCGAGCGCGGCCTGCGCCCGCCGCACGCGTTCGTCGGCGTCGGCCCGCCGCGCGGCGTCCGCGCCGTCGACGACGATGCGGGCCGACAGCGCGATGCGCCACTGGTCGTCCTGTTGGGGGCCGAGCTCGCCCGCCAGGGCGGCCTCCGGGCGCCCGCGGTCGAGGCCGAGGCGGGCGCCGAGCTGGTAGCCGTCGGTCCTCGACTCGTAGCTGGCGTCCAGCGTCACGTCCCGTACGACCTCGAAGACGAGCGCGTCGCGCCGGTGCCGTGCGGCCTCCAGCTCGAGCCGTAGGCGCGCCGCTTCGGGCGGCTCGGCAGCGGCCTCGGGCAGCGCGAAGGCGAGGACCTCGAAGCGCGCCTCGCCGTCGAACCCCAGGGCCCGGGTGTCGGCCTCGAGCTCGTCCAGCCGGTGCCTGCGGCGCTCCACCAGGGCGCGGTCGCGCGCCTGCTCGAGGCTGCCGTCGGGGCTGCCGGTCAGGGTCAGCTCGGCGCGCGCCAGCGCGACCTCGGCGACCAGCGCCGCGCCGTGCAGCCTCAGCGCGTCGAGCACGTCGCGGCGGCGCGCGTGCCGCAGCTCGGCGCGCTCGGCGAGGAGGTCGGCGGCGTCGTCGAGGACGGCCGCCTGGTCGCTACGCCAGCCCAGCTCGAGGTCGACGTCGAGCGTCGCCCCGAACGCTGCCGGGTCCTCGACGTCGGCGCCGTAGGCCAGCTCCGGGCGGGCCCCGAGGCGCGCGGTGGTGCCCGCCCGGCTGGCGTCGAGGGCGCGTTCGGCGCGCGCCACGGCGGCCGCTTGCCGGAGCGTGCGCTCGCTCTCGGGCGTCCCCTCCAGCACGTCGCCGGGTCCGAACGCCAGCGCGCTGGCGCCAGTGGCGGCCCACAGCGCCGCCGCCAGCGCGGCACGCCGCAGGCTACGGGGTCGCGCCCAGCGCGACCGACGGATGTCTCGGTCCCCCATGCCCCTCCCCCGTTCTCGTTCGATCTCCGGGGCCACTGTAGCAGAGGGGGCAAACGCGCCCGCGGGCGGCGCGGGGAGCGCGGTCAGTCGCTCCCGGGTGTCGCCAGGCGGTCCTGCAGCAGCCGGCGCACGGCGTCGGGACGGGCGGTGCCGCGGCTCTCCTGCATCACCTTGCCGAGCAGGGCGTTGATCGCCTTGGGGTTCTCGCGGGCGCTCGCGACCACCGCCGGGTTGGCCTGCATCACGCGCTCGACCAGCTCGGCCAGCGCGCCCTCGTCGGTGATCTGGGTCAGCCCCTTGCGGGCCACCAGCGCCTCGGGGCCCTCGCCCTCCAGCACCTCGGGCAGGATCTCCTTGGCGATCTTGCCGGAGATGGTGCCGTCGTCGAGCAGCCGCAGCATGGCGGCCAGCCCCTCGGGGCGCAGCGGTGCCTCGGCCAGGCTGCGGCCGCCGGCGTTGAGCAGGCCGGCGATGTCGCCGGTGAGCCAGTTGGCGACCGTCTGGGCGGAGCCGGCGTAGGCCTCGGTGGCGGCATCGAAGAAGGCGGCCGCCTCCAGGTCGAGGGCCAGGGCCTCGGCGTCGGCGGGCTTCAGGCCGAGCGCCAGGTAGCGTTCGCGTCGGGCCGCCGGCAGCTCCGGCATGCGCGCGCGGAGGTCGTCGAGCCACGCCGGCTCGAGCGTCAGCGGCGGCAGGTCGGGGTCGGGCATGTAGCGGTAGTCGGCCGACTCCTCCTTGCTGCGGAGCAGGTAGGTGCGCTGCCCGCCCTCGTTCCAGCCGCGCGTCTCCTGCGCGACCTCGCGGCCGTCCTCGAGCAGCGCGCCCTGACGCCGCACCTCGAAGGCGATGGCGGCGGCGACGCTCTTGAAGGAGTTGAGGTTCTTGACCTCCACCTTGGTGCCCAGGCTGCCGTCGGGGTTGCGGAGCGAGACGTTGACGTCGGCGCGCATCTTGCCCTGCTCGGGGCTGGCGTCCGACACCCCCAGGGCCCGCGCCACCGCCTGGACCTGCGCCAGGAACGCGCGCGCCTCCTCGGGGGTGCGGAGGTCCGGCTCGGTGACCATCTCGATCAGCGGCGCGCCGGCACGGTTGAAGTCGACCAGGCTGTGATCGGCGTAGGGGGGGTGGGCGAGGCGGCCGGCGTCCTCCTCGACGTGACAGCGCGTGATGCCGATGCGCCGGCCGCCGTCGAGCTCCACCCAACCGTGCTCGCCGACGGGGCGGTCGTACTGGCTGATCTGGTAGTTCTTGGGGGCGTCCGGGTAGAAGTAGTGCTTGCGGTGGAACTGGGTGAGCTCGGGGACCCGGCAGTGGAGCGCCAGGCTGAAGAGCACCGCCTTCTCGATGGCCTCGCGGTTGGTGACCGGGAGGCTGCCGGGGAGGCCGAGGCACACCGGGCAGGTGTGGACGTTGGGCTCCGAGCCGAAGCTCTCCGCCGCACAGCCGCAGAACATCTTGGTGTCCACGCGGATGGCGAGGTGGATCTCCAGACCGATGACGGGCTCCGGCACGGGCGCAGTCTACCAGGGCACACGAGCGGCAGCCGAGCGCGGGAGGTGCCGTGCCCTGCGGTAGAATGCGCCATGGTCGAGGTCGAGCTGGAGGACATCGCGGTATCCGGCGACGACAACCACTTCCTGGTACTGCTGAGGCGCAAGGACGGGCAGGATCTCCTCCCCATCCAGATCGACGCCATGCAGGCCATCTCCATCGCCAGCGGTCGCGGCAGCGAGCGCTTCGAGCGCCCCCTGACGCACGACCTGATGGTGTCGGTGCTGGAGATGCTGGGCGCCACCGTCGCCCGCGTGGAGATCACCGACCTGGTCGAGGGCACCTACTACGCCATGCTGGTCCTGGAACGCTCGGGGGTGCGCTTCGAGGTCGACGCGCGCCCCAGCGACGCGCTGGCCCTGGCGGTGCGGGTCAAGGCGCCGGTGTTCATCGCCGAGCACGTGCTCGACGAGGGCGGCATGCAGGAGGACGACTTCGGCAGCGAGGGCGGGGCCGAGGCCTAGCCGAGCCCGCGGATCGCGCTCACGGCTGCGGCAGCGCCTCCCAGGCGGCCCGCAACGCCCGCTCCAGCGCTTCGGGGCGGCGGCCCGCTCCCTGGACGCGCTCGGGTCGGCCGCCGCCGCGCCCGTCGATCTCGTCGAGGGCCGCCTTCAACGCCGGTCGCAGGTCGAGGTCGCCCCCGGGCCCGCGCGCGAACGCCAGGCGCACACGCTCCCCATCGCGCGACCCCAGCAGGGCGGCGACGCCGCTGCGCTCGCCCAGCACCTCGGCCAGGACGTCGAGCAGCTCGTCGTCGACCTCGGCCGACACCACGCGCACCCCGGCCCGCAACCGCCCGGCCCGCAGCAGCTCCTCGGCGGTGTCGACGGCGCGGCGCCTGCGCGCCTCGGCCTGGGCGGCGCGCGCTTCCGCCAGCTCCTCCTGGAGGCGCACGACGCGCCCTCCGAGGTCGTCGAGCGGGGTGCTCAGGCGCTGCACCAGCTCGACGGTCAGGCGCGTGCGCTCGCGGTAGTCGTCGAAGGCCTCCCAGCCGGCGCGGAAGGTCACGCGCCGCAGGCCGCCGCGCACGCGCTCCGAGGTCAGCAGCTTGATGGGCAGGGTCTCGGCCGTGGAGGCGACGTGCGTGCCGCCACAGGCGGCGATCTCCACGTCGCCCATGGCGACCAGCCGGATGCGGCCGCGGACCTTGGGGGGGCGGCGCAGGGCGTAGTCGGCCAGCTCGGCCTCGGTCACCTCGAAGCTCGTCACCGGCAGGGCGGCGTAGCCGAAGGTGTTGGCGAGGTGCTCGGCGCTGCGCAGCTCGTCGTCGCCGGGATCGCCGGCGAGGTCGAGGGTGCAGTCGGGGCCGCGCAGGCTCACGCTGCGCGTCTCGAAGGCGGGGGAGACGCGGACGAACGCCTGCGACAGCAGGTGCTGCGCGCTGTGGCGCTGCATGTGGCGGTAGCGGCGCTCCCAGTCGAGAACGCCGGTGACCTCCCGACCCACGGCCGGGGGGTCCCCCTCGAGGCGATGCCACACCTCGCCGCCCCTCGACGCCACGTCGATGACGGGCCAGCCGTCGATCCTGCCGGTGTCGTGGGGTTGGCCTCCGGAGCTGGGGTAGAAGGCGCTCTCCTCCAGCCGGACCCAGACCTCGTCGGAGGCGGCATCGACCTCCAGGACGCGGCTGCGGAAGCGTTGCAGGTAGCTGTCGCGCTGGTCCGGGCGCATCGGAGAAGTGTAGCTCGAGCCGCCGCGCCTCGCCGCGCCGCGGCCCGCCCTCGCGGGCGCCACACGGTTCCGTGCGCTACGGTCGGCGGGGCGGCCGACCGCCTACCCTTGAGACCACGGTGCGCTGCCAGGCGCGCCCGGAGGGAACGCGATGGCTACGCCCATGCGACGCAACGCACATCCGCCCCGGGACGAGGGTGCCGGCTCGGCTACACTGGACGTGCCGCACCAGCTCGCGCCCGATACGGAGGCCGCTGTGAGGAGCTCGTCCCATCTCATCCATCCCGCGGAGCCCGATTTCGACGAGGTCGGCGAGACCCAGCTCGACCATCTGGTGGCCGAACTGCTGACGGCGCTGGGGGAGGACGTCGGCCGCGAGGGCATGGTCCGCACCCCGCAGCGCGTCGAGCGCTCGCTGCGCTTCCTGATGAGCGGCTACGACGTCGACCTGGGCACGGTCGTCAACGGCGCCCTCTTCGCCGCCGAGGCCTCGGACATGGTGGTGGTGAAGGACATCGAGTTCTACTCGCTGTGCGAGCACCACATGCTGCCCTTCTTCGGCAAGGCGCACATCGCCTACATCCCCGGCTCCCGCATCCTCGGGCTCAGCAAGTTCGCGCGCGTGGTGGACGTGTTCGCGCGCCGGATGCAGGTGCAGGAACGGATGACGGCGCAGATCGCGGACGCCCTGGAGGCGGTGCTCGAGCCGCAGGGCATCGCCGTGGTGACCGAGGCCAGCCACCTGTGCATGATGATGCGCGGCGTCGAGAAGCAGGGGTCGACCACCCGCACCTCGGCCATGCGCGGGGTGTTCCGGACCGACGCCCGGACCCGCCAGGAGTTCCTGGACGCCCTGCGCTGACCCCGCTCCGCCCACGTTTTCGCCCCGGGCCGTGAAGGCCCGGGGCGTTCGCGTCGGTGCGGGGGAGGGTGCTACAGGACGTTGGCCTCGATCCAGCTCGCGACGCCGCCCTGCTCGGGGGGCGCGATGTGCTCGGCGGCGGCCGCCACAAGGTTGGGGTGGGCGTCGCCGACCGCCACCCCGTGACCGGCCCAGGTGACCATGGTGAAGTCGTTGAGGCCGTCGCCGAAGGCGACCACGTCGCTGCGGGGCACCCCGCGGTCCTCGGCGATGAGGGCCAGCGCCGAGCCCTTGTCGGCCTGCGCCGGGAGCACCTCGAGGAAGCCGTCGCCCCACAGGTAGCGGAGCATGTCGGGGTGGCGTGCGGCCACCTCGCGGTCGAGCTCGGTGCTGCGCTGCTGCGAGTAGAACACCAGCTTGTCGGCATCGAGCGCCATGCCGGTGCGGAAGCGGTCGACGCGGCGGCTGCGGGTGTGCGCCCACTCCCAGCGGCCGTCGTCGGGATCGCGGACCCACAGAACGTCGTCGACGATGCAGCTGAACTCCACGTCGGTGGCGCCCAGGTGCCCCTCCAGCAGGCCGTCGACGTCGCGCGCGGGGATGCGGCGGCGGCGCAGCTCGCGCCCGTCCACGCCGATCACCTGGCCGCCGTGGTTGACGCTGAACGGACCGGTGATGCCGAGCTGATCGAGGTAGGGACGGGCGGCGGCGAGCGGCCGCCCGGTGAGCACCGTGACGAGGTGCCCGCGATCGCGTGCCGCGCGGATGGCGAGCTCGATCGCCTGGGGCAGGGTGAAGTCGTCGGTGACGAGGGTCTTGTCGAGGTCGAAGGCCAACAGCACGAGGTGAGCTTACACCACGTCCGAGCGCCCGGCGGTACGCCCCGCGTGGCGCGCGGGGGCGGGCCGCGGCCGGGTCATGCGGCGCCGGCTCAGGGCGCTGCCGGGGGCGCCCACAGGTCGGCACCGAGCGTGAAGGACTGCAGGCTGCCGTCGGCCTCGCCGGCGTACAGCCGCAGCTGCCCGTCCTGCCAGGCGGCGGCGAGGTCGCTGCTCAGGGGGGCCGCGAGCGCCAGCGCCAGCGTGACGGCGCAGCCGTGGGCGTCGCAGGCGACGATCTGCACGTGGCGCAGGTCGAACGACGGCAGCGCCAGCACGTCGACCGCGCCCCCGCCCGCGGGCGGCGGCAGCAGGCGACCCAGGTCCAGGTCGCGCGATCCGATGCGGTGGTTGGTGACGCCGAGGGCGTAGCGGTCGGCGACGAGGCGGTCGCCGACGAGGCGGTAGCGCTCCAGGGGTCCGTGGCTGTGCGGCGTCCGTACCGCGTAGGCGCGCTCCCCGACGGCGGCGAAGAGGTTGAGCCAGCGCTCGCCGCTGCCGATGGGGGCGGCCGATGCCACCACGCGCAGGGCGCCGCCCTCGAGGGCCACCGCGAGGACGCCCGCACCCTGGCTGGGGGTGGAGCGGGTGAGCAGCATGCCGTAGGGGCCGGCCGCGGGGAACGGCTCCACGCGGCGCTGCTCGATCACGGCGGGGGCCTCCAGCGTCAGCGTGGCCAGCGTCGAGAGGTCGCTCTGGCGCAGCAGCGTGACGGCGCCGGCTTCGATCTCGTCGCCCAGGATGCCGTGGCGGTAGCGTTGCGTCGGCGCCGACAGCACCGCCAGGGCGTCGCCCACCGGTGTCGGGTCGGCGTCGGGCAGCGCGTCGAGCGGCACCTCCGTCACGACCTGCAGGTCGGCGCCCAGCAGCATCACGTTGCGCCCGCCCGCGCCGATGGCGGCGACGCCGCCCGAGGCGAGGCAGGCGGGCCGGCTGTGCAGGCCCACGGCGGGACCGACCGCGTCGCCCGTCAACGACCGCAGGCGCCCGTCGGCGCCGATGCCCAGCAGCTCTCCGTGGCAGGCGCGCACGCTGTCGCCGCGCACGCCGGTGGCCAGCAAGCGGTCGCTGCCGCCGGTGTGGAGGCGGACCTGGCCGTCGGCCGCCAGGGTGGCGGCGCCGCTGCCGACGGGCTCGACCCACAGCACCGCGGCGGCCAGCGCCGCGGGGCCCAGCAGGGTGGCGAGCGACGCCAGCAGGAGGCGCGTGGCCCGTCGCCGACGGGGCGATGTGGGGGGCCGGTCGGCGGAACGCGACATCACCTCCGAAGGTACCAGGGTCCTCCTCGCGCCGCCGACCCGCGGGCGACCCCCGAGCGGTGTCGAGGAGCACCCGCGGCGGCGCGGGGAAGGCGCCGCGACCGGTGATACAATCCCTGGGACGTGTTCGTGAGCGTCCGCTCGGCCCCAGGAGGTTGAATCATGTATCGAGGAAGAGAGGGTCAGTGGGCCTTCGTGCTCCACCGCATCACCGGTGTGGCGCTGGCGCTGTACCTGCTACTCCACGTCTTCGATATCGGCCTGGTGATGTACGGGCCCAAGGGCCCCTTCAACGCCTTCCTGGCGTTCTACCACCAGTGGCCGTTCCGCATCGGTCTCGTCCTCGTGATGGCCGCCGTGGTGTACCACGGGCTCAACGGCCTGCGCATCATCCTGATGGACTTCACCTCGTGGGGTGTGCGCTACCAGCGGTCGCTGTGGTACGGCGTGCTGACGCTGACGACGGGGATCGGCATCCCCATCCTGATCAAGGTGGTGCCGGAGATCCTGGCGGGGAAGGTCTGAGATGGCGACACGACCCAAGACCCTCCAGCAAGCGCGCGCGACCTACACCACCAACCGGGAGCTGGCCTGGTGGGTGTTCATGCGCATCAGCGGCTTCCTGCTGATCTTCCTGGTCTTCGCGCACATCTTCTTCAACAACATCCAGATCAACGTGGCCACCGTCGACTACGCCTACGTGGCCGCACGCCTCTCGAAGGCCTGGGTAAAGGTGTACGAGTCGTTCCTGCTGGGCCTGGCCATGCTGCACGGCACCAACGGCCTGCGCTACAGCATCGAGGACTACTTCAAGCGGCCCGGGACGCGTTTCTGGCTGAAGGCGGTGCTCTTCACGGCGGCGGGGGCGATGTTCGTCGTCGGCGTGATGGCGCTTTGGGCGTTCAGCTACCAGCAGATGGGCGACGCCATGAACGCCGTGGGTCACGGCGGCTAGGAGGGCTGCACCGGGAATGGAACGAGCTCACAGGTACGACGTGATCGTCGTCGGCGCCGGCGGAGCCGGCCTGATGGCGGCACGCTACGCAGCCCAGCATCCGGGCGTGTCGGTCGCCGTCATCTCCAAGCTCTACCCCACGCGCTCCCACACCGGAGCGGCGCAGGGCGGCGTGGGGGCGGCGCTCGGCAACATCAGCGAGGACAGCCCCGAGTGGCACGCCTTCGACACCGTCAAGGGCGGCGACTACCTCACCGACCAGGACGTGGCGATCACCTTCGCCCACGAGGTCATCGAGGCCGTCTACGACATGGAGCACATGGGCCTGCCGTTCAGCCGCACGCCCGAGGGCAAGATCGCGCAGCGCAAGTTCGGCGGCCATACTCGCGAGCACGGCAAGGCCGCCGTGGAGCGCGCCTGCTACGCCGCCGATCGCACCGGCCACATGATCCTGCAGACGCTGTACCAGCAGTCGATCAAGGACAACGTCACCTTCTTCAACGAGTTCCACGTGCTCGACGTCCTCATCGAGGACGGCGAGGCGCGCGGGGTGGTCGCCTACGAGCTCGCCACGGGCGAGCTGCACACCTTCCACGCCAAGGCCACGGTGATCGCCACCGGCGGCTTCGGTCGCATGTTCCAGGTCACCTCCAACGCCCACGCCCTCACCGGGGACCTCACCAGCATCGTCTACCGGCGCGGCATCCCCATCGAGGACCCCGAGTTCTTCCAGTTCCACCCCACCGGCCTCTACCGCATCGGGGTGTTGCTCACCGAGGGCGCCCGCGGCGAGGGCGGCATCCTGCGCAACAGCGAGGGCGAGCGCTTCATGGAGCGCTACGCGCCCACCATCAAGGACCTGGCGCCGCGCGACATGGTCAGCCGCGCCATGTACCTCGAGGTGCGCGAGGGGCGCGGCGTCGGCCCCGACAAGGACCACGTCCTGCTCGACCTGACCCACATCGACGCCGCCATCATCGAGGAGCGGCTGCCGGACATCACCGAGTTCGCGCGCATCTACCTCGGCGTCGATCCCATCAAGGAGCCCGTCCCGGTGCAGCCCACCGCGCACTACGCCATGGGCGGCATCCCCACCACCATCGACACCAACGTCATCCTCGACGGCGCGAGCACCGTGGTGCCGGGGCTCTACGCCGCCGGCGAGGTGGCCTGCGCCAGCCTGCACGGCGCCAACCGGCTGGGCACCAACTCCCTCGGCGACCTGCTGGTGTTCGGGCGTCGGGCTGGCATGCACGCCGCCGCCTACGCCGCCACGGCCAGCTACCCCGAGCTCCCCGGCGCGCCGCAGGAGCGTGCCCGTGAGCTCATCGCCTCGGCCCGGGCCGGCTCGGGCAAGGAGAAGGTGGGCCGGCTGCGCAAGGAGCTGCAGCGTTCGATGATGGACAACGCTTCGGTGTTCCGGACCGCGCAGACGCTCGAGGAGCAGGTGGCCAAGGTGCGCGAGCTCAAGGAGCGCTACCGGCACATCACCGTCGAGGACGCCGGCAGCCAGTACAACACCGAGCTGATGGAGGCGCTGGAGCTCGGCTTCCTGCTCGACAACGCCGAGCAGCTCACCAACGCCGCCCTCAACCGCACCGAGTCGCGGGGCGCCCACTCGCGCGAGGACTTCAAGGAGCGCGACGACGCCAACTGGCTCAAGCACAGCCTCGTCTACAAGGACGGGGACGGCGTCCGCATCGACTACAAGCCCGTCTCCCTCGGCACCTACGAGCCGAAGCCCCGGGTCTACTGAGGTCCGCCATGAACGTCACCTTCCGCATCAAGCGCTTCGACCCGGAGAAGGACGCGCGGCCGCACTGGCAGGAGTTCAAGATCGAGGCGGGCCCGATGGACCGCGTCCTCGACGTGCTGAACGAGCTGAAGTGGGAGCAGGACGGCAGCATCAGCTACCGCCGCAGTTGCGCCCACGGCATCTGCGGCTCCGACGCCATGGTCATCAACGGCGTCAACCGGCTGGCCTGCAAGGTGCTGGTGAAGGACCTGGGCAACGAGATCGCGGTCGAGCCGCTGCGCGGCCTGCCGGTGCTCAAGGACCTCATCGTCGACATGGAGCCGTTCTTCGACGCCTACAAGGCGGTGTTGCCCTACTTCATCAACGACGATCCGGCGCCCGTCGCCGAGCGCTACCAGAGCGTCGAGGACCGCGAGCGCTTCGACGCCACCACCAAGTGCATCCTGTGCGCCGCCTGCACTACCAGTTGCCCGGTGTTCTGGACCAACGGGCGCTACCTGGGACCGGCCGCCATCGTCAACGCCCACCGCTTCATCTTCGATTCCCGCGATCAGGGCGCCGACCAGCGCCTGCAGACGCTGAACCAGGTCAACGGCCTGTGGCGCTGCCGCACCGCCTACAACTGCACCGAGGCGTGTCCCCGCGGCATCCCCATCACGCAGGCCATCGAAGAGGTCAAGCGCGAGCTGCTGTGGCGCCGCAACTGAGGCTCCGCTGAGGCCGGAGCCGGTCGAGTCGCGGGGGGTGCGCCCGGCGCGCGCCCCCCGCGACGCCGTGGGAGGCGACGCATGAGCCTGCTGCTGGCGCTCCTGGGCGTGGCGCTGCTGTACGTGGGGGGCGAGGTGCTGGTGCGCTCGGCGAGCGGCCTGGCGTCGCGCCTGGGGGTGCGGCCGATGGTCATCGGCCTGACGGTGGTGGCCTTCGGCACCAGCGCGCCCGAGCTCGCCGCCAGCCTCACCGCCGCCCTGTCGGGGACGCCCGAGATCGCCATCGGCAACGTGGTGGGCTCCAACATCGCCAACGTGGGCCTGATCCTGGGGATCACCGCGCTGGTCTACCCGCTCGCCACCACCGTGCGCTTCGTGCGGCGCGAGGTCCCCATCATGCTGCTGGTGACGGCGCTGCTGGTGCCCGTGCTGTGGGGCGGGGCGGTCCTGCGCTGGGAGGGTGCGGTGCTGCTGGCGCTGCTGGGGGGGTTCCTGTGGGTGATCACCCGGACGGGCTCCTCGGTCGTCGAGGAGGCGGAGGAGAGCGGCCGGGCGCGGCGCGTCCCGGTGCTGCTCGGGGTGGCGGGAACCGCCGTCGGGGTGGTCCTGCTGTGGCTCGGGGGGCGCGCGCTGGTCGGCAGCGCCGTGGCCATCGCCACGAGCCTCGGCGTGCCGCAGCGCGTCATCGGCCTGACGCTGGTGGCCGTCGGCACCAGCCTGCCCGAGCTGGCGAGCAGCATGGTGGCCGCCATGCGCCGCGAGACCGACATCATCCTCGGCAACATCATCGGCTCCAACGTCTTCAACCTGCTGGCGGTGCTGGGCACCACCGCCCTGGTGGCGCCGATCCACTTCGACGCCCGCGCCGCCACCCCCGACCTGGTGGTGATGATGCTGTTCAGCGTGGCGCTGCTGCCGCTGATGGCCCGCGGCGAGCGCCTCGGCCGGAGCGCCGGCGTGCTGCTGCTGACCGCCTACGCCGTGTACATCGTGGCGCTGGTGGCGTAGCCCCGGGACCTCCTCAGGGCCCGTTCCCCGGGGCCGGCGGCTCGGCGAGTCGGCGCCCGAAGAACGCCAGCGTGCGCTGCCAGGCGTCGCGGGCGGCCTCCGGGTGGTGCGTCCGCGGTCGCGTCGGATCGAAGAACGAGTGGCGGGCGCCGGGGTAGACGACGATGTCGTGCTCGATCCCGCTGCGGTCCAGCGCGGCCTCGAGGCGGCGCCCCATGGGGGCGGTGAAGTCCCGCTCGGGATACGACCCGACCACCGGGCACAGCCGCTCGACCGCCTCCAGCGGCCGCGGATTCTGCGCGTAGAACGGCGCGATGACCTTCAGGCGCTCGTCGCCGGCCGCCCAGGCGATCGCGAACGATCCGCCCATGCAGAAGCCGATCGCGCCCAGCCGCTCGCCGTCCACCTCGGGTCGCTCGGCCAGCCACGCCAGCGCGCGCCGGAGGTCGCGGATGCCGCGGTGCTCCAGGGGGTCGAACAGCAGCCCGGCCATGGCGCGGGCCATGCACACCGCGCGCCGGCCGCCGGCGAAGAGATCGACCGCGAGCGCCGCGTAGCCCTCGGCGGCGAGGCGCTCCGCGACCTCGCGGATGGGGTCGGTGAGCCCGAAGATCTCGTGGATGACGATGACGGCGGGTCGGGGTCCCGGTCCGGCCGGCAGCGCCAGCCGCCCCTGCAGCTCCCGGCCTTCCCCCTCGAACGTGACGTCGCGGACGTCGATGGTCATCGCTCCCCCACCCGGACCGGGCGGCCCGGCCTCCCCGTCGATCAACCGACCTCGGCGATGGCCTCGATCTCGATGCGCACGTCCCGCGGCAGGCGCGCCACCTGCACGGTGCTGCGGGCCGGCGGGTCGCCCGCGAAGTAGCTGCCGTAGACCTCGTTCATGGCGGCGAAGTCGTTCATGTCGGCCAGGAAGCAGGTGCACTTGACCACCCGATCGAGGCTCGAGCCGCCCGCCTGGAGCACCGCGGCGAGGTTCTCCATCACCTGCCGGGTCTGGGCCTGCACGTCGCCCTCGACCAGCGAGCCCTGCGCCGTGAGCGGGATCTGGCCGGCGGTGAACAGCAGGTCGCCGGTCCGCACGGCCTGCGAGTACGGGCCCACGGCGGCGGGCGCCCGGTCGGTCGCTACGATCTGTCTCATGGGGCCCAGCCTAGCAGGGGACGCGCCCGGTGGGCCGCTCGGGCGTCGGCGCGCAGCCGGCGCTAGACGCGCCACAGGCTGAACAGCAGGAACAGCAGCAACAGGTACAGCGAGCCCAGGATCCAGATCCGGTAGGGGTACCAGGGGTGCTTGCGCAGCCGCCCGAGCGGGGTGTTGGCCGGGTACTCGTCCTCGATGCGGCGGATGCCGCTCATGGTGTCGGAGATGTCGACCGACTCGGAGCCGGCGTCGGCCGGCAGGGCGTAGCGCTTGGGGCGCGGCTCGACCTCGCGCACCTCGACCACCACGGCGGTGACGTTGTCCGGCGAGCCGCGGTCGTTGGCCTCGGAGATGAGCCGCTCGACGGCCCCCTCGGCGTCGTGCTCGAGGGCGATCTGCATCATCATCGTCTCCGACAGCAGCATGCTGACGCCGTCGCTGCACAGCAGCAGGCGATCGCCGGCGCGGACCTCGAAGTGCAGCACGTCGAGCCGGAAGCTCGGGGTGGCGCCCAGCGCGTTGGTGATGACGTTGCGCCAGCGGTGACGGCGGGCCTCGTCGGCGGTGAGCAGGCCCTGCCGCACGCGGTCGGCGACCCAGCTGTGGTCGGAGGTGAGCTGGCGGATCTCGCCGTCGCGGATCAGGTAGGCGCGCGAGTCGCCGACGTGGCCGATCAGCCCCACCTGGTCGTCGAGGTAGACGGCGGTGAGGGTGGTGCCCATGCCGCGCACCTCGGGGTGCTCGGCGGCGTAGTCGAAGACCTCGAAGTTGGCGGTCTGCGCCGCCTTGGCCAGTGCCACGGGGGGCAGCAGGCGGGTGCGCTCGAGCTCGCGCCGGAGGACGTCGACGGCCTTGCGGCTGGCGATCTCGCCGGCCCGGTGCCCGCCCATGCCGTCGGCGACCACCGCCAGGTAGCCCATGCCAGGGATGCGGCCGACGTAGAAGCTGTCCTGGTTGACCGCGCGGACCCGGCCCTCCTCCGAGCGGCCGGCACCCAGGACTCGGGTGTCGGGCACCGGACTGGCGGGCGTCGTTCGTGCCATGCCCGCCCATTCTAGCTTCCGATGCCCCCCGGAAGGGGATGAAACTCCGCACTCAAGCGCGTGCGGGACGCCGTTCTTTTGGGCTCTGGTATGCTCGCCGCCATGATGAGCGCCTGGCAGCTGGCCCGCGCCGTGCGCGAAGGAACGCGGACCGCCTCGGAGGCCGTCGAGGACGCTCTCGCGCGTGCTACACGGGCGAGCCACCTCAACGCCGTGCTCCATGTCGCCGACGCCCACGCGCGCGAGCGCGCGGCCGCCCTCGATGCCTCGCTGGCGCGCGGGCAGGATCCGGGGCCGCTGGCGGGAGTGCCCGTGGCGGTGAAGGACAACCTGTGCCTGGAGGGCGTGCCGGCCACCGCCGGCTCCCGCAGCCTCGAGGGCTTCGTCCCGCCCTACAGCGCGACCGTGATCGAGCGGCTGGAGGCCGCGGGCGCGGTGGTGGTGGCCAAGACCAACCTCGACGAGTTCGGGATGGGCTCGAGCAACGAGGCCTCGGCGTTCGGGCCCGCCCTCAACCCGTGGGACACGGAGCGCGTGCCGGGCGGCTCGTCGGGCGGCTCGGCCGCGGCCGTGGCGGCCGGCATCGTGCCGCTGGCGCTGGGGACCGACACCGGGGGATCGGTGCGGCTGCCGGCCTCGTTCTGCGGGGTGCTCGGCTTCAAGCCCACCTACGGACGGCTGTCCCGCTACGGGGTGGTCGCCTACGCCAGCTCGCTCGATCAGGTGGGGGTCCTGACGCGCAGCACCCGCGACGCCGCCATGGCCCTGGCGGCGATGGCGGGGGTCGATCCCCTGGACGGCACCAGCCTGGCGGCCGATGCGGGCGACCTGCGGGCGCTCGGCGAGGGCTCGGAGGGGCCCGACGTGCGTGGCCTGCGGGTCGCGGTGGTGAGCGAGCTGAGCGGCGAGGGCAACGCGCCGGGGGTGCTCGAGGCGCTCGACCGCACCGCGGCGAGGCTGCGCGAGCTCGGCGCCGAGGTGCGCGAGGTGAGCGTCCCCAGCGTGCGTCACGCCGTCGCCACCTACTACCTGGTCGCCACCGCGGAGGCCAGCAGCAACCTCGCCCGCTACGACGGCATGATCTACAGCACCCGGCTGGGCGAGGACGGCGACGGCCAGGAGGCGGTGATGCGGCGCTCGCGCGGGCGGACGCTCGGCCGGGAGGTGCGCCGCCGCGTGCTGATGGGGAGCTTCGCGCTCTCGGCCGGGTACTACGACGCCTACTACGGCAAGGCGCTGAGGGTCCGCCGCGTCATCGCCGACGAGCTGGCGCGCGCCTTCGAGGGCGCCGACGTGCTGCTCACGCCGACGGCGCCGACGGCCGCCTACCGGCTGGGCGAGAAGCTCGACGACCCGCTCGCCATGTACGTGGGCGACGTCTGCACCTGCCTGGCGAACCTGGCGGGGCTGCCGGCGATGAGCGTACCGGCCGGCCGTACCGCGGAGGGGCTGCCGGTGGGCGTTCAGCTGATGGCGCCGGCGTTGCACGACGCCCGCCTGCTCCAGGTCGCGGCGGCCTTGGAAGCGGCGGCCGGCGACGACTTCGCGCCGCTGGCGCCGGGCTGACCCACCGCCCTCAGGCTTCGAAGAGCTCGCGCGGGAAGTCGGTCAGGCGCTCGCAGCCGTCGGCCGTCACGCGGATGGTGTCGCTGCACCCGACGCCGCCCTTGCCCGGGATCTGGACCCACGGCAGCAGGTGGAACGTCATGTTCGCCTGCAGCGGCGTCGGCTCGCCGGGCTTCATGCTGAGGTTCTGCCCCTCGCCCCAGTCGGGGGGCACGGCGATCCCGATCGAGTACGCCGTGCGCGAGGCCTGGTTCTCCCCGAAGCCCGCTTCCGCGATGAGGGTGCGGCAGACGCGGTCGACCTGCCCGGCGGGAACGCCGGGTCGGATGGTCTCCATGGCGGCGTCGAAGGCTCGGCTCACGACCTCGAAGGCGTGCCGCAGCTCGGGGTCGGCGCGGCCCACGACCACCGTCCGCATCATGGCGGCGTGGTAGCGGTTGCGACAGCCGCCGATCTCGAGGAACACGCTGTCGCGGTCGCGGATGGTGCGGCCGTTCCAGGTGGCGTGGCCGATGGCTCCGCGCTCGCCGGAGGCGACGAAGGGCATGATCGACGGCCAGTGGCTGCCGCCGCGGATGAGCGCGGCGGTGAGGTCGGCGGCGACGTCGTCCTCGGTCCGGCCGGCCGCCACGGCGTCCACCCCGGCACGCATGGCCAGCGCGGCCGCGGCGCCCGCCCGTCGGATCTGTTCGATCTCCAGGTCCGACTTGATCAGCCGGAGCCTGCCGATGAGGCGGGAGACGTCGGTGAAGGCGGCCGACGGCAGGGCGGCCCTGAGCGTGCGCTGCTGGGAGGCCGTGAAGAACCAGCTGTCCTGCTCGAAGCCGAGGCGGGCGCCGGCCAGGTCGTGCTCGCGCAGGTGGGCGGCCAGCCCGGCCATGATGTCGTCGCTGTCCTGGTAGCCGAAGTTCCGTTCGATCCAGGTGTTGGCCTCGACGCCGCTCGTCTCCAGCAGCCTGGAGTAGGTGAACGGTTCGGCCTCGCTCGGCACCACCAGCGCCTGGAACCAGTAGTGCCCCGGGGAGTCGAAGCCGGTGAGGTAGGCGATGTTCTCCGGCGTGGTGGTCAGGACGGCGTCGAGGCCCATCGTGGCCATCTCGGCCCGCAGGGCATCGAGCCGGCGCTGGTACTCGTGCATGGGGAAGACGAGGTCCTCACGTTGCCGCATCGAAGATCCCTTCCGGCCTCCGCCCGGTGGTTGACAACCTCTCGGGTGGGCGCGTACACTCACGATGTCTACAACTTGTATACAACCTCGACGTACCCCGTATTCTAGGTCCGAAGCTCTGTGCAGGTCAAGCATCCACGTGGGTTGCCGGTTGCCCCGCAGAGCGCTCATGGAGAGGGAGGCAGTTGCAAGAGTATGCAAGATCGCTCCAGCCCAGGTCGACCACGAGGCGCCGATCTCGTCTACCACGGCGTTCGGGAACGCATCAGCCTGCTGCGCTACCCCCCGGGCTCGATGCTCAGCGAGAACGCCCTGGCCGACGAGTTCGGGGTCAGCCGGACGCCGGTGCGGCAGGCCCTCCAGCGCCTGGAGTTCGAGGGCCTGGTCATGAGTCGCCACGGCGTCGGCACGATCGTGACCACCGTGGACCTGCAGTACCTGCGCGAGGTCTACGCGCTGCGCCTGAAGCTCATCGACCTGATCGGCGAGATGTCGCCCGCCCGCGTGACGGCGGAGGACATCGAGCTCCTCGCCTCGCTGGCGGCTCGAGCGCGCGCGCTGAGGTCGCGCCGCGAGCCGGAGGAGCTGGCTCGCGTCTACCACAGCTTCAACGACGAGCTCTCGCGGGCCATCGGCAACCAGCCCCTGCGCGAGATCGCCGACCGGCTCTTCTACCAGACCACCCGCGTCTGGCTGCAGCTCCTCCCCGAGATGGTCTGGGAGGACGAGGTCGACACCATCGTCGACGAGATCGAGAGCGTGCTGCAGGCCCTGCGTCGGGAGGACATGGAGGGCGTCGCGGCCGTCCGCCGGGCCCACATGGTGAAGTTCCTGGGCCGCGTCAACCGCTACCTCGAACGCCCGGTGCTGTCGCTCCCATGAGACGGGGACCGACCGCGCTGCCACAGGCGCGATGGAAGGACAAGGCATGAACGAACCGCGTGATCCCGCGCTCGAGACGCTCGCCGTGTGGGCGGGCGAGGACGGCCCCACCCTGCAGGGAGCTACCCAGGTCCCGGTGGTCCACAGCGTGTCGTTCGGCTACCACGACGTGGACCACTGGCGCGACGTCGCACTCGGCCGGCGCGAGGGCCACATCTACGGGCGCAACACCAACCCCACGGTGCAGGCGTTCGAGCAGAAGGTGCGCGCGCTCGAGGGGGCCGAGGCAGCCACCAGCTTCGCCACCGGCATGGCCGCGATCAGCAACACCCTGTTCACGCTCCTGGCCCCGGGGCAGCGCGTGGTGTCGGTCAAGGACACCTACGGCGGCACCAACAAGGTGTTCACCGAGTTCCTCCCCGGCTTCGGCGTCGACGTCGAGCTGTGTGAGACCACCGATCTCGAGGCCATCGAAGCCGAGGTGGGCCGGGGCTGCCAGCTGCTCTACCTGGAGAGCCCGACCAACCCCACCTGCAAGGTCCTGGACATCGAGAGGCTGGCCGGGGCCGCGCATCGTGCCGGGGCCACCGTGGTCGTCGACAACACCTTCGCGACCCCCATCAACCAGAACCCCCTCACGCTGGGCGCCGACCTCGTGGTCCACAGCGCCACCAAGTACCTGGGCGGCCACGCCGACGCCCTGGGGGGCGCGGCGGTGGGACGCGCCGACCTGGTCGAGCGCATCTACCACTTCCGGGAGATCAACGGCGCGACGTTGCACCCGGAGGCGGCCTACCTGCTGCTGCGCGGCATGAAGACGCTGGGGTTGCGCATCGCCCGGCAGAACCAGAGCGCGCTGACCATCGCCCGCCACCTCGACGCTCATCCGTTCGTGTCCGCCGTGTTCTACCCGGGCCTGGAAGGGCACCCGGGCCACGCGGTCGCGCGCCGTCAGATGCGCGGCTTCGGCGGCATGTTGTCGTTCGAGCTGAAGGGCGGCTTCGATGCGGTGCGGACCTTCCTGCCCCGTCTGCGCTACGCTCATCGAGCCGCCAACCTTGGCGCCGTCGAGACGGTGGTGGCGCCGCCGGCGACCGGGAGTCACGTCGAGCTCACGGCCGAGGAGCGGGCCGCGATGGGCATCCCCGAGAGCCTGGTCCGTTACTCCGTGGGCATCGAGGACGTCGACGACCTGATCGCCGACCTCGATCGGGCGCTGGACTTCACGGCCGAGCGGCACGGCACGAAGGAGCAGGCATGACCCCCACGCGACTCGCACTCATCGGCTTCGGAACGGTCGGCCAAGGCTTCGCCGAGATCCTGGCGGAGCGCGGCGAGCGGCTCGCGACCCGCCACGGACTGGCGCCGACGATCGTCGCCATCAGCGACTTCCACCGCGGCAGCGTCTACCGCGAGCGGGGGTTCGATCCGAAGGAGCTGCTGGGGGCCGCCGACGACCTCGAACGCCTCGAGGCCGATGCGAAGGGCTGGGACGCGCTCACCACCATCCGCCGCTCGGAGGCCGACGCCGTCGCCGAGCTCAGCTTCACCGATCTGACCACGGGCGAGCCTGCCCTGACGCACGTCCGGGAGGCGCTCGCTCGCGGGATGGACGTGGTGACGACCAACAAGGGGCCGATCGCGCTCCACTTCGCGGAGCTGCGCGCGCTCGCCGCCGAACACGGGGCCGGCATCGGCGTCGAGGGCACCGTGATGAGCGGCACGCCCACCCTCGCGCTCGGCGCCGGCCTGCTGGCGAGCGCGGGCGTGACGCGGATCCAGGGCATCCTCAACGGCACCACCAACTACATCCTCACCCGCATGGAGGCGGGGCTCGACTTCGCCAGCGCGCTCGCCGAGGCCCAGCGCGAAGGGTACGCGGAGGCCGACCCGAGCGGCGACGTCGACGGCATCGACGCGGCGGGCAAGGTCGTGATCCTTGCCAACCTGGTCATGGACGCGCCGATCGGCATGGCCGACGTCGAACGCCGGGGCATCCGCGAGGTGAGCGCCGCCGACGTGGCCGCGGCCGCCGAGGCCGGCGAGCGTTGGAAGCTGATCGGCAGCGTCGAGCGCGCGCCGGAGGGCGGCGTGCGGGCGGCGGTACGGCCCCAGCGCGTCCCCCTGTCGCACCCGCTGGCCGGCATCGGAGGCGCGACCAACGCCTGTACCTTCACCACCGACCTCCTCGGCGACGTCACCCTGGTCGGCCCGGGAGCGGGGCGCCTGGCGACGGGCTACGCGCTGGTGGAGGACCTGATCGCGTTGCGCGGGAGGAGGTAGCCATGGAGATGCTGCTGGCGGGTTCGTGGGTGGAGCGCAACGGCGTCATCGAGGTCGTCGATCCCGACGACGACGCCGTCGTGGACACCGTCCCCCTCGCCACCACGCAGGACGTGGAGCGTGCGCTCGCGGCAGCGGAACGTGGCGCCCGGACGGCCCGTGGGATGCCCGCCTACCGGCGCGTCCAGGTGCTCCAGGAGGCGGCACGGCGGCTCGATCGGGAGCGCGAGGACTTCGCGCGGCTCATCGCCCGCGAGGGGGTGAAGACGATCCGTGAGGCCCGCAAGGAGGCCGCGCGCGCCGTCGACACGCTGCAGTTGAGCGCCGAGGAGGCGCGGCGCATCCACGGGGAGACCGTGCCCTTCGACCAGCGCGCCGGGAGCGAACGCCGCTTCGGCTACTTCGTGCCCGAGCCGGTCGGCATCGTCGTCGCCATCACCCCCTTCAACGATCCCCTGAACCTGGTGGCGCACAAGGTGGGGCCGGCCATCGCGGCGGGCAACGCGGTGGTGCTCAAGCCCGACTCCAAGACGCCGTTGAGCGCGTTGAGGCTGGCGCGGCTGCTGCTCGAGAGCGGCCTCCCCGAGGACGTGCTGCAGGTGCTCACGGGACGGGGCAGCGTCGTGGGGGACGCCCTCGTGCGCGACCCCCGGGTTCGGGTGGTGTCGTTCACCGGCGGTCGCGAGACGGGGGAGGCGATCGTGCGTTCGGGCGGCCTGAAGCGCTACAGCATGGAGCTCGGCAGCAACGCCCCCACCCTGATCCTGGAGGACGCCGACCTGGACGAGGCGTTGCCGGCCGTGCTGTCCGGCGCCTTCTGGGCGGCCGGGCAGAACTGCCTGCACGTGCAACGGCTCGTGGTCCAGGACGGCGTGTACGAGGAGGTACGGGAGCGCATGACGGCCGGCGCGGGGGCCGTCCGCACCGGACCGAAGCTCGACGAGGCGACCGACATGGGGCCCCTCATCGACGCGGCCAACGTGGAGCGCGTGGCCGCCATGGTAGAAGAGGCACGGACCGCCGGAGCCCGCCTCCTGACCGGAGGCGGATGGGAGGCCACCCGCTTCGAGCCGACGCTGCTCGAGGACGTGCCGCCTTCGACCCGCCTCGCCCGTGACGAGGTGTACGGTCCCGTCACCGTCCTCCAGAGGGTGCGGAACCTGGACGAAGCCATCGACGTGGCCAATGCCGTCGACTTCGGCCTGCAGGCGGCGGTCTTCACTCGTGACCTGGATGCCGCCCACCGCGCGGTATCGGCGCTGCACTACGGCGGCGTCATGGTCAACGACAGCACCGACTACCGGATCGACGCCATGCCCTTCGGCGGCGTCAAGGGGTCCGGGCTCGGTCGCGAGGGCGTCAGGTTCGCCGTCCACGAGATGACCGAGCTCAAGCTCGCCAGCTTCGCCCTGCACTGAGCCACGATCGAGGAGGGAAACGTGACAGCCACGCCCCCGAGCGGGACAGTCCGACACGACGAGGCGTCGAGGGCCGACGCCCTCGCGCGAGCCGAGCCCATGGTGCGGTTCGAGAAGGTCCGCAAGTCCTTCGGCTCGCTCACCGTGCTGCGCGACCTCGACTTCACCGTGAAGGCCGGCGAGAAGGTGGCGATCATCGGCCCCAGCGGATCGGGCAAGACCACGATCCTGCGCGTCCTGATGACGCTCGTCAAGCCCGACGGCGGCAAGGTGTTCGTAGGGGAGGAGCCCCTCTGGCATCGCGAGGTCGACGGCAAGGTCCGGCCGGCCTCCCAGCAGCAGCTGAGGCGGGTCCGCAACCGCATCGGGATGGTGTTCCAGCACTTCAACCTGTTCCCCAACATGAGCGTCCTCCGCAACGTCACCGAGGCCCCCATCCACGTCAAGGGCGTGGCGCGCAGCGAGGCCGAGCGCCGCGGCAAGGAGCTCCTGGACATGGTGGGCCTCGGCGACAAGCTCAAGGCGTTCCCCGCGCAGCTCTCGGGCGGCCAGAAGCAGCGCGTCGCCATCGCCCGTGCCCTGGCGATGGACCCGGACCTGATGCTGTTCGACGAGGTCACCTCGGCCCTCGACCCCGAACTGGTCGGGGAGGTGTTGGGCATCCTGAGGACCCTCGCCCACGAGACCAACATGACGATGCTGATCGTCACCCACGAGATGGGGTTCGCGCGCGACGTGTCCGACCGGGTGGTGTTCTTCGACGCCGGTCGGGTCGCCGAGGAGGGCCCGCCCTCCAAGATCTTCAGCGACCCCGAGAACCCCAGGACGCAGAGCTTCCTCAAGGCCGTCCTGGAGCACTGAACGACCTTCCCGAGAGGGCCTGCCGACGACAGGCCGGCCCACCCGACCCCGAGGTGAGGAGGCGAGAACAGCGATGGTCCCAAGGCAACCCAGCGAGACCGAAGGCGCGCCGGCGTGCGCGCCCAGCGGCCGGCGCCTGGGGCCCGGCCTGGCGCCCCCGTAGCGCAGGCCGGACCCGCAGGGGTGCGCACACCAGGCCGTCGTGCGCGCTCGAAGGCATCACCCAGGCATCACGAGGAGGAACCATGGCCAACCGTACGCTCAAGACCGTTACGCTCGCGCTGTTCGCTGTCCTGATCGGCGCCCTCGCCTTCGCGCAGGGCAACCTCATGGACCAGATCCACCAGCGCGGTTACATCCGCATCGCCACCGCCAACGAGATCCCCTACGGCTACATCGACCAGAACGGTGACGCCAAGGGCATCGCTCCCGACGTCGCCACGGCCGTGCTGAAGAGGATGGGCATCACCGACATCCAGTGGATCGTCACCGAGTTCGGCTCGCTCATCCCCGGCCTCAAGGCCAACCGCTTCGACATGGCCGCGGCCAGCCAGGCCATCCTGCCGGCCCGCTGCCAGCAGGTGGTCTACTCCAAGCCCAACTCCAGCTACGGCGAAGGGCTCATGGTCCTCGCCGGCAACCCCAAGAACATCCACGGCTACGAGGCCTTCGTGAAGGACTCGAGCCTCAAGCTCGGCATCGTGTCCGGCGCCGATCAGCTGGACTTCGCCCACGCCATGGGCATCCCGGACAGCCAGATCGTGATGATCCCGGCCAACACCGACGCGCTCTCGGCCGTCCAGACGGGCCGCATCGACGCCTACGCGGGGACCGGCCTGACGGTCGACCGCCTCGCCAAGAAGTCCGACAAGGTCGAGCCCGCGGATCCGTTCACCGACCCGGTCGTGAACGGCAAGCCGGTGCGGAGCTGGGGCGGCTTCACCTTCAACATGGGCAACGCCGCCTTCCGCGACGCCTTCAACAAGGAACTGGCGGCGTTCCAGCAGACGCCCGAGTACCGCCAGATCCTGACGAGCTACGGCCTCAGCAACACGGACGTAGACCAGGCTCTCGCGAAGACCACCCAGGAGCTGTGCGCCGGCCAGTGAGGCGCGGCACCGAGGGCGGGGGCCGGGAGGCCCCCGCCCTCCCTATCTTGCGAACGGCCGACAGGCCCTCACGCCCCGCCCCTTCGGCGCCTCGCCGAACGGCCGCTACCGCCGCGCGCCCCGCTATCCGGCGCGAAGGCGCGGCCGCCGACGGACGGGATCTCCTTTCCGAGGACCGACCCTCGGAGGAGGGAGGACCGCGATGGAGACCCTGAGCAGCCTCTTGCCGCCGCTCCTGAAGGGCGCGCGGGTCACCGCCGAGCTGGCCCTGGCGTCCACCGTCCTCGGCGCCGTGATGGCGTTCGCCGCCGGCATCGGCAAGCTGTCGCGATTCTGGCCCGCGCGCGTCCTCTCGATCCTCTACGTCGAGATCTTCCGAGGGACCAGTCTGCTGGTGCAGATGTTCTGGCTGTACTACGCCCTGCCGCTGCTCGGGGTCAGCCTCGGCGCGACCTTCGCGGGGATCCTGGCCCTCGGACTGAACATCGGCGCCTACGGGGCCGAGGTCGTCCGCGGAGCCATCCTGGCCGTGCCCAGGGGGCAGTACGAGGCGTCCGTCGCCCTCAACTTCTCGCGCCGCTACACCCTGTGGAACGTGGTGCTGCCCCAGGCCGTGGTCGAGATGATGCCGCCGTTCGGCAACCTGGTGGTGCAGAACCTCAAGGACACCGCCCTGGTGTCGCTCATCACCCTCAGCGACCTCACCTTCCGGGCGCAGAGCCTGAGGAACTTCACGCTCGAGACGGTGCCGATCTACAGCCTCACGCTGGTGCTGTACTTCGCCATGGCGCTGGTGCTGATGTTCGGTATGCGCTGGCTCGAGCGCTCCCTCGCCCGCAGGGTGGGCGTCGCCGCAGCGAGGGCACGCTCATGATGTTCGGCATCCACTGGGACCTCAGTAGCAACTGGGCGTTCGCGGTGTCCATCATCCCGATCCTGCTGCGCGGCATGATCATCACCATCGAGGCCACCGCCCTGGGCTTCCTGGTGGCCCTCGTGCTGGGGCTGGTGTTCGCGCTGTTGCGGGCCGTGCCGCTGCGGATCATCGCGTGGCCGACGGCCTTCGTCATCGAGTTCCTGCGCGATACGCCGCTGCTGGTGCAGCTGTACTTCCTGTACTTCGTCCTCCCGAACTACGGGCTCGTGCTCCCCGCCTTCCTCACCGGCGCTCTCGCCCTCGGGGTGCAGTACAGCGCGTACACCTCCGAGGTGTATCGGGCCGGCCTCGAGGCCGTGCCGCGCGGGCAGTGGGAGGCGTCGCTGGCGCTCAACATGCCGGCGTGGCTCACCTACCGCGACGTGGTCGTCCCCCAGGCCGTGCCACGGGTGATCCCGGCGCTCGGCAACTACCTGGTGTCGATGCTCAAGGACACCCCCATCCTGTCGGCCGTGACGGTGCTGGAGATGCTCAACCTGGCCACCATCATCGGCGACCGGACCTTCCGCTACCTGGTGCCGCTGTCGATGGTCGGCGGCCTGTTCCTGGTCCTGACGCTCTTCAGCTCCTGGCTGGTGCGCGTGATCGAGCGACGGCTGCCGCACGACGGCATCCCGCTCCGGTAGGCCGGCAGCGTGCAGGCCATCGCCCAGCGCAGCCTCTACCGAGCGCGGCGCGCCATCGAGGGGGTGGTGCGCCGCACCCCGCTCGTCGCCAGCCCCGCCCTCGGCCGGGTCGCCGGCGGCGACGTCCGTCTCAAGCTCGAGAACCTGCAGCTCACGGGCGCCTTCAAGGCCCGCGGCGCGGCCAGCGCCCTGTCCGCCCTGGACGAACGAGCGCGGGCGACCGGGGTCATCGCGGTGTCGACGGGGAACCACGGCCGTGCGGTGGCGACGGTCGCCGGCCGGCTCGGCGTGCCCGCTACGGTGTGCGTCTCCGGGCGCGTGCCACGGCACAAGATCGAGGCGCTGCGGGCCACCGGATGTGAGCTGGTCGTCGTCGGTGACAGCCAGGACGAGGCCGAGGCGCACGCGCGGGAGCTGATGGAGCGGCGAGGGCTCACGCTGGTGCACCCCTTCGACGATCCGGCGGTGATCGCGGGCCAGGGCACGCTGGGCTTGGAGGTCCTCGAGGAGGCGCCGGAGGTGCGGTGCGCCGTCGTGCCGCTGTCGGGGGGCGGGTTGATCGCAGGGGTCGCGGTGGCCCTGAAGGCCGCGGATCCCGCCGTCCGGGTGATCGGCGTGTCGATGGAGCGCGGCCCGGCGATGGCAAGGAGCCTGCGGGCCGGGCGCCCGGTGGCCACGCCGGAGGAGGCGACGCTGGCGGACAGCCTCCAGGGCGGGATCGGGGAGCGCAACCGCTACACCTTCGACCTCGTCCGCGAGCTCGTCGACGAGGTCGTGCTGGTGAGCGAGGCGGCCATCGCCCGCGCCATGCGCTTCGCGTTCGAGCACGACCGGCAGGTCCTGGAAGGCGCTGGAGCGGTGGGCATCGCCGCCCTCCTGGAGGGCGCGATCCGGCCCCCGGAGGGCGCCACCGTGGTGGTCTGCTCCGGCGGCAACGTGGGAGCCGACGCCTTCCTGCGCGTGCTCGCCGACGCCGAGGCCGTCGACCCCGTCCCCATCGGTTCGGCGCCGGGAACGGGACCGGCATGAGCGCGAGGCCGGCGGTGAGGGTGGTGCGAGCCGACGAGGTGCGGCGCGCGGTGGAGCTCGACCCGGAGGCGTTGGAAGCCGTGAGGGACGCCTTCGTGCGGCTCTCCGCCGGCGACGCCGTGCAGCCGCCCGTCCTGCGCATCGACGTCCCGGAGCATCGCGGCGAGATCGACGTCAAGGGCGCCTACCTCCGCGGCCTGGACAGCTTCGCGGTGAAGCTCTCGAGCGGCTTCTTCGGCAACCCCGAACGGGGCCTGCCGACGGCGAGCGGGCTGATGGTGGTGATCGACGCGGCCACCGGCTTCGCGCGCGCCGTCCTGCTGGACGAAGGCTACCTGACCGACGTGCGCACGGCCCTGGCAGGAGCGATCGCGGCCGACCTGCTGGCGAAGCGTGAGGTCGACACCGTGGCGGTCCTGGGGGCCGGCGGCCAGGCACGGTGGCAGCTGCGCGCGCTCCTGCGGGTACGACGCCCACGTCGCGTGGTGGTGTGGGCCCGTCGCGACGAGGCCGCCCAGCGCTACGCCAGCGAGATGAGCGCGGCCCTGGGGTTGCCGGTGACGGTCGTTGCCGACGCCGAGGCGGCCGTGCGCGGCAGCGACGTCGTCATCACCACCACGCCGGCCACCCGCCCGATCGTGCGGGCGTCGTGGTTGCACCCCGGCCTCCACGTCACGGCCATGGGGGCGGACGCCGAGCACAAGCAGGAGCTCGAGCCGGAGGTGCTGGCGAGGGCGGACGTCCTGGTCTGCGACAGCCGCCCCCAGGCCCGTCGCATCGGGGAGTTGCGCGGAGCCTCGCAGGCGGCGGTGGAGGTGGGCGACGCTCGGGTCGCGGAGCTGGGCGAGGTGCTGGCGGGCATCCGGCCCGGGCGTACGTCGGCGCAGCAGATCAGCGTCTGCGATCTCACCGGTACCGGAGTCCAGGACACGGCCATCGCGCGCCTCGCGGAGAGCCGCCTGCGGGGGTCGTGAGGGAGGCGGGCGGCGGGCCCGTTGCGCTCGACGGGATGGCGGGTCGGCCGTGGTGGCGACGACGGGGACGCTGTGCTATGCTCTTACGGCTCGACTGTGAACGGCCCCGCCGCAGGCCCATCGGGCGAACACAGCGTCGGTCACGCATCCAACCCCGCAAGACCAGGGTCCGACGAGCGACGGCGGGTTGCGATAGGAGAACGTGAATGAAGCGCACGTACCAACCGAACAAGCGCAAGCGCGCCAAGACGCACGGCTTCCGCGCCCGCATGGCGACGCCCGGCGGCCGCAACGTGATCAAGCGCCGGCGCGCCAAGGGACGCAAACGCCTGTCGGTATCGGATCGCTGAGGCCGGCTCCGGTCCTCCGTTCCCTCAAGGGGGACCGCGCCTTCCAGCGGCTACGCAAGGGGCGTTCCAGTGGCGCGAAGCATCTCAGTCTGCGTTGGCGTCCTGCACGGCACGGCGAGGTGCGGGTGGGCATCGTGGTGAGCGGCAAGGTCGGCAACGCGGTGGTCCGCAACCGCGTCCGGCGCCGCTTGCGCGAGGCCCTGCGCGGACTGCTGGCCGGAGGGCTTCGGCCCGAGGCGAGCTTCCGCGGCACGGCGTCCGTCGACATGGTGGTGATCGCTCGGCCGTCGGCGGCCGAGGCGGGGTACGCCGAGCTGCGCGCTGCGCTCGAGCGGGCCATGGAACGGGCGGGGCTGCTGTGAGCCGTCTGGCGCGTACCCTCGCGACCGCGCCCATCCGCGCCTACCGGCGCTTCCTGTCGCCCCTGAAGGGCGCGCCGAGCTGCCGCTTCCATCCCACCTGCAGCGCCTACGCCGTCGAGGCGATCGAGGTGCACGGCGTGCTCAAGGGCACGTTCCTGGCCGTGCGGCGTGTGCTCAAGTGTCACCCGCTCCATCCGGGCGGGTTCGATCCCGTACCCCCGGCCGTGGTGTCGCCGCGCGTCGACGCGCGATCCATGGCCTCCCGCCGGCGGAATGCGACGGGCGACGCCGCCCCCCACCCCCGTTCGGAGACCCCCTCGGAGGCATCTTGAAGACCCTTCGCACTCTGGCTCTCGTCGCCCTGCTGGCGTCCAGCCTCGCGCAGGCGCGCGTGGTGTTCGGCTCGAACGACTTCCAGGTCTCCGATTTCAAGAACCTCGAGAAGGTCACGGCCACCTGCTCCACGGCCCGGCCCTCGTTCCTGTGCCGGTTGCAGGACGCCACCCTCACCCGCATCCCCACCAAGGGCGTCGACTACTTCTTCGACGGCGCCGGTGAGCTGGTGGCCGCCTACGCCAAGCCCCAGAAGGGGCAGTCCTACAACGACTACCCCATCGACCGGCGCG
This sequence comes from Deinococci bacterium, assembly GCA_030149325.1. Taxonomy (GTDB): domain Bacteria; phylum Deinococcota; class Deinococci; order Deinococcales; family Trueperaceae; genus JASBRS01. The sequence goes on from JASBRS010000041.1 coordinate 36,019, forward strand.
TCAACCTGATCCCCTACACCGCCTCGGTGCCGGGGATGGGCCTGCTGGTCGACGGCAGCTACGTGGTACCGAGCGACGTCAGCGGGAGCTGGAAGCGCACCAGCGACATCGAGCTGGTGGGCACCTTCCGCTCCCGCGCGGGCGACCTCGAGGTCGAGCGTACCGTCAACGTCAGCGCCGTGAGGGAGCACATCGACGTGACCGTGAAGGTCACGCCGGCGTCGGCAGCGGCCGCGCCGGCAGGGGGGGCGACGCCGTCCGGGAGCGCGCCGGCTGCGCCGCCCAGCCTGGCGCTGGCGACCCCGGGCATCGCCGGGACGGCCGCGCCCGTCGTGAAGATCGGCCACGGCTCCGACTTCACCCTCGGTCCGCCCTCCGGGCAGGCCTACCCCGACCCGACCTACGCCTCGCTGCAGAACAACAACAACAACACCGGGGACGCCATCGTGCTGCGTCCGCTGTCGGCGGCTGCGGGCGTCTCCGCCGAGTTCCTGCAGCCCGACATGGTGGCGCTTTCGACCCCGCTGGCCGCCAGCGGAGCGACCTCGTTGTCGGCCGAGATGTACACCGGCCGCAACGAGCTGGTGCGCTACTACCAGGAGGGCTACCTCGACCTGCCTGGCCTGTTCCGTCCCAACATCCTGGGTCGGCTGTCTCTGTACATCGTGCAGTTGCTGGTGTTCATCCACAGCTACGTCGGCAGTTGGGGCCTCGCCATCATCGTCCTGACGCTGCTGTTCCGGGCGCTGATCTGGCCGCTGATCGCCACCCAGACCAAGTCGATGTTCGGGATGCAGAAGCTGCAGCCGAAGATCAAGGAGCTGCAGGCCAAGTACAAGGACGATCGCGAGAAGCTCACGCAGGAGACCATGAAGATGTACCAGGAGGCGGGCGTGAACCCCGCCGGGGGCTGCTTGCCGATCCTGTTGCAGATGCCGCTGTTCATCATCCTGTGGCGCGTGTTCGTGAACTTCGAGTTCAACCAGGGCTTCCTGTGGCTCCCCGACCTCGGCCAGGCCGACCCGTACTACATCCTGCCGGTGCTCTACGTGCTGGTGATGCTGGCGACGTCGTACTTCTCGGCGCGCGGCAACCCGCAGACGCTGCGGCAGTCGATGTTCATCAACCTCGTGTTCGTGCTCGTCATCATCAACTTCCCGGCCGGGGTGCTGCTGTACTATGTGGTATCCATGCTGGTGCAGGTATTCCAGTACTGGTTGCTGAGTCGCAACCAAGCTGCTGTCCCGGTGAGCGCCAAGCGGGCGAAGTGAGGCATCGATGGACGACCGCGATCTCGACAGGTACCTAGAGGACCTCGGCATCAACATGGACGAGGAGGACGAGCAGGAGGCGCTCCTCCCCGACGATGACGCCAACGACGAGGGCTTCCAGGAGCCTCTCCCGGTCCCGGGCGTGATCGCCCTCGAAGGCGATGCGGCGCAACGCTGCGAGGCCTTCCTGGTGGACCTGCTGCTCAACTTCGATCCGAGCTACGCCGTCGAGGTCGATGCCCTCGGCGACGACGAGCTGAGGGTGGAGATCTACGGCGGCGATCCGGGCAAGATCATCGGTCGGGCCGGCCGGACCCTGGCGGCGCTCGAGTTCATCACCAACGCCGTCATCAACCGCGACGAGGGCTCCAAGGTCCGGGTGTCGATCGACGTCGGCGGCTACAAGCGCCGGCGCGACGAGCGCCTGCGCGGCGAGGCCCGCAAGGCGGCGGCGCGCGTGCGCAAGACCGGCCGCCCGGTGGAGCTCGACGCCATGAGCGCCGCCGAACGTCGCGTCGTGCACATGGCGCTGGCCGACGATCCCGACATCGTCAGCGAGTCCTACGGGGAGGGCAAGGATCGCCGTGTGGTGGTGAAGCCGGCGACCGAGTCCGAGCCGAGCTAACCCCCGTGCTCCACCACATCCGCGATGCGTGCGCTCGCGTGACCGAGCGAGCGCGCTTCGTGCGCATCGTCGGGGACCTCGAGGCCTACCTCGACGGCTTCGAGCCGGAGGCCCTGCGGCACCCGAGCTACGACGTGAGCCTCCACTTCCGCGGGGAGCCCGAGGCCACAGTGGCGTACGTGCTGGTGCTCGATGCCGTCAACTTCGGCTCCGGCTACTTCGCCCACCTCCAGACGCCTCCCGGGGTGTCCGGCTACGCCCAGGTGGCGCGTGCGCTGACCGACTGGTTCCTCGAGGCCGGCCCGCCCTCGGCGGAGCGGTTGGCGGGGCTCGACGAGTTCGCCCTGGCGCCGCGCTTGGGGCAGGACCTGACCGACCCCTATCGCGTCGAGCTGATGCGCCTCTACGCCGAGGCGCTGAACGAGCTCGGCGACCACCTGTTGGGTCGCTTCGGGGGGCGCTTCGAGGCGCTGGTGGCGGCGGCCGGCCACAGCGCCGAGCGGCTGGCGGCGCTGCTGGCCGAGATGCCGTTCTTCCGCGACGTGTGGCGCTACGAGGGCCTCGAGGTCCCGCTCTACAAGCGGGCGCAGATCGCCGCCTCCGACCTGGCACTGGCCTTCGGCGGCAGCGGCTACGGTCGCTTCACCGACCTCCACGAGCTCACCATGTTCGCCGACAACCTGGTCCCGCACGTGCTGCACCTCGACGGGGTGCTCGCCTACGCGCCCGACCTGGCGCGGCGGATCGACGCCGGGGAGCGCCTGGAGGCGGGCTCGCCCGAGGAGATCGAGGTGCGTGCCGTCGCCGTGCACGCCGTGGAGCGCCTGGCGGCGGCGGCGCGCCGGAGGGGCTGGAGCGTCGACCCCCGCGATCTCGACGTCGCCCTGTGGGAACGCGGCCAGGACGACGCCTACCGCTCGCGGCCGCCGCACCGGACCCTCACCACCGCCTACTGAAAGGGGACGGCGCCTGAGCGCCGTCCCCCGTCGAATCCACGCCTCGCGACGGCTCAGTTGCGCCGCACCAGGTAGCGCCAGCCGATGGCGGCGATGTCCACCTTGCCGTGGTAGGTGCGGAGGTTGGTGGGGTCCTGCCAGCCGCCCGCCGGCAGCGTCAGCTCGGCCGCGTCGGTGCTCTGGTTGAAGACCGCCAGCACCTGGCCCACGCCGGGCTCGCCGCGCAGGAAAGCCAGCACCGGGCCCTCGCCGGCGTAGGCCAGCCAGGTGGGGCTGGTGAGGGCCGGGTAGCGCCCGCGCATGCGCGCCAGCGTGCGGTAGTGGGCGACCATGTCGGCGTCGCAGCTCGACCACTGCACCGGGTAGCGCTCCAGGTCGCCGTCCTTCTGCCCCAGCAGGGCACACTCGTCGCCCTGGAAGCTCACCGGCATGCCGGGCAGGGCGTAGAGCAGCGCCGAGGCCAGCTTCTGGCGGGCCAGCGCGGTGGCGTCCGGGGTGGCGCCGAAGTCGCCGCCGCCCAGGTCGGTGAGCAGGCGCGAGGTGTCGTGGGAATCGATGAGGTTGAAGCCCATGGCGGCGACCGCCACCGGGTACCCCTGGTAGATCTTGGACAGACCGGTCAGCGCCCAGCGGCCGCCGAAGAGCGGCGACGAACCCTGCGCGTAGCGCAGCAGCACGTCCCGGCCGATGGCGTAGTTCATGAGCGAGTCGAACTGGTCGCCCTGCAGCCAGCTCGGCGCGTTCTGCCAGATCTCGCCGACCAGGTAGGCCTGCGGGAACTCCGGCTTGATGGTGGCGCGCAGTTGCTCGAAGAAGCTGGGCGCGTCGATGATGTCGCCCGGCACGTCGACGCGGATGCCGTCGAAGCCCACCGTCATCCAGTAGCGGGCGACCTGGATCAGGTAGGTGCGCACGCCGGGGTTGCCGGTGTTCAGCTTGGGCAGGCTGGGCACGTTCCACCAGGCGGTGTAGGCGCTGGCGTCACCGGCCTGGAAGGGCCACGTCTTGATGAAGTACCAGTTCCAGTAGGGCGAGTTGGGGCCGTTCTTGACGACGTCCTGGAAGGCCCAGAAGCCGATGCCGGTGTGGTTGGGCACGAAGTCGAAGATGACGTGCATGCCCTTGGCGTGGGCGGCGGCCAGCAGTTGCTTCAGCACCTTCAGGGTGCCGAGGTGCGGCGCCACCTTCATGTAGTCGTTGGTGTCGTAGCCGTGGGCCGAGCCGGCGTCGTCGATGGGGTTGATGTAGAGCGCGGTGACGCCCTCGGCGGCGAGCTGGTCGAGCCGGTCGAGGATGCCCTGCAGGTCACCGCCGTAGTACTGGTGGCAGCACAGGTCGGTGGGGGAGGGCGGCGACGTCCATGACGGGCTCACGAACGGCTTGGGGCCCGACCACAGCGGGTTGAAGTTGTACTCGTCGGACTTCAGCGCCAGCGCGTCGTTGCTGGGATCGCCGTTCCAGAAGCGTTCGGGGAAGATCTGGTAGCCGACGCTGGCGCCCACCCAAGGGACCGCGGTGAAGGGCTTCGCGGGCAGGGCGGTCGGGCCGACGTCGTGGGTCGTGCCGTCGGGCTCGGTGATGTGGAGGGCGACCCGGGTGCTGTCGGCCGGGATCCACCCCAGCCAGGTCTCGCGACCCTGACTCCACGCCTGACGGACCATCGCCACCGGATCGCCGGCGTGCGCCGAGCCCAGGGCCTCCACGGTGGCCGACGCCACCGAGCCCTCGCCGGCTTCGAAGCGCACGGCCAGGGCGTCGCCGACGCGCGAGACGTCCTCGGGGGAGGTGGCGTCGAACTGCAGGGCGAGGGCGGGAGCCGGGCCGCCGGCCGCGCGCACCGGCGCCTTGATCTCCTTGATGGCGTTGCCGCCGCCGTAGCCGTCGTCGACGCAGCCGTCGGCGGTGGGGTCGACCATGCCCTGGCCGTAGGTGGTGTCGTGGCACATGTCGTGCGGCCACTGGCCGTTGATGAAGAACTTGTACTGGTAGATGTCGGGCGCGAGCTCCAGGGTGACGGTCCAGGCGCCGTCGGCGCCCTGGGTCATGGCGGTCTCGCCCCAGTTGTTCATGGTGCCGCGCAGGCTGACCGAGGTGACGTCGAGGCCCGGCGGCGGCACGTAGCGGAAGGTGACCTGGGCGGCCCAGGCGAACGAGGCCGCCAGCACGACGATCAGCGCCAGCAGCAGCGATCGTGGAGCGAGGCGACGGGAACGGGCATGGCTCATGAGGACCCCTCCTCCGGAGTCGGTTCGGTGTACCCCGGGGTGCGGACGTCGAACACGCCCAGCCCCGTGAGTTCATGGCCACCCTCGATCGCCCGCCCCGACAGCAGGTCGGTGCAGGCGGGGAGCTCGAGGTACGTCGTCTCCGGCGCCGCGAACACCCACACCTCGTCCCCCTGGTAGCGGCGACGGTACGCCAGCACGCCCTCGGGAGCGGGCAGCGGTGTCAGGCCCCCGCGCCGCAGGGCGGGTCGCGACCGGCGCAGCCGGACCAGCGTGCGTACGTGGTCGCGCATGGCGTGGTCCCAGGCGGCCTCGTCCCAGGGGAAGGTCCCGCGGCACAGCGGGTCGCCGCGGAAGCAGTCGTAGCCGTTGGCCTGGTCGAGGGCGATCTCGTCGCCGTAGTAGATGCTGGGCACGCCGGGGAACGTCAGCAGCACGCCGTAGGCGAGCTTGAGGCGTTCGACGTCGCCCCGCAGGCGCCACAGCGCGCGCGGCTGGTCGTGCGACGACAGCAGGGTGAGCATGCTGTGGCGGACGTTCAGGGGCAGGGCGGCGTAGTGATCCCAGAGCGTGCGCCAGGTCGCCTCGGCACTGGCCGTCGTGGCCACGTCGTGGACGTCACGGCCCGCCAGCCACGCCATCAGCGGGTGGGCGAAGCCGGCGTAGTGCATCGAACCGTCGAGGGTGTGCGCGCGCAGGGTGGGCACGGTGTCGAACGACAGCTCACCGAAGACGTAGGCCTCGGGGTTCTCGTCGCGCGAGACGCGGTGGATGGTCCGCAGCAGTGCATCGTTGCCGCGGGCGGTGCCCCCCTCGCCGATCTGGTGGGCGACATCGAGGCGCCAGCCGTCGACGCCGCGACGCATCCACACCCGCACCGGAGCTTGGTCCCCCTCCAGGAAGCGCTCGCGCGCCAGCGGCGAGCCGTAGTCGATCTTGGGCAGGGTGGAGGCGGTGCCGAACATGGCGTAGCGACCGCCGGGTCCGAAGGTGAACATCTCGCGCTGCGGAGCCTCGGGGTCGGCCAGCGCCGCCAGGAAGTCGGGGTGGCGGTGGCCGGTGTGGTTGAACACGCCGTCGAGGATCAGCCGCATCCCCCGCTGGTGGAGGCCGGCGAGCAGCGCCTCGAACGCCTCGTCGCCGCCGAGGTGGGGATCGACCTGCAGGTAGTCGACGGTGTCGTAGCGATGGCTGGAGTCGGCGCGGAAGATCGGGGTGAGGTAGAGGGCCTCGACCCCCAGATCCTGGAGCTCGTCGAGGGCGTCGACCACGCCCCAGAGGTCGCCGCCGTAGATCTCGCGGCCGCCCTGGCGGGGCTCGGGCGGTTCCCCCCAGGTCTTGGCGACGATGGGACGTCCGTCGAAGTCCCACGCCCCGCTCTCGGGCGGAGGCTCGGACGAGCCGCGCCGGAAGCGATCGGGGAAGATCTGGTAGACGACTGCGCCCACCGCCCAGTCCGGCGAGGTCGGTTGGGCGAGCAGGTGGAAGAAGCGGTCGTAGCGCGGCTCCAGCGGCTCCAGCCCGTGGCTGCCGAGGTAGCCGCCGGGCAGGCGGAAGACGTAGCGCAGCGGCGAGGCGTGCATGGCCACGCGGGCGCTCAGGCCCCCCTCCACGGGCTCGAGCCGGTGGCGGGTCAGCTCGCCGTGGTGCTCGACGATCAGCCAGCCGCTGCGGGCGGCGGTGCGCACGCTCAGCGTCACCTCGTCGCCGAGCGCGGGCCGCAGCGGCGCCACGCACTCGGGCTCCCAGTCGTGGTACGGGACGTCCGCTCGAACGAGCGGCGCGCCCCCAGCGGAGTCGGTCATGGTTGGGACGGGGCTCGGGCCCTCACTCCTTGACGGCCCCCGCCGTGTAGCCGGAGACGAAGTAGCGCTGGAAGCCGTAGAACGTCGCCAGGATCGGCAACGAGCCGATCACGCTGGCGGCTGCGAACACCCCCCAGCGGGTGCTGAAGCTGCCGGTGGTGAAGTTGTAGAGCCCGATGCCGACGGTCCACGACTTGACGCCGGTGAGCACGAGGCTGGCCAGGATGAACTCGGAGTAGGTGCCGACGAACTGCAGCAGGAAGATGAACACGAACATCGGCGCCGCCAGCGGCAGCAGCACGCGAACGAACGAGCCCCAACGCGAGGCGCCGTCGATCATGGCGGCCTCCTCGAGGCTCGGGCTCAACGACTCCACGTAGCCCTTGAAGACCCAGGTGCCGAAGCTGATGACGCCGCCCGAGTACGCCAGCAGCAGGCCGAAGAAGGTGTTGAGGAGATCGAGGCTGCTCAGCAGGTAGTAGATGGCGATGAGCGCCAGGAAGCCGGGGAACATCTGGATGAACACGAAGCCCATCAGCATGCCGTAGCGGCCGGGGAACTTGAAGCGCGCGAAGGCGTAGCCGGCCGTGGCCGTCAGCAACACCGCCAGCAACCCGGTCGCCCCCGACAGCAGCAGGGTGTTGCGCACCCACAGCACGAAGTGCGACTCGGTGGTGATGCCGGTGAACTGGCCGGGCGAGATCAGCGCCAGACCCGTGAACAGCAGCACCGCGAAGGCCAGCAGGGTACGGTTCTGCCACCTCTCCAGGCTGTGGGCGCCGGGGTCGAGGCGGCGTGCGACCGCCAGCGACAGCGCGATCGCCAGCAGCACCCCCAGCACGACCAGGAGCACCCACTGCCAGGCCGGCACGATCACGCCCTCGACCAGCTTGGCGTAGTTCTCGAGGCTGGCGCCCGCCAGGTCGGGCAGCACCTTGGCCTTGACCAGCAGGTTGCTCGACTTGACCTGGCGGAAGCTGAAGAGGTTGTTGCGCGGGTCGAACGAGGCCCCCACCACCTGGATCACCGGGTAGTAGGTGATGACGATCAGCACCCACAGGGCGACGTGCGTGACGGCCTGACGGAACAGCGGCCAGGGGCTGCGCTCGCGGCCGGACGCGCGGTTGGCCAGGGCCGTGTAGCCCAGGCTGCCGAGCAGCAGGACCACCGCCACGGCGGCCATGGAGCCCAGGACGATCACCCAACCGTTGGCGATGAAGACGCTGCCGAACGCCTTGGTGTGGGGCACGTCGCGGACCATGCCGCGGAAGAGCAGGGCCCCGTACACCACCAGCGCGGCTCCCACCAGGTAGGCGATGACGTTGCGGACGAGCTTCATCGCCGCTCCTCCTTGAAGGCGCCGGTGATGCGGAAGTTGAAGACGCTGATCCCCACCGTCACCACGAAGATGATCAGCGCGATGGCCGACCCCAGCCCGTAGGCGGACCCGCCCTCGGAGCGGAAGGCCGTCTTGTAGGCCCACGAGATCAGGATGTCGGTGCTGTTGGCGGTGGGGAGCCCGCCCGGCACCGCCGGGCCGCCTTGCGGCAGCAGCAGGTAGATGAGGTTGAAGTTGTTGAAGTTGAAGGCGAACGACGTCAGCAGGATCGGCGTGAAGGCGGTGCGAAGCAGCGGCAGGGTGATGCCGCGGAAGGCCTGCCAGGGGCTGGCGCCGTCGATCTGTGCCGACTCGTAGAGCTCGTTGGGGATGGTGGAGAGCGCGCCCAGCGTGGCGGTCATCATGAAGGGGAAGCCCAGCCACAGGTTCACCAGCAGGATTCCGAGCTTGGCCCACTCGGTCTGCGTCAGCCAGGGGATGGAGTAGACGCCGAGCAACCCCAGCAGGCGGTTGATGGCGCCGAACTGCTGGTTGAGCAGCGCGTTCCACATCTGGATGGTGATGATGTTCGGGAGCGCCCAACTGATGATCAAGGCCGTGCGGTAGAAGTTGCGGAAGCGCAGCTTGCTGTCGTTGAGCACCACGCCCAGCAACAGCCCCAGCAGCGCCGTCATGATCACGCTGCCGGCCGCGAAGATGACGTTCCAGCGGAACACCGGCCACAGCGCGGTCGAGGCGCTCGACAGGATGAACGTGAAGTTGCCCAGCCCGATGAAGCGGAAGTTGTTGATCCTGGCGACGTAGAGCTGGCCGCGCTCCGGGTTCGGCTCGAACGAGGGAGCACGGTTGAGCGTCAGGCTGTCGGCCGACTCGGCAACGATCTTCAAGCGCGAGCGGTCGTTGCCCTGGTAGACCTCGACCTGGCGCCCGACGCAGCTCTGATCGCACGACAGCGCCTTGACGGGGTCGGAGGCGAACTGGAGCGTGGCAGGAGCCTGGTAGGTGACGGCGGTCTCCGTCGCGCGGTCGGGCCGACCGTAGTTCTGGCCGGAGAAGTTGGTGAAGGCCAGGCCCATCGTGAGCACGATGGGGTAGACCGTGAACGCCAGCAGGAAGAGCGTTGCCGGTAGCAGGTAGTACCAGTCGGCGAGGAACGGGAAGCGCCGGCGGAAGAGCAAGAGAAGGGGGAGGAGCGCGACCGAGATGGTCGCCAGCAGATAGTAGGCGGGCAGCTCGGGGATGCGGCTCTGGATTAGCCAGAACAGCAGCATGCCGAGCACGACCGACAGACCGACGGCCGCCGTCAGGAGGGCGAGGGCGAGGGCCAGGCCGCGGAAGCCGGGTGGGTGCCGTTGCATCAGATAGGAGCGCCTCTCAGGTTCGCGGGGCCCGGACGGTGGCCGCCCCCGGCCGGCGTTCGGCCGAATCCGGGGGCGTCCACGGTGCCAGGGTTATCGCCGCGTCAGTTGCTGCCGGCGATCGCCTTCTGGATCTGCGAGACCATGTCGCTCGCGATCTGCGTGGTGTTCGAATCCTGCTTGGCCTGCGCCAGCTTGATGGCGTCGGCCAGCGGGCCCCACACCTTGCCCATCTCGGGCACGTTGGGCATCGGGGTGCCGAGCGCGATGGCGTCGGTGAAGCCCTTCACGACGGGGTCGCTGGCGAGCTGCGCGACCGCGCTCTTCGACACCGGGATGCGGCCACCGGCCTCGTTGAAGGCGATCTGCGAGTCGGGGGTGACCAGGAACTTGGCGAAGTTGACGGCCGCCACCTTGTCCTTCGAGTAGGCGTTGACGACCACGCCCTGCACGCCCACGAACGGACCCCACGACTTCTTGGCGCTGGGAGGCGTCGGGAACGGCATCACGCCGAAGTCGAGGCCCGCCTTCTTGTAGTCGCCGAGCGCCCACGGGCCGTTGAGGATCATCGCCAGCGCGCCGTCCTTGAACGCGCCGTCGGCCACGCCGTAGTCGACGCCGTCGGGCACCAGGCCGTACTTGTAGCGCAGGTCCTTGATGAAGTTCAGCGCCGCCACGCCGGCGTCGCCGCCCAGGCCGATGTCGGAGGTGTTGGCGCTGCCGTCGGCGTTCTTGCCGAAGACGTAGGCGCCGTTCATGTTGAAGAAGCCGAAGTTGAAGTAGGCGTCGGCCTCGTTGTAGAGGAAGCCGAAGCTATCGCCCGTGGTCATCTTCTGCGCCATGGCGAGGAACTCGTCCCAGTTCTTGGGCGGGTTCGGTACCAGCTTCTTGTTGTAGATCAGCGCCACCGACTCGGCGAACATCGGCATGCCGAAGAGCTTGCCCCCGTAGGTGAAGGCGTCGACGGCGACGGGCTCGAGGCTGCTGACGTAGTTCTGGGTGACGTACTTGTCGAGGGGCTCGAGCACCCCGGCGACCGCCATCTCACCCATCTGGTCCTGCGGCAGCGTCACGACCAGATCGGCCGCCTTGCCCTGCGGCGCGCCCAGGATGAACTTCTGCTTGATGTCCCCGAACGGCACCGTGACGATGGTGACCTTCGTCCCGGTGGCCTTCTCGAAGCTCTGGGCAGAACTCTGCAGGTACGCGAGCTCCGGACCCCCGAAGTGCGTCCATACGGTGATGGCGCCTTGAGCGAAGACGGACCCGAACAAGGCCAGGAAGAGCGTGAGCAGCACCTTCCGCATGCGGATACCTCCCCTAGTGCGGTCTCTCGAGGAGACCTGGTTTACGTAACCACGTGAGGATACCAGGTTGAAAGGGGACAACTGTCATGGTTCTCCCGTTGTGCCCGACAGTTCCTGCGGTGTAAGCAGCCGAACCGTCGGGGGCCTCGCCGGCGTACACTACCGGTCGCGATGGAGCCGCAGCGGACCCCTCACGCCCGACCTCGGCGCGCCACGCCCGGAGGGCGGTCGTGGACGCGGGGCTGAGCGTGGCCGAGGCGCGCCGCATCGTGACGCGGCGCCTGGAGGCCGCCGGCGTGGACGCCGCTGCCGCCGAGGCGCTGGTGCTGCTCGAGGCGGCCACCGGGCTCGATCGCGCCGACCTGCTGGTGCGGCCCGAGCACGTCCTCGAAGGCGACGAGCGCCGCAGGCTGCTCGAGGCCCTGCGCCGGCGCGTGGCACGCGAGCCCCTGCAGCACATCCTCGGATCTGCGCCCTTCTACGGACTCGAGCTGGCCGTGGACGGCACCGTGCTGGTCCCGCGTCCCGAGACCGAGCGCCTGGTCGAGCTGGTGCTCGAGCGGCTGCGTCCCTGCGAGGCGCCGCGCGTGCTCGACGTGGGGACGGGCAGCGGTGCGGTGGCGTTGGCGGTGAAGGCGGAGCGGCCCGACGCCGAGGTGATGGCGTCGGACGTCTCGACCGAGGCCGTGCGCATGGCGCGCCGCAACGCGGCGGCCCTGGGCTTGGACGTCGTGGTGGTCCGTTCGGACCTGCTGGCCGAGGGGGCGGTGGCGGCCTTCGCGGCCGGCTGCGACGCCCTGGTCGCCAACCTGCCCTACCTGCCCTCCGGCGACGCCAGGACGCTCCAGGCCGAGGCCGCCCACGACCCCGCGCTGGCGTTGTTCGGCGGGGACGACGGGCTCGACGTGGTGCGCAGGCTGCTGGCCCAGGCGTCGCGGGTGATGCGAAGCGGCGCGCTGCTGGCGCTGGAGCTCGATCCGCGCAACCTAGGTCTCGCGGAACGCGAGCTCCTGGGCTGGCGGGCCACCTGCCGCGCCTCCGACCTGGCGGGACGCGAGCGCTTCCTGCTGGCGCGGCGCTGAGGCCCTAGGGGCTGCGGCGCGCGTCCGGCTCGTGCCCCTCGGGGCGGAGCGGCGGGACCTCGGGGAAATCGCCGCCCGGGAGCGGACGGGGCTCGTGGCGCGGACGGCGGCGGGCGGGCACCTCGTCGGCGGCCAGGGCGCGGGGTTGCAGGGCGCTGGCCAGGAGCAGCAGGATGGCGCCGATCACGATGCTGGCGTCGGCCAGGTTGAACACCGCGAAATCGAAACCGCGCACGTGGAAGTGGATGAAGTCGACGACGTAGTGCAGGCGGAAACGGTCGATCATGTTGCCGGTGGCACCGGCCAGCACCAGCGCCAGCGCCACGCGCGTGAGCGCGGTGAAGTTGCGGCCGCTGCGGAGCAGCGTGACGGCGATGACGACGGCGACCGCGGCCGACAGCACGCCCAGCGCGAGGGTGCCGTCGATGTCGACGCCCGCCAGCTGCAGGTGGAGGTTGCGCAGCATGCCGAAGGCGGCGCCGTTGTTGCGCACGTGGACGATGTGGAAGCCGAGGCCGAGGGGGACCTCGCGGCTCCCGACGGGCAGGGCGGTCACCACCCAGGCCTTGGTGATCTGGTCTGCGGCCACCAGAAGGGCCGCCAGGAGGAGCGCCATCGACGCCAGTATACGGGGGTCCCCGCCGCTGCCCGGGCGTGCGCGCTGCCCTGCGGCCGGTGCCGAGGCGGTCTCCCAGGACGGCGCCGCGGGCGACGAGGGGGCCGGGCGGCTTCGTTATAGTGGGACGAATCGATGCATGGACGCGGCCCGCGGCCCCAGAGCGGCTTCGGGCCGCTGAGCCGAGAGGCGGCAGATCATGCCAGCAACCCTGGAACAGGTTCGAACGCGGATCCGGCGCAGCGGCGGCGCCGCCGGCAGCGTACTGACGCGGTTCGCCGAGGTGCTCTTCGACAAGGCCGACGACGCCTTCCTGGAGGAGTTCGACGGCGACAGCCTCTACGCCATGGCCGTCGACGGCCTGCGCTTCCTCGAGGGTGGCATCGAGGAGGGCCCGCGGGTGCAGGTGCTCAACCCCCGCTTCGAGGACGACGGCTGGGAGGCGCCCTACACCGTGGTGCGCCTGCTGCTCCAGGACCGGCCTTTCATCGTCGACTCGGTGCGCTCCGAGCTCGGCCGCCACGGCGTCGAGATCTTCCACCTGCTCCACCCGATCGTCGGCCCCGTGCGCGATGCGAGCGGCACCGTGGTGGAGCTGGAGGCGCGGGCCGAGCGCGACCGGCGCGAGGCGTTCGAGATGTTCTTCGTCGAGCGCATCGACGGCGAGGAGCAGCGCGAGGCGCTGCGCGACGCCATCGGCTCGGTGCTCGAGGACGTGCTGCTGGCCACCGGCGACTACGACGCCATGCGCCAGCGGGCGCTCGACCTGCGCGACTACGTGGCGGGCCTGCGCAAGAAGAGCGCCCAGGGCTACCACCGCACCCGCGGCGAGGAGCTCGACGAGTACGGCGCCTTCATGGAGTGGCTCGACGACGAGAACTTCGTGTTCCTGGGCTACCGCGAGTACGACATCAAGGCGGTCGGCGGGGTGCGCTCGCTGCAGGTGACGCCCGGCAGCGGGCTGGGCATCCTGCGCAAGGTCGACGACAGCGCCTACCGCGAGCCGGTGCCGATCGCCGACCTGCCGGAGGGGCTGCGCGAGCGCGTGACCGGGGGGCGCGTGTTCGTGGTGACCAAGACCAACGCCGAGGCCACCGTCCACCGTCCCGCCCGCATGGACTACATCGGCATCAAGAAGCTCTCCGACAGCTGGCAGGTGCTGGGCGAGCACCGTTTCCTGGGGCTGTTCACCTCCAAGGCCCACTCCACCCCGGTCGAGTCGATCCCCATCCTGCGGCGCAAGCTGCGCCAGGTCCTGGAGCTCGACGACGCCCTGCCCGGCTCGCACGACTACAAGAGCATCGTGTCGGTGTTCAACTCGATGCCGCGCGAGGAGCTGTTCTGGTCGGACGCCGCCCAGATCCACCGCGACATCCGCACCATCCTGGGGCTCGAGCAGGAGCGGGGCGTGCGCCTCACGATGCGCCCCGACCCGCTGGGACGCGGCATCGGGGTGATGGTGATCATGCCGCGCGAGAGCTTCAACGCCGAGGTGCGCCGCACCGTGCAGCGCTTCCTCGCCGAGCGGCTGCAGGCCGAGCACGTCGACTACAACCTGGCGATGGGGGAGGACCAGGCGCAGGTCCGCTTCCACTTCTTCTTCACGACCGCGGTCCGCGCCTACGAGATCGACGTCAAGGTGCTCGAGCACGAGGTGGCCGAGTTGGCCCGGAGCTGGCGCGACGAGCTGCACGAGCGGCTGGTCGCGGCCCACGGGGCGCGCGACGGCCGCCGCCTGGCCGAGCGCTACGGCGCCGCCTTCGACCCGCGCTACACCGCCGACACCGGCGCCCCGCTGGCGGTACGCGACATCGACAACCTCGAGCGCATGGGCGCCGAGTCGGTGCTGGCCGATGTGCTGCAACCGCTCGAGCCGCAGGGCGAGGACGCCACCGCCCTCGTCCGTATCTACCACCAGGGGCACGGCATGGCGCTGTCCGACGTCTTGCCCGTGCTCGAGAACGTCGGCTTCCGCGTCGTCGAGCAGGTGCCGTACATGCTGACGCTCGGCAACGGCAAGCGCGGCATCGAGGTGTTCCGCGTGCGCGACGCCCGCGACCGGCCGCTGGACGTACGCCGGCACCGCGAACGCGTCGTCGACGCGCTCGAGAGCCTGCTGCGGGGTCGCGCGGAGAACGACCGGTTGAACCGCCTGGTGCTGCACGGGGAGCTCACGGTGCGCCAGGTGGCGCTCCTGCGCACCTACCAGATGCACTTCGCGCAGCTCAACGCCGTCACCAGCCGTCGCTTCATCAACGACACCCTGCTTGCCCACCCGGAGGTGGCGAGCGCCCTGATGGCGTACTTCGAGGCCAAGTTCGACCCCGCCGGCGCCGACGACCGGACGGCGCGCATGGCCGACGCGCGTGAGGCGGTGCTGTCGGGACTGGCGGCGGTGCGATCGTTGCCGGAGGACCGCACGCTGCGCGGGCTGCTCGACCTGATGGAGGCCACCGTCCGCACCAACTACTTCCAGGACAAGCCCTACATCGCCAACAAGGTGGCGTCGGGGCAGGTCGCCAGCATGCCCGATCCGCGTCCGATGTTCGAGATCGCCGTGATGGGCCTGGGGGTGGAGGGCGTCCACCTACGCGGCGGCCGGGTCGCGCGCGGGGGCTTGCGCTGGTCCGATCGGCCCGACGACTTCCGCACCGAGGTCCTGGGGCTGATGAAGACGCAGATGACCAAGAACGCCGTCATCGTGCCGGTCGGCTCCAAGGGCGGGTTCGTGCTCAAGCACGCCCCCGCGGGTCGCGACGCCCTGCGCGACTACGTGCGCGAGCAGTACCAGGTGTTCATCCGCGGGCTGCTCGATCTCACCGACAACCGCGTCGGCGGCAGCGTGGTCCACCCCGAAGGGCTGGTGCTGTACGACGACGACGACCCCTACCTGGTGGTCGCCGCCGACAAGGGGACGGCCACCTTCTCCGACCTCGCCAACCAGATCGCTGCCGAGTACGGCTACTGGCTCGGGGACGCCTTCGCCTCGGGGGGGTCGCACGGCTACGACCACAAGGCCATCGGCATCACCGCCCGGGGCGCCTGGGAGTGCGTGGCGCGGCACTTCCACGAGCTCGGCGTGGACGTCTTCGAGGACACCTTCAGCGTGGTGGGGATCGGCGACATGTCCGGCGACGTGTTCGGCAACGGCATGCTCTACACCGACCGCATCCTGCTCAAGGCGGCCTTCAACCACCTGCACATCTTCCTCGACCCCGACCCCGACCCCGAGGCCAGCTTCGCCGAGCGCAAGCGGCTGTTCGAGTTGCCGCGCTCCTCGTGGAACGACTACGACCCTGCGCGCATCAGCGCCGGCGGCGGGGTGTTCGAGCGTGGCGCCAAGAGCATCCCGCTGAGCCCCGAGGCGAGGGCGATGCTGGGGGTCCAGGACGAGGCGCTGAGCGGCCCCGACCTGGTCCGGGCGATCCTGAGGATGCGCACCGACCTGCTGTGGAACGGCGGCATCGGCACCTACGTGCGCGCCAGCAGCGAGCGCGACGCCGACGTCGGCGACGCCGCCAACGATGCGGTGCGCGTCACCGCACCGGAGCTGCGCTGCCGGGTGGTCGGCGAGGGGGGCAACCTCGGCCTCACGCAGCTCGCGCGCATCGAGTACGCCCGCGCCGGCGGACGCATCAACACCGACGCCATCGACAACTCGGCCGGCGTCGATACCTCCGACCACGAGGTGAACATCAAGATCCTGTTGCAGCCGATGGTGGCCGCCGGCGAGCTCAGCGACGCGCAGCGCAACCGCCTGCTCAAGGAGATGGAGACCGAGGTGGCGGCGCTGGTGCTGCGCGACAACGACCAGCAGTCGCTGGCGTTGAGCCTGGCCGAGCGCCGCAGCGTGCTCGACCTGCCGCTGTTCGACTCGTTGTTGGAGGACCTCACCCTCCACGGCGGGCTCAACCCGCACGTCGAGTTCCTGCCCACGCGGCGCCAGCTCCAGGAGCGGCAGCGGGCCGGCGAGGGGCTCTCCAGGCCGGAGCTGGCCGTGGCCATGGCCTACGTCAAGATGGGGATCTACCGCCAGCTCCTCGAGACCGACCTCCCCGACGAGCCGTACTTCGAGCACTACCTCTTCGAGTACTTCCCCGGGGCCTTGCAGGAGCGCTACGCCGACGCGATCCGCCAGCACACCCTGCGCCGCGAGATCACCGCCACCCAGGTCACCAACGTGGTGGTGGACCTGCTCGGCCCCAGCTTCGCCCACCGCGCCGTGCGCGACAGCGGGGCGGGCGTCGTGGACGTGGTCAAGGCGGCGCTGATGGCCTTCGAGGTCCTCGACGCGCGGGGCGTGGCGCAGCGGCTCGAGGAGCACCAGCCCGCCCTGCCGGCCGAGGCGCACTACGAGGCCCTCCACCAGCTCGTCCAGTCGGTCGAGGGGGTGGTGAGCTGGATGCTCTTCAACGACCTCACGCGCCGGGAGGTCGCCGACTTCGTCGACACCTACCGCGGCCCGCTGCAGACCCTGCGGAGCGATATCGAAGCGATGCTGCCCGGAGCCGAGCGGCGCCGCTTCCGGCGCCGCGCCAAGCACTTCACGTCGCTGTCGTTCGAGCCCGCGCTGGCGGCCGAGGTCGCCAGCCTCGAGTACCTCCCCAGCAGCGTCGGCATCATCGACGTGAGCCGCCAGACCGGGGTCGGCCTCGACGAGGCCGCCAAGCGCTTCTACGCGCTGGGCGAGCGGCTGGCGTTGGGCTGGCTGCGCGACGCCCTCACCGGCCTGCCCGGCGATGGAGCGTGGGAGAAGATCGCCGCGGTGGGGCTGGTGATGGACCTGCGCGAGGCGCAGCGGCACCTGGCGACCGGCTTCATCGAGGCCCGCAAGGGCGACGGCTCGCTGTCGGCCGAGGGCTTCCTGGCGCGGCATCCGCACCTGCTCGAGCGCTTCGACCAGGCCCTCGAGGAGCTGCGCGCGCCGAACGCCCTGACGCTGGCCGGCGGGGCGGTGCTGGTGCGGCTGCTGGCGCAGGCCCAGCGGACGGGAGCGAGCGCCGGCTGAAGCGGTCGCGGCCGGGTTGCCCGTACCGCGGGCGCCGGAGCGCGGGCGGGGGCCCTACAGCGCCTGGACGAAGGTCCGGAGCAGCGCGTCGAGCCTCGCCAGGCCGTCGGCCGTGGCGCGCAGGCGCGGGCCCTCCACCTCCAGCAGCCGGTGGCGCAGGGCGTCGCGCCACCACGCCGGCGCCATCGCCTCGGGCGTACGCCCGGTGAGCTCCCGTAGCCGGTCGAGGTCGACGCCCTCACGCGTACGCAGGCCGGTGAGCAGCCGTTCCACCACCACCCCTTCGGCGTCGAGCGCTTCGCTCTCGGGGGGCGCGCCCTCCAGCCAACGGCGGATGGGCGGGTTGCGCAGGCGCGTGCCGAACGCGCCGGCGCCCGCGACGCCGTCGGGCAGGTGGCTCGACGCCGACGGCCCCAGCCCCAGGTAGGGCTCGCCGCGCCAGGTGCTCTGGTTGTGGCGGGACTCGTCGCCGGGACGCGCGAAGTTGGAGACCTCGTAGCGCTCCAGGCCGTACTCGGCGAGCACCGGAGCGGCGAGCTCGAAGTCGTCGGCCTCGCGCTCGCGGTCGACGACCACCCCGCGCAGGGCGAACGGCGTGCCGGCTTCGACGGTCAGGCTGTACACGCTCATGTGCCCGACGCCGCTGGACGCCACCGTGCGGAGGTCGCGCTCGGCGTCCTGGCCCGCGACGGCGGTGATGACGTCGGCGTTGACGCGCATCCCCGAGGCCAGGGCCCAGTCGAGGGCCTGCATCGCCGCACGGCCGTCGTGGGCGCGGCCCAGGAAGCGCAGCACGGGGTCCTGGGTGGACTGCAGGCCGATCGACAGGCGGTCGAAGCCGAGGTCCCGGAAGCGGGCCAGGCGCTCGGGATCGAAGGTGAGGGGATCGGCCTCGAGGGTCGTCTCGACCGTCCCCGGGAACCCGAAGGCACGCTCCAGGGCCCCGACCACGCGGGCCAGCTCGGCGTCGCTCAGGTGCGAGGGGGTGCCGCCGCCGAAGTACACGGTGGCGGGGCGGCCGGGGTAGCGCGCCGCCTGCTCGTCGATCTCCTGCTCGAGACGGTCGAGGTAGCGCGCCACCAGGCGCTCGTCGCGGCGCATCTTGTGGAAGTCGCAGTAGGGGCACACGTGCGGGCAGAACGGCACGTGCAGGTAGAGCGAGGGGGCCACCCTGCCAGGGTAGTCGACGGCGCCCCGCCGGTCGGGGCCGGACGCGACCGGCAGGACCCAAGGAGACGGGGGGCGGCCGATCGGCCGCCCCCCGGTGGGAACTGCGAGCCGAGGCTAGTTCTTCGGCAGGTTCTTGAGCTGGTCCGCCAGGATCTCGTTGGCGGTGGCGTTGGCCGTCTTCAGGGTGTCGGTCACGGAGGCGCCGTCCATGATGGCTGCCATGTCGCTGGCGACCTCATCGCGGACGAAGTCGTAGCCGGGGACCGGCGGCTCGGCGATGCCGTAGGGCAGCAGGTCGAAGGCGGTCTTGTAGGCCGGGTGCGAGGCGAAGTAGTCGGTCAGCTCGTTGGCGACGCTCTTGCGCACCGGGAAGTACTCGCTGGCCATGGCCCACTCGGCCTGGGCGGTGGCGCCGGTGTAGTACTTGATGAACAGCCAGGCCGCCAGGTTGGCCTCCTTGGAGTGGCCGGAGGGGATGCTCACGCTGGCGCCGTAGACGTTCATGACGGGATCGGGCGTGGTGTGCGGGATGGCGGCCACGCTCCAGGAGAACTTGGCGCCCTCGTCGACGGCGCTCTTGTAGTACGGCAGGCCTGACGACGAGCCGACGGTGAACAGCGTGCGGCCGGCGCCGAAGTCGGTCTGGTCGCCGTACGCCTCGGTGACGATGGTGGCGCAACCCGCCTTGAAGAGGTCCTGCAGGAAGGTCATCGCCTTGACGGCGCCCTCGGAGTCGTAGGTGAACTTGTTGGTGGCGTCGTCGAAGATGTTGCCGCCGAAGGCGAAGGTCCAGCTCGCCAGACGGCTGGCGTCGATCGACAGCTCGTAGCCGATGGCGCCGCTGGTCGTGGCCTTGCTGTAGGGGCTCTTGGTGGCCGCGCAGGCGGCTTCCTGGAACTGCTCGGGCGTGGTCGGCGGGCCGTCGAAGCTGATCTTGCCGTTGGCGCGCAGCTCCTTCAGCCAGTCGCTGTTGTAGTACAGGACCTCCATCGAGCGGTTCGGCGGGAAGCCGTAGCGCGCGCCGCCGAAGCTCGGGAAGACGTCGGCCTTGTAGAAGCCCGGGAAGAAGTCGGCCTTGTCGGCCGCCGACAGCCCCCACTTGGCGGAGTCGACCAAGGGGTTCATGTCGACGACGCCGTTGCCCAGCGCGTAGGTAGCGGCCTGGTTCTGGTAGGCGACCACGATGTTGGGGGAATCCGCGGTGTCGAGCACCGGCAGCATCTTGCGGAAGATGTCGCCGTAGCTGCCCTGGTACTCCGCCTTGACGGTGATCTTGTAGGGGTTCGAGGCGTTGAAGGCCTCGACGATCTTGTCCAGCGCCGCCTCGCGGCTCTGCGAGTGCTGGTGCCAGAACGTGATGGTCTGGCCACTCGGGTCGACGTTCTCGTAGCTGTCGGCCTGGGCCAGCGCCGTGGTGACGCCACCCAGGAGCAGGACGGCTCCCAGTAGGACGAACAGACCTCGCTTCATGACGTGCTCCTTTCCCTCCTGATGTGCTTCGCAGCCCCCGGCATGGGGCTATCCCTTCAGCCCCGAGGTGGCGATCCCCTCGGTGAACTGCTTCTGGGTGAAGAAGTAGACGACCAGCACCGGCAGGATGGTGATGACGGCTCCGGCCATGAGCAGGTGCGTCTGCGGTCCGGCCTCGGTGATGAAGGTGTACAGGCCCACGCCGAGCGGCCGCCAGGTCGGCGTGGTCGTGACCAGCAGGGGCCATAGGAACTCGTTCCAGGTGCGGACGAAGGTCAGCAGCGCCGCCGTCATCATGACGGGGCGGCTCATCGGGACCACCACCGCGGTCAGGAAGCGCAGGTGGCCGGCGCCGTCGATGCGCGCGGCGTCCCACAGCTCGTCGGGGACGCCCATGAAGAACTGGCGGAACAGGAAGATGATGAACGCCGTCGACAGGAACGGTACCGTCAGGGCCGGCAGCTTGTTGATCCACGAGCCCCAGGGGATGACGTCGCCACGGACCAGCAGGAAGTTGGGGATGAAGGTGACGGTGCTCGGGATCATCAGCGTCGTCAGCAGCACCATGAAGATGACCTCGCGACCGGGGAAGCGGATCTTGGCGAAGGCGTAGCCCGCCAACGTGCAGGTGACCAGGACGCCCAGGATGATGATGGCGCTGATGATGACGCTGTTGCGGAAGTACAGCGCGAAGTCCGCCTCGGTCCACGCCTTCTGGTAGTTCACCCATTGCGGCGTGTGCGGCACGAAGCGCCGGTTGATGGTCTCGCCCAGCGTCATCAGCGAGGTCGACGCCATGTAGAAGAACGGCGTGAACGACACGATGGCGCCGACCGTCAGCAGGAAGTAGATGGGCAGGTGCCCGAGCTTGAACTCGTACGGCTCGCGGCTGGCGCGCGCCGCGCGCCGGGCGACGGCGGGGGCCGCGTCGGACGGGAGGCTAGCCACGGAACACGCTCCGTCCGAAGAAGCGGCTCTGGTAGAGCGTCAGGATCAGGATGATGCCGAACAGGACCACCGATTGGGCGGCCGCCAGGCTCCAGTTGTTACGCTTGTAGAAGGTGTCGAAGATCACGATGCTGGCGGTGTCGACGGCGTCGCGGACGGCCGGCTGGCGCATCACGTAGATATGGGTGAAGGCCTGGAAGGTGCCGATGAAGCCCAGCACCGTCAGGTAGAAGGTCACGGGCGAGAGCATCGGGACGGTGATGAAGCGGAAGCTCTGGACGCGGTTGGCGCCGTCGATGGCCGCGGCCTCGTAGAGGTCGCGCGGGATGCCCCCGAGCCCCGCCAGGAAGATGACGGCGTTGTAGCCGGTGAAGGTCCAGATGCCGAAGAAGATGATGGTGACGAGGGCCAGGCTGGGCCCTGCCCAGAAGCCCGAGACGTGCTCGATCCCGACGTGCCGCAGCAACCCCCCGAAGAGCACCTCGAGCACCGGCTTGGTCTCGAACAGCCAGCGCTGCGGAGGGATGTGGAACCACGACAGCACGGTGTTGGCCAGGAACTCCGGCCGCGGGCTGAAGATCGTCCGGAACACCGCGGCGCCCGCCACCGCGGGCACCACGTACGGCAGGAAGTAGAACATCCGGAACAGCTCCTGGCCGCGGATCTTCTGGAACAGCAGGCTGGCCAGCACCAGCGCCAGGGCGATCTGGATGGGGACGGAGCCGAAGCCGTAGTAGACGGTGCGGACCAGCCCCTGCAGGAAGGCCCGGTCGCCGGTGTGGACCATCCTCTGCCAGCCCAGCGCGACGGCGACGCCGGCGGCGAGGAGGACCAGCGCGCCCGCCGCCTGCGCGTAGCGACGCCGTTCGCCCCGGCCGGCGCCGAAGGCGTCGGTCCACAGCCAGTGCGCCACCAGCACCAGCAGCAGCCCGCCGAAGAAGGCCGCGGCGCCGGTCACGTCGCCGAAGGTCTTGAGGTAGTTCTCGAAGCCGATGTAGCTGCCCTTGCGGACGCGCCAGCTGTAGAGGCTCATGTAGATGGCGTAGCCGATCGGGAACAGCCCGAAGATGCCGATGATGATCACCGAGGGCAGCACGAACAGGTAGCCCGTGAGCCACTCCTGCCACACGCGGCGAGGCACGCCCGCACGACCGGCCGGCCGCGCGTTCAGCGCCACGGTCGCTCCGGTCGCAGCATGTCGGAAGCCCCTGTCCGGTCCACCACGAAGACCCTACCGAAGGCCCGTCATCGGACCGTCAGGGCGGCGGGTCCCGTCCCCCGGTAGGGGTCCCGTCTCGAGTCGCCGACGTTCAGGCATCACCGCAACCAGTATAGGTGGCGGGGGGCGGCTCCGGGTTAGTACGTCGGGCGCGCAGGGACACGCCGGCGACGGCGCGCGCGGTAGAGTGACCCGTGCGGAACGACGTCCTGGACAAGTCCGGTGGGCGTACGGGCGGCGGCCGACGGCGGGCCCGACGGCCCCGGCGCCAGGGACCTCGCGGTCGGGCCCCCGGCGCCGCAGCAGCCGGGCGCGGCCCGCGTGGGGACGCCGTCGAGTACGAGGTCGAGGTGCTCGAGGGGCTCGCCCCGTGGGCGCGGCAGGAGGCGCAGGAGGCGGGGGCGGAGGTCGGGGCCGAGCGCGCCGACGGCCTGAGGGTGCGCGGCCCGGTGGAGGCCCTGCTGTCGTTGCGGCTCGCCGCCGCCGTCTACCTGCGCCTCGGCTTCGCGGTGCCGCGCCCGCGCGCGCTCCTGGGCGACGAGCACCTGAGGCGCCTGACGGCGGCCGTCCGGGCCGTAGCCGGCGGGACCCCCTTCCAAGGCTTCCGCTTCGCGGCCGCCGGCGCCGACTCGGCGGTGTTCCGGCGTCTCGCCGACGAGCTCCGGGACGCCACCGGCCTACCGCACCGGCCCGACGACGGCGAGTTGGTGCTGCGCGTGCGTCCGGACCCCGACGGCTCCGGCTGGGAGGTGCTGGTCCGCCTGACCCCGCGGCCGCTGTCGGCGCGGAGCTGGCGCGTGTGCAACCGGGCGGGGGGGCTCAACGCCACCCTGGCGGCCGCGATGATCCGGCTGGCCGGGGTCGGTCCGGGCGACCGCTTCCTGAACCTCATGTGTGGGTCCGGCACGCTGCTGGTGGAGCGTGCCCTGGCCGGGCCCGCCGCCTCGCTCACCGGCGTCGACCACGACGCCGACGCCCTCCTCTGCGCGGAGGCGAACCTCGAGGCGGCAGGGGTGGCCGCCCGCTGCCGACTGCTGCGCGCCGACGTCCGGGAGACCGGCTTGAGTCCCGGAGGCTTCGACGTCATCGTCGCCGACCTGCCGTGGGGCGACGCCGTCGGCAGCCACGCCGACAACCTCGACGTGCACCCGGCGGTGCTCGACGTCGCCGATCGGCTGGGGGCTCCGGGCGTGCGGCTGGCCCTGCTCACCCACGAGCTCCGGCTGCTCGAGCGCGTCCTGCGCTCCCAGCGGCGCTGGCGTGTGGACCTCGACGTGCAGGTCGCGCACGGCGGCCACCACCCCCGGCTGGTGGTGCTGCGCCGGGCCTGAGCCGGATCCCGGCTCGGGATCGCGGGCGAGCCCGCCCGTGCCCTCGGAGACGGCGCTCAGGTGCGTGGTAGACTCGTCTCGTGACGATTCTTCGCGGTTCCACCCGGCGAGGAAGCGGACGCACCCGGAGGACTCCGTGAGCGGCTGGCCGCGGATCCGTCCCGGCTGGTACCTGCTCGCCGCGCTGGCGGTGTACGCGGTCGTGGTGACGCTGCTGTTGCAGGGCAGCCGCGCCGAGCTGGCCCAGCTCCGGAGCCAGCAGGCGGTGACCGCCCAGAGCGGTGCTCCCTCGGCGGCGTCGGCCACGTCCGCACCTGCGGCGAGCGCGCCGGCGCCTTCGTCGGGTGCGATCCCCGGGCTGTGGTTCCCGATCCCGGGGGCCGGCGTGCCCAAGGACACCAACAACCTGCCGGGCGCCTCCCGGCCCTACCGCCACGGCGTCAGCCAGGGGTTCGACTTCGCCTCCGGCGACGCCGGCATCCCCATCGCCTACGGCCAGCCGGTGGTGGCGGCCGCCGACGGGGAGATCGTGCGGGCCGACACCGACTACGTGGAGATGACGCCGGACAGTTGGAAGCAGCTCCTGGACGCCGTGAGCGCAAGCGGCGCCGATGCCAGCCAGCTCGACCGGCTGCGCGGGCGCCAGATCTGGGAGCGCCTGCCCGACGGGCGCGTGCTCCGCTACGGCTTCCTGTCGGGCGTTCGCGACGGCATCCGCAAGGGCATCCAGGTCTACCGCGGCGAGGTCATCGGCTACGTCGGCAACTCCGGGACCGGCGACGGCGTCGGCCAGACGGAGCTGCACCCCCGCCTCCACTTCGAGATCTGGAAGGGCGACAGCTTCTTCGGGGAGGGCCTCACCCCCGACGAGGTCCGCATGCAGGCGGCCTCGCTGTTCGTGGGGCCGTAGGCCCATGACCGACCGCCCCGACCCCCCCGCCTCCGAGGACCGCAACCTCACCGCGGTCGAGGTGGTGTGGCGCAACGTCTGGGTGCGCGCCTTGGGCTACGTGGCGCTGGCCGTGTTCGTGGTGGTCGCCCTCTGGCGTCTGCGTGGAGGCTACGCCTTCGCGCTGCAGGTGGGCGTCATCGGCTTCATCATCGCGTACATCCTCAATCCCGTGGTGGAAGCGCTCGAACGCCTGCGCATCCGGCGCCCCGTCGGCGTCGTGATCGTGTTCTTCCTGCTCCTCAACCTGGTGGTCCTGGGTTCGGTGCTCGTCAGCCAGGTGGTCACCGAGCTCGGACGCTTCGCCAACCTCGTCCCCACCGCCATCGACAACCTCACGGTCCTGTCGGGGCACGTCCAGACGTGGTTCTCGGGGGTGCTCACCAACCTCCCCGACTTCCTGTCGACCCGCTTCGGGGTGAGCTCCAACCAGACGCAGCTCAGCGACCAGATCCGGCAGGAGCTGGTGAACTTCACGACGCAGCTCGCGCAGAGCCTCAACCGGTTGCTCCAGCACATCATCGCCGGGGGCCCCAGCCTGCTCCTGTCCGGGGCGACGGCCGTCATCTCGACCACCTTCCAGGTGGTGCTGATCTTCATCGCCAGCGCCTACTTCCTCTACGACTACCCGCGCTTCACCGCCAACTTCCGGCGCTTCGTGCCGGTGCGCTGGCAGCCGCTCTACGAGGACCTCACCGACAAGGCCGACCGCGCCGTCGGCGGCTACCTGCGGGGCCAGTTGGTGATCACCCTCACCCTGGGCGTGCTGATCTGGATCGGCCTCACCCTCATCGGGGTGCCGCTCGCGACCGCCATCAGCTTCCTGGCCGCGATCTTCAACCTCGTCCCCTACCTCGGTCCTATCATCGGGGTGCTGCCGGCCGTGCTGCTCGGCCTCACGGTGAGCCCCCTGACCAGCGTGCTCGCCATCGTGGTGTTCCTGGTCGCCAACCAGCTCGAGGGACACGTGCTGTCGCCGCTGATCCTGTCGCGATCGACCGACCTGCATCCCGTCACGGTGCTGCTGGCCATCATGGCCGGGTTGGGCCTGCTGGGCCTGGTGGGGGCCCTGCTGGCGGTCCCGTTGGTCGCGCTGACCAAGGTGGTGCTCGAGGAGTACCTGCTGACGCGGCCCGCCTACGCCACCGTCCCTCCGCCCCTCGTCGACGACCCAGAGGGCGCGACCGGCGACGACGACCGTCGCCGCAGCTAGCCCTCGGAGGTCCCGCCCGGTCGGGGCGAGCGCTGCTTGGTCCGGTACATCCGTTCGTCGGCGCGCCTGACCAGGGAGCTCGCGTCCTCGCCGTCGACGGGGAAGCAGGCGGTGCCGGCGCTCGCGCCGAGGCGCATGTCGTGGACGGCGACGCTGGCCACGGCCGCCGCGAAGCGCCCGGCGATCTCGCCGCTGTTGCGGGGCGTCACCTCCGGGAGGATCAGGACGAACTCGTCGCCCCCCCAGCGGAACACCGAATCGGAGCCGCGCGCCGCCTGCAGGAGGGCGCCGGCCACCCGCGCCAGCACCTCGTCGCCGGCCGGATGGCCGTAGCGGTCGTTGATCTGCTTGAAGCCGTCGAGGTCGAGCATCAGGATGGCCAGGCCATGATCGTGGCGGCGCGCCCGAGCGAGCTCGAGGTCGAGCTGGTGGCGGAAGCCCGCGCGGTTGCCGAGTCCCGTGAGGGGGTCGGTCGTGGCCGAGCGTTGGAGCTCCTCCAGCGTCTCCGCCTGGCGGACGACGGCGGCCACCTGCTGCGCCAGCACCTCCGCCAGCCGCAGGGCGGTGGACCCGAAGGCGCTCGGATCGGAGAAGCTGTCGACGTTGAGGACGGCGATGACCTCGCCCCGCTCGGCGATGGGCACGCACACGTTGGCGGCGATGTCGTGGATGCGCGCGGCTTCGGCGCCGTCGGTGGTCTTCGGGCCGTCCCAGAACGAGGACAACGAGGGCATGTCGGTCGCGCGCACGATCCTCGGCCGGCCGCGGCGGTAGCCGTCGCTGCCGTCGCGGTACCACGCCAGCGCCTGCTGTTCGCTGAAGGGGCCGAGCCGGCGCAGCTTCTCGAGCTCGAAGCCCACGGCGGCCTGGTACTGGAAGCCGTCCGGACCGCGCACCAGGATCGAGGTCCCCTCCGCGCCGGGGATCACCTTCACCGCGGCGTCGGCCGCGCGCGCGTAGAGCTCGTCCGGGGCGTCGGCGCGGGCCAGGCCGCGCACGCCGTCGAGCAGCGCGGCGAGTTGGCGGGACAGGGTGGCTCGTTCCAGAACCGCCCCCAGCGAGGTGGCCACGATGTCGAGCAGGCGTCGGTCGCGCGTGCTCCAGGCGCGCGCCGCACGGGAGTCGATGAGCGCGAGCACCGCCTGCACCTCGCCGGAGGCGTCGGCGACGGGGACCACGCCCAGGGCGCGCGCTCCGAACTCGCGCGCCACGCTGCCGCCGGTAGGATCGGCCGTGGCGTCGGCGATCCACTGCGGCCGTCCCGACGTCCAGGCGGCGAGCGACGGACCGTCGGCCACGGCGATCCCTTCGTTCAGGCGGCGCCGGAGCTCGGCCGGCACCGAGCCCTGCGAGGCGATCGCCCGCAGCCTCCCGGCCTGCAGCCTCACCACCGCGCCCGCTTCCACGCCGAGGCCGGGGACGACCTCGGCCAGGGTCGCGGCCGCGGCCTCGCGCGTGCCGTCGGCCAGGAGCAAGCGGTTGGCCAGGCGCGCGATGAGCGCCTGCTCCGACCCCTGGCTCTCGAGTGCCTGCAGGGCCAGCAGGCGCGCGAGCACCTCCTGCGCCATGCGCACGAACGCTTCCAGGGTGCGGTGGTCGGCCTCGTCGAAGCCGTCCACCGCGTCGTGCTCCACGTTGAGTACGGCGCGGACGCGCCCCCCCGCGTGCAGCGGGAGCGCCAGCTCGCTGCGCGTCGGAGCGACCGTTGTGTCGGAGACGTAGTCGGGGTCGGCCCGGACGTCGTGGACGTACTGGGCCGCTCCGGTCCGCCAGGCGCGGCCCACCACCGAGGTCGGCGGGACGCGGAAGTCACGGGCGAGGTCGGCGCGGTGTGCGGCGATCGAGCGGTAGCCGTCTCCCTCCTCGGTGAAGACCTCGGCGTGGGTGAAGTCGAGCACGTCCGAGAGCAGGCGCGGCATGGCGGCATACAGGGCGGCGGGATCGCCCGCCCCCGCCATCGTCACCGCGGCCTCGCTGAGCAGCCGCGCGCGCCGCTCGTTGACCCTGGCGGCACGCGCCGAGGCGTGCCAGAGGGAGAAGAGGTTGTCGCCGGCGGCCGCTCCCAGCACCAGCAACAGGGCCATCCCCGACAGCTCGAGCCCCAGCGGTTCGTGGGTCGCGCGCAGGCCCGCCAGGATCAGACCGATCGGCATCAGGGGCAGGGCCGCGCGCCAGCCGAGGCCCGTCGCGGTGATCATGAGGGGCAGGGCGAGGAGGAACCCCAGCCACAGCGCCGGCGCGTGCAGGACGATGCCGAGCAGGAACAGGACGGTGCTCAGGGCGCTGAACGCCAGGGGCCCGGGACGGAGGTGCGACCGGCGGCGGGGGCGCTCCGGCCTGCCGGGCACGTTCGGGTCCGGCGGGGTCGGCGGGCTGCCCGCCCCGCCGGGCGGTCGTCGACGTTGCGGTCGTCCCTGGCCCACCTCGTGGCGCCCCCTCCTGCACGCCGAACGGCGTGCAGGACAGCGCGCCGCCTTCACGGCGATGTCCCGATTCTCTCTCTCGGGGCGCCGACCGCGCGATAAACTACCTCACGTGGCTGGCGGACGCAAAGGCAAGAAGGGCCCACGACGCGCGCAACCCGATCTCGAGGCCATCGGGCTGGTGCTGCTGGCGGCCGGCATCTTCGTGGTGGGCGTGGTGGTGCCCGGGTTGCCGACCGGTCAGGTGGGGCGTGGCGTCCGCGAGGCGCTGATCGGGCGCTTCGGCTGGGGCGCCTTCGCCCTGCCGGTGCCGCTGCTGGGGGTCGGCGGGCTGTTCCTGCTGCGGCGCAGCCCCCGCTGGTGGCCGCGCATGGTGGCCGGCTACCTGCTCTTCATCGCCGGCGCCTGGGGCGTGCTGGTGGCGGTGGCGGCGCAGGACACCGGACGCTACGGGCAGCAGCTCCGCGCCGCGCTGACCGGCGCCTGGGGGGCGCTCGCCGTGGTGCCGGCGCTGTTCGTGGCGTCGGTGGGCATCGATCTGATCGTCGGAGCCACCCCCACGCGGCTCACTCGGTCCTTCCTGAGGGCGCTGGTGCGGGCCGTGCGCGGCGGCGGCAAGGGGCTGCTGGCCGCGCGCCGCAGAGCCAAGGAACGGGCGGCGTTCCGCGCCGACGTGGCGCTGACCCGGCGCGCCCTGCAGGAGCTCGACCGCGACCTGCAGGCGCTCAGCACGCTCTACCCGGGCTCGGCCGAGCTCGACCGCTGGCGCCAGGAGGTGCGCACCTCCATCAAGCGCCTGGCCGCCGGCACCGCCCCCGACGTGGACCTGAAGGACGCTCGCGCCGACCTCAAGGCCTGGCAGAGCGCCGTCAAGGACTTCGCGCGCGATCGCGCCGGGGAGATGGTCGCCCTCCTCGCGGCCGAGGGCGCCCGAGCCCCCGAGATCGACGACGGCTTCGCCGACGGCACCGTACCGGCGCGCGAGCGCAGCTTCGACGCCTGGTCGCGCGAGCTCAAGGGCGTGCTCGACGATCCGGTGCCGGGCCACGCGCCTGCCGCGCGCGCCCTCGATCGCATCCGCAAGACCCTGGCTCTCGATCTCACCGGGCTGCTGGAGCGCCACCGGCGCGTCGTGCGCGAGCGCGACCTCGACCAGCGCTCGCTCAAGGGGATGTCGCCCAGGCAGTTGGCGCGCGCGTCGGCCGACCACGGCCGTCGGCTGCAGGCCTACGCGCGCATCGAGGCCGACGCCGAGGCGTTGCACCGTGACGCCGCCTGGCTCGAGCCGTGGCGCGGCCTGGCGATGCGTCTCGACGAGCTCCGGGCCGCCTACCCCGACGCGGCCGAGGTGGGGGAGCTGGACGCCACCCTGGCGGCGGAGCTCGACGCCAGCGGGGTCGCCGAGCTGGCCAAGCTCGAAGGCTGGCATCGTGCCGTCGACGCCGTCTTCGCGCGGGCCGAGGCCGC
>JASBRS010000044.1 GCA_030149325.1 Deinococci bacterium
TTCTACGCCACCTCGGTGCGGGCCGAGCCGCTGCTGGTGCGGCCGCGATCGCTGGCCGACGCCGCGGTGCCGTCCGACAACGCCGCCGCCGCGGAGCTGCTCGCCCAGTTGGCGCGCCTGAGTGGCGACGAGGCGTTCGCCCAGGCCGCGGCCCGTGCCGTGGCGCCGCTGGGCGAGGCCATGGCGAGCCACCCGCAGGCCTTCGCCTCGGCGCTGCAGGTCGTCGCGCTGCTCCAACGCCCGCCGCGCGAAGTCGTCGTGGTCGGCGATCCAGAGGCGGAGGACACGGGGGCGCTGCTGCGCGTGTGGCGCCGGCGCTGCGATCCGACGGTGGCGGCGGTGCTGGTGCGCGGCCCCGACGACCCGGTGACGGCCCGCGTGCCGTGGGCGCGGCGGCGGCCGCAGCTGGACGGCCGGGCCACCGCCTACGTGTGCGAGGCGGGGGCGTGCCGGCTGCCGGCCACCGACGCCGGCGCCTTCGAGGCCGAGCTGGACGCCATCGGGGTGCGGGCAGCGGCGCCGGCGTAGCCGCACGCCTTGACATCGTGGCGCCCGGCCACGATGCTGACGAGCGACTGGCCGACCGGTCGGTCAGTACTCGCTTCGGCGACGGGTCGAGGGCAGCCGACACGGTGCTCGGCCCGATGCCGTCACGGGAGGGCGTGGGCATGGACGAGAGATCGCGCAATCGGCTCCTGGCCTTGCTGTTCGTGGGCGTGCTCATGGGCGCGCTCGACATCGCCATCGTGGGCCCGGCGCTGCCTGCCATCCAGCGTGGGTTCGGTGTCGGCAATGCGGCCATCGCCTGGGTCTTCAACATCTACGTCCTGTTCAACCTCATGGCCACGCCGCTCATGGCGAAGCTCTCCGACCGCTTCGGCCGGCGCGGCGTCTACACCCTCGACGTCGCGCTGTTCGCCGCCGGCTCGCTGGTGGTGGCGCTCTCGCCGAGCCTCACGGTGCTGCTGGTGGGGCGGGCCATCCAGGCGACCGGTGCGGGCGGCATCTTCCCGGTCGCCAGCGCGGTCATCGGCGACACCTTCCCGGAGGAGAAGCGGGGCCGGGCGCTGGGCATCATCGGGGCCGTCTTCGGGCTCGCCTTCCTGGTGGGCCCGCTGTTGGGCGGCCTGCTGCTGCAGTTGAGCTGGCACTGGCTGTTCCTGGTCAACCTGCCGGTCTCCGCCTGGCTCATCGTGGCCAGCCAGCGCCTGGTGCCCAACGAGCGCGCTGCCGGCACACCTCCCTTCGACTGGACCGGCGTGAGCGTGCTCAGTCTGATGCTCGCCGGGCTGGCTCTGGGCCTGAGCCGCGTCGACAGCTCGGCGCTGCTGCCCAGCCTGCTGAGCTGGCAGGTCGGGCCCTTCCTGCTGGCCGCCGTGCTGCTGATCCCGCTGTTCGGGTGGGTCGAGCGGCGCGCACCCGACCCGGTGCTGCGGCCGACCCTGCTGGCCGCGACGCAGGTGAGGCTGGTCGGGCTGTTCGCAGCAGGCGCCGGCCTCAGCGAGGCGGCCATGGTGTTCCTGCCGTCGCTGGCCGTCTCGTCGCTCGGCGTGGGGGAGGCCACGGCCAGCTTCATGTTGCTGCCGTTGGTGTTGGCCCTGGCGGTCGGCTCGCCCACGGCCGGCCGGGTGCTCGACGCGCTCGGCTCCAGGGTCGTGGTGGTCGCCGGGCTCGCCCTGACCGCTGCCGGCCTGTTCGTGTTCGGCGCCGCGTCGTCCAGTCTGGCCGGCTTCGTCGTCGGTTCGGTCCTCACCGGCCTGGGGCTCTCGGCGCTGTTGGGTGCGCCGCTGCGGTACATCCTGTTGAGGGAGGCCTCGGAGGCCGATCGAGGCGCGTCGCAGGGTCTGCTGACGGTGTTCACGAGCATCGGGCAGCTCGTCGGAGGCGCGCTGGTGGGGGCGGTGGCCGCCTCCGCGAGCGGCGGCTACCCACCGGCGCTCACCGTGCTGGCGGTGGTGATGGCGGTGCTGGTGGTGCCGGCGTTCGCGCTCAAGGGGCGGCGGCGTGAGCGGGTCGCGGACCCGCAAGGGAGCGACGCGGCCTCGAACTGAGGCACAATGGGACAGGACGCGACCGGCGGTCCGCCGCCGAGCTAGGGAGCAACCGCATGTACGTATTCCTTCTGGACCTCCACGACCTCCTGCGCTGGGTGATCGTCATCGTCGGCGTGGTCGCCGTGGCGATGGCGCTCCGTGGCGCCTTCGCGCGCGCCGCCTGGACCCCGCAACAGAACGCCCTGGGGAGGCTCTTCACCATCTCGGTCGACCTGCAGTTGCTGATCGGGTTGCTGCTGTACTTCGTGTTCAGCCCGATCACCACCGGCGCCTTCCGCGACTTCGGGGCCGCCATGAAGGACGACCACACGCGCTTCTTCCTGGTCGAGCACCTGCCGGTGATGGTGGTCGCCATCGTGCTCATCCACATCGGTGCGGCGCGCGCCCGGCGCGTCAACCGTGCGCGGCCCGCGGCGCTGTTCTACTCCATCGCCATGGTGCTGATGCTGCTGGCGATCCCGTGGTGGCGGCCGCTGCTGCCCGGGCTGGGCTGAGCATGGCGGGCGCGGGCTCCGGCGACAGCCTCAAGGCCCGCATCCTCGACGAGGCGGCCGAGCTGTTCGTCCAGCACGGCTACCACGGCCTGTCGATGCGGCAGATCGCCGAGGCGGTCGGCGTCTCCAAGGCCGGGCTGTACTACCACTTCGAGGACAAGGAGGCGCTGTTCCTGGCGATCCTCCTGCACCACATCGAGCGGGTGGGCGACCTCGTCGACGAGGCGCGAGCGGCCGGAGGCACCGCCCGGCAGCAGGTGCGGCGCCTGCTCACCAACATCCTCACCCACATGCGCGGCAGCCAGCGCTTCATCCGGCTGGCCGAGCATGACGCCCGCAACCTGCGGCCGGAGGCCCTCGAGCGCATGCAGCGCGTCTACCGGGAGCGCTTCGTGGGGCCGGTCGAGGCCGTCCTGGAGGGCGGCATCGCCTCCGGCGAGCTGCGCCCGATCGACGCCCGCCAGGCCACCTGGCTGCTGCTCGGCATGGCCTTCTCGGGGCTGTCGACCACGCCCGAGCGCGTGGCCTCGGCGGTGGCGTCGATCGAGGGCGTGTTCTTCGAGGGCGTGCAGCAGCGCTGAGCCGGCCGCCCCGGTGCAACGCGCCGCTGCTACCATGACAGGATGGCGCTGTCGCTGTGGGTGGGGCCTCCGGGCTCGGGACGCACCCATGCCATGCTGGCCCTCGCGCGCCGCGGTTGCGCCGACGGCCGTCGCGTGTGGTGGGTGGGCCTGCCCGCCCAGCGCGCCGCCGTCTACCGCCGCGCCACCCTTCCCGGCACCGCCGACGCGGCCGCTCCGGGGGCCCTGCTCGGACTCGAGTTCCTGACCCTGCAACAGGTCTACTACCGGCTGCTGGCGCGCGCCCGCGAGCTGCACCCGCTGATCATCGGCAGCGGCCGGCTGGTGCTGGTGGGGGAGGCGCTCGCCGGGACGGTGGGCGCCGTCCCCGCCCCGGGGGAGGCCCGCCTTTTCGCGCAGGCCATCGCCGAGGCCAAGCGCTTCGGCGTGGAGCCTCCCGCCCTCGGCGGCGACGACGATCCCGAGCGGCGACGGCTGGTCGAGACCTTCGAGCGCTACGAGCGCCTCAAGGCCGCCGAGGGCGGCGCCTGGGACTACGACGACTTCCGTGCCGCCGCCCGCGAGCTGGCCGAGCGCGACCCCGACGCCTGCGAGGCCGACCTGCTGATCGTCGACGGGTTCCGTGAGCTGGGGCCGCTCGAGCTGCGGCTGTTCCGGGCGCTGGCCGAGCGGCGCGAGGTGCATGTCACGCTGCCGCACGCCCCCGTGGGGCTCGAGCTGCCCGAGCCGGACGCCGTGGGCACCGCGCCCGAGCGCAGCGTCGAGCGCTACCGCGCAGCCAATCCGGTGGCCGAGGCGCGCTGGGTGCTGCGCTCGCTCAAGCGCGACCTGGCCGCGGGCGACTACCACCCGCTCGACCTGGCGGTGATCGCTCCGCCCGAGCGCATCCCCGCCCTCGCCACCCTCGCCGACGAGTACGGCGTCCCCCTGGTCGACGAGACGCCGCGCTCGCTTGCCGACTGCGTGCCGGGCCGCATCCTGGTGGAGCTGCTGGAGCTGCCCGATCACCCCACCGCCTCGGGCCTGCTGGCGGTCCCCGAGCTCGCCGAGCTGGCCGACGCCGCCCTCGATGCCGGCGTGGCCGGTGCCGACGCCATCGCTGCGCTGGCCGAGCGGCTGGGGCTGGAGGCGCCGTGGCACGCCTGGCTGGCCCGGCTGGAGGTGCAGGACGAGCCGCTGGCCTGGGCGCGGCGCCTGGTCGGGGAGGTGCTGCCGCGGCTGCTGGCGCACGCGCCCGCCGACGCCGCCGCGGACCTGGCGGTCTTCCAGGAGCGCGCCCTGCGCGCCGCCCAGGAGGCCTCGCGGCTGGCCGACGGCGCCGGCTTCCGGGCGTGGTGGGCGGCGCTGCTGCGGCAGAGCGCGCAGCCGCGCGAGCTGCCCGGCGGGGTGGCCCTGCTCACCGCCACCCTGGCCAGCGGCCGGCACTTCCGCCGGGCCTACCTGCTGGGCGCCAACGAGGGCGCCTACGGCGCCGACGAGCGCGAGGACTACTTCGTGCCCGAGGACGACCGGGCCGAGCCGCCCGACAGCCTGGCGCGGCTGGGGCTGCCGCTGCGCTTCCAGGGCCGCGACCTGGCGGTGTTCGAGGAGCTGCTGGCGCGCGCCGACGAGCTGGTGGTCAGCTACGCCGAGGCCGACCAGGGCGGGCCGTTGGTGCCCGAGCCGCTGCTGGTGGGCGACGGCGCGCCGCCGCTGCCGGCGGTGCCGGCGGGCAGCGCGCTGGAGCTCCCCGGCGAGCCGAGCTACAGCGCCGAGCTGCAGGCCGTCGACCTGGGCGCAGCGCGCGTCGAGGCGCTCCGGCGCTACGCCACCTGCGGCTTCCGCTACTGGGGGGAGCGGCGTCTGGGCGACCCCGGCCCGCGCCCCTGGTACGACGAGCTGCGCGCGGCGCTGCGGGCCGAGCCCAGGCTCGAGCCGCCCCGGCTGGAGGCGCTGGCCGAGCGCTTCCCCGAGGCCGCCGGCTGGCTGCACGCGCACCGCGAACGGCTCCAGGCCCTCACCTACGGGGTGCGCCTGCCCCAGGCGGACGACGCGGCGGTGCACGCCCTGCTCGACGCCGCCGAGCGCGACGGCGAGCACGCCACGCTGGTGCGCTTCACCGCGCCCGACGCGGTGCTGGACGCCGAGGAGGCCGAGGCCTACGTCAAGGAGCGCTGGACCGAGCTGTGGGCGGCCGGCCACCTGCTGGAGCGCTACCGCGGGCGGGTGAAGCGCGTCGACGTGACGGTGTGGCCGCTGCTGGGCGAGCCGCTGACGGTGTTCGAGCGCGGCATCAGCTACCGCTGGCGCCAGATCGCCACCCGCGAGCGGCGCGCCGAGCAGGCGTACGCCGACTTCGCGCGCGGCGACGCCTCGCCGCGGCCGGGCTTCCACTGCCGCACCTGTCCCGTGGTCGACGTGTGCCGGGAGGGGCGGCCGACGTGAGGGTGCGGGTCGCTTCGGCCGGCACCGGCAAGACCACCAGCCTGGTGCTGCGCTACCTGGAGCTGATCGACGGCGGCACCCCGTTGCGGCGCATCGCCGGCGTCACCTTCACGCGCGCCGCCGCCGACGAGCTGCGCCAGCGCGTGGGGGCCGGCATCGAGGCGGTGCTCGCCGACGGCGCCTACCTGGGGGGCGCCTTCCGTCCCTCGGGGCCGGTGGAGCGCTTCCGGCGCGCCCGTGCCGAGCTCGACGGCGCCGTGCTCGGCACCATCCACGGCTTCATGGCGGTCAGCCTGCGGCTGTCGGCGCCGGTGCTGGGGCTCGACCCCGACGTGGCCGTGCTGGGCGAGTGGGAGGCGGCGGCGATGTTCGAGGAGGAGGTCCGCAGCCTATCCCTGCTCGCCGCCTCGGCCGACCACCCGCGCCACCGGGACCTGGAGGAGCTCGGCGCCGACGCCGAGGCGCTGCTGCTGACGCTGTTCGGCAAGCGCTCGCTGGCGGCCTCGCTGGAGCCCGGCCCCGATCGCCGCGACGCCGCCCTGGTGCGGCTCTTCGAGGTCGCCTACGGCCGCTACCTGACGCGGCTGGGAGGCGCGCTGGTGGCCCCCGGCGAGATCGAGCGCAGGGCGCTCCTGGCCCTGGAGGTGCGGCAGGCGCGCGAGCGCGTCGTGGCGCGCTACCCGGTGGCGCTGGTCGACGAGTTCCAGGACGTCAACCCGGTGCAGGGCGCGTTCTTCGAGCGGCTCGAGCGCGCCGGCGTGGCGGTGGAGGTGGTCGGCGACCCCAAGCAGTCGATCTACGGCTTCCGCAACGCCGACGTCGAGGTGTTCCGTCGCGCCCTCGACGCGGCCGAGGCCAGCGGCGAGGTGCTGCCGCCGCTCACCGACACCCGGCGGCACGCGCCCGAGGTGGCGAGCTTCCTCAACCGCCTGACCGAGGGGCTGGCCGCCCGCTCGCTGGGCTTCGGCCCGCGCGAGGCGCCGCCGGTGACGCCGGCCGGCCCCCAGGCGAACGCCCGCGGCCGGGTGACGTTCCACTGGGTGGTCGGCGACCGGCGCATCGCCGAGCTGCGCGCGCGGGAGGGGGCGGTCCTGGCCGAGTCCCTGATCCGCGCCCATCGCGAGGAGGGCACGGCGTACGACGCCATGGCGGTGCTGGCACGCAGCTACGGCGGGCTGGCCACGGCCGAGGCGGCGCTGCGCGCGGCCGGGGTGCCGTGCGTGATGCTGCAGGGCCGCGGCTACTACGACCGCAGCGAGATCCGCGATCTGGTCCACGCCCTGCGCGTGGGCATCCGCCCCGAGGGGATGAGCCTGGCGGCCTTCCTGCGCGGTCCCTTCGGGCAGCTCGGGCTGGCCGAGGTCGACGCTGTGATGGCCGCCGAGGCGCCACTGGCGGCGCTGCGCGCGGCCCATCCGGCGGTGGCCCAGCGCGTCGAGCGGCTCGAGGGGCTGGCGCGGCGCTCGCCGCTCGACGCCCTCGAGCGCCTGGTCCGCGAGCCGCTCGTAGGCGGCAAGCGCTACGTCGAGTTCCTCGGCGAGCGCGCCCGCCAGAACGTCGATGCCCTG
This sequence comes from Deinococci bacterium, assembly GCA_030149325.1. Taxonomy (GTDB): domain Bacteria; phylum Deinococcota; class Deinococci; order Deinococcales; family Trueperaceae; genus JASBRS01. The sequence goes on from JASBRS010000044.1 coordinate 7,122, forward strand.
CTGTTCGAGGTGGCCGCCCGCACGCCGCGCGACCTCGAGGTGCTGCTCGACCGGCTCGAGCTCCTCAGCCGCCAGGCGGAGGCCGGCGACGTGCCGCAGTCGGGGTCCGGCGTGCGCCTGCTGACGGTGCACCGTTCCAAGGGGCTGGAGTTCGAGCTGACCGCCGTCTTCGACGCCGGCCGCATGAGCGCGGGGCGCAGCGACCCCGTCCTCCTCGACCCCGTCGACGGGCGGCCGCACGTGGTGCACGGCAGCGGCTACGCCGCGGCCCAGGCCGCCGCGCAGGCGCGCGACGCGCAGGAGAGCTACCGCTTGCTCTACGTCGCCGCCAGCCGCGCCCGCGACCGCCTGCTCGTCACCGGCAGCATCAAGGCCGACGGCGCCCAGGGCTGGGCCGACGCCCTGGTGGAGCTGGGCTACGGCCCGGACGGCGACGCCGACGGTGTCGAGATCGTCGTCCACGAGCCGGGCGAGGCGGGGGCGGCGGCCGCCCCCGCCCCCGAGCCGGCCGGCGAGGCGCCGGCGGCCGCTCCCTGGCTCGAGCGGCGCTTCGCTTTCCTGCGCTTCCCCCCGGTCTCCAGCCCGTCGCGGCTCCGGCGCGAGGCGGAGCCCGACGCCGAGCCGCTGCCGCCGTCCGATCCCGGGGTGGCGGCGGGGCCACCGGGGCGCGCGTCGGCCGTGGGCACCCTGGTGCACTACGCCATCGGGCAGGACTGGCTGCCCGACGACGCCGCCACCCGCCCCAACCTGGCGGCCCAGGAGGTCATGTTCGCGTTCGCTCCCGACGAGCGCGAGGAGATCGTCGACGAGGTGCTGGGGCTGGTGCGCGGCTACCGGGCGCTGCTGGGCCGCGAGCTGCCGGCGCTGGCCGCGCGCCAGCACGACCGCGCCGAGCTGCCGGTGGCGGTAGCCTACGGCGGCACGGTGTGGCAGGGGGTCGTCGACCGCCTCTACCGTGCCGACGGGAGGTGGGTGGTGGAGGACTACAAGACCGACCGCACCCGACGTCCGGAGCGCTACGCCTTCCAGCTCGCGCTCTACGCCCACGCGGTGGAGCGCGCCCTGGGCGAGCGCCCGCGGGCCCAGTTGGTGTACCTGCGCGAGCCCGCGGTGGTGCCGCTCGACGACGACGTGCTTCGCTCCGCCTTCGCCGAGACCCTGGGGGAAGGGACGTAGGCGGGGATGGACGCACGACGGGGGATGACCATCGAGCTGCAGGTTCAGGACGACGACCTCGACGAGCTCGGGCACGTCAACAACGCCCACTACCTGCGCTACGCCGAGGCGGCCGCCCGCGCCCACACGGCCGCGCGCGGCTTCAGCCTGGACAGCTACCGGACGCTGGGAGCGCTGCCGGTGGTGCGCAAGCACGAGATCCGCTACCGGCGGCCGGCCCTGCCCGGCGAGCGGCTGAGCGTGACCACCGAGCTGACGCGCCTCGACACGCGCCGTGCCGTCCGGCACACCAGCATCCGGCGTGCCGCCGACGGCACCCTGCTGGTGGAGGCCGACACCGAGTGGGTGTGGGTCGATGCCGAGCGCGGCCGGCCGGTGCGGGTCCCGGCGCAGGTGCTGGCGGCGTTCGGGGCAGAGGCCGGCTGAGGGCGCGCGGCCGGGCTCAGCCGGCGCCCGCGCGCTGGTAGAGCACGGCGTTGCCGGTCTTGCCGACGGGGGTGATGAGCTCGAGGGCACGCAGGCAGTAGGCGGCCTCCTGCGCGGTGCGGCGCGGCAACCGTCCGCGCGCCGCCACGTCGGCCGTGGTGAAGGGGGTGGGCAGCCCCTCCGGCAGGAAGCCCAGCAGGTCGGCGGGCCGCCGCAGCACGTGGCGACCGGTGACCGCCAGCAGCTCGCGCCCCACCACCACCCAGCCCTGGCGCCGCCAGGCCTTGCCCGGTTCGTGCCGGCGCAGCTCGGCCTGCTCGGTCAGCGCGACCTCGATCTCGAAGTTGGGGTGCGCCAGCAGCTCGGGGATGCTCACCAGCTCCCGGAAGATGTCCTCGCGGCGGCCGCGCTTGGGGGAGCGCCGGCGGGTGCGCGTGCCGTCGGCGTGGCAGCGCACGATCCACTTGTGCTCGGCGACCGGCAGCACCAGCCGCAGCCGGTGCTCGGGCAGGAGCGCCGCCAGCTTCGGGCGCATGCCCGAGACGTTGCGGGTCTGCACCTCGATCAGCAGGTTGTCGGCCACCACGTCCACCACGTAGCCGTCGACGTCGACCTCGAAGCGGCTGCCGGGGGGCGCCAGGCGACGCTTGAGCTCGGCGTGGAACGGCGTCTCGTTGAGGGAGCCGATGACGCGGGGCACGGACCATGCTATCCGCCCAGACCTTCTAGGGTTCTGCCTAGTTCCCGGCCACGGTCGGTCGCATCCCGTGCACACTCGGGGTATGGACCTCACCGAACGACCTGCGACCCTGGATGGCATCGACGGCGTCCTCGACGGCTCGGCCGACGACGGACTGGTGTGGCGGGCCGAGCTGCCCGCGGCGGCGGCGGCCGCGTTCCTCGGCCGCACGGCGGGGGGCGCCACGCTCGAGCTCCACTCCGACTCCGGCGTGTGCCACGCCGACGTCCGGCGCTGTTGGGTCGACGTCGGCGACCAGGGGATGACGGTGCACGTGGCCCTCCAGACGCGGCCCGTGGCCTGATTCCCGGCCTCCTCCGCCTCCATGGGTGGGGCCCGCGCCGGCAACGGCGCGGGCCCCACCCACCTGCGGGTACGGCTCGCGCAGTCGGACGCCGGCTGGCGGACCGCCCCGCGACGCTCCTCGTCGCCGAAGCCGCCGCGCGGAGCACCGAGGCGCGGGAGGACCCAGTAGTCAAGGCCGTAGTAGCCGGCCACACGCCACGCCAGCACCAGCCAGGTGGCGAGGATGAACATGAACGGGTTGGTCGACACGGTCCCGGCCAACAGGAACATCGAGTTCATGAAGCCGCCGAAGAAGGCGGAGATGCCGGTGAGGAACCCGAGGATGAGCGCCACCCCCACCAGCAGCTCGCCGAACGTCACCATGTACGACAGCGCCGGCGCGATCGGCAGGAAGACGCGCTCGATGATCCAGGCGAACCAGCCCTGGACGGCCGGGTGGTCGCCCCCGGTCTTGGCCAGCGCGCCGTTCAGGAAGCCCGACACCCCCGTCCCGGCGTTCGCACCGACCCACGCCGAGCTGCCGAGCTTGCCCCAACCGGCCGTCAGCCACTCGTAGCCGAGGTAGATCCGCACGATCGCCCAGATGGGCGCCATCGTGCGGGAGGCGAACAGGGTCTTGCTGAGGTTCGGCTCTGGGTAGTACCTGGTCCTGACCATGCTGACCAACCCCCTTCCCGCGGAGTATGCAGAACCGGTATGCACCCTCGATAGGGGCAACCGTCCCTGGCCCGGATGTCCCGGACCGCTGTTCCCGACGGGATAGAGTGGGTCGTGTCCGACCGTGTCGAGGGTGTGCTGCTGGTGCCCCAGGGCCTCGCCCGGGGGAGCGTGCGCTTCGGCGCCACGATCGAGGACGTCGACCACGAGGCCCCGGCCGCCGAGGGGGCCGACCGGCAGGCGTGGCTCGCAGCCGTGGCGCGCGGCGAGGCCCTGCTGATCGTGCCCGGCTTCGTCGACACCCACGTCCACGGCGGCGGTGGCGCCGACACCATGGACGGTGCCGAGGGGGTGTTGACGGCGGCGCGCTTCCACCTGCGGCACGGCACCACCACGCTGTTGCCCACCACCATCACGCGTCCCTGGGACGAGGTGGTGCGGGCTCTCGGTGGGGTGGCGGAGGCGCGCGAGTGGGCGCGCAGCGCCGACGAGCCGCTGCCCGATCTGCCCGGCGCCCACCTCGAGGGCCCCTTCCTCAGCCGCGCCCGGCTGGGTGCGCAGCCCGACCGGGTGGTGGCGCCCGACGCCGCGAGGGTGGGGGAGATCCTGGCGGCCGAGGTGGTGCGGGTGGTGACGCTGGCGCCCGAGATCGACGGCGCCCTGGAGGCCGCCCGACGCTTCGCCCGTGCCGGCGTGCGGGTGAGCGTGGGCCACACCGACGCCGACGCCGAGACGGTGAGCGAGCTGGTCGCCGCGCTGCGCGCCGAAGGCGGCACCGCGGGGTTCACCCACCTGTTCAACGCCATGACCCAGCTGGCGAGCCGCGCGCCCGGCGCGGTGGGCGCGGCCCTGGCCGAGCCGGACGCCTACGCCGAGCTCATCCTCGACGGCCATCACGTCCACCCCACGGCCTTCCGGGCGGCGCTCGCGGCCAAGGCCGAGCGCCTGCACCTGATCACCGATGCCATCCGCGCCTGCGGGGCCGGCGAGGGGACGAGCGAGCTGGGGGGCCAGACGGTTCACGTGGCGGGGGGCGCTGCGCGCCTCCCCGACGGAACGCTGGCCGGTAGCGTGCTCACGATGGATCGTGCCTTCGCCAACGCCGTCGCGGCCGGGGTGGCGCTCGAGCGGGCGGCGACGCTCAGCTCGGCCGTGGCCGCCCGCTACCTGGGGCTGAACGATCGCGGGTCCGTCCGCGTCGGGTTGCGCGCCGACCTGGTGGCCCTCGATGGCGCCGGGCGGGTGCGCAGCGTGATCGCCGGCGGCCGCCGGCTCGAGGTCGGGGCCTGAGTCCGCGCGCGGCGCTGCGAGGTTCGGACCCGCGGCCGGCTCAGTCGGCCAGCGCCTCGCCCACCAGCCGCTGCACCAGCTTGGGATCGGCGCGGCCCTGGGTGGCGCGCATGACCTGCCCCACGAAGAAGCCCCGCAGCCCGCTCTTGCCGCCGCGGTAGGAGGCGACCTCGTCGGGGTGCTCCGCCAGCACCCGCGCCACCAGCGCGCGCAGCTCGGCCTCGTCGTCGAGGCGTTCGAGGCCGCGCTCGCGCACGAGCTCGGCGGGATCGACGCCGGAGCGCACCACCTCGTCGAACAGCTCGCGCGCCACCGCCAGGGTGACGGTGCCGGCATCGACCAGCCGCACCAGCTCGGCCAGGTGCGCGGGCGTGATGCCGACGTCGGCGAGATCGTGGTCCTTGAGGGCACGGACCAGGTCGTTGACGACCCAGTTGGCGATGGCGGCGGGCTGGGGCTCGAGCTGGACGGTGGCGTCGAAGAAGCTCGCGAGCTCGTCGCGTCCGGCGATGAGGGCGGCGTCCTCGAGCGTGAGGCCGAGATCGCGCCGGTAGCGCTCGAAGACGGTGCGCTGCTGGGGTGCGAGCTCCGCCAGCGGATCGTAGGCCTCGCCCCCCGGGCCCGCGGCCTCGCGGAGCTGTGCCT
>JASBRS010000054.1 GCA_030149325.1 Deinococci bacterium
CGTGCTGCGCAGCCTGGCGCGGCAGTTGCGGCGCTCGAGGGAGATGCTCGACGAGGCGGAGATGCCGGTGGGCGCGCGCGTGACGCGGGCGTTCCTGCGGCTCGCCAAGCAGTTCGGGCAGCCCAGTGACGGCGCGCAGCCTGCGGGTGCGGGCGCGCGACCGTCGGGGGCGGGCGTGAAGCTGCCGTAGGCGGAGACGCACGAGGATCTGGCGGACCTGACGGGCTCGAGCCGCGTGACCATCACCCGCATCCTCGGGGAGCTGCGCGCCGAGGGCGCGCTGGAGGGCACCCGCGGCGTGTACGTCGCCGACCTCGAGGGCCTCGAACGCGCCACCGACCACTACGTCATGCAGGTGCTCTAGGGGAGCACCCGCTCTAGGGGAGCACCCGCTCTAGGAGAGCACCGGCTTCAACAGAGCACTCGATCCGAGACAGCTCGACGGCTCCGCCCCCATCCCCGGGGGCGGAGCCGTTCGCACGGGCCGGGTCACTGGATGGCGTAGCGCACGGTCACCTCGGCGTGGACCGCGAGCTGGCCCCCTTCCAACGGCACCGCGCCGCCCACCCGGGCGGCGGCCAGCGCCGGCGCCGCGGTACGCAGCGGCGTGGTGGTCTCGTCGATGCTGACCGGCCGGCCCAGCGTCACGCCGGCGGCCGAGGCGAGCTGCTCGGCGCGTGCACGCGCGTCGTCCATGGCCGCCTTGCGGGCGTCCGCCTGGAGCGCGCTGGCGTCGGCGATGGTGAACTGAACGCCCTGGACGTCGTTGGCGCCCGCCGCCACGGCCGCGGACAGCAACGCGCCCAGCCTGCCGAGATCGTGGAGCGTCACCTGGTAGCTGTGCACCACGTGGTAGCGCTCGCCGGTGACGGCGCCGCCGCTACCCCGGATGTCCTCGCGCCAGACGTTGAAGGCGACGGTGCGGATGTCGGCCGCCGGGACGCCGGCGTCGAGGAACACCTGGCGCACCGAGCCCATGGCGGCATCGGCGCTGTCCAGCGCGCTACCCACCTGCGGCTCCGCCACGTCGACGCCGAGCGTCACCAAAGCGACGTCGGGCGTGCCGTAGACGGTGCCGCTACCGTGCACCAGCAGGCCGGGGGTCGGGGCGGACTGCCCGGCCGCGATCGGCGGTAGGGCTGCCAGCAGCAGCATCAGGAGCAGCGGGCCCGCGGTCGCGCGCCGCCGCGCGCTCCGTTCACTCCGGGAGCGAAGGCATGGGATCATGGTCGTCCTCCTCACAGGTTCCGCCACACAGGTTCCGCCACACAGGGTCCGCGGCCTCCACGCCGGTGTCGCGCCGCCGCCCGTCCGGACGCCGGCTCCGGGGGACGCGCACGGGCGCCTCAGTTCACGGTCTTGGTACGCCGCTTCTGGAAGTCCTGCAGGACGTAGCGGCCGATGGTGTGGGGGGTGGTGAAGTAGGCCTTGCCGCGCGTCATCGCGGAGACCCGCTGCACGAAGGCGATCAGCTCGGGGTCGCGCGCCAACATGAAGGTGTTCACCTGGATGCCGTGCCGGCGGCAGTTCCCGACCTCCCGCAGGGTCTCGCCCAACACCATCGGGTCGAGTCCGTAGGCGTTCTTGTAGACGCGCCCGCCCGGCAGGGTGATGGCCGACGGTTTGCCGTCGGTGATCATCACGATCTGCTTCATGTCCTTGTTCTGATGGCGGAGGATCTTCTGCGCCAGCCGCAGCCCCTCGGCGGTGTTGGTGTGGTACGGGCCGACCTGTGCGGTGGCCAGGCGCGTCAGCGGGATCTCCTCGGCCGAGTTGTGGAACAGCACGAAGCGGATGGTGTCGCCGCGGTACTGGGTGCGGATGAGGTGGGCCAGGGCCAGCGCGACCTGCTTGGCGGGCGTGAAGCGGTCCTCGCCGTAGAGGATCATCGAGTGCGAGCAGTCGAGCATCACGACCGTCGCCGCCGACGAGGCATACTCGGCCTGCACGACCTGGAGGTCGTCGTACTCGAGCTCGAGGCGGCCGTCCTCGAAGCCCCGCCGGGCCGCCCGCTTGAAGGTCTCGGCTACGTCCAGGTTGAGGGTGTCGCCGAACTCGTAGGGCTTGGACTCGCCCGAGGTCTCGACTCCGGTGCTCTGGAGGTTGGTCTCGTGGGCCCCGACGCTCGATTGCCCGGCGGCCCCGAGGACGTCGCGCAGGGTGCGGTAGCCGAGGAAGTCGATGGCCTTGTTGGTGAGCTCGAAGCGCACCGAGCCCGGGTCGGCGCCGGGGCCGCTCCCGCCCCCGGAGGACGGCGACCCGCCGTCCTCCCCGTCGCCGGGCTTCAGGTAGCCCTCGCGCTCCAACCGCTGCGCCAGCTCGCGCACCGTGCGTCCGAGCTCCGAATCCATCCAGTCGTCGGCGTTCATGGCGCTCTCCAACGCGGCCTCCGGGACCAGATCGTGGTTGATGAGCGCCTCGGCGATGGCGTCGTAGAGGTCCTGCATGGTCTGGCGGTAGTCCGGATCGGGGTCCCAAGGGTTCCGATCGAAGCCGGACTCCAGCACGCGATCCTGGATCATCCGCATCAGATCGGCCATGTCGAGGTCCTCGAGCGTCGGTTCGTACTTGGAGTAGCGGGTCGTCGCCACCTGGGCGCCTCCTCCGGGGTACCGGGCGTGTCCGGTCCGGCCCCGTCCGGCTCAGTTCCAGCGCCGGCGTGCCCCGCCCTGGGCACCGTCCGACGTCTCGGGGGACACCCCGACGTAGCCGCGCTCCTCGCTGCGGGCGACCAGCTTGCGGGCGTACAGCCCCTCCAGCACGAACTCGGCGGCGACCGCCAGAGCCGCGGGCGCCGCGCTCGTCCCGGCCTCCTTGCCGCCGTGCGCCAGGAGCAGGGCGCGCGCCGCGTCGAGCAGCCCGGGCACGTCCTCCAGCACCGGCACGAGGTCGGCGGTGGCGAGGCCGTCGGGGAGGCGCAGCGTGTTGTCGCTGTCGAAGTACTCCACCACCTCGCCGGTCTCCACGTGCCCCGCCCAGCGGGCGAAGACCTGACCCACCGCGCGCCTCACGATGTCCCGCGCCACCGCCTCGCCGCCCTTGAGCTCGCCCTCGTACTCCAGCTCGAGCTTGCCGGTGACGGCCGAGAGACCGGCGTAGACGTCGGACGCCCGCACGTACACGGGTTCCTCGTTGAGCGTCAGAGCGCGCTGCTCGGCGTTGCTGACCACGGCCTCGAGCAGACTGATGGGCAGGCGCTGCGACACGCCGGAGTGCTTGTCGACGCGCGAGTCGTCGCGGGCCTGGAAGGCGACCTCCTCGACGATCTCGGCCACGAACTCGGGGACCACGACCCCGTGGCCCCGCTCGAGCCACGCTTCCTGACGCGTGATCGCCATGCCCTCGTCGACCGAGCGCGGGTAGTGCGTGCGGATCTCCGAGCCGATGCGGTCCTTGAGCGGCGTGATGATCTTGCCGCGAGCGGTGTAGTCCTCGGGGTTGGCGCTGAACACCAGCAGGATGTCGAGCGGCAACCGGATGGGATGCCCCTTGATCTGGACGTCGCCCTCCTGCATGACGTTGAACAGCGCCACCTGGACCTTGCCGGAGAGGTCGGGAAGCTCGTTCATGGCGAACAGGCCACGGTTGGCGCGCGGCAGCAGGCCGTAGTGCACGGAGCGCTCGTCGCCGAGGCGCGTGCCCAGCTTGGCCGCCTTGATGGGGTCGATGTCCCCCACGATGTCGGCCACCGTCACATCGGGCGTGGCGAGCTTCTCGATGTAGCGCGCCTCGCGCGGCAACCAGGCGATGGGCGTGGCGTCGCCGCAGCGCTCGACGATCTCCCGCCCCTCCACGCTGACCGGGCGGAAGGGATCGTCGTGGAGCTCGCTCCCCTCGATGACCGGGATGACCTCGTCGAGAAGGTCGACGAGCTGCCGCAGGATGCGCGTCTTGGCCTGACCGCGCAGCCCCAGGAGGATGAAGTTGTGGCGGCTGAGCACGGCGTTGACGATCTGCGGGATGACCGAGTCGTCGTAGCCGCGGATCCCCGGGAAGATCGTCTCGCGGGCGCGCAGCTTCGCCGTCAGGTTGGCGCGCAGCTCGCTCTTGACGCTGCGCCCGGCGTTCGCCTCCCAGGGCGTGCCCCTGAGCTCCCCGAGCGTCGACGGCCTCACGGTGCCCACCTGCCCTGCGTCGGATGTCGGAGCACGTCCATGGGCCATGCTAGCACCGCCTCCTGAACCGCCAGTGTGTGCCGGAACGCCGGTGCCCACGGCGTCCAGGCCGGAGCCCAGCGTGAGCCGCGGGGGGCCGTCCCGCCCCCGTAGGCGCGCGCCCAGAAGAAGGTGACCCTGCGTGGGGGGCGCAGGGTCAAAGAGAGGAGATGGTGGAGGGACGAATCCCTCGCAGGTCCCGCTGGGGGGGCGGAACCGACTTCAGTCTACACCACAGGCATGACGGAAGTCTCACACCTATGCGCGGCCCTGGTATCGTCCTCCATGCCGGACGTCCGGACCGCCGAGGTGATCGCCGTGGGCACCGAGTTGCTGCTCGGTGAGACCCACGACACCAACAGCGCCGAGCTGGCGGGATCGCTGGCCGCGCTCGGCGTCGATGTGTACTGGTCGCAGCGCGTGGGGGACAACCTCGAACGGGTACGCGAGGCCCTGGAGCGCGCGCTCGGACGCAGCGACCTGGTGGTGCTCACGGGCGGACTCGGGCCCACCGACGACGACCTCACGCGCGATGCGGTCGCGTGCGTCCTCGGCGAGACCGCCACGGTGGATCCCGCGCTGGAGGCGTGGCTGCGCGAACGCTTCGCGGCCTTCCGGCGCGACATGCCGGAGCGCAACCTCCGCCAGGCCGAGCGCATCCCGTCGGCCGAGGCGCTGCCGAACCCCATCGGGACGGCTCCGGGTTGGCTGGTGCGGGTGCACCGCGACGGCCGGGACCTGACCGTGGTGACCCTCCCCGGCCCCCCGCGCGAGATGCGCCGGATGTGGCACCACGAAGCCGTGCCGCGCCTGAGCTTCGGCGGCGGTGCGCTCTACGCCCGCACCTTCAAGACCCTCGGGGTCGGCGAGTCGGACGTCGCCGTCCGACTCGGCGACCTCACCGCCGGCGCCAACCCCAGCGTCGCCACCTACGCCAAGCGCGACGGCGTCCACGTACGGGTGGCGGCCAAGGGGATCGACGCCGACGACGCCCGCCGGCGGGCCGTCGCGGTCGAGGCCGACGTCGGCGACCTCCTGGGGGACAGCGTCTGGGGCCACGACGACGACACCCTGGCGGAGCTGGCGGTGGCGGCACTCCAGCGGCGCGGCGCCACCCTGGCGGTGGCCGAGGTGGCCTCGGGCGGAGCCCTCGCCGATCTGCTGAGCGACGTCACCGGCGCGGAGGGAACGCTCGGAGGCGCCGTGATAGCATGGGGACCGGAGACCATGGCAACGCTCGGTGTCGCCACAGACCTGTTGGCCAGGCTACCCGCGTCCGCCGCCGAGGCGGTCGCGGCGCTGGCGACGAGCGTACGTGCCCTGTTCGACGTCGACTACGGTGTCGCCGTCGGCCCAGCCTTCCCCCATGCGGGGGACGGGGCCGACGACGTCTCGGGACCGGATAGGAACGAAAGCGCGGCAACGCGCGTGGTGATCGCAATCGCCGCCCCAGGCGGCACGACCGTCCGACCGCTGACCTTCCCTCCCCTGGGACGGGCCTGGCTGCGGGAACGGCTCGCCTTCACCAGCCTCTTCCTCCTCCGGTCCTCGCTGAGCTGAGCGCCGGGCGCCGACGCGCCCGAGCGCCGCAGGAGAGGTGGAGCGAGCTGTGATGGACGAGCACCGCAAGAAGGCCCTCGACACCGCCCTATCGCAGATCGAGCGTCAGTTCGGCAAGGGTGCGGTGATGCGGTTGGGGTCGGAGCAGGTGTTGGCGTTGGGGTCGGGGGTGATCTCGACGGGGTCGTTGTCGGTGGATGTGGCGTTGGGGGTGGGGGGTGTGCCTCGGGGTCGGGTGGTGGAGGTGTACGGCCCGGAGTCGGGGGGGAAGACGACGTTGGCGTTGCATGTGGTGGCGGAGGCGCAGCGTGTGGGGGGGGTGGCGGCGTTCGTGGATGCGGAGCATGCGTTGGATCCGTCGTATGCGCGGGCGTTGGGGGTGGATATCGAGCAGCTTCTGGTGAGCCAGCCGGATTCGGGGGAGCAGGCGTTGGAGATCACCGAGTTGTTGGTGCGTTCGGGTGCGGTGGATGTGGTGGTGATCGATAGTGTGGCGGCGTTGACGCCGCGGGCGGAGTTGGAGGGGGAGATGGGGGACGCGCATGTGGGGTTGCAGGCGCGGTTGATGAGTCAGGCGTTGAGGAAGTTGACGGGGGTGTTGTCGAAGAGCAAGGCGACGGCGATCTTCATCAATCAGGTGCGGGAGAAGATCGGGGTGTTGTACGGCAATCCGGAGGTGACGCCGGGGGGGCGGGCGTTGAAGTTCTACGCCAGCGTGCGGATGGAGGTGCGGCGTAAGGGGGATGTGAAGGTGGGCGCGGAGAAGGTGGGGAACCGCGTGCGGGTGAAGGTGACGAAGAACAAGGTGGCGCCGCCGTTCCGGGAGGCGGAGGTGGAGATCTTGTTCGGTCGGGGGATCGACCGGATCGGGGATCTGGTGAACGTGGCGAGCGATGTGGAGGTGGTGCAGAAGTCGGGGTCGTGGTACTCGTTCGGGGAGACGCGCTTGGGGCAGGGTAAGGAGAAGGCGGTGGAGTTCCTGGGGCAGAACCCCGAGCTCCTCGCCGACATCCGCGAACGGGTCATG
>JASBRS010000055.1 GCA_030149325.1 Deinococci bacterium
CTTGCCGCCGGTGTGGCCGATGACCACGTACTCGACCTTGGGGCGCGTGAACAGCACCAGCGAGGCCGCGACCAGCACCCCGCCCACGATGGCGTAGCGCAGGACGGTGCGCTCGCCGGCCTGCAGGCTGGCGAGCGCCGCCAGGATCATGCCCAGCACGCAGGCGGCCAGGTAGGCCAGCACCGTGGCCACCACGGTGACGGACAGGCCCGGCACGAGGAAGTCGAGGGCGCGCTGGTAGGCGGCGGTGGTGGCGAAGAAGTACACCACCAGCGGCAACAGCAGCAGCAGGATCAGGTAGCTGGGGCGGATGCGCTTGAGCGGGTTGCGACTTGGGCGTTGCTTCGACTTGGTGGTCACCGGGGTCGGCTCCTGCGGAGGACCAGACGGTCGGCCCGAACGAGGCGCGCGGCGCGCCCCCGTCGGATCGGGGAAGCGCGCCGCGCGTCGGGACTCATCGTCCTACTGGAACCACTTGATGTTGAGCGCGTCGAGCGTGCCGTTCGCCTTGAGCTTGGCGAGGCCGTCGTTGAGCGCCGGGAGCAGGCCCTCCGGGTCGCCCTTGGGCACCGCGAAGCCGAGCTCGTCACCGGACTTGACGCCGCGGATGGCGACGACCAGCTTGCCGGCGTACTGCTGGGCGAAGGCGGCCGCGGCCACGTCGTCGAGCACCACGCCCTGGACGTCGCCGTTGATCAGCGCCTGCACCGCCTGGTTGAAGTCGTTGTAGAGCTGCATGCGGTCGCGGCCCACCAGCTTCTCGGCCAGGATGGCGTTGGTGGTGCCGGTCTGCGAGCCCAGGATGAGCTTGCTTCCCTGCTTGGTGAAGTCGTCGAGCTTCAGGCCGGCGTCTTGCGTGCGCACGGCGATGGCTTGATCGACGCTCTTGTAGGGGTCGGAGAAGTCGACCTGCTTGGCGCGCTCGGTGGTGATGGTCATGCCCGAGGCGATCATGTCGAACTCGCCGTTGTTGACGGCCGGCAGGATGCCGTCCCAGTTGGTGGTCTGGAACTTGGCGACGCAGTCCTCGATCTTGCAGATGGCGTTCATCAGATCGACGTCGAAGCCGATGATCTTGCCGGAGCTGTCCACCGACTCGAAGGGCGGGTAGGTGGTGTCGGAGCCGATGGTGATGGTACGGCCGCCAAGGTCGGCGGCGAAGGCGCTGGCGGCGGTGACGGCCAGCAGGAGCGTGATCAGTAGGGTTGCAGCTCGTTTCATGGACTCTCCCCGTCAGGCGTGAAGTCGTGGAAGAGAATACCCGTTGACGCAAAACATCGCAAGCGCCGGCCCGCGGCCTCGCGAGCGATGCCTCGAGCGGCGTACCTCAGCCCTTGACCGAACCCGCCAGCAGGCCCCGGATGAAGTAGCGCCCCAGCACCACGTAGATGATCAGGGTCGGCAGCGCCGCCAGCACCGCCCCCGCCATCGGCAGGTTCCAGTTCACGGCCTCGCCGCCGGCGAGCTGGGCGAGCGCCACCGTGATCGGCTGGGTGCTCTGGCGCGTGAGGGTGACGGCGAACAGGAACTCGTTCCAGATCTGGGTGAACTGCCAGATGATGACCACCACGAACCCCGAGATCGACAGTGGGAAGATGATGCGGCTGTAGATCCCGAAGAAGCCGGCACCGTCGATGCGGGCGGCCTCCACCATCTCGTCGGGGATCTCGGCGTAGAAGTTGCGGAAGATCAGGGTGGTGATCGGCAGGCCGTAGACCACATGGGTCAGGATGAGGCCCCACAACGAGCCGTACAGGCCGATGTTGCGCAGGAACTGGAAGAGCGGGATGAGCACCGACTGGTAAGGGATGAACATCCCGAAGAGCATCAGCGGGAACAGCAGGTTCGCCCCCGGGAAGCGCCACTTCGACAGGATGTAGCCGTTCATCGAGCCCATCACCGCCGACGCGGCCGTGGCGACCACCGCCAGCACCAGGCTGTTGCGCAGCTTGGGCGCGAACGCCTGCCAGGCGACGGCGTAGCTGTGCCAGTTCCAGTGGCGGGGCAGCTCCCACGTGGTGGCAAGGTTGATGTCGGCGGGCAGCTTGAGGCTGGTCACCACCACCAGGTAGATGGGCAGCAGGAAGAAGGCGGCGGCGACGATCAGCAGCAGGTAGGTCAGCCACTGCACCCGCCGGCCGCGCGGCCGGGCGGCGCCGCCCGTGCTCAACGGGGCGGCGCTCATCGGCGCACCTCGCCGCGCAAGCTGCTGACCAGGTAGGGGATGATCACGGCCGCCACCATCACCAGCAGCACCACCGCGATGGCCGCGCCCTGGGCGAACTGGTTGGCCCGGAAGCTGCGCAGGTACATCAGCAACGCCGGCACGTCGGTGGCGGCGTGGTCGGGCCCGGCCATGGCGAACACCAGGTCGAAGATCTTGAGGCTGATGTGCCCCAGGATGATCATCGCCGACAGCGAGATCGGGCCCAGCAGCGGGAGGATCACGTAGCGGTAGAGCTGCCACTCGCTGGCGCCGTCGACGCGCGCGGCCTCGCGCAGCTCCTCGGGGATGCCGCGCAGGCCGGCCAGGTAGAGCGCCATGGTGTAGCCGGACATCTGCCACACCGCGGCGATGATGATGCCGATGAAGGCCAGGTTGAAGCCGTGCCGTTCCGGGTAGGGCAGTGGACTCGCGTGCCGCAGGACAGCCAGCGCCCACAGCGCCACCAACGACGCCAGCACGGCGCTCACGGTGCCGCGCAGGCCCTGCCCGCGACGGAACGCGCGCCACGCCAGCAGGGCCAGCACCGCCGCCAGCAGCAGGCCCAGAACGAACGGCAGGCCGTTCCAATCGAAGCGCAAGATCTGGACGCGACTCGTGAGCCAGCCGAAGTCGAGCTTCGGGAGCCCGATCAGCGTCGGGAGGACGTTGATGCCGCCCTCGGGCTGGAACATCCAGCGCCAGATGGTCCCGGTGACGATGAAGGCGAGCGCGAAGGGGAACAGGAAGATGGTGCGGAACAGGCCCTCGCCCTTCACGCCGCGATCCAGCAGCACCGCCAGACCCAGGCCCAGCCCCAGGCAGCCGACCAGGAACAGCACCGTGAAGAAGAAGGTGTTGACGAGGTCCTGGCGGAAGCGCGTCTCGATGAAATTCGTGAACAGGTCCGAATAGTTCTTCAGCCCCACGAAGTGCAACTGCGGGTCGAGCGCCAGTGCCTGCGTGGGGTCCTGCCCCCAGTCGGTGAGCGAGACGTAGAAGGTGCGGCCGATGAAGCCGTAGACGAAGACGGCGAGCAGCACGACGGAAGGCAGCAACATCAGGATGGCCGTGACGCGGTCGCGGGTGAGCTTCATGACGGGTCCGTTCGCTCCAGGACGGGGTCGAGGGTCCGCAAGGGGCGGCCGGCGGACCGCGCCCCAGCGGGCGAGGGGAGGGGGCTCGGAGCGAGCCCCCTCCCGCACGGTGCGCTAGTCGTACAGGCGCACCTGGTTGGCGATGGCCTGGGCGGCGTTGGCCGCCTGTTCGCTGTTCTGCGACGCCAGGTAGATGTTCATGACGTCGGCGAACTGGCTCATGAACGCTTCCTTGGCGACGGCGCCGTGCACCAGGCTGCCGACGATGGTGTCGGACTGCCAGTCCTTGGCCGCCGATTGCGAGTAGGCGTTGTAGAGGCTCAGGTCGGAGTCGAGGCGCGGGCTGATGGAGCCCTTCAGCGGGTTGAAGGCGTCCTGGCCCTGCTTCGAGCCGAGCAGCTCGAGCCACGCCATGGTGTTCTGCGGATCCGGGGCGCCCTTGGGCAGGCCGAAGGAGTCGGCCAGCATCACGAACACGCCCTGGGTGCCGGGGGAGGCCTCCCAGCCGAAGCCCGTTCCGGGATCCAGCTTCAGCGTGGTGGTCATGTAGCCGGCGGCCCAGTCGCCCATCACGTTGAAGGCGGCCTGGCCGTTCACCACGCGGTCGGTGGCCTGCTGCCACGACAGCCCGGAGGCGTCGGAGTTGGTGCACGCCAGCACCTTGCCGAAGACGTCCCACACCTTCACGGCCTGCGGGTCGGTGAACTGGATCTTGCCCGACCACAGGTCGTTCCAGCCCTGCGCGCCGAGCGTCGCCACGGCCACGCTCTCCCACAGGTGCTGCACGGTCCAGTTCTCACCGACCACCAGCGGCGTCACGCCCTGGCTCTGCAGGGTCGGGCACATCGCCAGGAAGTCGTCCCAACTGGTGGGAGGCTGCACGCCCCACTTCTGGAGGTTGGCCGGGACGTACCACATCACGTTCGAGCGGTGGATGTTGACCGGAACGCTCCAGATACCGTTCGGGGTGCTGATGAGGTCGATCAGGTTCTGCGGGAACGCGCTCATCCACCCCTGCTGCTGGAACAGCGAGGTGAGGTCCTCCATGCGGTTGGCCGCCACCCAGGTGCCGATCAGCTCCTGACCGGCATGGACCTGGAAGCTGTCGGGCGGATCGCCGCCCAGCATGCGGGTCTTCAGCACGGCCCGGGCGTTGACGCCGGAGCCGCCGGTGACGGTGGCGTTGATGACCTCGACGCCGGGGTGCTGCTGCTTGTACAGGTCGATCAGGGCTTGCAGGGCGGGGCCTTCGTCGCCCGCCCACCAGGAGAAGATCTCGAGTTTGCCCTGGGCGTGCGCCATCCCGGCCACCAGGCCCAAGACGGCCACGAGTGCGAACAGTCTCTTCATGCCGTGTCCTTTCCCTCCTAAGGTTCGGAACGGTGATGGGGTGCGCGTTCAGCGCGGTCGATCCCGTCTTCGGTGCGCGTCACCTCCTCGGTGGGCGGACGCACGTCCACCCGATCGCGGACGCAGGTCCGCTCGTCCCGGACCCGCCCTCCACGGGTCCGTTGCCCGACGTCTCTCGCCTGGGCCCTGGAAGTCCCCCCTTGGATCCCGGACCCCCCCGGCCGGCGGCTCAGCGACCAGCATAGCGCTCGTACCGTGCTCCGGATAGGACGAATCTGCCTTCCCCGACGGTAGACTGGGGCCGTGGCGAGCCTTGCCCAGATGCGCGATCGGCTGCGCCGACCGCTCCTCCAAGAGCTGAGGGCCGGGTGTCGGGACGAGGTCGTGGTCGGGGGCGTGGAGCGCCTCGCGGCCGGGCTGCCGCGCCCCTTCGCGGAGGTGGGCGCCCTGTTCGAGGGCTACGCCACCTTGTCCCCCGACGACCGCCGCCCGCGCGTCGAGGAAGCGCTCAAGTTGCTCGAGGGCATGGCTCCCGCCGGAGACGCCTCGTCTCGGGGGGCGTCCGAGCCCGGCACCGCGAAGCGGGGCCGTGGCGCGTCGCCCGCATCGGCCACCGGCGCTCCCGGCGCGGACCTCCAGCCCCGACTGGGGCCGGAGGACCTCGACCGCCCGCTGAGCGATCGCCTCGTCGACGTCGGGGCCCAGGCGCCCAAGAAGCTGGCGGAGGTCGGGGTGCGCAGCTACCGGGAGCTGCTGTGGTCGCTGCCGCGGCGCTACGAGGACCGCCGGGCCCTGCCCGACTTCGCGGCGCTCCGCGCCGACGAGATGGCCACCGTGTCGGCGAAGGTGATGAGCCGCAAGGGGATGCGCAGCCGCCGGGGCATGCACGTGCTGCGTGCGGTGCTGGAGGACGCTCGCGGCGAGCGGGCGACGGCCGTGTGGTTCAACCAGCCGTGGCTGGAGAAGCAGCTCTTCCCCGGTCAGCGCGTCATCGTCGGGGGCAAGGTCAAGCGTCGTGGGCGCTCCATCGAGCTGGCGGTCGCAGGCTTCGAGGTCGACGACGAAGGCGAGTCGCTGTCGTACGGGCGCATCGTCGGGATCTACCGGGGGACCCAGGGCCTGAGCCAGGCCTACCAGCGCAGGGCGGCACACCGACTGCTGGCGGCGTTGCCACCGGTCCCCGACCACCTCCCCCGTAGCCTGCTGGAGCGCAACCAGCTCGTACCGCTCGACCGGGCGCTGCGCGATGCCCACTTCCCCCCCGACGAGGGCGCCCTGAACGCCGCCCTGAGGCGCCTGAAGTTCGACGACTTCCTGTTCCTGGAGCTGGCGGTCCTGCGCAGCCGCGATCCGTCGCTCCGCGGCCGCGCCTTCGAGGTGGACGACGCCGACGTGGCGTCCTTCCGGGCAAGCCTGCCGTTCGCGCTCACCGGGGCGCAGGACCGAGCGCTGGGCGAGGTCCTTGCCGACATGGCGCGCCCGCGCCCGATGGCGCGGCTTCTGCAGGGCGACGTCGGATCGGGCAAGACCGCGGTCGCCGCCGCCGCCGTCTACGTGGCGGTCCGCGGGGGCACCCAGGCCGCCCTCATGGCCCCCACCGAGATCCTCGCGCGCCAGCACTTCCTCAACCTCCAGCGCTACCTCTTCCCTCTGGGTGTGCGCAGCGAGCTCCTCACCGGTGCCATGACGGCAGCGGAACGGCGCGCCTCCAGGGCGCGCCTGGCCTCCGGCGAGGCCCACCTGGCGGTGGGAACGCACGCGCTCATCCAGGACGGCGTGCGCTTCGCCGACCTGGGGCTGGCGATCGTCGACGAGGAGCACCGCTTCGGCGTCGAGCAGCGTCGTCGACTGCTGCACGGGTTGCCCGACGTCCTGGTGATGAGCGCCACGCCGATCCCCAGGTCGCTGGCGCTGACGTACTACGGCGACCTCGAGCTGAGCGTCATCGACGAGCTGCCGCCGGGCCGGAAGCCGGTGACCACGCGGCTGGTGAACGCCGCTAGGCGCCGGGAGATCTACCGCTTCGCCTGGGAGCAGATCGAGCAGGGCCGGCAGGTCTACGTGGTGACGCCCCTGGTCGAGGAGAGCGAGGCGCTCGAGGAGATCGTCTCCACCACCGGTCTCAGCGAGGACCTGCGCCAGCTCATGCCCGCCGCTTGCCGCATCGAGATGCTCCACGGACGCATGCCCGGCGACGAGAAGGACGCCATCATGGAGCGCTTCCGCCGTCACGAGTTCGACCTGCTGGTGTCCACCACCGTCATCGAGGTGGGCGTCGACATCCCCAACGCCACCGTCATGATCGTGGAGAACGCCGAGCGCTTCGGCCTCTCCCAGCTGCACCAGTTGCGCGGCCGGGTCGGGCGCGGCGATGCTGCCAGCACCTGCATCCTGGTCGCGGGCGAACGGGGCCGCAAGACCCAGAAGCGCCTGGAGATCGTGGCGAAGAACGCCGACGGCTTCCGCATCGCCGAGTACGACCTCGAGCTGCGCGGTCCGGGGGAGTTGCGCGGGACGCGGCAGTCCGGCCTGCCCGACCTGACGGTGGGCGACCTCGCGACCGACGGGGACATCATCGAGCAGGCGCGCGACCTCGCCAAACGCATGCTGGCAGAGGACCCGGAGCTCCGCGCCACCTGGGCGGAGCGGCTGCGCCGCGAGCTCAAGCGGCGCAGCGGCGCGCTGGTGTTCCGGGAGATCCTATGAGCGTACTGGGGCGCATGGCGGTCGCGGTCACGGTGGTGGGCCTGATGGCCGGGCTGGTGCTGCGGGCGGCCGTCGGGCGCCGCCGCCTGCGTCCGTTGCTGACGACCCTGGTGGTCGTCCCGATGGCGTTGCACGTGGGGTACGTGGCGGTGCAGGCGCTCGTCCACGGGGCCTCGGCCTGGATGCTGCTGGCCTACCTGGTGGGAGCCGCCGGTGTCGGCATCGGGGCCGTGGCGGTCGGCCGCAGGCTCGCCGAGCGGCGCGGCCTGTGGGCGGCGGCGACCCCGCTGCTCGCCGCGGCCGCCTACGCCGCCGTGCCGTTCGGAGGGGTCTCGCTGGCGCTCCGGGGGCAGGGGATCGACGTCGACGTGGTGCCCACCGCGGCCTACCTGGCGGCCGCGGTGTTCGCGACCGCGCTGCTGGTGCCCTTCGCGCCCGGCGGGCCGGGCGCGCTCACGACCTGGTCCCGGCGCCTGCGACGCAGGCGTTGATCTCGTCGGAGAGGGGCTCGCGGCGTCTGCTAGACTGCGAAGGTGCAGGGGATCACGACCTCCGCCCGGCGGCGCCTGCGCGCCGCCGCCGGGGCTGCGGTGGTGGCTCTGGCGGTGCTGACGGGGTGTGCGCCGTCCACCGCCATCAAGAGCGCGACGCCGCTGGCCGAGATCCGCCCGCCGCAGTTCCACCTGGTACCCGGCCAGACGGGGATCGAGCGCTTCGACCCGCCCGGTGCGGGGGCGGGCCTGGCGATGACCGTCGGGACGCTGATGCGCAACCCCAACCCCTTCGGAATCAAGGTCGAGTCGGTCCGCTACGACGTCTTCCTGGACGGGGAGCGCGTCGCGCGCGGTGAGCTCAGCCCGGGCGTGTACCTGGGGGCGGGGGCCACCGCGCCGCTGCGCTTCCCGATCCACAGCGATCTGAAGGGGAAGCGCTCGCTGCTGCAGGCGGTGGTCCGGGCCTTCGCCGACACGCCCCTGCCGTTCAGCGTCGAGGGCACGGTGAAGTTCACCTCGGCCAGCTACGTCTTCGAGTCGCGGCGGGCCGAGCTGGTGGCGGGGGCGACGTTGGCGCGTCAGAAGGTCGTGCCCCCGCGGCTGCGCCTCGACGAGCGCGCCAGCCGGGTGTTCACGCTGCGGGCGGGGGTGCCGGTGGTGCAGGTGGTGGTGATGGCCACCAACCCCGGCGACATCGGCTACTTCCTGTCGGGCAAGGACCTGACCCTGACCCTGGCGGGGCAGACGATGGCGCGCGACGACATGCGGCCGGTGCCGCTGGCGGCGGGCCAGGACGGTCGCATCGACCTCATCTTCTACCCCGTCCCCGACAAGCTGTCGGCCGACGGCAGGGCGGCTCTGGACGCGGCCCTGCAGGGCATCCCGACCCTGCTGCGGGTGAACGGGGCGCTCAGCATGGACGTGCTCGGGGTGGCCTCCTTCGCGGTGCCCCCGGACTGGGAGATCGCGGGGTTCGTAGCCGCCGCGTCGCCGACGCCTTGATGCCGTGCGTGCGTGCTATCCTTCCCCGATATGGCCAGAATCCTTGTCACCGACACCATCCAGCTGGGTGACACCGACATCCCCGGCATGGAGGTGGTGGACCGCGCCGGCATCGACCGGGACACCCTGCTCCAGACCGTGGGGTCGTTCGACGCCATCATCACGCGCAGTCGCACCAAGGTCGACGCGGCGCTGATCGAGGCGGCGACCTCGCTCCGCGTCATCGGTCGCGGTGGGGTCGGGGTCGACAACATCGACCTAGACGCCGCCAGCCGCCGCGGCATCCTGGTGGTCAACGCGCCCGAGGCGAACAACGTGTCGGCGGCGGAGCTGGCCATCGCCCTGATGCTCAATGCCGCGCGCGGCGTGGCCCGCGCCGATCGACTGATCCGGGCAGGGACGTGGGACCGCAAGTTCCTGGGACGCGAGCTGAAGGGCGCACGCCTCGGGATCGTGGGTCTGGGACGCATCGGCTCGTTGGTCGCCCGGCGGGCGCAGGGCCTCGGCATGACGGTCATGGCCTACGACCCCTACATCACCCGCCGGCGTGCCGAGGAGCTGAAGGTCGAGCTGCACGACGACCTGCACGCCATGCTGGCGCGCTCCGAGTTCCTGACGGTGCACACCCCCCTCACCGACGAGACCACCGGCATCATCGGGCGCGAGGAGCTGGCGCGCATGCCCGAGGGCGCCGTGGTCGTCAACGCCGCGCGCGGCGGCATCGTGCAGGAGGACGCGCTGCTGGAGGCCCTGGAGTCGGGGCACCTGTTCGGTGCCGGCCTCGACGTGTACGTCTCCGAGCCTCCCGACCCGGAACGTCCCCTGTTCCGGCGCGACGACGTGGTGCTCAGCGCCCACCTGGGGGCCAACACGGTGGAAGCGCAGGCGCGCGTCGGCACCGAGATCCTGGAGCGTACCGTCCTGGCGCTGCAGGGCGATTACTCGCGCGGCGTGGTCAACGCACCTGCGCTGGCGCCGGAAGTGATGGGCGCGCTGGGACGGCACCTGGTGCTGGGGGAGGTCCTCGGCAGGACGGTAGCGCAGCTCAGCCGCGGGCGCGTGCGCGAGCTCGACGTCGAATTCTCCGGGACCTTCCCGATCGATCCGGACCCGATCGCCACCGCCGTCACCAAGGGCTTCCTGGAGCCCTTCCTGGACGAGCCCCCCAACTACATCAACGCCCCCTCGATCGCGCGCGACCGCGACATCCGGGTGTCTCGGGCCACCGCCTCGCGCAGCCGCGGCTACACCAACCACGTGCTCGTCACCGCGCGCACCTCGGAGGGCAGCGCCAGCGTGGGCGGGACCGTGCTGGCCGACCAGCCGCGCATCGTCGCCATCGACGACTATCCGATCGAGATCCGGCCCGAGGGCACGATGCTGGTGTGCACCAACTACGACCGCCCCGGCGCCGTCGGGCGGGTGGGGACCGTGCTGGGCGACTTCGGCGTCAACATCAACAGCATGCAGCTCTCCCGCACCAGCGAGGACGGGCTGGCGATGTTCGTACTCACCCTCGACCAGGCCCCTTCGGAACAGGTGCTCGAGGTCCTCCGCAGCCTCGGGGACGTCATCCACAGCCTGCGCATGGTCAGGCTCTAGGGGGCGACGCCGGTGATCAAGCAACGCTTGCTCGCACCCGGCCCCGTGGAGGTGCCGCCCGCCGTGCTCGAGGCGCTGGCGCGCCCGGTGGTGCACCACCGCAGCCCCGCCTTCGTCGAGCTCTTCCTGGCGGTGCGCCGTCGCCTGGCGGAGGTCATGCTCGTCCCCGGCGAGGAGGTGCTGGTGGTGACCGGCAGCGGTACCGCGGGCTTCGAGGCGTCGCTGCTGGCCGCCGTCCCGGCGGGCGGCCGCGTCCTCAGCCTGCACGCGGGCAAGTTCGGGGAGCGCTGGGCCGCCATGGCACGCCGCTTCGGCCTGCGTGTGGTGGAGCTGTCGGCCCCCTGGGGCAGCACCTTCGATCCGGATCGCGTGCGCGACGAGCTGCGTAGGTCGGGGCCCTTCGACGCCATCACCACCACCCACTCCGAGACCTCCACCGGCGTGCTCCACGATGTCGAAGCGATCGCTTCGGTCGCCCGCGAGGCGGCCCCCGACGCCCTGCTGCTGGTGGACGCCGTCACCAGCCTGGCGGCTGCCGAGCTGCGGCCGCGCGCCTGGGGGCTCGACGTGGTGGTTTCGGGCTCGCAGAAGGGGCTCATGGTGCCGCCCGGACTGGCCTTCGCCTACCTCTCCGAGCGCGCCTGGCAGCGTAGCGACGCCCTGGCGTCGGAGGGCGCGCTGATCGGCAGCTACTACCTCGACCTGCGCAAGGAACGCGCCCGGCAGCGCGAGGGCCAGACGGCGGCGACCCCCGCGGTCAGCCTGGTGGCCGGCCTCGACGTGGCCTTGCGCCTGCTGCTCGAGGAAGGCGTCGATGCGGTCTGGCGGCGGCGCGAGGCGCTCAACGAGGCCCTGCTGGCCTCCGGCGAGGCGGTCGGTCTGGCGCGGTACGCGGTGCGGCCGAGCCCGGCGGTGGCGGCCCTCACCACGCCGAACGGGATCGCCGCACCCGACGTGATCCGGCGGCTGGCCGCCGTCGGTATCCGCATCGGCGCCGGTCAGGACGAGGCCAAGCCGCGCCTCCTGCGCCCCAGCGTGCTGGGCTGGGCCGACCGCTTCGACGTCGTCACGCTCGCGGCCGCGCTCGAGGACGCCCTGCGAGACCTCGGACGGGACGTGGCCTTCGGAGCCGCCACCGCCGCCGCGCTGAGGTCGTTGGCGTCGTGAACGAGGTGGTGCTGGTGCGCCACGCTCCCACCCGCCGCGACGCCACCCGGCCCTCGACCGAGTGGCGCCTGCGGGCGGACGCCGGCGGGCCCATCCGCGACCTCGCCGACCGCTTGGGGCCCCTGGCCCTCGATCTGGTGGTGACCAGCCTCGAGCCCAAGGCGGTCGCGACCGGCCGCGGCCTGGCGGAGCATCTCCGGCTGCCCCTCACCTCGGAGCCGCGGCTGCACGAGCACGACCGAGGCAACGTCCCGCTGCTCCCCGACGCGGCCTGGCACGACACCCTGCGGCGCTTCTTCCGCCACCCCGACGTGCTGGTGTTCGGGCGGGAGACCGCCAGCGAGGCGCGCGAGCGCTTCCGCGGCGGCCTCGTCGCGGCGCTGGAGCGCAACCGTGCCGAGCGGCCCGCGGTGGTGGCGCACGGCACCGTCATGAGTCTGCTCGTCGCTCAGGCCAACGATCTCGATGCCTTCGAGCTGTGGCGCAGCGTCGCCATGCCGGAGGCGTGGCTGCTGGGCTGGCCCGACCTCGAGCTCAAGGCCAGGATCGCCGGGGACGGGGCGCGAGCTGCGCCGGAGTCCGGTCCCACCCGCCCGGAGCGGTAGCGGCTCAGACCGTCGGGTCGGTCGGCGACGCCGGCTCCGAGAGCGGCTCGAGCCGGCCCGCGTGCAACCGCCAGGCGGCGTCGGCCGCTTCGACCAGCGCCGGCCGGTGCGCGACCGCCACCACCAGGCGCTGCTGCGCCTGCGACCTGAGCATGCTCACGAGCTCCGCCTCGGCCGCCGGGTCGAGGCTGGAGGTAGGCTCGTCGAGCAGGAGCACCCGGGGCTCGGTGAGGATCGCGCGCGCCAGCGCCAGGCGCTGGCGCTGGCCGCCCGAGAAGCCGGCGCCGTCCTCGGCCAGGGCGTGATCGAGGCCGGTGGGAAGGCCGCGGACCAGGTCGGCCAGGCCGACGTCGGCCAGCGCCCGCCAGAGCTCGGCCTCGGGCACGTCGCGCCCCATCAGCAGACTCTGGCGCAGCGGTCCCGACAGCACCTCGTGCGACTGGGGGACGTAGCTCACGCGTGCGCGCAGGACGGGCTCCGGCAGCGCCGCGAGGGGCTCGCCGTCGAGCTCGATGGCGCCGTGGCGGGGGCGGAGGAAGCCCAGCAGCAGGCGGAGCAGCGTGGTCTTGCCGCTCCCGCTCTCGCCGGTGATGGCCACCAGGCCCGTCGCCGGAAGGCTCGCATCGATGCCGTCGAGGACGGGCGGGCCGCCTTCGTACCCGAAGCTGAGGCCGCGCAGCGTCAGGCCCGGCAGGCCCGGCCCGTCGCGGACGGGGGTCGACGGCGGTGGCGCGGCGCCGGCGGCGTCCCAGGCCAGGGCGCGCAAGCGCGTGGTGGCGGCGCGGGCCTCGCGCCACAGGGCGTACCCCTTGGGCAGGAGCTGCGCCGGCGTCGACAGCAGCGCCACCAGCGTCACGAACGACACCAGCTCGCCCACCGACATGGCGCCGCGCTGGACGCGACCCGCCAACAACACCACCAGCAGGGCGACGGCCGCGAACAGCAGCACCTGGGTGATGGGGATCTGCGCGCCCGCGATCACGCCGCGCTGCGTCATGGCCCGTGCGGTGCGGCGGTTCTCGGGTTCGAAGCGCTCGACCATGAGCTCGTCGGCATCGAAGGCGCGCACCGTCTCGTGGTGCTTCAGGCCCTCCTGCAGGTGGCGTCCGAGGGCCTCGGTACCGACCTGCGAGCGCTCGGCCACGCGCTCCAGGGACCCTCCCGCCCAGCGCAGCACCAGCAGCAGCGGCAGCCCGAAGAGCACCAGCAGCCCCGACGCTCCGGGATCGGTGTGGATCAGGTAGGCGAGGATGGCCAGGATGGTGGCCGACTCCGCCACCAGCGTGCCCACCCCGAAGTGGTAGTAGGTCTCGACCTCCTTGAGGTCGGTGAGGATGCGGCTGGCGAGGCCGCCGCTGCTGCCGGGGAGCTGGCCCGGCGGGCGCCGCAGCAGGCGGCGGTAGAGGCCCCGTCGCCAGGCCGCCGTCACGCGCGCCGCCGCGCGCGCCAGCAGGGCGTCCTGAAGCCACAGCGCCAGCGCGCCGGAGACGGCCACGCCGCCGGCCACGCCGAGGATGCGGGGCAGCCGCGACAGGTCGTGGGCACCGACCACCTGATCGAACACCGGCGTCACGAAGGCGGGCACCACCGCCACTCGCAGCACGGCGCCCACCAGCGCCGCCGTCAGCCCCACCAGCGCCCACGGGGCGGTGGGGACGAGCAGGCGCGGCAGGTCGGTCGGTCGGGGCGGCGCCTGGCGGCGGGCGGCGCGGAGGTTCACGACGGCGTCGCCGCGGCGCGCCCGGCCAGGTCCGCCTCGATGGCGTCGAGCAGGGCGGCGGCCGCGCCTGGACGGGGCATGCTCGCGCGCAGGCC
>JASBRS010000059.1 GCA_030149325.1 Deinococci bacterium
CCCCACGACAAGAGCCAGCACGTGTTCCTGTCCGGCACCAAGGTCCGAGAGATGCTCGCCAACGGCGAGCTGCCGCCGCCCGAGTTCAGCCGGCCCGAGGTCGCGAAGATCCTCGTTCAGGCCCAGCGCAGGAACGGGAAGGCGGCATGAGCGGCAACGGCAAGGCCACCACGGCGAAGGACAACAACCTCACCTGGCACGACCACAAGGTCACCAAGGAGGTTCGGGCAGCGCAGAAGAAGCAGAAGCCGTGCGTCATCTGGTTCACGGGTCTCTCCGGAAGCGGCAAGAGCACCCTCGCCAACGCGCTCGAGGCCAAGCTGGTCGAGATGGGGCATCACACCTACCTCCTCGACGGCGACAACGTGCGGCACGGCCTCAACAAGGACCTGGGGTTTAGCGACACCGATCGTATAGAGAACATCCGGCGAATCGGCGAAGCCGCCAAGCTGTTCGTCGACGCCGGCATCATCGTCATCACGGCGTTCATCAGCCCCTTCAAGAGCGACCGTCAGATGGCGCGGAATCTCCTCGGCCAAGGCGAGTTCATCGAAGTCCACGTCGACGCCCCGCTTGCCGTCTGCGAACGACGCGACCCCAAGGGCCTATACGCCAAAGCACGCGCCGGGCAGATCCGACAGTTTACTGGCATCGACAGCCCCTACGAGCAACCGGAATCCCCAGAACTTCGATTGAACACGGGAGAACTCGACGTCGCGTCTTGCACTGCACTCCTGGCTTCAGAACTCTCCAAGCGGGGCCTCATCTAGGAGGTCCTGAGTGTGGCGAGTGCGTTGGGGCAAGAACCGCCCATTCGGCGTTTGGATGGGACGTGTGCGTGCGCGCCAGGCGACAAGGAGCGGGCGTGTCGCTGGTCCACGTGGAACTGGCGCTGCCGCACTGGTACGGTCTCGGACTTCCGTCTTTCGGCGAGTGTTTGTGCCCCCAACCGTTCGATGCTGACCTCGCTAGCCTGGCATCCCGGATCGTCGGTTGGCCGTCCGGGTACTGCACCGTCCGCGCCTGGCATCGAGCATGCGCATAGAAGGCGGGTATGCCGTACGCAGGTGCGCCGCCGGGCGACGTCTGTTGCGAGCAGGCTGTCCTCGACGCTGCGTAGTGGCACTGGAGTAGCTGCTTCGGCCTACTTGCCGCACGAGTCGGCCAGTCTCCGCTGCTCTCGCTTGGAGCCGCTGTCGATATCGCGCGGCGTGATTTTGGTTCATCATGGGAGTCTGTACGTGGGCGGCGGCGGAATCGCAAGCATTGCAGCGGCCCGCTTGGTGGCGGACGTGAGTGATGGCGCTGTTGCCGTTGGTCACGGTTGGCCAATCGCGCTGGAGATCGCACCCGCCACCATGCGCGAGAGGCAGGAGGAATGGATGCCCACGGAGAGAAGTAGGTTGTGCCGCATGCCAAGCGCTCCGGATACCTCTCGCTTCAGATGGCCCGAGGAGCGGCTGCTACCACCGCCTTGTCCTTGGTTCGCTACGAACTGTCGATGAATAGCGGTCGCGACTTCTGGAGCCTAGCAGGCGACTCTGCTGCAGCGTTCGCGCTCAAGGCTACGGGAGCAGCACTGGGCTTCGTCTTCAGCATCCTTGTCGCGCGCGAACTGGGAGTCGCACCTACCGGTACCTACTTCCTTGCGGTCACGGTCGCGACTGTAGTCTCCGTTGTGGGCCGCGTTGGCCTAGACCAAGTCGTTGTCCGCAAGATCGCAGCATCGGTTCGGCACGGAGATGATGCGCGAGTCCACGGGGTACACCGTACGGCGATACGTGTCGGGTTGCTTGGCTCGGGGATCGGCCTGGGCATCGTGGCCGCTATCGCCATACCGCTATACACTGCCCTTGACCCAGTCCTACGGCGTCCGCTCCTGATTGCGCTGTCATCGGTAATGCCACTCTCGCTCTTGAACCTCAACGCCGAGGCCCTTCGTGGCCTGGGCCGCGTCGTTCGGGCGATGGCCCTCCAAGGAGCCCTGCTGCCACTCGGGACGCTAGTCTTCTTCTCCGCCCTTCTGATGGTCGCTCCGGCGTCTGCTTCGTTGGCGGCAGTCGCCTTCTCCGCGTCGAGCCTGACCACGGCCGCAATCTCCTATGTGATGTGGCGTGGGGCAGCACCCCGGTGCGGTTCGGCGGAGGGAACCACGACCCTCGGCACGGAGTTGCTCGCGGCCAGCCGCCCGCTCTTCTGGGTCTCAGTCCTGAACATGGCCATGGTCTGGGGCCCAACCCTCCTGCTGGGGCTCCTGTCCGACAACCGAAGCCTCGGCGAGTTCGCCATTACAAATCGGACCGCGATGCTCGTCGGATTCGTGCTCGTAGCCGTCAACGGGACCATCGCCCCGAGGATCGCAAGTCATCATTCGGCCAACGAGATCCAAGCACTGGAACGCCTCGTACGGCGGACGGCATCCGCTGTATTGCTGGTGGCTGGGCCCGCCGTCATCGTTGTGGCAGCCGCTCCAGGTTCTGTGCTCTCGCTGTTCGGTTCGGGGTTCGCCGGAGCCAGTTGGACCATGACAGTCCTTGCGCTCGGTCAGCTCGCGAACATCGCCACCGGATCGGCGGGGACGATTCTCATGATGACGGGGCACGAGCGCGCGCTGCGATCCAACGTCTTGATCGCGACCTCGATTGGCCTCTTGCTCTGTGTTCTTCTGATTCCCCTATGGGGTAGTCTTGGGGCAGCCATCGGAGCCGCGGTGGGCGTCGCAACGCTCAACGTTGCGTCCGCATTCGCGGTGAAGCGGCTCCTACGGATCTCAGCTCTTCCGTCGTACGCGCGAATTCTCGGGATCAGGAGCAGGACCCAGTGAACGGTACCGCTCCAACTCTCATCATAGGGATGCATCGGTCTGGCACGAGCCTCGTCGCGCGCGTTCTGGAGGATCTTGGGTTGTTCCTCGGCCGCCGACTCCAAGGCGACCACGAATCCACGTTCTTCTTGCGACTCAATGATTGGCTGTTGCACGAAGCCGGGGCGTCCTGGGATCGGCCGGAAGGCATCGATGCCGTGCTCGAGGATCAGGCGGCGCGGGAAAGCATCGTCCGGTTCCTGCGCTCCTACATCAGGGGTCCGCGAAGCGTGGAGTACCTGGGCTGGTCAAGCGTTCGGCTTGGACGCGGCTTCTGGCAGCCTCCAGCCAACTGGGGGTGGAAGGATCCAAGGACAACCTTCACGGTACCGCTCTGGGCTTCCGTCTTCCCGGGGATCCGACTCATCCACGTCGTGCGCAATGGCGTCGACGTAGCCGAATCCCTACTCGTTCGTGAGAAGCACCTGCGGGAACTTGCTGCAGGGCGGCTGCGAAGCAGGCGCCTTCTATACCAACTACGTGAGCGGCCTCCCCAATTGGTGAGCAGCGCGAGGTGCAGCGACATCGGGGAGGCCTTCGAGCTCTGGAAGCTCTACTACGATAGAGCCGAGTCGGAGATCGTGTCCGCGGAAGAACGCGGTATGTCGATACGCTATGAGGACTTCGCGGCCGAGCCGATACAGTGGGCGGCGCGGCTGGCAGCTCACTGTGGGCTAGATGTGAACGGAGCTGCGATCGAGAGGGCAACCCGCCGCATCGACACCTCCAGGTCCTTCGCGTACCTGAAGAACGAGGTCCTCCTGGGGCGCTCCCTTGGCGAATGGGCGAACGACCTGGCCGTGCGTGGCTACCCGAACACTGGTACCCGGACCGCCGCGCATCCGAGGTGATGTCCTTGGACACCGCCAAGGTTCGAACGCCGCCAGAGTCACGGGAGTCGACGCCCCTCGTTAGCGTTGTGGTGCTGAACTGGAATGGACTCGAAGACACCCTCGAGTGCCTGGAGTCGCTGGAGAAGTGCACGTGGGACAATCTGGATATCATCGTCGTGGACAACGGCTCAACGGACGGCAGCGCAGCGGCGCTGGCGAAGACCTTTCCTGGCATCAGACTGATTCGGAGCCACTCGAATCGCGGGTACGCCGGGGGAAACAACCTCGGCCTTCAGGATGCTTTGGCCCGAGGCGCAGACTTCGTCTGGATTCTCAACAACGACACCGTAGTGAGACCCGACGCCGTGGGTTGGCTTGTTGCGCGCATGCTCGAAGACGTTCGAATCGGTGTTTGTGGGTCCACGCTCCTTTACTTCGACCAACCTGACACCGTTCAGGCGTACGCAGGGGCAAGCTACAACCCATGGACGACGCGAACGCAGATGATTGGCCAGGCAGTGGCCTTCGATCCCTTCCGTATCGATCACGTCGGTGTCGAGGAACGGCTTGACATGGTTAGCGGAGCCGCGATGTTCGTCCGTCGCGAGTTCGTGGAAGCCGTAGGACTGATGTGCGAGGACTACTTCCTATTTTTCGAAGAACTCGACTGGGTAGCACGTGCTGGGGGCCGTTTTCGCCTGGCCTGGGCCCCACGGAGTGTTGTGATGCATAAGGAGGGACGTGTTTCTGGCGCCCATCGCGTTGCGTCGCGAAGATCGCGCCAGGCGGACTACTACAGTATTCGAAGCCGCTTCCTCTACACGCGGCGCCACGTTCCGTGGGCGCTCCCGATATTGTGGTGGACACTGCTCGTAGTGCTCGCGAACCGCATCCGCCGCCGCCAAGTGGGCCGTATCCCGCTCCTTGTGAACGCCGCCCTGGATGGCGTGAGAGCCGCGACCGCAACGAACCAGCGGCCCGCAAGGAGTGACGACCGGTGGACTCGAGATGCATGGCGCTAGCTGTGTTCATGGATGCCCGGGGCCGCGAATCTGTGGCCCGCCCTCAGCGATTTCGATCCATGGTGCTTCATGAGTCCTGATCTCCTGCTAAGGCTGGCCGTGTTCGTTTGCATGGCTCTCTGTAATGCGATCGTGTTCCTACGTGGGTATGGGGCCACCAACCCAGTAGCCATCCTGTCAGTTACGTTCTTCTTGCCGATGGCAATCGCAACTCTGCGCCTTTCGGGCCTCCAACATCCGTCCTGGACCCAAGACACCTATCTCCTGCTCTATGAGGCCGTTGCAGTTTGGCTGGTCCTGCCTACCCTCGTACTGTCGCTCGCCCCCCACGTCCGCCGGTCGAAGACCTCACGGCGATTCCTGACCCGTCGACTACAGAAGTTCTATGGGGCGGCCCTCGTCGCCGTTGCCCGCGGGTTCGCGTTCTGCATCGTCGCAGCGTACGTCGCGTCAAACCTGGTCCAGGCAGGAACACCGCTTCCATTGGTCGAGCCCGACATCATCCAGAGCCTCCACTCCAACTGGCTACCGGGCCTTCGATCCATCGTGGTCCAGGTACCGCTTGGTGCGGTCCTGATGCTGCTTGCATTCAGCGTCAGTCGCTCACCCGCGGACTTCATCCTCTTGCTCGTCGTCGTCGCCCTACCGCTATCGCGTGGTGGGCGGATCGCGACGTTCGAGGCCATAGTGGCGTTGACGGTCATCCAGTACTCGATTCCCGTGGTCCGCATGAGTCGAAAGTGGCTGCCCGCGGTGTTGCTCGCGGCAG
Organism: Deinococci bacterium; assembly: GCA_030149325.1. Lineage (GTDB taxonomy): Bacteria > Deinococcota > Deinococci > Deinococcales > Trueperaceae > JASBRS01. The sequence goes on from JASBRS010000059.1 coordinate 5,488, forward strand.
TACTAGCGGCGGGACTGCTCACGTCCTTCGGCACGCAACGGATGAACCGGTTTGGTCGCTACGACGTCCGCTATCAGACAGTCATCCAATGGCACGGGCCCATTGACCGATTCGACATCCTGCCGGCCCTGTATGCCTACTTCCCCCTGAGCTTCGAGAACCTCGATCGCTTCGTCCGCGCTAGCCCGGCGTCACCCCTTCCCGGGACAGCCAGTCTCGCCTGGCTGTTCGTCGGAATCACCAAACTAAACGCGGTGTTCCCGGTGCTGGATGCGCCGTCCTATACCAGCCTCTATACTCCGGTTTCGACGGGTGCAACGGTCACAACTGCGCTCTCCGCCTTCTTTCTCGACTTCGGCCCCTACCTCGCATTCATTCCAATGCTCGTTACGATGCTCGCCTGGCTCTATGTCTATTGGCAAGCTGCCCGTAGCGTTCAGATGGCCATCTTCAACGCTGTCGTAGCATCTGCGTTCGCGCTCGCAGCGTTCCAACCGGTCATCGTATCCGGGGCCTTCGGCCAGGTCGCCATGGCGGCACTGCTCGCCCCTCCTCTTGCCCGATCCGTCGGGGCCATCGTGTCACGGAAGCGTGCAACCTCTAGCGAGGGGTCCGATACCCGTGAGACCTAGCGTGTTGTTTCAAATCCGAAGGGACCACCGACGCCGAGCCGGAGGCGACGTCGTGCAGCTCCATCGAACGATGGACGAACTCCAGCGGCTCGGGCTCGCTCATGCGCGCTTTGACGACACGCACAACTTGGATCTGGCCGGAGTAGACATCGTACACATCTTCAACCTCACACGGCTTCATGACACCTATCTGCACGCTCGGAATGCGTGGAAGCAGGGCGTGCCCTACGTCCTCACACCCATCTGGCACTCGTTCCGAGATCTATCGGCCTTCTACAGGTCGTCCGGCGGCCTCGCAGGCGCCGTCGTCCGTACGCGGGGCATCGCAGGCTACTTGGCGCTCAAGGAAGTCATGTATGCGCTTGCTTCTGGTGGACCGCCCCCTCCAAGGGTCGTCCTGTCCTGGATGAGCATGGCCCGATGGGTGGCCCGCAATGCTGCGGCTGTCTTGCCCAATTCCTCGGCAGAACAACGAGCGATGGAACAGGATCTGTCTGTCGTCACCAGAAGAACGCATGTTGTCCCAAATGCGGCCGAGATCGCGCATGTCGACCGCCAGGGTCCTCGCCAGCGTATGGTGATCTGCGCAGGTCGAATCGAACCGCTGAAGAACCAGATCGCGATCCTAGACGCGTTCCTCAGCGCTCCCGCGATGAGTGGCCACCAACTCGTCTTCGTGGGTCCCCCCAATCCGGGGCACCGGAGCTATTTGCGCAGGTTCGAAGGCCGCCTTGACGGGAATCGCACGAAGTGGCTCGGCGCCCAACCCAGAGAGAAGCTGTTGGACCTATTCTCGAGAGCTGACATTGCAGTCCTCGCATCGTTCTTCGAGACCACGGGATTGGCCGCTCTCGAGGCACTTGCGACAGGCGCCAGCGTCGTGGTCACGGACCGGGGGTACACCCGCGACTATTTCGGAGGACATGCGACGTACTGCGATCCGTATGACATCGCCTCCATTCGCCAAGCGATGACCTCGGCGAGCTCGACGCGACACCGTCCGCCGCAGGAGTTCTTCCGTCACCACTCATGGGAGACCGCCGCCCATCAGACCCGGGCAGCCTACGATGTTGTTCTTGGCGAAGCAGAGGGGCAGTGAGTGGCGCGCACACGGATCTTCATCCCCACGCTCAATGCCGGACCGGCCTTCGCTGATACGCTGAGGGCGGTTTCCCGTCAGTCGATGTCAGCTGAGGTCGTCGTCGCAGACTCCGGGTCTAGTGATCGCACGGTCGACATCGCGAGGCACTTCGGGGCCCGGATCATCATGGTCGCCCCCGAGGATTTCGACCATGGGGGTACCCGGAACCTCGCCTTGGTCGACTTCGCTGGCGATGTCTTGGTCTTCCTTTCGCAGGATGCCATTCCCGTAGGAGTTCATTGGCTCGACTCGCTAATCGCTCCCATCCTGTCCGGTGCGGCGGCAGCTTCCTACAGCAGACAGGTGGCTCATGCTGGCGCGACACCGATCGAAGCGTTCGCGCGATCCTTCAACTACCCGGCGACGTCAATCGAACGCTCTTGGGAGAGTGTTGAGCGAGAAGGCGTCCGTGCCGTCTTCTTCTCCAACGTGTCATCCGCCGTCTCTGTCGCTGCATTCAAGGCGGTAGGCGGCTTCCCGGCACGTGCCATCATGAACGAGGACATGGCACTTGCGGCGAGACTCCTGCGAAGCGGTCACACGGTTCGGTATTCCGCCGAATCCGAGGTACACCACTCCCACGACTACTCGCTTGGGCGCCAGTTCTCTCGCAGCTTCGACATCGGCGTCTTCTTCTCAGATCTTCCAGAGGGCTTTCCTCAGGTCGCACCGAGTTCTGAGGGCACGACATACGTTGTCAGACTCACTCGTCACCTTGTGAGCGAAGGTTACTGGGGCGCGCTTCCCCGTGCCCATATCGAAACGGGTCTGCGATTCCTCGGCTACAAGCTCGGCCGGGCCCACAGGGCCTTGCCAAGAAGGTTGAAGCTACGGATGACCATGAACAAGCGGTACTGGGCACGGAGCTCCTGATTGCCATGCTGCGCAGGCTCATCAGAGCCGCCGGCGTCGTCGCGCTCACCCTCATGCCGGGTGGGGTTCTTCTCGCAGCAGCAGCCTCTTGGCGGACGTGTTACGGCCGTCGCGCCAGAAGTCGCATGCGCTTCTCGCTGATCGCATGGGGCGGATTCCTCTTGCTCCTCCTGCCAACGTTGGTGTTGACGGATCCCAACGCGTCGAAGACGGTGCTTCTCGAAGCCCTTCTGGGCCTGGGAGCGACTGCAGCGCTCTGTTTCAGGCAGGAGGACCTGGTAGCCGGCTTCATCTCAGCCTTGCTGGTCATGGCCGTCGCCGGTTCTGCTGAGAATCTTCTGGTGACCGGGTGGCGGCCGAGCCTTTCGGATGCCGTCCAGGTGCGAGGGATCAGCCCGCGCGGCCTTGTCGACGAGATCCGTGGCGCCGGTGCCCACGAGAGTGGGTTCTTGGAGCTCAAGCGGCCCCCAGGCTCGACGAACGTCTTGAATATCACAGTTCAATCACGGGCCGGTCGAGGTACTCAAGATTGGGACTTCATCAGGTCTCCAGCCGTCCTGTCCGTGGTGCCGATGGAAGGCGGTCATGGCGTCCGGATCTCGACATCCGATCGTGGCGATCCCTATCTCGTGCGCCGATATCCGATAGATGCACCGCACGGCTACGCAAGCTACCGCGCCCAGCTCCGACTTCGGATCGTATCCCCCAACCCGGCATGCGGCGAAATCTTCGTGGGCTCCCGGGGCGGCGTTGTTGGTACGCACCAGAACGTTTGCCTGACGGCCAGCTGGACGTCCTACGAGATCTCGTTCGCGCCCCGCCAGGAAGGCCTACACGCCATCGACGTTGTCGTCAGCGGCTTCCAGAACGCCACCTACGAGCTGGACCGCCTGATCCTGCAGGAGTCCGCCCAGCCTGCAAGCAAGTCGTGGGAGACCCTAAAGGGCTTCCCGGCAGGGGGCTGGCTCGTAACGTCTGCTTCTTCTCGGAGTGATGACCGCCTCATGCACTCTCTGCCACTGCGTGCGGTATGGACGCCATCCAGCTTCTCCGTGCCGGTGCCCCCTGCGGCAACCAGTATTCGAATCGGCGCCTACATCGATGAGGGTACGTCCATGCAGCTGCGCCACTTGGAGGCAATAGACTCCAGCGGCCGTCGATGGAGACCGATTCCCCCTACCAGACGGGCGAGCCTCTGGTTCCCGTCCCCGAACGTGGTCGGTCAGTCGGCTGTGATCTCAACGATCGTGGCCATGTCGGCCGCGGGCTCGTTCGGCGCTTCTACACTGGCCCTCCTGCTTGGTTCGCTGGTCGTGGGCCTCTCCGGGTCCCGAGCCGCCGCCACAATCCTCGTACTCGCAGGCCTGGCGCACCTCCTCCTGAGATCCCGCAACACACCCTCTGGCCGCGGTCGGATCTCTTCTCGGTTCTATCTTGTTGCCATCGCGTTGGCAGCCCTCGCCATGGTCTTCGTATTCCGAGGCGTGTCGAGCCGCCCTGGTAGCACACCCGAAGTCACACGTCCAGCCATCTGGCAGGCAGCGATTTCGGCCATCCAAACGTACCCGCTGTCTGGGCTCGCAGGTCACCACGTCTCCTTCAGGGACTGGTTTGCTGCGCAGCACGTTGGGCTCGCGCAAACGGTCACCCACGCTCACAACTTCTGGCTCCAGTTGGGAGCGCAGTTCGGTGTGCTTGGTCTTGTGGCGTCCTTGTGGCTGACAGCGTCGATGTTCGCCTATGCTCTGCGCCAGAAACGGCCCGGGCCTCTTCTTCTACTCGTGGGTTCCGCAACTCTTCTGAGTCTCGTGGACTACACCCTGTTCTCCTATGGAGTGGTCCTGCCCCTCATCGCGGGACTGACCTCCCTGGCAGAGGATCACGCGACCGACGCCTAGCATCATGGCCGCGTCGCATCCACCCATTCCTTCCGGACGTCATACCCGGACTTCACAGTGGAGAACGCAGCCATGCTGGCCCCCAAAGACCATACGGATACAGATCCAGCCCTTGTGCGACGCAAGCATGAGAATTGCTTCCCGGTCGCGCTCGAGAATGACGCCATACTAGGATCGTGCCCCGTCTGCCGGTCACCCGTCTCATCGCGTTTCTACTTGGTTTTGCGGTTGCCTTCCTACCTTCTTTTGGCCCGTTCGCCGCGATACTGTTCATCCTCACCGCCCGCCTAAGACTGCGCAGGTCGGATCTTCCGTGGTTACTTGGGGCGATCGTCTCGGCCGTGGCCACAGGCGATCATGGGGGCCTCGCGAGTGCGGCCTTCGGTGCCCTGCAGATTCTAGGACCGTGGGCCGTCTTCCGTGCGTTCATGGAAGTCCGACATCTCCACTCCCGGAGGCTCAAGAGTGCCGAGGTGCTGACTGGCCTCTTCGTCGGCTTCCTCGCTGTCATCGTCCTCGGCTTCAGCAGTGTCCGTTGGAATCTGGCCTACCCCTCGTTCACACAGGTGGTCACCTGGGGCGGGAATCCCGCGCTCTTCGCTCACATGACCCTCGTGGTTGGCAGCGTGATTGCCCTGCTCGCGAACGATGGCTGGCTTCCTGTCGCAACGCTCTCGCTCGCTACGGTCGGAACACTCGCGTCTGGAACCCTAGAAGCCGCCATCGGACTCGTGATGGTCATTGCGTACCTAGCGATACGATCCTTGACGCGACGTAGGTGGCGAACGGCAATCCCACTTGGATTCCTGGGCCTGCTCGTCGGAGCACTGGTGCTTCTCGGTCCGAAGATAGGTCTCGGCACGATTGGTTTCGTCGTCGATCCTGCGCCCCACACAGCGGGCATCAACTTGGTTCGAGGTTCGGAACTGCCGACCGGCGACTGGTGGGATCATCGGAACGTAGCTGTTGAGACCTCCCATACCGAACTGGCTGGACGCCGGTTGACGGCATATCGGATTACCAAACGTGGACAGGCTGGCTGGCTTCGTCTTCAACAGGTTATCCAGCTCCAGGCTGATACCACATACACCGCAAGTGCTTGGATCCTCGACGACGGGCCCTCGCAGGCAGGCATCCAGGGCTGGGGGAAGATCGGGGCCAACCATGTGTTCGCTCTCACCATGGCGCTCACCGACCACCGCGTTCAGGCGGAAGTCGTCGGCCCAGGCGCGGTCATACAGCATGGCATCTTGGCTCGTGAGGGCCACTGGAAGCGCGTCTACGCAACCTTCCGTTACGGGGGCGATCGTCCTCTCAATTGGTACGTCGGGCTAGCTCCCGACGCCCGCTCAGTACCAGATACCACAGCCACCTTCGCAGGATTCCAGGTCGAACCGGGAGGTCCGACGGCCTATCAGCCCGGGCCCGCTGATCGTGGGCTGAGTTTGGCTGCGGGTCGCCTCACGATGTGGCGCGTGGCGTGGGAAGGGATCAGGCAAGACCCCTGGTTCGGTCATGGCCCAAAGACGTTCGCCGAGTTCTATCAACACTCGGATCTGAGAGAATCGGCCCTCGCCGGCTTGGTGCCAGCTCACGCTCACGACTTGATCCTCGAGGTGCTCTTCGAACGCGGAATCGTAGGGCTGGCCGGTTTCTTGCTCCTCCTGACGGGGTTGGCCTGGGCGGCCGTGCGCAACCGAGACGTCGGCTATCTCGTCGTTCTCGGCGCCATCTTGTTGGCAAACGTCTTCGACGTCAGCTTCTACTTCGGAGGCGTGCTCTACCCTCTCGCGGCCGCGGCCGGTTGGCGGTCTCGAGAGCTAGCTGCCGGAAAACCTGCCGCCGACTCGATGTCTCGACAGGTTGCCGTCCGCCTGGTGCTCGCGGGAACGGACTTCGGACTCGCCTACCTTGCATTGGCAGCATCAGCTGGGATCTTGGGGTGGGTTGGCCCCAGCGTACCCGGCTCCGTTGCACTTCCTTCCGATCTTGGTGGCATCCTCGTCTTCCTTTGGCCCGCGATGAGCTGGCGCGAGGCTCTTTACCCCGGCTACGGCATGACGGAACCAGAGGAGCTCCGGCGTCAGATCTTGGCCGCCACCTATTCTGGCGCGTTCTACCTTGTGGGGGCGATCGCCTTCACAGGTGATAGCTCCACACAGCTCCCAATCGCCGTACTCACGACGATCTTCGCCTGTGTCTTGCTCCCTCTCGGGCGCGCGACCGCGAAGCGCGTGTTGAGGGCGCTTGGGCTCTGGGGCCGCGCAGTCGTAATTCTGGGCTCCGGCTTGGTGGCATCGACCATCGCAAGGACCTTGACCCACCGTTCCCTCGACGGCCTCAATCCCATCGCGGTATTCGCCGACGACGTCCACGGGACCTCTGCCGAAATGGTGGGGGGAGTTCCCCTCATCGGCCCCATTTCTGCAGCGAACACGTTCGCCCGCCGCGAGGGCGTCCACCACGCCATCGTGGCCATGGATCCTGTCACGTCGTCGAGCCGCCTGACCAAGCTCGATCCCAAGGACAACCCCTTCACCATCGTCCAGTACGTCCCCGATCTCCCGGGACTCCCGGTCCTGGGCGTCCGCGCGGCCTCGCTCGACAACCTCCTCGCCCTCCAGGTCCGCAACGAGCTGGCCTCCCCCTTCAACCGCGCGGTCAAGCGCGCCCTCGATCTGACGGGCGTCGTGGTCGGCGGCCTCCTCATCAGCCCGCTCCTCCTCGCCCTGGCCCTGGCCGTCGTGCTCGACTCGCGCGGGCCCGCCCTCTTCGCCCACACCCGCGTCGGACGCAACGGCCGCAGGGTCCGCGTCTGGAAGTTCCGCACCATGGTGGCGGACGCGGCGACGCAGCTCGAGCGCCACCTGGCCGCCGACCCGGCGCTGCGCGCCGAGTGGGAGGCCACCCACAAGCTCAAGGACGACCCGCGGGTCACGCGGGTCGGGCGCTTCCTCAGGCGTTTCAGCCTCGACGAGCTGCCGCAGTTGTGGAACGTATTGATCGGCGAGATGAGCCTGGTCGGACCCCGTCCGATCGTCGACGACGAGGTCGCGAAGTACCGCGACGCCTTCGACCTCTACACCATGGTCCGCCCCGGCATGACCGGCTACTGGCAGATCTCCGGCCGGTCCGACACCGACTACGACCAGCGGGTCGAGCTGGACAGCTTCTACGTCCGCAACTGGTCGGTGTGGCTCGACGTCATCGTGCTGATCAAGACGGTCTCGGCCGTCCTCAAGCGCGACGGCGCCTACTGAGCAACGCCCGCAGCGGCGTGAGATGCTTGGACGTGCCGGGCTGGAGCGCTGCAGTAGACTGACCCCGGTGAGCACCCAGGCCCAGGCCGCCCCGGGCACGCGACAGCGTCGTGCCCTAGGACTCGTGAGCAACCTCGCGCGGCCGCTGTACTGGCTCTACGAGCGGCGCCTGCTGCGTGTGGTCAAGGGCTCGCACCTGCTCCCCCGCCACATCGGCATCATCATGGACGGCAACCGCCGCTTCGCCCAGGCCATCGGCATGGACCTGGAGGCCGGCCACGACTACGGCGCCACCAAGGCCCGCGAGGTGCTCGACTGGTGCCTGGAGCTGGGGATCCGGCACGTGACGCTGTGGGGGTTCAGCACCGACAACCGCGGCCGCGCGCCGCAGGAGGTGGCGCACCTCCACCGCATCTTCGGGCAGCAGGCGCGCGACCTCCTCACCGACGAGCGCATCCACGCCAACCGCGTGCGGGTGCGCGTCATCGGCGACATCGAGGACTTCCCCGCCGAGGCCAAGGAGGCGTTGCGCGCCATGGAGGCCGCCACCGCCGACTACGACGGCATGCAGGTCAACGTTGCGCTGGGCTACGGCGGCCGCGAGGAGATCGTGGCGGCCGTGCGCAGCCTGCTCGCCGAGAAAGCGGCGGCGGGATCCGACCTGACGGCCGCCGCGAAGGGGCTCGATGCCGACGCCATCGGCCGGCACCTCTACACCGCCGGCCTGCCCGATCCCGACTTCGTCATCCGCACCAGCGGCGAGGTGCGGCTCTCGGGCTTCCTGCTGTGGCAGAGCGCCTACAGCGAGTTCTACTTCTGCGACGCCTTCTGGCCCGAGTTCCGCAAGCTCGACTTCCTGCGCGCGGTCCGCAGCTTCCAGGCACGCGAGCGGCGCTTCGGTCGCTGAGCACCCCAGGGCCTCCCCCTTCCCGCGCAGCGCATCCGTTCTAGACGGTAGACTGGGCCCTACCGAGCTGGAGACGCTCACCCGGAGAAGGGGGAAGGTTTGAGACCGTTCGTCGCCGTCATCATGGCCGGGGGCAAGGGGCAACGCTTCTGGCCGCTGTCCACTCCCGAGCGCCCCAAGCAGTTCCTCGACCTCAGCCACTCGGGCCAGACGCTCATCCAGGCCACCTACGATCGCGTCCTGCACCTCACCGGCGACCCCGAGAGGGTGTTCGTGTCGACCGGGCGACGCTACGTGGATCTGGTGCGCGAGCAGCTCCCCGGCATCCCCACCGTCAACCTGCTCATCGAGCCCGAGGGGCGCGACTCGGCCCCGGCCGTGGCGCTCGCGGCCCTCACGGTGCACGCCCGCTACGGCGACGTCATCATGGGGCTGTTCTCGTCCGATCACGAGATCGGCGACAGCGACGCCTTCGAGGCCACCCTCCGGGGCGCCATCGAGCTCGCCGACGCGCGCGAGGGCCTGGTGACCATCGGCATCCAGCCCACGCGCCCGGCCACCGGCTACGGCTACATCGAGAAGGGGGCCGAGGCCGACGGGGGTTTCGAGGTGGCGCGCTTCGTGGAGAAGCCCAACCGCCGCACCGCCGAGTCGTACCTGAGCTCGGGGCGCTACGTGTGGAACGCCGGCATCTTCGTGTGGCCCACCGGGGCCATCCTCGATGAGCTCGACCGGCACGTCCCCGAGCTCATGACGCCGCTGCGCGACGCCTTCCACCACGGCGAGATCGGCAGGGTCTTCCCGACGCTCACCAAGATCTCCATCGACTTCGCGGTCATGGAGCGGACCGACCGCGCCTTCGTGGTGCCGGGCAGCTTCGACTGGGACGACGTCGGCGACTGGGTGGCGCTCGAACGCCTGTTGCGCCAGCACGCCGGCGAGCACGGCGTCGAGGCGAGCGACACCAACACCGTGGTCGGCCGTCACGTCGGCATGGACACCTCGGGGAACATCATCTACACCGAGGATCCCGACGACGTGATCGTCACGCTCGGGGTCGAGGGGCTGGTCGTGGTGAAGCGCGGCAACACCGTCCTGCTGGTCCGCAAGGACCGCGTCCAGGACATCAAGACGCTGCTCCAGGACGAGCGTCTGCACGAGCTCATCGACGGCTGAAGCCCGACCGGGCCGACCCCTAGAAGAGCTCCTCCACCGCCACTGGCGGCTTGGGCTCGACGTAGGCGGTCTCCATCTGTGCCAGTTGCAGCTTGCCCGAGATGTCGTCGTTGACGGCGTGCCAGCGGGTATAGAACTCGATCACCCAGATGCCAGACTCGCGCGTGCCGTTGCCCGAGCCCTTCACCCCGCCGAAGGGCATGTGGGCCTCGGCCCCCACGGTGGTGTTGTTGATCGAGGTCATCCCCGCCTCGATGCCGTCCTTGAAGGCGTACGCCCACTCGCGGCTGTCGGTGTAGATGGCGCTCGAGAGGCCGTAGTCGACGGCGTTGGCGGTGCGGATGGCGTCGGCGATGCCGTCGACCTTCACCAGATTGATGGTGGGGCCGAAGATCTCCTCCTGGAACTGCCGCATCCCCGGCCGCACGCCCTCCCACACCGTGGGCCAGCCGTAGTAGGCGGCCTCGGGGTCGCCCACGAAGCCGGCAGGGCGGCTGTCGGCGGTGATCCGGCCCTCGCCGTGGAGCAGCGTGGCGCCGTCCTCCCGCCCCCACTGGTAGTGCTCCTCCCAGCGCTCGAAGAAGCGGCGGTTGATGAACGGGCCGTAGAGCACCTCGGGATGCTTGTTGGGGTCGCCGATCTTCAGGGAGCGCACGCGCTCCAGGAAGCGCTCCTTGAAGGCGTCGTAGATGGGAGCGTCGACCAGGATGTTGCCGGCCGAGGTGCAGCGCTGGCCACCGGTGCCGAAGGCGGAGAAGATGGCCCCCTCGACGGCGTTGTCGAGGTCGGCGTCGCGCAGGATCACCAGCGGGTTCTTGCCGCCCAGCTCGAGCGTGGGGTGGATGAGGTTGCGCCCCGCCACCTCGCCGATGTGGCGTCCGACCCGGGTGCTGCCGGTGAAGGCGAACTTGTCGATCAGGCCCTCGTCCATCATGTCGACCAGGTATTCGCCAGCGGCGTCCTTGCCCTGCCCGAACACCACGTTGAGCACGCCCGCCGGCAGGCCGGCCTCCTCCATCAACCGGGCGAAGGCGTAGGCGACCGCCGGGGCGTCCTCGCTGGGCTTCCACACGATGGTGTTGCCGGTGAGCAGGGCGGGGATGATCTTCCAGCTCGGCACCGCGATGGGGAAGTTGCCGGCGGTGACGATGGCGACCACGCCGAGCGGCCGGCGGTAGGTGAGGAGCTCCTTGTTGGGCATCTCCGAGGGCACCGTCTGCCCGTACAGGCGCCGGCCCTCCGACTGGAAGAAGTGGCAGGTGTCGATGGCCTCCTGGACGCTGCCGCGCGCCTCCTTGAGGGTCTTGCCCATCTCGCGCGTCACCAGCCGGCTGAGCGCCTCCTTCTCGCGCTCCAGGGCCTTGCCGATGGAGCCGATGAGTTCGCCGCGGATCGGTGCCGGCGTCTTCGACCAGGCGGGGAAGGCGCGCTTCGCCGCCTCGCAGGCCGCGCGCACCTGCTCGCGGGTGGCCTCCGGGAACACGCCGACGACGTCCTGCAGGTCGCTCGAGTTCCTCGACTCGAAGGTGCGCTGGCTGGTCACGACGGCGCCGTCGATGAGGTGACCGAGGGTCGTTCCGGGGGCCGCCTTCTCGGCCGTGGGGGTGTCGGACATGGGGTTCCTCCCTCCGGGGCGCCGTGACGACCGTGGAACGAGCCTAGACTCGTCAGGGACGGCGCTCCCGCGATGTCACGAGGATACCACGGCGGTCCCCGCGGGCCCGCATCCGGCGGCCCGCGCCACGACACCCGGCCCGGCCCGCCTCAGTAGCCGCGTCGCTTGTCGACCACGTTCCGTAGCGGCTGGCCGGCGACGTAGCGCCGCAGGTTGTCCAGCGCCAGCGCCATGGCACGCTCGCCGTAGCGCGGCGTGGCCCCGGCGTAGTGGCCGGTGATCAGCAGGTTGGGAGCGTCCCAGAGCGGGTCGTCGGGCGGCAGGGGCTCGCGCTCGAACACGTCGAGCGCCGCGCCGCGCAGGCGCCCCTGGCGCAGCGCCTCCGCCAGCGCCACTTCGTCCAGCGTGCCGCCGCGGCCGATGTTCACCAATACCGCCCCGCCCTTCATGCGGCCGATGCGCGTGGCGTCCAGCATCCCCCGCGTCTCGTTGGTGAGCGGGACCGTGACCACCACGGCGTCGGAGTCGGGCAGGACCTCGTCGAGCGCGTCGGGGCCCAGCATGCGCGCGACCCCGGCGACGCCGCGCGTGGGATCGCGCCGCACCCCCGTGACGCGCATGCCCAGGGCGTGCCCGAGCTCCGCCACGCGCGCACCGATGGCGCCGACGCCGAGCACCAGCAGCTCCTTCTCGTAGAGCTCGAAGGGGGTGACCTGGTTGAAGTCGCGCCAGCGGTGCTCGTCCTGCGCCCGCACGGCCTCGGGGATCTCGCGCGCGAGCGCCAGCAGGCAGGCCATCACGTGCTCGCCGATCTGCACGGCGTGGATGCCGACCGCGCTGGTGAGGGTGAAATCGGCGGCGACCAGGTCGGGATGGCCGCGCAACCAGTCGGCTCCCGCCGCCCACTGCTGGAACCACCGCAGCTTCGGCATGGACGCCAGCAGGTCGCGCGGAGGGAAACCGATGACCACCTCGATCTCGGCGGCGCGGTCCGCGATCGCCTGGCGGTCGCGACCCACCACCAGCTCGAGCTCGGGAGCGGCCGCGCGCAGGCGCTCCTCCACCCCTTCGGGGAGACGGGAGGGTTCGATGGCGAGCAGCAGGACGGGCATGGACAAGGATAGCGCGCCGTGCGCAGGGGCTCCGGTGCCCGGCGTCAGCTCGCCTCCATCTCGGCTTCCAGGCTGGGCAGCACCACGATGAAGGTGGCCCCCTGGCCGGGGCGCGAGCGGACCCCCACCGCGCCGCCGTAGGTCTCGACGATGCTGCGCACCACGGTGAGCCCGATGCCGCTGCCGCCCACGGCGCGTCGCCGGGTGAAGTAGCGCTCGAAGACGCGTCGCTGCGCCTGCTCGTCGAGGCCGGGCCCGTCGTCGCTCACCGACACCAGCACCCTGGCCCCGTCGCCGCGCACCTGGACGTGCACGCGCTCGGGGGCGCTCGCCGCCTGCAGGGCGTTGCGGACCAGGTTGCGCAGCGCCTGCGAGAGGCGTTGGGGGCTCGCCAGCACCCAGGCCGCCCCCTCGACCTCCAGCTCGACACCCGGGTACTCGTTCACGACGCGCCCGGCCACCTCGGCGAGATCGGTCGCCTCCAGGTCGAGGGCGCGGTCGAGCTCCCCGCGGGCCAGCGTCAGCAGGTCCTGCGAGGTGTAGAGCAGCTCGCGCGCCGCGTCGCGCGCGGCATGCACCTGCGGGTCGTCGTCCCGGGCCGCCAGCGCATCGAGCTGGCCCGCCACCACCGACAGCGGAGCCGCCAGCTCGTGGGCGACCTCCGCGAGGGCGTCGCGCTCGGCCTGCTGGCGCTCGCGGATGGCGTCCAGCGCGCGTTGGAGTGCCTCCTGCACGCGGCCGACCTCATCGTCGCGACGGGTGACGGCGGTGAGGTGCGGATCGCTGGGATCCAACGCGTCCGCTTGCTCCGCCAGCGACACCAGCGGACGAAGGGTGCGTCCCAGCACCAGCAACCCGGCCAGCACGGCGGCCAGCGTGATCAGCGCGCCGGAGGTGAGCAGGCTGACCCGCAACGTCCGCCGTGCCGCCATCGCGTCGCCGATGTCGAGCCCCAAGCGGATGGTCCCGAGCGTTGTGGCTCCACCGATGCGCCACGGCGCCGACGTCACCATCAGGGTGCTCTCCCCGACCTGGACGACGGTCGGCGTGGCCTCGAGGGGGAGCGGTCGGGGGTCGCCGCTGGGGATGGCCACCTGGCCGCCGCGCGTCACGAACTGCAGGGTCATGGACTGGCCCGGCGTGTCGAGGAACTGCTCGCCCACCGCCTGCTGATCCAGCAACGACTGGACCCGCACCAGCTCCCGCTCGAGCAGTTGGCTCAGCTCCCGGTCCTGGATCTGGGAGAAGAGGGTCCCCGCCAGCGCGGCGAAGCCCACCAGCGCCGCCAGCAGGGCGCCCCCCAGGAGCAGGCTCAGGCGGACGCGCAGCATCGGGCCCCTAGAACCGCAGCGACCCGCCGGCCGGCCATGAAGTTGAGGAGCTCCGGCGTCGGGTGCTCCCTGCCGGCCTGCGCCATCTCGACCTCCGCTCCGTCCCGGTACGGCGTCCCTCGACCGGTCCCACGGTCCCCGACGGGCGCCAGCACGCATGCACGGACGCCCCCAGCCTACCGTGCCGACCCGGCGGGGGCATCCGACCCTGGCGGGTCGGTCGCCGGGCACGCGATGCTGCATCCCGAGGGCGCGCCCGGGGATCTTCCCGGCGCGTCCGGACGGGACCCCGCGATCATGGACCAGCCTCCCTCGCACGCCCTCCACGACGTCGCCCGTCGGCTGCGCCTAGGTGCCCTGCTGGCCGCCGCCGCGTTCGCCCTGCTGGCGCTGGGATGGCAGGCCGTCCGCGCCGATGGCGCGCCCGCGTCCCCCGCCGCTTCGGCCCCGCTCGACGAGGCGCAACTCCAACGCGCCCAGACGCTGTTCCGCGACACCTGTGCGAGCTGCCACGGCCCCACCGGCGGCGGCGCCGGGATGCCCGGCCTGGGGCTTCCCCCCCTCGACGCCAGCAGCCCCACCTGGCAGAAGAGCGACGTCGAGCTGATCCTCACCATCCGCAACGGCGCCGGCGTGATGCCCGGGGTCGGACGGAGCTGGACCGACGACGAGATCGCCCTGGTCCTGGCCCTGATCCGGTCGTGGTGGACGCCCGAGCAGCAGGCGCAGCACGCCACGCTGTCGGGCACCGCCCCCTGACCCCGGCCTCGGCAGGCGGCGGCCGAACCCGCGACCCGCAGGGCGCACATGCCGTATCGTGGGCCGACGTGATCCCTGCGACGCGAAGGGCGGCCGGCCGATGACTTCGGGCGGCGTCATGCCCCACCCCTGGTGGCAGTTCTGGCAGATCGCCGACTTCCTGATCATGCTGGCGGTGGTGGTGTTGTTCGTGCGCTACGTGCGCCGATCGGACGCCCGCCAGGACGCCCCGCCCGAGAGCGGCGACGCCGACGCGCCGGCGAGCGAGGCTCCCCCTGCGGCGCACCCGGATACAGGGGACGCCCCCGGACCGTGAGCCCGTCGGAGGCCTGAGCGCCGACACCGACACCGATCCCACATCGAGAGCGCGCGCTCGGGACCCTCCCGAGCGCGCGCCCTAGGACTCCGCCAGTCGTGGGTAGCGGGTCGTCGTCAGGGCAGGGATCCGGGCACACCGGGGCCGGTGGCTGGGTCCGGCCGGAACGATGGTGCCGGGCGAGAACCTGGGCTCAGGGCTGCGTGCCCTGCGCGATGGGGACGCCGACCATGTTGCCCCACTCGGTCCAGGAGCCGTCGTAGTTGCGCACGTGGGCGAAGCCCAGCAGGTACTTGAGAACGAACCAGGTGTGGCTGCTGCGCTCCGCGATGCGGCAGTACGCCACCACGTCCTTGTCGTCCGTCACGCCCTTGGAGGCGTAGAGCTTGCGCAGCGCGTCGGCGCTCTTGAAGGTGCCGTCAGAGTTGACGGCGCTCGCCCAGGGGATGCTCACCGCGCCCGGGATGTGACCGGCGCGCAGCGCCCCCTCCTGGGGGTACTCGGGCATGTGCAGCTTCGCGCCGCTGTACTCCTCGGGGCTGCGGACGTCGACCAGGGCGCCCACGCCGTCCTTGACGGCCATGAGGTGGCGCAGCACGTCGGGCGAGAAGGCGCGGATGGTGGCGTCGCGGTAGGGCACGCGGTAGCGCCCGGCGGGCACGGCGGGGACGGTCGACGAAATCGCGCGCTTCTCCGCCACCCACTTCTGGCGACCGCCGTCCATGAGGCGCACGTCGGCGTGTCCGTTGTACTTGAGGAACCACAGCGCGTAGGCGGCCCACCAGTTCGACTTGTCGCCGTAGAGGATCACGGTGGAGTCGTTGCTGACCCCCTTGGATGCCATCAACGCCGCGAAGGCCTCGGCATCGATGAAGTCGCGGACGTCGGAGCGCTGGAGCTCGGTGTGCCAGTCGAGCTTGACGGCCCCGGGCACGTGCCCCTGCTCGTAGAGCAGGACGTCCTCGTCGACCTCCAGAACGCGTACGCCGTCGTCGCCGCCGTGCTCCTCGACCCACGCCGTGCTGACCAACACCTCGGGATGCGCGTACTCGCTCATCGCTACCTCCTCCGGGCTCGCGAACGTCCCCTTGTGGGGGCACGATGCTACCATCCTGCACGCCCGATCGGCGTCCGGGGGGTCGTCCCGGTGACGGCGAGGCGTCCGGACGCGGCTCAGCTCAGGTGCTTCTGGACCGCGCTCAGGTAGTCGCCCTTGCGGCGCGCACCCACGATCGCCTGCTGCAACTGGCCATCCTTGAGCACGAGCACCGTGGGGATGCTCTGGACCTTGAAGTACTGAGCCGTCTTGGGATTGTCGTCGACGTTGAGCTTCGCCACCAGCACGCGGTCGCCGAGCTCGCCCGCGAGCTCCTCGACGATGGGGCCGACCATGCGGCACGGGCCGCACCAAGGGGCCCAGAAGTCGACCAGCGCCACGCCCGACTTGGTGGCGCGCCGGAACGAAGCGTCGGTCAGCTTGACGGGGTGCTTGGCCATGGACCCTACCCTATACCCCGGGACGGTATCTGTCCAATCGCCCCCGCGACCCGACCCCCACCTCACAGCACCATGTAGCCGCGGTTGCGTACCGTGCGGATGAGTTCCTTCTGTCCCAGCTTGGCGAGCTTCCGGCGCAGGTTGTAGACGAACACCTCGACGGTGTTGGAGTCCGGCACGTCCGGACCGTAGAGCGCGCGTTCGATGTCCTCGCGCGAGAACAGCCGGCCGCGGTGGCGCACCAGCAGCCTGAGCAACTCGAACTCCCGCTCCGGGAGCACGATCATCCCCTCCTCGCTGCGGCAGCTCAGGGCGTCGGGGTCGAGCTCGAGCCCGCCGTGCCGCAGGACCCCCGTGGCCTGGCGCTCGCGCAGCCGTACGTGCACCCGCGCGAGCAGCTCCTGAACGCTGAACGGCTTGGCCAGGTAGTCGCTGGCGCCGGCGTACAGCCCCTCGACACGGCTCTCCACGTCGGCGCGTGCGGTGAGCATGAGGATGGCGGCCTCGCTGACCTCGCGCAGCCGTTCGGCCACCTCGATGCCGTCGATGTCGGGCAGGTTCAGGTCGAGCACGACCAGGTCGAAGGACTCGGTCTCGGCCCGTCCCAGCGCCTCGCGCCCGAGCCCCACCGCGTCGGCTCGGTAGCCGGCGTGGCCGAGCTGTTCGGCGATCAGCCGGGCGAGCGAGGCATCGTCCTCGACGACCAGGATGCGCGCCCTGCCGTTGCCGGCGGTCGGGTCAGTTGCCATCCGTGACGCTGGTGCCGCTATCGCTGCCGTCCGAGGTGTCGATCGAGACGCTGTTGCCGGTGATCACCGTGACGGTGGTGCCGGAGCTGCTGCCGGTGCCGGAATCGGAGCTGCCGTCCGGGCTGCCGTCGGAGCTGCCGTCGGAGCTGCCGCTGCCATCGGAGCTGCCGCTGGAGTCGGAGCTGCCGTCGGAGCTCGACGCGCCGCCGCCCGATCCGCTGTCGTGCGACGCCCCCGCGACCGAGCCGCTGCTGGACCTCACCACCTGGACGCCCACGTTGGCGCGACCCAGGTAGGACGTCAGCGTCTCGCGGCCCCCGTCCTGCAGGTCGATCAACAGCGCGCCCCCGGCCCCGCGAACGCCGTCGAAGCGCTGGATGGAGCCGTCGGGCGCGATGAGCAGGAGCACGAAGCTCTCGGGCGCGTCCCCCATGCGCAGCAGGAGCAGCCCGTTGTTGATCACGCCGTAGCCCACCAGTCGATGCCCCGCCGAGTCCGTCACGACGGCTTCCGTGCCGTCGAGCGGCTCCGCGGCCGCCGCGTGCGCCACGACCAGCGCCGCGACCAGCAGCATCATCCAGCGGACCCACGCCTTCATCGTTCCTCACTACCTCCCGTTCGGGCTCCCCTATTGTGCACCTCTCGGGCCTCCAGGGGAAGCCCGAGCGCACGCGGGGGCCCGATCCCGGCTGCGGCGGCGCGACCCGCCGCCGTCGATCGGCTCGCGGGACGCCCGCCGAGCCGACCCAGCGCCGGGCCTGCCGGATCGCTGCTAGTCGGTGCTACCGTCGAACACCTCCGGCGCCGAAGGCGCCGACTGCGCCTCGACCGCCCCGCGGCTGTGGACCTCCAGGGCCAGTGCGTTGTCGGCCGCGAACGCCCGTGCGGGCACGGCTCCGCCGGACCGCACGATATGCAGCGAGCCGTCCTGAGGTATGAGGGCCTGCACCCGGACCACGTGTCCGAGGGCGTCCGTGAACTGGAGCGTGACGAAGCCGTCGGCGGCGTCGCTCAGCACGATCTCCAGGGTACCGTCGTGGATGCTGCCGGTGCCGACCAGGACACCGAGGTCGTTCACCACTGCCACCGTGGCCTGCTGAGGCAGGCCCCGCGCCATCGCGCTGCCGAACAGCGCGACGATCGCGATCAGAGCTCCCATTGCAGTGCGCTTCATGTCGTACCTCCCGAGGTCCAGGATGCCCGCAGGCGCTGAAGGCGCACTGAACGCCGGCTGAAGCGAAGCTGAACTCGGTCGGCCGCGGAAGCGCTTGAGGACGGCCCCGGGGGGCGCTATGATTCGGGGAACCTTTAAGCCGGTCCCGAGAGGCCGGGAAGGAGCCGCAGGATGATCGCACCACCCCGAACCCGAACCTCCGACGCCACCGCCCCGAGCGGTGGCGTTGTTGCGTGGAGGGCCGGCGCCCCCGCTGTCCTCCCTGTCTGCCACGCCCCAGGGCTGGCCGGAAGGAGCCCGCGACGATGAGACTCAAGGCCCGTCTGCTGAACGAGCAGGAGGTCGATCGGGCGCTCCGGCGCATCGCCCACGAGATCATCGAGCGCAACAAGGGCGCCGCCGATCTGGCCCTGGTGGGCGTCCACACCCGCGGCGTGCCGATCGCCGAGCGCCTGGCGGCGTTGATCGCCGAGTTCGAGGGGATCACGCCCGACGTCGGCAAGCTCGACATCACCCTCTACCGCGACGACCTCACCGAGATCGCCCTCCAACCGGTGGTGAAGAAGACCGAGGTGCCCTTCGACGTGCACGGCAAGCGCATCGTCCTCTGCGACGACGTCCTCTTCACCGGCCGCACCGCCCGCGCCGCCCTCGACGCGCTCATCGACATGGGCCGCCCCGCCGTGATCCAGTACGCGGTGCTGGTCGATCGCGGCCACCGCGAGCTGCCGATCCGCGCCGACTACGTGGGCAAGAACGTCCCCACCAGCCACCACGAGGTGGTCAAGGTGAAGATCACCCCGGTCGACGACGTCGACGCCGTCGAGCTCCACGAGTTGGAGGCGTGATGGCCACGGTCCAGATCGAGGTGCCCACCAGCGCCCGCGAGCGCAAGCGCAACCTGCTCGACTTCGCCGACTGGACGGCCGACGAGATCGGCGCCCTGTTCGACACCGCCGACGTGATGGCGCAGGTGCTGACGCGCACCATCAAGAAGGTGCCCGCCCTCCAGGGCTTCACGGTGGGCACCCTGTTCTTCGAGGACAGCACGCGCACGCGCCTCAGCTTCGAGCGCGCGGCGCGGGCGCAGAGCGCCGACGTCATCAGCTTCGCCTCGGGCGGCTCGAGCCTCTCCAAGGGCGAGAGCCTCAAGGACACCCTGCGCACCATCGACCAGATGCAGGCCGACCTCTACGTGGTGCGCCACGCCTGCGCCGGCGTCCCCCACCAGATCGCCCGCTGGACCGAGGCCTCGGTCGTCAACGCCGGCGACGGCCGCCGCTCGCACCCGACCCAGGCGCTGCTCGACGCCTACACCTTCCGCGGCCGCTTCCCCGGCTTCGACGGCTTCGCCGGCAAGCGCCTGGCGATCGTCGGCGACGTCATGCACTCGCGCGTCGCCCGTTCGAACGTGGAGCTGTGGCGCAAGCTCGGCGGCGAGGTGGTGCTGTGCGGACCGCCCCCGCTGCTGCCCCCCGACGTGGCGCCGGGCGTGGCCCGCACCCATCGCCTGGAGGAGGCCCTCGAGGGCGCCCACGCCGTGATGGCGCTGCGCCTGCAGCGCGAGCGCATGGCCTCGCCGCTGCTCCCGTCGGCGACCGAGTACGTCGCTCGCTACCAGGTCACCGAGACGGCCCTGGAGCTGGCCCACCCCGACGCGCTGGTGATGCACCCGGGGCCCCTCAACCGCGACATCGAGATCGCCTCGGAGGTCGCCGACGGCCCGCGCAGCGTCATCGAGGCGCAGGTGGCCGCCGGCGTCCCGATCCGCATGGCGGTGCTGTACACGCTGCTGGTGGGCAAGCGATGAGCCGCCTGGTGATCCTCGACGCCCGCCTGGTCGACGGCTCCGGCGAGCTGGGCCGCGGCGACGTGGTGGTGGAGGACGGCCGCATCGCGGCGCTGGGCGAGGGCGTCGGCGCCGGCGTGCAGGCCGACCGCACCGTGCTCGCCGGCGGACGCACCCTCACGCCCGCGCTGATCGACCTTCACGCCCACCTGCGCGAGCCCGGGCAGGAGGTCAAGGAGGACCTGGCCAGCGGCCTCGCCGCCGCCGCCGCCGGAGGCTTCGGCACCGTGGTCAGCATGGCCAACACCTCCCCGGTGGTGGACGAGCCCGGCCTGGTCGCCGACCTGGTCGCCAAGGCGGACGCCCTCCGCGTGGGCGGCCGCGGCGCCGCCCGATTGCGCCCCGCTGCGTCGCTGAGCCACGGGCTGCGCGGGCAGGCGCTCACCGACTTCGCGGCCCTGCAGGCGGCCGGGGCGGTGATGATCACCGACGACGGCATCCCGGTGGCGGACGGCCGCCTGATGCGCAGCGCCTGCGAGTACGCCCGCGACCTCGGGCTGGTGGTGCAGACCCACTCGGAGGATCCGAGCCTTCGCGGCGACGGCGTCATGAACGAAGGGATCGTCAGCCAGGAGCTGGGGCTGCCCGGCAACCCGACCGCAGCCGAGGCGGTCATGGTGGCGCGCGACTGCGAGGTGGCGCTGCTCACCGGCGCCCGCGTGCACATCGCGCACGTGAGCTGCAAGCGCGCCATGCAGGTGATCGAGCACTACAAGGCGCTGGGCGCGCCCGTCACCTGCGAGGTCACGCCGCACCATCTGACGCTGACCGACGAGGCGCTGCGGAGCTTCGATCCGGTGTTCAAGGTGGCGCCGCCGCTGCGCACCGCCGACGACGTCGCCTACCTCCGCGATGCGGTGCGTCGTGGCGTGGTCGACAGCATCGGGACCGACCATGCGCCCCACACCCGGGCCGAGAAGGAGCTCGACCTGGGGTCGGCGCCGTTCGGCCTGCCGAACATCGAGGTGGCCCTGCCACTGCTCTACACCCGCCTGGTGCTCGCCGGCGAGCTCGGGGAGACCGACCTCCTACGCCTGCTCCAGGACGGTCCGGCGGAGGTGATGGGGTGGCCCGCGCCGCGTCTGGAGGTCGGGGCCCCCGCCGACCTGGTGCTGATCGACCTCGAGGACGAGCGCGCGGTGGAGCCGGAGCGCTTCCGCAGCAAGGCCAAGTTCAGCCCCTGGGCGGGCGAACGCCTGCGCGGCTGGCCGTGGCTCACGCTGATCGACGGCGAGGTGGCGTTCGAGGCGCCGGAGGCGGTGGTCTGAGCGCGGGGTCGGGGTCCCCCGACCCCGCGAGCCTGGGCCCGTGCCAAGCATCGAACAGCCGACGCGCGACCCGGACGCTATGATGACCGTGTGACGCCGAGCTTCGACGGCCAGCTCCACAGCGGCTGGCACAGCCCGCCACCCCCACCGCGAGGGTTGGACGCCTTCCCGCAGCGCGAGCTGGGGAAGGGGGAGGTACTGTACCGCGCCGGCGACCGCGCCGACACCGTCTACCGGGTGGTGCACGGCCTGGTCAAGCTGGCCATCGACGTCGCCTCGGGCCGCGAGCGCATCCTCGGGGTGGCCGGCCCCGGCGACCTGATCGGCGCGTTGGCGCCCGGTCCGGCCCTCCTGCGGGAGAGCGCGGCCGCGCTCAGCGCCAGCGTCGTCGTCACGGTGGTGCCGCGCTCCGACGCCGCCGCCTTCGAGCCGGCCCTGTTCCGCGCCGCCGGCGACCGGCTGGCGCGGCTGACCGACGTCCTCGAGGACGTCGAGTTGCCGGTCGGGGCGCGCCTGGCGCGAACGCTGCTCCGCCTCGGCGAGCGCTTCGGCCAGCTCTCCGACAGCGGCGAGATCCGCATCACGTTGCCCGTTACCCACGAGATCCTGGCGTCGTTGGTGGGCGCCGCTCGCGAGACCACCACCGCGGCCCTGGGCGAGCTCCGCAGCGACGGGCTGCTGGTGGGCACCCGCGGCAGCTACCGCTTCCGCCCCGGGCCCCTGCTCGACTACGCGCAGCGCGCCGCGCTCGACTGAACCCCCGCACGCACGCCCCACCCACCGTCCCGACCCACCGTCCCGACCGCGCTCCGCGCGGTCCCGGTCAGGACCCGCGCTGGGCGCGCAGGCGCGGCAGGTCGTCGGCGAGCCTGACGATGTCGCTCTGGCCGTAGATGTAGCGGATGTGCGAGTCCCGGCCGACCACCTCGACCACGGCGGTGTGGTCGCTCGGCTCGCCCGTCGTGTCGTAGCCGATCATGAAGGTCTTGGCCGCGGCCGCGACCTGGCTCTCGCTGCCCGTCAAGCCCAGGAAGCTGGGATCGAACTTCCGCACCCAGGGGCCGAGGACGCCCGGGGTGTCGTGCTTCGGGTCGACGCTGATCATGGCGACCTTGACGTCGCTGGGGGAGCCGGCGTCGCGGTAGGCCTTGGCCAGCCGCTGCATCGTGAGCGGGCAGGTGTCGGCGCAGCGGGTGTAGCCGAAGTAGACCAGCAGCAGGTCCCCGCGGAACTGCGAGAGCCTCACGGTCTGGCCATGGCTGTCGACGAGGGTGACGCCGCCGGCGTCCGGCGGCTGCTGCAGCGCCTGCCCCGCCAGCGGCGGGGAGCGGTGCAGCACGATCCCGACGCCGTAGGCCACGATGCCTGCGGCGAGGAGGCCGACCGTCCACAGCAGCGTCCGTTGGGCTCGCGTCACGGGCGCCAGCATAGCCTACGCCCCGGCCCTCCGCGGCCAGGACCGGCGGCCCTCAGCCCTCCCCGGGCGAGCCCGCGCCCGCGACCTGCGCGAAGAACGCCTCCACCACGCGCGGATCGAAGTGGCGGCCGGACTCGCTGCGGATGTACGCCAGCGCCCGCTCGCGCGGCCACGCCGGCCGGTAGGGCCGGTCGCTGACGAGGGCATCGAAGACGTCGACCACGGCGAAGATGCGCGCCGCCAGGGGGATATCCTCGCCGGCCAGGCCGCGCGGGTAGCCCCCGCCGTCCCAGCGCTCGTGGTGGCAGTAGGGGATGTCGAGCGCCGGCCTCAGGAAGTCGATGGGCGACAGCAGCTCGTAGGCATAGATGGTGTGGCGCTTCATGAGCTCGTACTCGTCGTCGGTGAGCTCCTCGCCCTTCAGCAGGATGTGATCGGGGATGCCCATCTTGCCGATGTCGTGGAGCAGCGCCCCGCGCTGCACGTGAACCAGCTCCGCCGGCGCCATGCCGAGGCTGCGCGCCAGGCGCACCGCCATGTCGGTGACGCGCTTGCTGTGGCCCGCCGTCTCCTCGTCCTTGAGGTCGAGCGCGAACGCCCAGCCCTCGATGGTGCGGTCGTAGGCGCGCTGCAGCTCCACGTTGCTGCGCTCCAGCGAGCGCAGCAACTGCGAGTTCTCGATGGCGATGGCGCCCTGGTCGGCGTAGGTCTCGAGGAACTCCAGCCAGTCGCCGTCGGGCTCGAGCCGCTCGCTGGCGTAGAGCTCGATCACCCCCTGGAGCTGCCCCTTCGCCAGCATCGGGACCGCCAGGTAGCTCAGGTACGACCGCTGCCGCTCCGGATCCACGGCGGCACCCGCCTCGTCCTCCGCCGTCAGGTCGGGCAGGTAGACGGTGCGCTGCTCGAGCGCCGCCCGCCCCGCCGGCCCGCTGCCGAGCGGGGTCCGCAGCTCCGGGTCGATCCCGCCTTCGAAGCCGCGCCCTACGAAGGGGCTCAGCTCGCCGCCGGCGGCGTCGAACAGCAGCACCGCCACCGCGTCGACATCGAGGTCGGCGCACACCTGCTCCATGAAGATGTCGAGCACCAGCCGCACGTCGACGCTGTTGGTGATGGCCATGTCGATGCGGCGCAGCGACTGCACGTGGGCGAGACGGCGACGCAGCTCGGCGTTGAGATCGGAGATCTTCTCCATGGCGCGCACGCGGTCGGTGATCTCGCGGAAGTTCAGGACCATGGCGCCGACGTCGGGATCGTGCTCGAGGTTGGTGACGGTGCCCTCGAACCAGCGCCACACCCCCTCGGCGTCGCACAGCCGGAAGCGCACCACCTCGCTCGAGCCCGCCTTGGCCTCCACCAGGTCGAGGGCGTCGAGGAAGGCGTCGCGGTCGTCCTCGTGGATGAGGTCGCTGCGCTCCTCGCCCTCGAGCTCGTCGGCGTCGTAGCCGAGCAGTCGCAGCACGAACCCGGAGATGCGCCTCAGGCGCCGGTCGGGCGAGATCAGCACCACGCCCTCCAGGCTCTTCTCGAACAGCGCCCGGTAGTAGGCCTCGCTGGCGCGCAGCCGGCGCTCCGCCTCGACGCGCTCGGTGACGTCGCGGACGTTGAGCACCAGCCCCTCGACGTTGGGGTCGGCGAGGCGGTTGGAGCCCATCACCTCGAGCCAGCGCCACCCCCGGCCGGTGCGGAAGCGGAAGGTGGACGCCTCGGTCCCCCCCTCGGCCACCAGCCGCTGCAGCACGTCCTCGACCGCCGCGCGATCGCGCGGGTGCACCCCGGCGCGCAGATCGACGCCCTCGGCCGGCGGCTCCTCCAACCCCATGCGCGCGGCCGAGGGCGACAGGTAGACCAGCCGGAACTCGGCGTCGAGCAGCGCGATGACGTCGTTGCTGTTCTGGATCAGCGCGCGGAAGCGGCGCTCGCTGCGGGCCAGTGCGCGTTCGGCGGTGCGCTTCAGGGTGACGTCGCTGATCAGCGCCAGCGCGCGACCGTCGGGCAGCGGCTTGAGCACCATCTCGGCGGGGACGCGACCGCCGTCGAGCCGCTCCAGCTCGATCTCGGCGCGTACCGGGTCGCCGGCGCCGCCGGCGGTGGCGATCAGCGCCGGCGTGAGGGCGTCGCCGGGCGGCAGCAGCCGGCCCAGCTCGAGCCCTTCCAGGTCCCGCCCGGCAGCCCCCAACAGCACCCGGGCGCGCGGGTTGTAGTCGGTGACGCGGCGCTCCTCGTCGAGCAGCAGCACCGCGTCGGAGCCGAGCTCGAGCAGCGCCCCGGCCAGCCCGTCGCCGTCGGCGCCGGCCGCCAGCGCCGAGGGATCGGGGGTGGCGGTGACCAGCAGGCGTTGGGTGCCGCTGCCGGCAAGGGCTCGGGCCTCCACCCGTACCGCCAGCACCGAGCCGTCGCCGCGCCGGTGCAGCGCGGGCCCGCTGACGGCTCCGGCCAGCACGTGGGGATCGGCGGTGGCGGCGGTGAGCCGCGGCGCCCCGGCCAGCCACATCTCGGGCAGGGTACGGGCCAGGAAGGCGGGGCGTTCGAGGCGGTAGCGCTCGAGGGCGGCCAGGTTGACGTCGATCAGTCGCAGGTTGGCGACGTCCACGACCCACATGGGGTGGGGGTGGTGCCGGAACAGGGCGTCGGGATCGAGATCGTCCGGCTTCCTCGCCGGTTCGGCGCACACGAGGGATCGGCCTCCTAGAACGACGCAGGACGCCGGGCGGCCTCACCCCCCGCCGAGCGCGCCGCCGTCCCTAGGCCCACCAGCATACGGGACCGCGCCGAGCCCTCCCTGCCGACAATGCCACTCCGCCGGAGCCCCGACCCACCGCCGCTGCCGGGTCCTCAGTCGCCCGCCGGACCGCCGCCAGAGTCGAGTCGGGACTGGATGGCGTCGAGCTGCGAGGCCACCAGTTGCGCCACGTCCAGCACCTCGGGCGCGCCCTCGCGCTCGGCGCTCTCACTGCTGGAGAGCATCACCTTGCAGAACGGGCAGGCGGCCGCCACCACCTCGGCGCCGGTGGCCTGCGCCTGGCTGAAGCGCAGCTCCGAGACGCGCCCGTCGCCCTCTTCCTCTTCCTTCCAGAACTGCGCGCCGCCGGCGCCGCAGCACAGCGCGTCCTCGCGGTTGTGCGCCATCTCGCGCAGCTCCCCGCCGCCTCCGGTGAGCACCGCCCGCGGGGCGTCGAACTCGCCGTTGTGGCGCCCGAGGTAGCAGGGGTCGTGGTAGGTGACGCTGCGGTCCAACGCGAGCCGCGGCAGCCGCCCCTCGTCCATCAGCCGTTCGATGAGCTGGGTGTGGTGCACCACGTGGTAGCTCCCGCCGAGCTGCGGGTAGTCGTTGAACAGCGCGTTGAAGCAGTGCGGGCAGGTGGTGAGCACCAGCTTCTCGCTGCCGGGCTCGAGGTTCTCGGACAGCAGCGTCTCGTTCAGCACGGCCACGTTCTCGCTGGCGAGCTGGTAGTAGAGGTACTCGTTGCCGGCGCGGCGGGCGGGATCGCCGGTGCAGGTCTCGGCCTTGCCCAGCACGGCGTAGTTGACGCCCGCCTGCTCGAGGATGCGCACCATGGCGCGGGTGGTCTGCTGCGCCGCCGGGTCGTACGAGCCGGCGCAGCCCACCCAGAACAGCACCTCGAAGTCGGGGCGCTCCTCGACGGTCGGCACCGAGAGGCCGTCGGCCCAGTCCATGCGCTTGTCCTTGCCGAGGCCCCAGGGGTTGCCGGTGCGTTCCATGCCGCGGAAGGCGGTCTGCAGCTCGG
This sequence comes from Deinococci bacterium, assembly GCA_030149325.1. Lineage (GTDB taxonomy): Bacteria > Deinococcota > Deinococci > Deinococcales > Trueperaceae > JASBRS01. The sequence continues at coordinate 32,208 of JASBRS010000059.1, forward strand.
CCGGGAACTCGCCCTGCATCATCACCAGGTCGCGCCGGATGTCGACGATGTCGATCATCTGCTCGCAGCCGACCGGGCATACCTCCATGCACGCCCCGCAGGTGGTGCACGCCCACAGCGCCTCGGCCGGGATGGCGAACTCCAGGAGCGGCCGCGGGCTGGCCTCGCCGGCGGCCAGCGCCGCGCCCACGCGGTTGAGCTCGTAGCGCTTGTTGATCTCGAGGGCGGCGGGGCTGAGCGCCTTGCCGGTCTGGTTGGCCGGGCACACGTTGGCGCAGCGGTTGCACTGGATGCAGGCGTAGGGGTCGAGGAGCTGCGCGAAGCCCAGGTGCTCGAGGCTGGCGGCACCGAACTGCTCGGCGGACTCGTCCTCGAAGTCGATGGGCTCGAGCACGCCGCTGGGCGTCCGGGTGCCGTCCTCGCGGCGCCGCTCGAAGGCGAAGTTGAAGGGCGCCGCGATCAGGTGCAGGTGCTTCGAGCGCGGGAAGTACGGCAGGAACGCCAGGATCAGCCCCAGGGCCACCCACCAGCCCAGGTGCCAGCCCCAGATGCGCCCGGGGCCGTACCCGACCAGCGCGGCGAAGGCGCTGGCGAAGGGTTGGAAGGCGTCGGGGTGGCCTTCGGAGGCGAGCAGGAAGCTCTCGCCGAGGAAGCGGAAGCCCACGTGCAGGAGGATGAACACGCCCACCACCAGGCTGTCGCGCTGGATGCCTCCCTGGCGGACGTCCTCGTGGAGCAGGGTGCGCGGATTGTGCTGGAGGCGGCGGTCGCGCGCCAGGAAGCGGCGCACCAGCATGTACGCCATGCCCACCAGGATCAGCACCGTGAGCACGTCGGCGAGCAGCCGGTAGGCGTCGCCGACGACGCCGAGACGCAGCCCCTCGGTCCAGGCGCGGGGCAGGTAGCCGTTGAGGAGGTCGATGGCGTTGACCAGCAGATAGAGCACGAAGCCGTAGAAGATGAAGGCGTGGAAGAAGCTCACCCACGGGCGCGCCCGGAAGACGGTGCGCTGCGAGAGCACCCTTAGCAGGCCCTCGCCGAGGCGGCTCGGCAACCGGTCGAGGCGCCGGGAGCTGCCGCGTGGACCGCGCGCCACCACGCGCACCAGGCGCGCGAAGCCGCCGTAGGCCAGCCCCACCGACACCAGCGCCAGCACCAGGAAGACGAGTTTCTCGAGCGAGCTCAGCACGGTGGCCCTCCAGGAGACGTGCCCCAGTCTAAGCGCCCGGCGGGACGAGCTCGCCGGGCGATCTTGGACCTGGTACAAGTTCGAGGTAGCGGCGCCGCCGGGTCACGCCTCCGAGACGGTCGTGCCGAGGTAGAGCCGTCCGATCTGGGGGTTGCCGAGCACCTCGTCGTGCGAGCCCTCCAGCCGGACCCGTCCGCTCTCCAGCACGATGCCGTGGGTGGCGATGCCCAGGCCCGCCCGTACGTTCTGCTCCACCAGCAGGATGGTCCGTCCGCCCTCGTGCATGCGGGCGACGGTCTCGAACACCGACTTAAGGGTGCGGGGATCGAGCCCCATCGACGGTTCGTCGAGCAGGATCAGCTCGGGATCCAGCATCAGGCAGCGCGCGAACTCGACCAGCCGCTGCTGGCCGCCGGAGAGGTTGCCCGCCCGCTCGCTCGCGCGCTCGCGGACGATGGGGAACATCGCCTCGACCTCGCGCATGCGCGCGTCGACGATGGCGGGGTCGGAGACGGTGAAGGCGCCCAGCCGGACGTTCTCCCGCACCGTCATGGCCGGGAAGAGGCTGTGGTTCTGGGGCACCTGCACGATCCCCAGCGCCAGCGCCCTGCGCGGGTTGAGGCCCGTCATCGGCCGGTCCCGGTACCGCAGCTCGCCGCGGCGCGCCCTGAGCAGACCGCTGATCACCTTGAGGACGGTGGACTTGCCGGCGCCGTTGGGCCCCACGATGCAGGTGATCGAGCCCTCCTCGACGTCCAGGTCCAGGGACTTCAGCACGTCGCTGCCGTCGTAGCCGGCGGTCACGTTGCGCATCGACAGGATCATGGTCATGCCCCCAGGTAGGCCTCGAGGACCTTGGGATCGCTGCGGACGGCCTCGGGCTCCCCCTCGGCGATGATCTCGCCGTGGTTCATGACGACCACCCGGTCGCACAGCCCCATCACGAACTCCATGTTGTGCTCCACCATCAGGAAGGTGACGCCCCGCTGGTTGAGCTCGCGGATGCGGTCGGTCAGGTAGTGGATCATGGTCGGGTTGACCCCGCCGGCCGGTTCGTCGAGCAGGATGACGTCGGGCTCGGCCACCAGGACGTAGGCGAACTCGAGCAGCTTCTTCTGACCGTAGGAGAGGTTCCCCGCCGGCACGTCCTGGAGCCGGGTCAGGCCCACGAAGTCGAGGAGCTCGAGCGCCCGTTGGTGCTCCCGCGATGAGCTCCAGCGGCCGAACAGCGAGCGCCAACCCTCGCGTTGCGCCGCCACGTGCATGTTCTCCAGCACCGTAAGGCGCGGGAAGATGCGGGTGAGCTGGAAGGTGCGGCCGATCCCGAGCTGGAACACGCGGTCGGGCGTGGCGTTGGTGATCTCGTGGCCGTCGAAGGTGACGGTGCAGCCGTCGACCGCCTCGTAGCCGGTCATGACGTTGAACAGCGTGGTCTTGCCGGAACCGTTGGGGCCGATGAGGCCGGTCAGGCTGCCGCGCTCGACGCCGAGCGTGCACCCGTCGAGCGCCTGCACCCCGCCGAAGGCCTTGGACACGGCTCGGGTCTGCAGCAGGCTCATGCTCCGCCTCCGCGCTCGCCGTCGCCGACGTCGCCGGCCCAGGCCACCGCCGCTGCGACGTCACCGTCGTCGCCCGATCGCACCGGCCCCGCCAGCGTCTCCGCCTTGGTGAAGCGCCCGCGCAGCGCCGGCACGATGCCCTGGGGGAGCAGCAGGATGATGGCCAGGAACATGGCACCGTAGATCATCAGGTAGAAGCCGGGCTTGTTGAACCAGATGGTGAAGAACTGCTGCGCCGGCACCAGGATGACCGCGCCGAGCAGGGGCCCGGAGATGGTCCCGAGGCCGCCGAGGAAGGCCATCAGCGCGACCATCAGGTCGATGAGCGGGTCGAACGCGAAGGCCGGGAAGATCGACTCGACGAAGTAGGCGTGGAGCCCTCCGACCATGCCGAAGAAGAAGGCGGCGAGGACGAAGGCGGTGAGCTTGAACGCGCCGGTACGAACGCCCAGCCCGCGCGCCCGGTCCTCGTCGTCGCGGATCGCCAGCAGGCCGAGCCCGTACTTGGAGTTGCGGATCCACCACGACAGTGCCACCGCCACCAGCAGCAGCGCCAGGCCCACGTAGTAGAACGGCAGGTCGTAGAAGGCGCCGCTCCAGCTCACCGGGATCGGCAGGCTCATGCCGCGCGAGCCGTTGGTGACGCTGCGAAGGTTGAAGGCCATCAACTGCATGATGAAGAACATGGCGATGGTGAGGATGACGAAGGTGTGCTTGCGCGTCCGAAGCGCGATCCAGCCCATGGGGATGGCGAACGCCACGGCGATCAGCCCCGCCAACGGCAGCAGCAGGAACGGCAGGTAGCCGCCGGGGACGTGCCAGTCCTGACAGAGGATGGCGACGGCGTACGATCCGATGCCGAAGAAGGCGGCGTGCCCGATCGAGATGTAGCCGCTGTAGCCCGAGAAGGTGTTCCAGGCGGTGACGGCGGTAGCGAAGAGCACCGTCAGCACCGCCACCGTGTCGACCGCCGGGTTGGGGAACAGCAGCGGGAAGAGCACGGCCAGCGCCAGCAGCGCCAGCAACCCCAGCGGACGGAGCGCCTTCATTGGCGCCTGCTCTCGAGCCGGCCGAAGAGCCCTTGCGGGCGGAGCACCAACACCACCACCAGCAGCATGTAGAACACCGTGCTCGCCCACACCGGCGACCACACCACCGAGGTGACGTCCTCGACGATCAGCATCCCGAAGCCGGCCACCACGGCACCGCGCAGGCTGCCCATCCCCCCGAGGATGATGATGACCAGCAAGCGCGAGATGAGGTCGTACTGGCTGTTGGGGTTGAAGGCGGAGGTGGCGCCGTAGGCCATGCCGCCGGCCGCGGCCAGGGCGACGCCGATCCCGAAGGTGATGGCCGACACGCGCTCGACGTCGATGCCGATGAGCTGTGCGGCGGTGCGGTTCTGCATCGACGCCCTCAGGCCGGCGCCGAACTTGGTGTGGTTGAGCACCACGTACAGCGCCGCGACCAGCACCACGCTCAGCAGGAAGTCGAAGATGTAGACCCACGCGAGATAGAAGCTGCCGATCTTGAGGGAGTGCGAGACGTACCAGGCATGCATCTGCACCAGGTTGGTGGAGAACGTGAGCGACAACGCGCCCTGGATGAGCAAGGCGATGGCGAACGTCACCAGGATCGACAGGGTGGTGCGCTCCCAACGGATGGGGCGGATGAACGCCGCCTCCAGGCCCACGCCCAGCGCGAACATCACCGGCATGGTGAGGATCAGGCCGACGAAGAGGTCGATGTGCAGGTGCTGCTGCAGCAGGTAGCTGAGATAGGCACCCAGGATCACCAGCGCACCCTGACCGACGTTGATGATGTCCATCACGCCGAAGATGAGGGTGAGACCGAGGGCCATCAGCACGTAGATGCCGCCGGACAGGACCCCTGTGATGACGGCGTCGACGATCAATCGCATGGAAGGACTCCGATGGTGACGCCCGTGACGGCGGCCGTCGCCCGCGCGGGCGGGCGACACCACCGCCCCGGGCGGGGGGACGACGCCAGCGCGCCGTCCCCTCCGGGACCGGGGGATCTCACGTCAGTGCCAGGCCGGCTTCGGGTACTCGAACGGAGCCACGGCCGCGGCGAGCGGGTACACGGGCAGGTACTGGCCCTGCTGCCACTGGAACAGGTAGGCCTTGGCAGCGGTGTTCTCGCCCACGCTGTTGAACGTCACGGGACCCAGGATGCTCTGGAAGGTATCGCCGGAGTGCAGCTCCGCGATGATCTTGGCGTTGTCGAGGCTGCCGACCTTCTCCACCGCCTGCTGCAGCACCTGGCCGGCGGCGTAGCCTTCGGCCGCGTCGCCGTTGATGTCGGCGGCGGCGCCCCCGAACTTGGCGAGGTAGGCCTTCACGAAGGCGGCGTTGCCGGGGTTGTCGGCGCCCGGGTACCAGGTGTTGGGCACGAGGATGCCCTCGGCCACCTGGGCCCCGCCGACGGCCTTGGTGAACTGCGACCCGAGGTCGGGGCCGGCGGTGGCGATGAGCGCCTGCGGGTTGTAGTGCTGCTGGCGGAAGCGCTGCACGAAGGCCACGATGTCCGGCATGAAGGTGCCGGCCACCACGATGTCGGCCTTGGACTGGATGATCTTGTCGGCGATCGGGTTGAAGTCGGTCGTCTCCGACGGGTAGGTCTGGTACGACACCGTCTTGAGGCCGGCGGCCTCGAAGAGCTTCCGCGAGCGCTCGATCTGCGGCTGCGTGAAGGGGTCATCGTTGGTGGCGTAGGCGACCGTCGACGGGCGCTGGCCCGGCGGCAACGACAGGATGTACTGGGTGAAGCTGTCGAGGTCGTTGATCACCGGCAGCGCCACGTCGAAGACGTTCTTGAGGCCGCGGTTGAAGACCGACGGCGCGCCGCCCGCGCCCTCGACCATGGCGTAGCCGTAGCGGTTGGCGACCACCGAGGCGGGCTTGGTGAGCAGCGTCGAGAAGGGCCCGAGCACCAGCGGCACCTTGTCCACGGTGATGAGCTTCTGGTAGTTGGTCTGGACCTGGTCGGGGCTGGAGTTGTCGTTGACGATGTCGAGCTTCACCTGGCGGCCCAGCAGCCCGCCGGAGGCGTTGACCTGGTCCGCCCACAGCTCGTACCCGTTCTGGAAACCCTGGCCATCGGCCGAGAAGTCGCCCGAGAGCGACAGCGAGATCCCGATCTTGATGGGGCCCTGCGCCGCCGCCAGGCCGGCACCGACGAGCAGGACGGCCGCGGCGACGAACGCCACGATTCTCCTATGCATGGTTGCCTCCCACGGCAAGCTCAACGCTTGGGTTCGGTGTTCCGTGCGGCGCTCGCGTCGGACCCCACGTTCTCCGCGGCGCTCGGCACTCAGGTGGTCCCGCTCACCTCCTCGGATCGGGCCGCGATCCTCGCCGCTCGCGGGCGGCGGGCCTCGGCTCGGGACTCGAACACCTCCAGGGAGAACACGCTGGGGAACGACCGCGTGGCGGCCGGCAGGGGCCCCGCGCGCAGCCCACCGCGGCCCTCGGGCCGCGGGCCGCGTCGACGGTCCCGAATTCGATAACTATTAGTGGTGTGGTGGTCATACCACCTTGGAGAGGCGAACGCCACGTCCACCGCGACAGCTCCTTGATCCGACACCGCGCCCTCGTGGAGGGCGCTCGACCCCCGCGCGTCGATCCGCTCGCGAGAGCCAGGCAAACGAGTTGTGGACGATGGACAACCTACCACAACGCCCCACCCGTGTCAAACCGCGCAGGGCGGGCGTTTCCTTGACGGAGCGCGCTCGGCCGTGCTACCTTCGGGGCGTTCCCGAGAGGTATGACCACCATACTTCTTGCAATAGATTGCATCCGATGTATGCGCTTGCAGCACCGCAGCGGACCCGGCGCCCCGGCCGCCTCGCCGGGGGGCGGACGGGTGGCCGTGCCCTGACGCGCAGCGCGCCGGTCCCCCGGGAGGAGAGCGACTGATGGCCCAGCACCCGTTCATGGATCGTCCGGCCTGGAAGATGCTGATCGGCGGCGCGTTCGTATCGGGCAGCGGGTCGACCTCGCTGCCGGTGACGAACCCGGCCACCGGCGAGGTCCTGGGCGAGGCGCCCGCCGCCGGGCAGGCCGACGTCGATGCGGCCGTCACGGCCGCCCGCGACGCCTACCGGAGCTGGCGCTGGATCCAGCCCGAGAAGCGTGCCGCCATGCTCTTCGAGATCGCCGAGCGCATCCGCCGTCACCACGACGAGCTCGTCGACCTCGAGACCTGGGAGAACGGCAAGCCCCGCGTGCAGTCGGCCCGCGACGTCACCAACGCCGAGCGCACCTTCCGCTTCTACGCCGGCGCGACCGACAAGTTCTACGGTCAGGCGGTGCTCGACGCCCCGGGCGAGATGCGCAAGATCGTCTACGAGCCCTACGGCGTGGTGGCCGTCATCATCCCCTGGAACTGGCCGCCTATGCACACCGCCGACTTCGGCGCCCTGGCCCTCGCCACCGGCAACACGGTGGTGCTGAAGCCCGCGCCCGAGACGCCACTGTCGTCGCTGCGCATCGCCGAGCTGGCCGCCGATGTGCTGCCTCCCGGCGTGCTCAACGTCATCCCCGGCGGCGTGGACACCGGCGTGCAGCTGGTGGCCCACCCCGGCATCGACTTCATCGCCTTCACCGGCAGCGACCGGACCGGCGAGAAGATCCTGGCGGCGGCGGCGACGCGCATCCTGCCGACGATGATGGAGCTGGGGGGCAAGAACGCCTCGATCATCTTCCCCGACGCCGACCTCGACAAGGCCGTGCAGGGGATGGTGCGCAGCGCCTTCTTCAACAGCGGGCAGGCTTGCTCGGGAAGCGAGCGCGTGCTGGTCCACCAGGATGTCTACAAGGCGTTCCTCGAGCGCTTCACCTCGGCCGTGGCCGGGCTGGTGGTCGGCGACGGCTTCGACGAGCGCTCGATCGTAGGGCCGATGGTGAGCCGACGCCAGCAGGAGAAGGTGCGCGAGGCGCTCGAACGCGCCACCGCCGAGGGTGCGTGCATCCCCGCGCAGGCCCCGCTGCCGACCGAGGGCCGCTACACCGGCGGCTTCTGGATCCCGCCCACCGTGGTCACCGAGGCCGCTCCCGACGCGACCATCATGACCGAGGAGGTCTTCGGTCCGGTCGCCGGCATCCTGCCCTTCTCCGACGAGGACGAGGCCGTCCGCATCGCCAACGCCGTCGACTACGGGCTCACCGCCGGGGTATGGACGCGCGACCTGGGCACCGCCCACCGCATGGCCAGCCGCATCGAGGCCGGCGTGGTGGCCGTCAACCGCGTCAACACCGGAGAGCTCGGGTTGCCCTTCGGCGGCTACAAGCGCAGCGGCGTCGGACGCAAGAAGGACTTCACCGAGGCGATGCGCAGCTTCAGCCGGGTGAAGGCGATCCAGATGAACTTCGAGGACTGAGGCGGCGCGCCCGCCAAGGCGGGCGCGCCCTCAATCCCGCGCCCAGTAGTCCTCCGAGGAGCGCGTCTCCTCCATCGCCTCCTTCGTCTCGAACCCCGGGGCCAGCGAGGCGTCGCCCAGGTCCAACACCTCGTGGTGCCCGATGTTGAGCAGGCGCAGGAAGCTCTGCTGCCCGAGCGTCAGGCCGATGAAGTAGCCCAGCTCCACCAGCTCCGGCTCGCTGAAGTGGCGGTGGAGTCGGTCCCAATCGTCGTCGGTCAGGTCGGAGTGCCAGGCGATCGCCTGCGCCAGGGACAGCGCCGCCTTCTGGCGCTCGTCGTAGCGCTCGGAGCTCTCGAACTCCATCAGCGCCCGGTAGTCGTCCTCGGCCAGGCCGTCGCGCGCGGCCGCCATCGAACGCTGGTTGCCGCAGTACTCGCACTTGACCGAGCGCGACACGTACACCCGGCACAGCTCCTTGATGGCGTGGTCGCACACCCCGTGCTTGAAGGTGTCGCGCCAGGCGTTGGCGAACGACCAGAACACCGCCGGCACGTGCGCCCGCACCGCCGAGCTCTCGGGGCGCGGCGTACCCTCGCGCGCGCAGCGCTTGAGCTCCTCCAGCATGGCGGCGTCGTCCAGCGTCGACGGATCCACGTAGCTGATGCGTTGCTTCTCCATGGCTCTCCTTCCCGCGCGCCGTGCGCGCCGCCGGGTCCGTTCCGGACCCGCCCCCGTCCCCCGATGCCTAGCGCGGCCCGCGCTCCTTCACGGTCCGCTGCGCGACGCCAGCTCCACGTCGCGCCTGCCGTCGTCGGCGGCCTCCACGAGCGAGCGCACGACGCGGAGGGCCGCCAGCCCCTCCGCGCCCCCGGTCTCCGGTGCCGAGCCGTGGCGCACGCAGCGTCCGAACTCCGCCAGCTCGTCCACGACCATGTCGCGCACCTCGAAGGGCACGCGCCGCGTCTCGCCGCCTCGGTCCAGCGTCAGCGTGGTGGCGTGGTCCATGCGCTCGGCCTGCGGCCACACCTCCATGGCGGTGCGGAGCTCCAGGTTGGCGTGCGTGCCGTAGAGCCTGAGCGCGTACGCCTTCGGCGAGACGTAGCTGGTGGCGACCACCGAGCGGGCGCCCGAGGCATGCTCGAGCACGGCCACGGCCACGTCGTCGATGTCGGCATCGGCCGCCACGTGCCCCAGCGACCCGCGCACCGCGGCCACCGGCCCCAGCCACGAGATCAGGGTGTCGACGTGGTGGATGCCGAGCTGCATCATCGGGCCCCCCGGCAGGCTGCGCCGGCTGGCACGCCAGCCCCCGCTCGCGAACGCCCCCGGCAGGGCGAAGGTCGCCTCGGCCAGGACCACCTCGCCGAGCGCGCCCGAGCGCAGCAACCGACCCACCGCCCGCGACGATCCCAGCCGCCGGAAGGCGTGGCCGACCTGCAGCGTCACGCCGGCGGCCCGGCAGGCGTCGACGATGCGCCCGGCGGCGGCCTCGTCGGAGGCGATCGGCTTCTCCACGAAGACGTGCAGGCCGCGCTCGGCTGCGGCCACGCAGACCGCCTCGTGGAGGTCGTTGGGCGTCGCCACCACCACCGCCTCGACGGCGGGGTCGTCGAGCATGGCCTCCAGGCTCTCCGCGACACCACAGCGCAGCTCGCGGGCCGCGGCCGATCTGGCCTCCTCGGACCGCGAGGTGCAGCTCACCAGACGCACGCCCTCGGCGCGGCGCAGCGCCGCGCCCAGGCGCCGGCCCCAGCGCCCGACCCCCACCAGGCCGACACCCACCTCGGGCGGCGCGCTCACGGTGCGGTCACCAGCGGCTCGAGCGGCACCTCGTGGAGCGAGCGCGCGCCCTCGTCCGTCACGATCGTCAGCGCGCCCAACTGCAGCCCCATGCGCTCGTCGGGGGTGATGGGGTTGGGTTGGACGACGATCGCCATGTCGCGCTCGAAGGCGCGTCCCGCGGGCGCGGGACGCGCCTCGTCCCAGGGCCAGTAGCGCGCGCACGAGCGATCGATGAGGGGCGGATGGATGTCGACCCCGTAGCCGTGCACGAGGTCGTCGTAGATGTCGTAGCCGCGCTCGCCGAGCACCGAGGCGGCCCGCACGGCGTCGCCCTCGACGGCTCCGGGGCGGATGGCCTCGAGCATGCGCCGGTAGGCCTCGAGGGCGGCGTCGAACATGCGCTGCCAGGGTGCCGTCGGTTCCCGACCCACGAACACCGGCCGGTGGATTTGCCCCGAGTAGCCCCAGTACGAGGCGCTGATCTCGGTGATGATGACGTCGCCCTCCTCGATGCGCCGCGCCGACGGGTTCTGGGCCGGCAGGCAACCGTTGGGCGCGTCCATCGGCATGGAGCGCAGGAAGGCGATGTGGGGCTGCCCCCCGAGGGGCCGGTAGGCGTGCTCGATGAGGTCGAGCAGCGCGTACTCCGGCATCCCCGGACGGACGTCGCGCCACAGCGCCTCCACGGCCCGGTCGGTGAAGGCCGTCGCCTTGCGCAACCAGGCGATCTCCTCGGCCGACTTCACCGCCCGGAGGCGCGCGAAGTCGCGCGTGACGTCCACGAGCTCCAGCTCCGGCAGCGCCTCGCGGAGCGTCCGGTGGTGCTGGTACGGCATGCCCATCCCGAACCCGGCGTTCACGCCGACCAACCCCAGGCGAGCGCGGGCCAGCCCCTGGGCGCGCAGGCGCTCGGCCACGGTCGTCGCGGGATCGTAGCCGCCCCAGGCCACGTCCTCGATGTCGCTGACCTGACGGGCGTTGGGCACGTGGTTGGTGAGGCCGGTGTAGAGCGCGGGCGGCAGCGCCTCGTCGGCCGGGGCCACCAGGTAGCAGTGGTGCAGGTCGAGGTGGTTCGACAGCCAGAAGACGTTGGCCTCGTTGTGCCGGTTCACCCCCGAGTTGCCGAACAGCAGCAGGCCGTCGAGGCCGTGCTCGGCCATGAGGCCGCGGGCCGAGCGCCAGCGGCGGGCCATCTCGTCGGGCGTGAAGCGGTCCACCATCGCTCAGCCCGCCTCGGCCAGCCGCTCCGCCATCCAGTCGCCGGCGAGCGGCCGGTAGCGGTAGGGCAGGTTGTTGCACACGTGGTTGCCGTCCTCGTACATCACCAGCTCCGCGTTCGGGGCCTCGGCGGCCACGCGCTCGGCCTGCCGGTAGGGGATCAACCGATCGAGCTTGCCGAAGATCACCAGCAGCGGCTGCGTCACCCGCTCGAGCACCCCGGCCAGGCTCAGCCGCCGCGCCAGCTCGCGGGCCTCGTCGAGGTCGGCCGCGCCGGAGTGGTGCACGAAGGTCTCGCGCGTGATGGGGGGCAACTCGTCGAAGCGCTCCCCGAAGTCGTAGGGCCCGCCGATGGCGCACGCCGCCTTGATGCGCGGCTCGAAGGCGGCCGTGCGCGGCGCGTAGTAGCCGCCCAGCGACACCCCCGCCACCCCGACGCGCCCCAGGTCGAGGTCGTCGCGGCCGGCCAGGTGGTCGAGCACGGCGGCCGGGCCCACCTCGTAGTCGGGGTGGATGACGCTGAAGTAGCCGGTCTCCCCCTGGCCGGGGCCGTCGAGTGACAGCGTCGCCATGCCGCGGGCCAGGAACACGTTCTCCCAATGGAAGAACTCCTCCTTGGTGGAGTCGAGACCGGGCAGCAGCAGCACCAGCGGAGGCCTCGCCACGCCGGCGGGCCGGCGCAGGTTGGCCGTCATGGCGCCGCCCTCGAACGGCACCTCGAGGCGCTCGGCCGTGGGGTCGAGCAGGCGGTGGGCGCTGCGCATGGCGTTCACGGCGTGGTCGGCCGCCGTGCGGTGCTTGGCGGGGTCGACCATCCACACGAACTTGGCGAAGTGGTAGCTGAGCGCGGCGCGCACCCACGCCTCCCCCGCCGTGAGCGCACGTCCGCGCGCCTCGGCCTGGGCGGCCAGCTCGGCGTGGGCGTCGCCGTTGGCGCACCAGGCGTCGAGCCACTCCTCCCAGCGCTCGAGCCCCGCGGTGACGCGCACGAAGTCGTTGGGATCGACCCCCTGCGAGGTGAAGCGCGGCGCCCAGTTGGCGACGGCGGACGCGATCCTGGCATCGGCCATGGCGGTGACCTCCTCGGCGTTCTCCGGGGCTCCCCCGGCTCAGCTCGGGGCGCGGTCGGCGGCCCCGAGCCCCAGCAGTCGCTCGGCGTTGCCGCCCAGCAGGGCTCGCTCCTGCTCGGCCGGCAGGCGCAGGGCGCGCACCTCCTCCACCGGCCGTTCCGTGCCCATGTCGAAGGGGCGATCGGAGCCGAGCAGCACCCGCTCCGTCCCCACGTAGTCCACCAGCGCCCGCAGCAGGTCGCGGTCGAAGGTGACGGTGTCGTAGTAGAAGCGCCGTAGCGAGTCGTCGAAGTCGCCCTGCAGGCGCGCGCGGGCCTGCTTCTGGAAGCCGGCGGCGTGGCGCAGCCGGCCGCGCAGCGCCAGCAGCGCCCCGCCGCCGTGGGCCAGCAGCACCCGCAGCTCGGGGTGGCGCTCGAGCACCCCCGCCATCACCATGTGCGCCGCCGTCACGGCCGTCTCCAGCGGGTTGGCGACGGTGTTCCAGAGGTAGTAGTCGTCGAACACCGGCAGCCCGAAGCCGCGCGTGGTGGGGTGCACGAACACCAGCGCCCCGAGCCGCTCGGCCTCCGCCCAGAAGGGCAGGAAGCGATCGTCGCCGAGGTAGAGGCCGCGCACGCTGGCGCTGGTCTCGACCCCCACCATGCCCGGCAGCGCCATCACGCGCGCGAGCTCCTCGGCGGCGCGCTCGGGCTCCTGCAGCGGCACCGCCCCCAGGCCCGTCACCCGCCCCGGGTAGCTGCCGGCGGCGCGCGACAGCGCCTCGTTCTGCAGCCGGCAGACGTCGAGGGCCTCGTCGAGCTCGAGGTCGAAGGGCAGCAGGTTGACCCAGGGCGACAGCACGACGTGGTCGACCCCCTCGCGCGCCGCCTGCTCTAGGATGCGATCGACGCGCACGAACTCGCGCAGCGCCGAGCGGATCTCGCGGCCACGGTAGCGCACCACCTGGGCGCCGTCCTGCCAGCTCACCGACGGGCGCCACGCCTCGTCGCCGCCCGCCTCGCGGGTGATCTCGGGGACGATCACGTGGCCATGCACATCGACGTTCACGGTTGACTCCTCACTCCCGGCGCCACCAGCACCAGCGCCCCGGCCACCACCAGCGCCGAGCCGGTCACCACCGCCCGGGTGACGCGCTCCAACTGCCGTCCGGCGAGCATCGGCGCCAGCGCGATCACCGTCGGGACCGACAGCAGCCCCAGGCTCAGCACCACCGTCACCGGGTTCAGCGCCAGCGCCACCCAGCGCGCCCAGGTCGCGAACCCCACCAGCACGCCGGCGCCGACCTTCCAGGTCATGGCGGCCGCCGGCACGCCGCGCCAGGGCGAGCGCCGCCCGACCGCCAGGACGATGCCGTAGGCGACGGTGGCGGCGATCATCCCCACCGTCACGCCGGCCAGCGGGTCGTCGGCGAGTGCGAGCCCGCGCCGGATGAACAGCGGACTGATCGACCAGCACAGGGCCGCGCCCAGGCCGAAGCGCGCGGTCGCCAGCGCCCGCCACCAGGGGAGGTGAGCCCCGTCGGCGCGACGCGCGCGGCCGAGCTGCACCACCGCCACGCCGGCCACGATCGTCAGCATGCCGACGAGCGCCAGCAGGCTCGGCACCTCGCGCAGCACCGCCAGCGCCAGCGCCGTGCCGAACAGCGGCACGGTGGCCAGCAGCGGGCTGGTGCGGGCCGCGCCGAGGAGCTGCTGGCTGCGGTTGAGGAGCGTCCAGCCGCCCAGGAAGTGCACCAGGCCGGCGGCCGCGAACAGGCTCAGCGCCGCCGAGGGGAGCACCGGCACGCGCCCCTGGCGGGCGACGAGCACCAACCCGGCGAGCACCAGCGAGCTCACCAGCAACTGCACGAAGGTCGACTCCAGCACCCCCATGTCGATCAGGGTGCGGCGGTTCACGGCCTGGAAGACGCCGTACGCGACGCCCGCCACCACCGCCCACAGCACGGCGCTCACGACCGCGCCCTCGAGGGAGCGGACCCCCTCCCCTGCGCGACGCGCGCCCGCCCGGACCCGCTGCGCGGGTCAGGCATCTCGCACCGTGCCGCCCAGGTAGAGGTCGGCGATCTCCGGGTGCTCGAGCACCTCGCGGGCGGGCCCGGCGAGCCGCACCCGGCCCCCCTCCAGCACCACCCCGTAGTCGGCGCCGCCCAGCCCCAGCCGCACGTTCTGCTCCACCAGCAGGATGGTCCTGCCGCGGTCGCGCATGGCGCCGATCAGGTCCCACACCTGCTTCAGGCTCTTGCGGTCGAGCCCCAGCGAGGGCTCGTCGAGCAGCACCAGGGTGGGGTCGAGCATCAGGCTGCGGGCGAACTCCACCGCCCGGCGCTGCCCGCCCGAGAGGTTGCCGGCGCGGTCACCGGCGCGCTCGCGCACCAGCGGGATGAGCTCCTCGACCTCGCGGTAGCGCTGGCGCACCAGCGCCGGCTTGCGGCGCAGGATGTAGGCGCCCATCAGCACGTTCTCCTTGACCGTCAGGCTGGGGAACAGCGCGTTCTGCTGCGGGACCTGGACCACGCCGCGGGCCAGGATCTCGCTCGGGCTGAGGCGCGTCAGGGTGTCCGCCCCGTTCAGTCGGATGCTCCCCTCGAAGGCACGGCACACCCCGCTCACGGTCTTGAGCAGCGTCGACTTGCCGGCGCCGTTGGGGCCCACCACGCAGGTGATGGCGCCCGCCTCGATCTCGAGGTCCACCCCCTGCAGCACCCGGGCGCCGCCGTAGCCCGACACCACGTTCTGGAACTCCAGCATCGCCGGCATCAGGCGCTCGCCTCCTCGTCGACGGCCTCGCGGTTCCAGTCCTCGCCGAGGTAGGCGTCGAGCACCAGCGGGTTGGACTGGATGTCGTCGGGGCTGCCCTCGGCGATGACGCTGCCGCGCGCCATCACCAGCATGGTGTCGCACAGCTCCAGCACCATCGGCATGTTGTGCTCGACGATCACGAAGGTGAGCCCCTGCTTGTTCAGTGCCCGGATGGTGTCGGAGATGCGTTCGATGAGGCCGGGGTTGATGCCGCCGGCGGGCTCGTCGAGCAGGATCAGGCGCGGCTCGAGCATGAGCAACTGCGCCAGCTCCACCAGCTTCTTCTGGCCGAAGGAGAGCTGCCAGGCGGGCTGCGGTCCGAAGTCGGCGAGCCCCACGAAGTCGAGCAGCTCGAGGGCGCGCTTGGCCTCGCGGCCGCTGACGGCGTCGGCCGGCAGCAGGTCCCACTGGAACCGCTTGAGCGGCGCCACCACGTTCTCCATGACGGTGAGCTTGGGGAACAGCCGCGTGCTCTGGAAGGTCCGCCCCAGGCCGCGGTAGGCGCGGTCCCAGGGCTGCAGGCCGTCGATGCGCTCGCCGTCCAAGAGGACGCGCCCTTCGTTGGCCCGCATCATGCCGCTGACGAGGTTGAACACGGTGGTCTTGCCCGAGCCGTTGGGGCCGATGAGCCCGGTGAGGCTTCCTTCGGCCACGGCGAACGAGCAGCCGTCGACGGCGGTCAGCCCTCCGAAGCGCTTCACCAGACCGTCGACCTGGAGCAGCGGCCGGCCCGACTCCGAGGCCCGCGGACCGAAGCGCCCGGCGGTCGCAGGCGGCGCGGTGAGCTCCACCACGCGGGCCACCGCCTGGCGCCGCTCGAAGGCGACCTCTCCCCCGCGACGGCTCTCGATCCAGCCCCGCAGGGTGGGGATGAGGCCCCGCGGCAGGAACATCACCACGGCCATCAGCACCAGTCCGAACACGAACAGGTGCACGCCCTGCGCCGCCACCACGTCGTTGGTGACCTCGTTCATGGGCACCACCAGGAAGGCGCCCAGCACCGGCCCCCAGATCGTCCCCAGGCCGCCCAGCAAGGTGGCCAGCACGATCTGCACGCTCACCAGGATGTCGAACATGCCGCGCGGATCGATGAACGTCAGGAAGTAGGCGTAGATGCCGCCGGCGACGCCGATCAACACCCCGCTGGCGACCGTCGCCAGCACCTTGTAGACGCTGGTGCGCACACCGATGGCGGCCGCCTTGTCCTCGTCCTCCCGGATCGCCACCAGGCCCATGCCGAACTTGGTGCGTCGGATCCACCAGGTCATCCAGGTCGACAGCAACATCAGCGCCAGCAGGCTGTAGTAGAAGGGCATGTTGCCGATGTCGAGGGGCCACGGCGGGAGCGGCAGGGTGATGCCGTCGGATCCGCCGGTGAAAGCGGGCGCGTTCAGGCCGATCGCCTGCATCAGGAACAGGAACGCGATGGTGATGATGACGTAGGCGTGCTCGCGCGTGCGCATGATGGTCGAGCCCAGCAACGCTGCGATCACGGCGGCCGCGATGCCGCCGAGCGGCGCCAGCAGGAACGGCGACACGTGGACCTTGTGGACCAGCAGGCCCACCGTGTAGGCGCCGATGCCCAGGAAGGCGCTCTGGCCCAGCGAGACGTAGCCGGTGAAGCCGGCGATGACGTTCCAGCCGGTCGACATCACCCCCAGCACGAAGATCAGGATGAGCACGGTCTGGTGGTACTGGTCGCCCGGCCGCAGCAGCGGGAAGGCGACCAGCGTCAGCCCCGCCAGCACGAACAGCGCGTTGCGGAGCGTCACCACGGGCTTGCGACCCACGGCCGCGTTGCTGGGAGCGGTCACGCCACCACGTCCTTCCGCACGCGCGCTCCCAGGATGCCCTCGGGGCGGATCAGCAGCACCAGCAGGATCACCAGGTAGAACACCACCACCGACCACTGCGTCGAGACGTAGGTGGCCGTCAGCGTCTCCGCGATCCCCAGGATCAGGGCGCCGATGACGGCGCCGGGGAGGCTCCCCATCCCGCCCAGCACAATGATGCCCAGCGTGCGCGAGATCCACACGTACTGCGACGCCGGGAAGATCGGGTAGAGGATGGCCATGATCGAGCCGCCCACGCCGGCGGTGGCGGCACCGATGGCGAACGTGAGCGCCGAAACCGTGCCGATGTCGATCCCCACCAGGTGGGCGCCCTCGGGGTTCTCCGAGGCGCTGCGGATGGCGCGGCCGATCCAGGTACGCGTCAGCAATAGATAGAGGAGGAACAGCACCACGACGGCAGCGGCGCAGCCGAAGACCTGGGCCTTGGGCACGATCACGGCTCCGACGTGGAACGCCTCGTTGAAATAGGAGGGCGTGACCGAGTGGAAGACGTTCTTCCAGGTCATGCCCATGAACCCCTCGAGCGCGATCGCCAGCCCGAAGGTCAGCACCACCGACATCGACACCGGTCCCGACCGAACCCTGGCGATCAGGCCCTTGTAGACCAGCCAGCCGAGCCCGAACATGACGGGCGTGGTGACCAACGTCAACAGCAACGGATCGATGCCGAGCAGCGACCACAACTGGTAGGTGATCAGTCCGGCCAGCACCAAGAACGCAGGATGGGCGACGTTGACGATGCCCATCACCCCGAACACCAGCGTCAGCCCCGATGCGAACAGGGCGTAGACGCCGCCGATGAGCAACCCGAGAACGAGCGCCTGGGCCAGCAGTGTCATGCGACTCCTCG
Source organism: Deinococci bacterium (assembly GCA_030149325.1). Taxonomy (GTDB): domain Bacteria; phylum Deinococcota; class Deinococci; order Deinococcales; family Trueperaceae; genus JASBRS01. Next base: position 49,910 of record JASBRS010000059.1, read on the forward strand.
TCGGTCGTGCGTGGGCGGCACGATGGGGTCGCCCGCCACCCCCGAGCGGGCCTCAGGGACGGTCGGGGCCCCTGCTACGGGGCCCCGACCGGTCGAGTGGGAAGCTACTGCCATCCAGGCTTCGGGAAGGTGATGGTGGGCGAGGTCGCGACCGACCTCGGCAGCACGATCTCCGCCTTGCCGTTCTGCCACTGGGCGAGCAGGAACGCCGACTGTGGCGCGCCCGTATCGTCCCACGACAGATCGCCGAGGATCGTCGGAACGGTGTGGCTGTGCAGGTAGTCCTTGATCTTGGTCTGGTCGAGGGAACCGACCGCCTTGACCGCGGTCTCCAGCACCTGCGCGGTGGCGAAGGCATCGGCGGCGTCCTCTTCGGGGATGGCGCCGGCGCCGTACATCTGCTGGTAGGTGCTCACGAACGCTTGGTTCTGCGTGGTGGGCAGGTCCTGGTGCCAGCTGACGGCGTAGAAGATGCCCTCGGTGTTGGCCAGTCCGATGGCGCTCGAGAACTCGCTGCTCTGCGAGGGAGCCGAGGTCTCGAACAGCACCTTCGGGTTGTAGCCGAGCTTCTGGAACGAGCGGATCATGCTGACGCCATCCTGGAAGACCGCGCCCTCCGCCACCAGCTCGGCGCCGCTGGCCTTGATGGCGTTGGCGATGGTGTCGAAGTTCGAGGTGTCGGGCGGGTACACGGTCTGGTAGACCGTCTTGATGCCGGCCGCCTCGAGCTGCGTGCGGATGCCGTCGATCACGGGCTTGGTGAAGGGGTCGTCCTGCGTCGGGTAGGCCGCCGTCTTGGGCCGCTGGTCGGCGGGCAACGACAGCACCCACTTCACGAACTGGTCGCCCTGGTGGTTCGCCGTCGCCTGCTGCGCGAAGAACAGGTAGTGGAAGCCGCGCTCGAACATCTTCGGCGCGCCGCCGGCGGGCTCCACGTAGACCATCTGGTACTTCTCGGCCACGGCCGAGGCCGGCAGGTTCAGCAGCGAGGAGAAGGTGCCGAGCAGCAAATCCACCTTGTCCTGCGTGATGAGGCGCTGGTAGTCGGCCACGATGGTGTTCTGATCCGAGGCGTCGTCGCGGATCACCAGGTCGACCTGACGGCCCAGCAGGCCGCCGGAGTCGTTGACGATCTTCTGCCAGACCTTGTAGCCCTTCTGCGCCGCGCCCCCGGGCTGCGAGAAGTCGCCCGTGAGCGGCAACGAGATGCCGATCTTGATCGGTCCCTGCGCCATGGCCAACCCGGTCGCCGCGAACAGCGCCACCAGGGCCATCGTCGCGAATCGTTTGAGCATCGCTCTACCTCCTCCGTCCTCCGGTCGTACGTCGTGAGTATCGCCTTCGCTGCGGGTCGCCCCGCGATCGAACCGTTCGGCTGGGTGCCCTCACCTCCCTCCAGGGTCCGTCGTACGCAAGCCGACCTCGACCCCGCTCACCTGGGGTTGATCGTCAGCAGCTTCATCTCGCTCATCTCCTGGATGGCGTAGCGCAGCCCCTCGCGTCCCGCTCCGGACTGCTTCACGCCGCCGTAGGGCATGTGGTCGACCCGGAAGGTCGACACGTCGTTGACGTTCAGGCCGCCCACCTCGATGCGGTCGAAGGCCTCGCGGATGACGCGCATGTCGTTCGTGAACAGCCCGGCCTGCAGGCCGAAGTCGCTGGCGTCGACGGCGGCGATGGCGTCGCCGACGTCGCGGTAGCGGTAGAGCCCGATCATCGGCGCGAAGACCTCCTGGGAGCACACCTTCATGCCGGGCGTGACGTCCTCGAGGACGGTCGGCGGCCACAGGTTGCCGCGGCGTTCGCCGCCGGCCAACAGGCGGGCGCCGTCGGCCACCGCCTCCGCCACCCAGCTCTCGATGCGGTCGGCGGCGCCTTCGTCGATCACGGGCCCCACGTCGGTGCTGTCGTCGAGCGGATCGCCCAGCTTGAGCGCCGCGACGGCCGGCACCAGGGCGTCACGGAAGGCGTCGTAGACGTCGTCGTGCACGTAGACGCGCTGCACCGACACGCACGACTGGCCGGAGTACTGGAACCCGCCCCACAGCACGCGCTCGGCCGCGAAGGCGACGTCGGCGTCGCGGTGGACGATCACGCCGGCGTTGCCGCCGAGCTCCAGGGTGACCCGCTTGCGGCCGGCCCGCGCCTTCAGGGCCCAGCCCACGGCCGGACTGCCGGTGAAGGTGAGCAGCCGCAGGCGCTCGTCCTCCACCAGCGGGGCGGCGTCGGCGGTGCGGCTCGGCACCACGCTGAAGGCGCCCTCCGGCAGGCCGCACCCCTGGATGATGTCGGCCAGCGCCAGCGCCGACAGCGGCGTCTGACTGGCCGGCCTCAGCACGATGGTGTTGCCGGCGGCGAGCGCCGGCGCCACCTTGTGCGCCACCAGGTTGAGCGGGTAGTTGAAGGGGCTGATCCCCGCGACGGGGCCCAACGGCACCTGCCGTACCTGCGCCTCGCGGCCCTCCAGGCCGGGGATCCAGTCGAGGGGGACGATCTCGCCGTAGACGCGCTTGGCCTCCTCGGCGGCGACCTTGAAGGTGAACACCGCCCGGTCGACCTCGCCGCGGGCGGCGGCGATGGGCTTGCCGGCCTCCAGCGCCAGGGTGCGGGCGAGCTCCTCGCGCCGCTCGGCGATGCCGGCGCTGACGGCCTCGAGCGCCGCCGCGCGCTTCCACACCGGCAGGTGCCGGGTCTCCTCGAACGCCGCGGTCGCCTGGGCGATGGCCGCCTCGATGTCGGCGGGGCCCGCCCGGTGCACGATCGCCACCAGCGAGCCGTCGTAGGGGCTGCGCACCTGCAGGCGGTCGCCGGTCTGCCGCCACGTGCCGGCCACGTAGCAGCCGAACTCGCCCAGCCGCGGAGCCTCGCCCGAGCTCGCGCCCTCGCGTTGGCCGGACTCGCGACGGAGCCGTTCGGCCGCCACCGTCAGCCCCCCGCCGAGAGGCGGGCGAGGACCTCGAACACCACGGCGAAGTCCTGCTCGGCCAGCCCCAGGCCGCGCGCCGCCGTGAGCATCTCGTTGGTGGCGGCGGTGGTGGGGAGGGGCACGTTGACCTCGCGGCCGAGCTCGAGCGCGAGGTTCATGTCCTTCTGCATCATGTTGACGTCGAACCACGCCTCGTCCGGCATCTTCAATACGAACGGTCCGCGGTACTTGACCATGGGCGAGGCGATGACGCTGTTGAGCAGCACCTCGGCCGCCGTCTCCCGCGCGATGCCGCTGCGCTCGGCCAGCAGCAGACCCTCGCTGAAGGCCAGCATCTGCACCGCCAGGCTGAGGTTGGTGGCGATCTTCATGGTGACGGCCAGACCGTGGCCGCCCACGTAGGTGGCCTTGGGGCCGACGTCGAGCAGGATCGGCTCGACGGCGTCGAAGTCGGCGCGCGCCCCGCCCACCATGTAGGTGAGCTTGCCCTGCTCCAGGGTCTCCACGCTGCCCGACACCGGAGCGTCGAGCATGCGCGCGCCGCGCGCCTCGACCTTCTCGGCCAGCGCCCGGCTGTAGGCGGGGCTGACGGTGCTCATGTCGACGTAGATCTTGCCCGCGCCCAGCCCGGCCAGCACCCCGTCGGGACCCTCGGTGACGGCCTCCAGGGCGCCGGTGTTGGTGACCATGGTGAAGACGACGTCGGAGGCCTCGGCCACGGCACGCGGGCTGTCGCCCCAGGCCATGCCGGCGTCGAGCAACCACTGGGCCTTGGCGCGCGTGCGGTTGTAGCCGGTGACGGCATGCCCCGCATCGAGAAGGCGCTTGGCGACCCTCCCGCCCATCACTCCGAGTCCGACGAATCCTATCTGGGCCATGTCCTCGTCTCCTCCACCGCGTCCACCGCGGCTGCGCGGGCCTCCCGGACGCGCGGCCGGCCTGCGCCGGCGCGCCCGCCCGCGACCGTCCGTCCGCGCGCTCGATAACTATTAGTGGTGTGGTGGTCATACCACCGGACGCTGTAGATCGCGTTGACCGCCTGGACCACCTCTCGGGTTCGAGCCGACGCGCCCCCGGGAGAGGGCCGTCGCGACGGCGCGAAGGGAATCGCGGAGCCTGCAGAATCTAGTTGTGGACGGGCTCAACGTTAGCATACCGGCGAGGGCGTGTCAAACCCCGCGACCGTCGCCGTTTCCTTGACAGGCGCCTGAGGGACGTGCTACGTTCACCCTATCCCTGAGAGGTATTACCACCATACCTCGTGCAAGAGAATGCATCTTATGCATGGGTTTGCACCATGACCGATGTCCTCCAGCACCGCAAGCTCTACGAACAGGTCGTCGAGGTGATCCGTCGTCAGATCCTGGCGGGCGAGCTCACGAGCGGCGACCAGCTCCCCAACGAGCGCAGTCTCGGCGAGCGCTTCGGGGTGAGCCGCACGGTGATCCGCGAGGCCATGAAGACGCTCATCCACAACGGCCTGGTCGAGGTACGACGCGGCCAGGGCACCTTCGTCATCGACAGCACCGCCGACGCCCTCAAGGAGTCGCTGCGGCTGATGATGGGGCTGGCCTCGGAGGAGCACCTGGGTGAGATGGTGGAGGTCCGGGAGATCCTCGAGCCCGAGATCGCCGCGCGCGCCGCCGTGCGCCGCAGTGACGACGACCTCGTCGCGCTGCGGGCCGCCGTCGCCGACATGGACCGCACCCTCGCCGACGCCCGGGCCTTCATCGAGGCCGACGATCGCTTCCACGTCGCCCTCGCCGTCGCCACCCAGAACCACTTCGTGCCGCGTCTGCTCGACTCGGTGGTGGACCTGCTGCAGGAGCTGCGGGGTCACATCTTCACCGTGAGCGGCGGCCCCCACCGTGGCCAGCAACACCACCGCGAGATCCTCGCCGCCGTCGAGGCGGGCGACCCGGACGCCGCCCGGCGCGCCATGCTCGCCCACCTCGCGCAGGTGCGGGAAGACAGCCGACAGGCCCTCCGCGAGACGACCGGAGGCCACGACGAGACGGAAGGTGACACCGCCTGAGCCGCCCGCGCGGTTCCGACCGGGTCCCCCAGCGAGGAAGGAGCCAAGCGTGACGGGTCGATCCGCAGCCAGCAAGACCGCGTCGAAGAAGCGGCGTGGAAGGCGGGCGGCCCTCGAGGAGCCGTCCGTCGACGCCGCGCGCCACCTGGAGACGTACCGCCAGATGGTCCGCATCCGGGTGTTCGAGGAGCACGCCAACGACCTCTACCTCACCGCCAAGATGCCCGGCCTGACGCACATGTACGCCGGCGAGGAGGCGGTGGCCGTGGGCGTGTGCGACGCCCTGCGGCGCGACGACTACATCACCAGCACCCACCGCGGCCACGGCCACTGCATCGCCAAGGGCGCCCGCCTCGACCTGATGTTCGCGGAGCTCCTGGGCAAGGCGGCGGGCTACAACCGCGGCAAGGGCGGCAGCATGCACATCGCCGACCAGGAGAACGGCAACCTCGGCGCCAACGCCATCGTCGGCGGCTCGGCCGGCATCGCCACCGGCGCGGCCCTGTCGGCCCGCCTGCGCGGCACCGACCAGGTGGTGGCGTGCTTCTTCGGCGAGGGCGCGCTGGGCCAGGGGCTGCTCTACGAGGTCATGAACATGGCGCAGCTCTGGAAGCTGCCCGTCATCTACGTCTGCGAGAACAACCTCTACAACGAGTACACCCACTTCGAGGAGACCACCGCCGGCACCATCCTCGACCGACCGCGCGCCTTCGGCATCCACACCGCCGAGGTCGACGGGCAGGACGTGATGGCGGTCGCCACCGTCACCGCCGAGCTGGTCGAGCGTGCGCGCCAGGGCGAGGGCCCCTCGTTCCTGCTGGCCCACACCTACCGCTACTACGGGCACCACGTCGGCGACATCCAACGCGACTACTACCGCTCCAAGGACGAGGAGGCGCACTGGCGCAGCGAGCGCGACCCCATCGCCCTGTACGGGGCGTGGCTGCAGGAGCGCGACATCGCCACCGCCGACGAGCTGGGCACGATCGAGGCCGAGGTCCGCGACGAGGCCGAGAAGGCGGTCGCCTTCGGGCTCGACGCTCCCTACCCCGACGAGGGCGAGGTGACGTTGCATGTCTACGCCTAGCCGGACGGTCGAGCCGCGGGCCGCCGCCGGGGTGCGCACCATCACCTTCGCCCAGGCGGTCAACGAGGCGCTGGCCGAGGAGATGCGTCGCGACCCCGCCGTGTTCATCCTCGGCGAGGACGTCGCCGAGGCCGGTACCCCCTTCAAGGTGCTGTCCGGCCTGGTGGACGAGTTCGGCCCCGAGAGGGTGCGCGACACCCCCATCAGCGAGGCGGGCTTCGCGGGCCTGGCGGTGGGCGCCGCCATGACCGGCATGCGGCCGGTGGTGGACCTGATGTTCGGCGACTTCCTGACGCTGGTGATGGACCAGCTCGTCAACCAGGCGGCCAAGACGCACTACATGTCGGGGGGCAAGCTCAAGGTGCCGATGGTGCTGCGCACCACGCTCGGCGCGACCCGCCGCAGCGCCGCCCAGCACAGCCAGAGCCTGCACGCCTGGGTCAGCCACGTCCCCGGCCTCAAGGTCGCTCTGCCCGCCACCCCCTACGACGCCAAGGGGCTGATGAAGGCCGCCATCCGCGACGACAACCCGGTGGTGATCGTCGAGGACAAGCTCAGCTTCCAGGACAAGGGGCCGGTGCCCGAGGGCGAGATCGTGATCCCGCTGGGCCAGGCCGACGTCAAGCGCGAAGGTACCGACATCACCTTCATCGCCACCAGCAGCATGGTGGTCGTGGCGCTGCGCGCGGCCGAGACGCTGGCAGCGCAGGGCCTCTCCGCCGAGGTCGTCGACCCGCGCAGCATGGTGCCGCTCGACACCGCCACCCTGGTCGAGAGCGCCAAGAAGACGGGGCGCGTGGTGGTGATCGACGAGGGGCACCAGAGCTACGGCGTCAGCGCCGAGCTGGCCGCGGTGGTCGCCGACGGCGCCTTCTACCACCTCGACGCCCCGGTGAAGCGCCTGGGCGCGATGGACGTGCCCGTACCCTTCTCCCCCGTCCTCGAGGACCTCACGGTCCCCACCCCCGAGCAACTCACCGCGCTGGCGCGCGAGATGTGCGGCGCCCGCAGCTAGCGCGCACCCGCGTCCGGCGCGCGCGCAAGGGAGGCTGAGCGAACATGGCCATTCACACACACGGCGTCATGGCAGTCGATTGGGAGGAGCGGATCAACTTCGAGCGCCTCCGCAACCAGCGCCTCGATCGCATCAAGAGGGTGTTGGCGGCATCGGAGGCCGGCGCGCTGCTGTGCTTCGACATGAACAACGTCCGCTACATCACCGCCACCCACATCGGCACCTGGGCGCAGGACAAGGTGGCGCGCTTCACGCTGCTGCCCCAGAACGACGAGCCCATCCTGTGGGACTTCGGCTCGGCGGCCAAGCACCACCAGCTCTACGCCCCCTGGCTCGACGGCGCCGAGCGCTCGCGCCCCGGCGTGTCGATGCTCCGCGGCACCATCTCCCCCGAGATGGGGCGCGCCGAGAAGGTCGCCCGCTGGATCAAGGACGAGCTCGAGCAGCGCGGCCTGGCGCACGACCCGGTGGCCATCGACATCGTGGAGCCGCCGGTGCTGTTCGCCCTGCAGAAGGCGGGCATCACCGTCATCGACGGCCAGCAGATGATGCTCGAGGCGCGCAAGATCAAGACCGTCGACGAGATCAGCCTGCTCACCCACGCCGCCAGCATGGTCGACGCCGCCTACGACCACCTCTACGAGAAGCTCCGCCCGGGCGTGCGCGAGAACGACCTGGTGGGGCTGGTCAGCGACTTCCTCTACCAGCACGGCAGCGAGATGGTGGAGGGCGTCAACGCCATCAGCGGCGAGCGCTGCAACCCCCACCCGCACGTGGCATCCGACCGCATGCTGCGCCCCGGCGACCCCGCCTACTTCGACATCCTGCACAGCTACATGGGCTACCGCACCTGCTACTACCGCACCTTCGCGGTGGGCAGCGCCAGCCAGGCGCAGGTCGACGCCTACGCCAAGTGCCGCGATCTGCTCGACCACGCCATCAGCCTCATCAAGCCCGGCGTCACCACCGCCGAGGTGGTCGAGGTGTGGCCCAAGGCCCAGGAGTTCGGCTTCCCCGACGAGGAGCTGGCGTTCGCGCTGCAGTACGGCCACGGCCTGGGCCTCAACATCTGGGAGAAGCCGATCTTCAGCCGGCTGTTCTCGTTCGACCACCCCGAGGTCATCGAGGAGGGCATGGTGTTCGCCCTCGAGACCTTCTGGCCCGCCTCCGACGGCTGGTCGGCCGCCCGCATCGAGGAGGAGCTGGTCGTCACCAAGGACGGCTGCGAGATCATCAGCCGCTTCCCCGCCGAGGAGCTGATGATCGCCGGGCCGAAGTACTACACCGCCCTCGGCGACCTGCCGGGTGTGCGCGAGACCGAGTCGAACTACAACAACGGCCGCGTCTTCCCCGACGGCAAGCCCGGCGTCCCGGGGGCGCCCGTGGCCGCCGACGCCGTCGGTCGGGACGGCAAGCGCTAGCGAGCAGGCGATCGGGGAGAGGAGTTCCGTGGCCAAGGACGTCATCATGCCGGTGCTGGGGATGAACCAGGACACCGCCGTGCTCCTCTCGTGGCTCAAGCAGGAAGGCGAGCGCGTCGAGCAGGGCGAGCCCATCATGGAGGTCGAGACCGACAAGGCCACCATGGAGCTCGACGCGCCGGCCTCGGGCACGCTGGCGCGCGTGGCGGCCGCGGCCGGCGACGAGGTGAAGGTGGGCAGCGTGATCGCCGTGATCCTGGCCGACGGCGAGGCGGGCGCCGACGGCGTCCCTGCATCCGCGGCGGACCGGGACGCGCCGCCGGCCGGCACGCCGTCCGGGCGCGCCGCACCCCATCCCGCACCCGCACCCGAGGTGCCCGAGCCGGCCGCTGCGCCGGCCCTGG
>JASBRS010000060.1 GCA_030149325.1 Deinococci bacterium
CCCCACCTCGCCCCGGCGGCCGGCCGGCCGCACCCCCGCGCGCCCGGGCTGGCGCGGCGCCGTGGCCGGCGCCACCAGCAGCCACGGTCCCAGCAGGAAGGCGTCGTCGACGTCGAACGTCGCCGCCTCGTCCGGGAAGACGTAGCCAAGCGGCCGCATCAACGGGGCGCCGCGCTCGGCCGCCTGGTGCGCCAGCGTGATCAGGTACGGCAGCAGCCGGTAGCGCAGTTCGAGGGCCGCCCGCGCCACCTCCTCGACCTCGGGACCGAACGCCCACGGTTCCTGCGCGCGGGTGCCCAACGCCGAATGGTCGCGCATGAAGGGGTAGAACGCACCGAGTTCGATCCAGCGCGCGAAGAGCTCGGCCGGGGCGTTCTCGAAGAAACCGCCGATGTCGACGCCGACGTGCGGCGACCCGGACAGGCCCATCGACAGGAGTTGCGGGACGCTCATGGCGAGGTGCTCCCACCAACTGTTGTTGTCCCCCATCCAGCTCACGCTGGTGCGTTGGCTCCCGGGCGATGCCGAACGCGTCAACACCCACGGCCTCACCCCCGGCCGCAGGCGCTCCAGGGCCCGGTACGTCGCCTCCCCCTCCAGGGTGCCGTAGAGGTTGCGCACCTCGACGTGGCGGGCACGTTCGGACGCCTCTCCGTGCTGCAGGCCGAGCGGGAAGGGGCGGTTGCGGGCGGCGCCCGAGGCGAACGGGCGGTCGAAGGCCGTCGGTTCGTTCATGTCGTTCCAGATGCCGTCGACGCCCGTCTCCACCAGGCTCTCGCGGTGCTGCTCGCCCCACCACGCGCGGACCTCGGCGCGGGTGAAGTCCGGGAACAGCGCGCGGTCGGGCCACACGAAGCCCCGGAAGGGCGAACCGTCGGGGTTGCGCAGGGCGTAGCCGCGGGTGAGGAGCTCATCGGCGACGGCGTAGCCGGCCCCCGGTTCGTCCTTGATGCCGGGATCGATGATGGTCACCACTCGGGCGCCTCGACGGTGCACCTCGTCGACGAAGCCCTTGGGGTCGGGGAAGCGCTCCGGGTCCCAGGTGAACGAGCGGTAGCCCCGCATGTAGTCGATGTCGAGGTGGACCACGTCGAGGGGCAGGTTGCGGCGGCGGAAGGTGTCGATGAGCCCCAGCACCTCCTCGCCCTCCCGGTACCCCCAACGCGACTGATGGAAGCCCAACGCCCAGTGCGGCGGCAACAGCGGCCGCCCGGTGAGGCGCGTGAGCTGCTCCACCACGTCGGCCGGCGTGGGGCCGGCGAACAGGAACAGGTCGAGCTCGCCGCCCAGCGTCTCGATGCCCAGCAGATCGGGGTCGTCGTTGCCGGCGTCGAAGCGGCTGAAGTGGCTGACGTGGAGGTAGGCGCCGAAGGCGCGTCCGGGCTGGGCCGCCATGAACAGCGGATGGGCCTGGTAGAGGTGATCGGTGCCGCGGTGGTGCCCCACCCCGAAGGTGTCGCTGGTCCAGTGGCTGAGCAGGCGCCCGCGCCGGTCGAGCCCGCCGCTGCGCTGGCCGAAGCCCCACAGGCGGTCGTCCGAGTCGAGCCTCCACGCCTGCAGCAGCAACTCGCCGTCGCGCCCCTCGGGCAGGCGGTCGCCTTCGGCGTGCGGCAGCCCCAGGGCCTCGAGACGCGCCCGTCCCCAACGCGGAGGACCCGCCTGCTCCAGCCAACGGCGGCCGTCGGCGCCGCCGACCGTGAGGCCGCCGTCGGCGCCCGCGAGCTCGATGCGCATGCCGCCGAGCGCCAGGACCGCCCCGCCCTCGACGGCCTCGACGTGGGCGTCGGGGCGCGGCAGCTCGGCCTCCAGGACATCCCACGACCGTGCCGGAACGAAGTCGCCCGCGGCGAGCCTCATGCGAGCGATGCCCGGGCTCACGGCCTCGACGTGCAGCCGTGCGTTCTCGTACTCGGCCGCGAAGCCGGCCTCGTGCAGGGTGACGTGCCGGAGCCGACCGGGGTCGCGCGGCGGTGAGATGAAGCGTTCGGCGTCGTCCATGGCACCTCCTCCTCCGAGCTTACGCAACCGGCGGCTTCGGGCGCGAGGGCCCGCGGTGTAAGCATCTTCTTAGTCGGAAGCGTAGGCTCGGGAGTACACTCCGGGCACGGCCGCCTCCGGGCAGGCCCGAAGGGACGACGTGTTCAGACGCTTGTTCTCGGCTCAAGACGGCGAGGGTGCGCCCGAGCTGCTGACGGCGGTGGAACGCCTGCTGCGGGTACAGCGCTCGGAGGAGCGCAGCGGTGCGGTGCTCAAGGCGCTCACCAAGGCCCTGGCGGGCGACGTCCGCGGCTACGTCGTGCGCGGCACCGAGCGGGGGAGCTACGTCTTCGAAGCAGTGCAGGGCTACAGCCCGTCGATGCTCACGCTCACCCCCGACCACGGGCCGTGGCGCGAGCCCGGGCCGCGCATCGTGCCCAACCTGGTCGCCGAGCTGTTCACGCCCAACACCGGCGAGCTCCGTTCCGCGTTGGGCGAGCTCGGCCTGCGTAACGCCACCAGCAGCCTGGTGGTGCCGGTGGTCGGACGCTTCCTGCGCCACGGAGCCCTGGTGTTGCACCGTCATGCAGGCGCCGCCTTCGACGACGAGGAGCTCCGGGAGGCCGCGAGCTGGGGCACCATCCTCGGCGAGGCCCAGAGCCAGGCCTTCGAGCTGCGCCGCACCAAGCTCAGCCTGGTCGAGTTCACGCGCGCCTTCGTCCAGGCCATGGAGGCCCAGGACTTCGCGCAGCTCGGCCACGCCGAGCGCGTGACCGCCTACGCGCTGGCGATCGGCCGGACCCTCGAGCTCGGCAACCAGGAGCTGGTCGACCTCTACTTCGCCGCCATGCTCCACGACATCGGCAAGCTCGGGGCGGGTCTCGACCTGTCGATCGAGGACATGGAACACCCCCAGCGCGGCGCCAACCTGGTGGCGTCGGCCGGGCTGCTGCGCAACGCCGCCGAGGGCATCCGCGGCCACCACGAGAACTGGGACGGCTCCGGCTTCCCCAGCGGGCTGCGCAAGGAGCAGATCCCCCTGGTGGCCCGTATCGTGGCCGTCGCCGACACCTTCGACATGCTCTCGAGCGAGCGCGGCCAGGCGATGCCGATGCGCGAGGTCGAGAAGGCGCTCGACGCCCGCAGCGGCCGCGAGCTCGATCCGTCGCTGGTGCAGCTCATGGTCAACATCCTGCGCCAGGGCAAGTCGACGATGGAGCTGTCGAAGCTCGAGGAGAGCGACCTCCCCTTCTAGCGCATCACCCCAGGGCCGAGCCGGAGAAGCGGTACTCGATGACCTGGCGCGACGCCACGCCCGGGGCCAGCAGCACCGCCGCCGCGCGGGGGCCGTGGACGGCGTCGGGCGGCGCCTGCGCCTCGAGCGCGACGCCGCCGTGGCGGCCGTAGCTCGCGCCCCCCTTGCCCCCCGTGCGCACCTCCAGACCGTTCCCGGTGTAGAGCTGCACCCCCGGCTGGGTGGTCCACAGCTCCATCGCCAGGTCCGCGGCGGGCGCGGTCAGGCGGGCGGCGAACCGCAGCTCCCCGACCCGGCCGCGGACCGGCAGGTGGACGTCGTAGCCCTCCCCCGGCAGGTCGTGGCCCAGCGGCTTGCCCGCGCGGAAGTCGTAGGCGGTGCCCTCGACCGCGAGCTCGCGTCCGTCGGGGATGCCGTCGGGCAGGGTCGGCAGATAGGACTCGGCAGCGACCTCGAGCCCGTGCCGAAGCACCGTCCCCGCCGCGTGGCCCTCCAGGTTGAGGTAGGGGTGGTGGGTCAGGCTCACCGGCGTGACGCGATCGGCCACCGCGCCGAGCTCGAGCCGCAGGGTCGGACCGGGGGCCAGCCGGTAGATGGCCGTCGCCCACACCTGGCCCGGGTAGCCCCTCTCGCCGTCCACCGACAGGTAGCTCAGCGCGACGCCGGGCGAGGTGGGGTGCGGCAGGAGCTGCGTCGACCAGGTGCGGCGGTGGAAGCCGAGCCGACCGCCGTGGAGGTGGTGAGGGCCGTCGTTGGTCTCGAGCTGCACGCTGCGGCCCTCCAGCTCGAAGCGGCCGAGCGCGATGCGGTTGGCCACGCGCCCGATGACGGCGCCGAAGTAGGCGGCGTCCCCGACGACGCGATCGTCGGCGGGCCGGTCGAGGCCGAGGACCACGTCGCGGGGCCCTGCGCCGGTCGGCAGCTCGAGGCCGATCAGCGCCGCTCCCAGGTCGCTGATGTGAGCCCGGCTGCCGTCGGGCGCCGCCAGCGTGACCCGGCTCGCTCCGCTCCCCCAGGGACGCTGCCGTACCGATGCCGCGTCGCTCGCCACGTCGCTCGTTCCTCCCGCGGGCCCGTACTCGCAACCCACCGCATGCTACCGCCGCCGGTGCGCGACGTCCGTGAGGGACGCTCGAACCGGGCGCCGTGGTAGGCTCGGGTCATGTCCGTCGAGGTGTGCAGCTTCCGGCTCACGCTCAAGGGGAAGCCGGTCGGCAGCCAGGAGCTCAAGACCCAGCACCGGGGGCGCGACACCCTGTTGGAGGGGCGCGTCCACTTCCAGGGTGCGCTCGGCAACGGCAGCGTGGTGCAGCGCAGCCGCTGCGGCTCGGGCGAGCGCTCGAGCCAGCGCTTCCGCGAGGAGGCGCACGAGCGCTCGGGGCAGCGCACCTTCGACGTGGTGTTCGACGCCGATCAGGGGCTGGTCCGCGCCAGCAAGGGGCGCGACCAGGCCACGATGCCCTACCTGCTCCCCTACCGCGACCCCCTGTCGCTGCTCCTGGAGCTGCGCGAGCGCACCTCCGAGGAACCGCTGGTGGTCCCGATGCTGGGCAAGGAGGTGACGGTGCAGCGCGCCGGCGAGGTGCAGCTCGACACCCCGCTCGGGCAGCGCACCGCCGTCGCCTACCTGCTGCACCCGGGCGGGAGCGCGGTCTACGTCGATCGCGAGTCGCCCCACCTGCTCCTCAAGATGACGCAGCGCCTGAACGACGGTCACGTCGACGCGCTCCTCGTGAAGGTCGCCGAGGAGGCCGAGCTGGAGGCGTGGGGCGAGCCCGCCGAGGGCGGCGGCCGCAAGCGCGGGGGCAAGCGGCGCCGGCGTTCTCGCCGTCGGCGGCCTCGCCGCGGCGGCAAGCAGCAGGGATGACCCAGGCGCCTCCTCCGCCGGCCCCGCTGCCCGGCTACCGCGAGGCCCTGGCGTGGCTGTTCGCACGTCAGCGCGGCGGCGCGCCGCGCGACCCCGCCCGCATGGCCGCCCTCGTCGAGGCCCTCGGACTGCGCCCGCCCCCCAACGTCGTGCACGTCGTCGGGACCAACGGCAAGGGCACCGTGACGACCATGATCGACGCCGGACTGCGCGCTTGGGGCCGGCGCTCGGGCCGGTTCGTGTCGCCGCACGTCGAGGACTTCCGCGAACGCGTGACGATCGAGGGCCGGGCGGTCTCGCGCGAGACGGTGCGCCGCTTCGTGGCGCGGGCGCGACGGCTCGAGCTCGACCCGCCGCCGGCGTTCTTCGAGTGGACGCTGGCGCTCGCCCTCAGCGCCTTCGCACACGCCGATCTCGACTGGGCCGTCCTCGAGGCGGGGGTGGGCGGCGCCCACGACGCCACCCGGGCCCTCGACCCCGTCCGCTTGGTGGCGCTCACCAACGTCAGCCTCGACCACGTGGACACGCTCGGTCCCGACCTCGCCAGCATCGCCCGCGACAAGGCGGGCGCGTTCCGCCGCGGCGTCCCCGCGGTGACGGCGGCCCGAGGTGCCGCGCTGCAGGTGGTTCGCGCCGAGGCCGCGCGGATCGGCGCGCCCCTGCACGTGGACGACGGCCGCGATCGGCTGTTCGAGGTGGACGTCGAGGGCATGTCCGGTACGCGAGCGGCCAACGGCCGGCTGGCGGCGGGCGCTCTACGCTTGCTGGGAGCGCCGGAGACGGCGGTCCGCGCGGCCCTGCGGGCGGCACCGCTCCCGGGCCGGGGCGAGGGCTTCCGGCTGCGCGACGCAGAGGTGGTGCTCGACGGCGCCCACGACCCCGCGGCGGCCGCCGCCCTTGCGGCTTCGCTGCCCGAGGGCTACGTGCTGGTGTTCGGCGCGCTGGGCCGCAAGCAGGGGGAGGCCACGCTGGCGGCGCTCGAGCCACATGCCCGGGCGGTCGTCCTGACCGACGCCGCCGCCGGCGAGCCGCCGCCGTCCGCGGCCGCCCGGCACGCCTACCACCCCGACCCCGTGACCGCCCTCGAGCACGCGCTGCGCCTGCGCACGCCGGGTGCCCCGGTGGTGGTGGCGGGCTCGCTCTACCTGGCGGGGCGCCTGCGACCTACGTTGCGGCGCCGGGCGCGGCGCACGGCCGGGAGCGGCCGGGCCGACGAGGCGGCGGTTCGATGAACGGGCGGATCCCATGAGCGGGCGTGCACCATGAGCGGGCGTGCGCCATGAGCCGGCGCATCGGCTTCGTCAGCCTCGGCTGCGCCAAGGCGCTGGTGGACTCCGAGCGCATCCTCACGCAGCTCCGCGTCGAGGGCTACGAGCTCGTGCCGGGCTACGACGAAGCCGACCTGGTGATCGTCAACACCTGCGGGTTCATCACGCCGGCCGTCGAGGAGTCGCTCTCGGCCATCGGCGAGGCGCTCGACGCCAACGGTCGCGTGGTGGTCACGGGCTGCCTCGGGGAACGCCCGGAGACCATCCGGGAGCGCCACCCGGAGGTCCTGGCGGTCACCGGGCAGGCCGACGTCGACGGCGTGCTGCGCGCGGTGCGCGACGCCCTGCCCCCCGACACCGACCCCTTCACCGGTCTGCTGCCGATGCGCGCCGGTGCGGCGTCGATGCGGCCCGTCAAGTTGACGCCCCGCCACTACAGCTACCTGAAGATCGCCGAGGGGTGCGACCACACCTGCAGCTTCTGCATCATCCCGCAGCTCCGCGGGCTGCAGCGCTCGCGCGATGCCGCCGACGTCCTCTACGAGGCCACGCGCCTGGTCGCCAGCGGCACTCGGGAGCTGCTCGTCATCGCTCAGGACACGGGAGCCTACGGCAGCGACCTGCGCCACCGGTCGAGCGACTACGCGGGCCGTCCGGTGAGCGCCCGCCTGCTCCCGCTGGTGCGCGAGCTCGGCGCCCTGGGGGCCTGGGTGCGGCTCCACTACGTCTACCCGCACCCGCACGTTCGCGAGCTGCTCCCGCTGATGCGCGAGGGCCTGCTGCTCCCCTACCTCGACGTGCCGCTGCAGCACGCCTCCCCCGCCGTGTTGCGGGCGATGCGGCGCCCCGGTGGGCCCGACAGCCACCTGCGCACGCTGACGTCGTGGCGCGCCGAGGTCCCGGACCTGACGCTGCGCTCGACCTTCATCGTCGGCTTCCCCGGCGAGACCGAGGAGGACTTCCAGCTCCTGCTCGACTTCCTGATCGAGGCGAAGCTCGACCGTGTGGGCGCCTTCCGCTACAGCGAGGTCGACGGCGCACCTGCCAACGAGCTCGCGGGCAGGGTGCCCGAGGACGTCAAGCAGGAGCGCTTCGAGCGCCTGATGGAGGTCCAGCATGCGGTCAGCCTGGAACGTCAGCGCGAGCGCGTAGGGCGGGTGCTACCGGTGTTGGTGGACGGCTACGGGGACGAGCCGGGGACGGTGGTGGGGCGCGGCCCCTCCGACGCCCCCGAGGTCGACGGCACGGTGACGCTGGCGACCGACGGAACGGTGAAGATCGGCGACCTGGTCGAGGCGCGGATCACCGCGGCCGACGCCTACGACCTGTGGGGGGAAGCGCTCCGGACGGTACCGTTCGCCTCCGGCGTGCCGCTCGTCCGGCCCGGCGGCTGAGCGCACCCCCCGGTCAGCCCAGCGGTCCGCGCTGGCTCTGCATGAGGCGATCGAACTCCTCGGACTCCTGCTCCCCCATGCCACCCTGACGCTGCGTGATCATCAGGCGCAGCTCGTGCGGGCTGGTCGCCATGAAGGTGGCGTCCTCGAGGGTGACGCGGCCGTCGAGGTAGAGCTCGACCAGGTGCTGGTCGAAGGTCTGCATGCCGCGCAGGTTGTCCTGCATCAGCGCCTCCTTGATCAGAGGCGTCTTCTCCTCGTCCTTGATGTAGTCGCGGATGAGCGGGGTGTTCACCAGCACCTCGACGGTGAGGGCGCGGCCCGGGCCGTCGGCGCGCGGCAGCAGCCGCTGGCTGAGGATGCCCAGCAGCGACTCGGCCAGCATGATGCGGATCTGCCCGCGCTCGTGCGGCGGGAAGAAGTCGATTATGCGGTTCACCGTGCGGATGGCGTCGAGCGTGTGCAGCGTGCTGAGCACCAGGTGGCCGGTCTGGGCGGCGGTGATCGCCGCCTCCACCGTCTCCTTGTCGCGCATCTCGCCGACCATGATGACGTCGGGGTCCTGCCGCATGGCGTACTTCAGCGCCCCTACGAAGTCGGCGGTGTCGAGGCCGATCTCGCGTTGGATGACGAGGCTGCGGTGGTTCTTGTGGAGGATCTCGATGGGATCCTCGATGGTGATGATGTTGCGGGCGAAGCGGCGGTTGATGTAGTCGACCATCGCCGCCAGCGTGGTGGTCTTCCCCGACCCGGTGGGGCCCGTCACCAGCACCAGGCCGCGCGGCTGGCTGGCGAACTCGGTGACGACGCTGGTGGGCAGCCCCAGCGACTCGAAGCTGGGGATGGCGTCGCCGATGACGCGCATGACCACGCCGATGGAGCCGCGCTGCCGCAGCACGTTGCAGCGGAAGCGCGCCACGTTGGGGATGGTGAACGCGAAGTCGACCTCGTGGCGGTGGCGGAACAGCTCGCGCTGGCTCTCGCTCATCATGGCCAGGGCGATCTGCTCGGTCTGATCGGGCGTGAGGGCGGGCACGCCCTCGAACGGCATCAGCTCACCGTCGATGCGCATGTGGGGCGGAGCCCCGGCCTGCAGGTGGACGTCCGACGCCCCCTTGGCGACCATGCTCCTGAGCAGGTCGGCGATGCGCATGCCCTTGCCGGCACCCGCTTCCTGAGCGACGTCGGTCATGTCCCAGACCCCCTTCGGTCATGGCACTGCATGGCGCCAGCATAGGCGCGCGCCGCGAGCGCGGGCTGTGAGATTCCCCCGCTACAGGATCTTCGAGAGGAAGGCTCTGGTGCGTTCCTCACGGGGATTCTGGAAGAAGTGCTCGGGCGTTCCGACCTCCACGATCTGCCCGGCGTCCATGAAGATGACGCGGTCACCGACCTCGCGGGCGAACCCCATCTCGTGGGTCACCACGGCCATCGTCATCCCCTCCTTGGCGAGCGTCACCATGACGTCGAGGACCTCGCCGATCACCTCGGGGTCGAGGGCGCTGGTGGGCTCGTCGAAGAGCATCACCTTCGGCTCCATCGTCAGTGCCCGGGCGATGGCGACGCGCTGCTGCTGGCCGCCGGAGAGCTGGCCGGGGTACTTGCGCGCCTGCTCGGGGATGCCGACCTTCTCCAGGAAGTACATCGCCCGCTCCTCGGCCTGCGCCTTCTTCCACTTGCGGACCCGCAACGGCGCCAGCGTGACGTTGTCGAGCACCGTGAGGTGCGGGAAGAGGTTGAACTGCTGGAACACCATGCCGGTCTCCCGGCGCACCTGGTCGATGTTGCGCACGTCATCGGTGAGCTCGATGCCGTCGACGACGATGCGCCCCTCCTGGTGCTCCTCGAGACGGTTGATGCAGCGGATGAGCGTCGACTTGCCCGAACCCGACGGCCCGATGATGACGACGACCTCCCCCTTGTTCACCGACAGGTGGATGTCCTTGAGCACGTGGAACTCACCGAACCACTTGTTCAGGCCGTCGATCTCGATGATGCGCGTACCGCCATCGGGGGCGTCCGCCCGGACCGGGCCCCTGGGGGCCGCTACCTCGCTCATGTTCCTCCTCCTGGGCCGCTCGCCGGCTCACCGGGCCGGCCGCCCGCAGTCTAGCGCGTGCCCACGCCCAGTTGGCGCTCCAGTTGCCGCGAGGCCACGCTCATTCGATAGGCGAAGTACCAGTAGACGGCCGCCAGGAACAGCGACAGCTCGAGCCGGATCCCGCCCGGGATGAGCAACGACTGCGGCTGGCTGGCGACGGTGTTGGAGACGTTGAAGAAGTCGAAGAGGCCGACGATGAACACCAGGGAGGTGTCCTTGAACAGCCCGATGGCCTGCCCCACGATGGCCGGGATGACGGCGCGCAGCGCCTGCGGCAGCACGATCAGGCGCGTCGTCTGCCAGCCCGACAGACCCAGCGCCCGGGCTGCCTCGTTCTGCCCGCGCGGGACGGCCTGCAGGCCGCCGCGCACGTTCTCCGCCATGTAGGCGGCGCTGAACACCGTGACCGCCACCATCGCCCGGAACAGCGCACTGATGCGATCGGGACTGACCGCGAACAGCAGCGGCACCAGCAGCGAGGCGATGAACAGCCAGGTGATCAGCGGGGCGCCGCGGATGACCTCGATGAAGGTGACGCTGACGTAGCGGATGACGGGGAGTCGGGAACGCCGGCCCAACGCCAGCGCGATCCCGAGCGGGAAGCTCACGGCGATGCCGACGATGGCCAGCACGAGGGTGAGCATGAACCCGCCCCACTGCTTGGTGTCGACCGTCCGGAGCGCTCCGCTGCCGCCCGTCCCGGTGAGCAACAGCACCGCCACCACCACCGAGGCGCCCCACAGGTACGCCATCGACCGCATCACGCCGGGGAAGGCGCGACCGCCGAAGTAGCCGAGCAGCCCGGCGGCGGCCACCATCACCCACAGCCAGCGCACCGCGGGCCAGAAGAACAGGCCGAGGACGGTGAGGACCGCGACGAGGTTGAAGAACCACCAGAACACGCCCCGGATGATCTCGCCGGAGCCGCGCCCCGACGCGCCCGCCGTGAGCCCGAGCAGCAGCATCACCAGCGCCACCACCCCGAGCGGTCGCCACAGCAGGTCGGCGGGATAGCGGTAGACGGCGAACAACCGCAGGTTCGCCCACAGCTGCGCCCAATGGGCGCTGGTGAGGATCCAGCCCACCAGGCCGACGACCGCCCACACGCCGAGCCCGATCGACACCACCGAGATGATGCTGTTCGAGATCGAACCGAACAGGTTCTGCTTCAGCCAGGCGCGGACACCACGGGCATCGCGCGGGGGACGCCGCGAAGGCAGGACCTCCATGTCACTCCCCTCCTCGGTTGGGCGGCCTCATCGTTCCACCAGCGCCATGCGGGCGTTGACGATGTTGAGGACGAAGGCGAACGCCAGGCTGATGACCACGTACGCGGCGATGAGCATGAGCGTCACCGGCACGCTGGCGCCGGTCTGATTGGCGATGATGACGCTGATGGCGAAGAGCTCGGCGTAGGCGGCCAGGGGTGCCAGCGACGAGTTCTTGGTGAGATTGAGGTACTGGCTGATCATCGGCGGCAGGATGATGCGCAGCGCCTGCGGGAAGACGATCAGGCGGAAGGTCTGGCCGTCCGACAGGCCCAAAGCCTTGGCCGCCTCGGTCTGGCCCTTGGCAACGGCCTGCAGCCCGCCGCGCACGATCTCCGCCATAAAGCTGGCGGTGTACACGATCAGGGCGATCAGCAGCGCCAGGTAGTTGGTGGTCAGCTCGATCCCGCCCACGTAGGTGCTGATCGGCACCCGCGGCACCGACCACACCAGCGGACGCACCTTCTGCAAGGTGAAGTCGGCCTTGAGCGTGGCCTGCGAGGTCGCCGTGGGCTGGCTGAAGAGCTGCGCCGGGCTGATGTTGGTGCCGCCCGACACCGAGCCTCCGGCGGCCGCCTCGGCCTCGAAGCGCGGGATCCGCGCCTCGCCGTAGCGGTCGGTGACCAGTCGCCAGTGGAAGTCGGTCGCGGTCAGGACGAGGGACTCGTTGAAGCCGCGGGGCTTCTCCGCGGCGGTGTCGATCTCCTCGCCCGCATCGAAGGCGCCGTTATGGTTGCGGTCCTGGTAGACCACGCCGCGGCTGGGGAAGCGCTTGAAGGCGAGATGGAGGTCCTGGGCGGCCGCCTTCGCGGGATCGGCGAACGCCACCTCGAACTTCGCCGCGTCGGACGGCCTGAGGATCGGGAACCGGAAGGTGCTGTACACCAGGCGGCGCGATTCCACGAGGTCCTGCGTCTGGACCTGGAGCTGCCCGTCGGGCACGCGGGCGTCGATCTTGACGTAGGGAACGGTCGGTTCGTTGGGGCCGCGGGTGCCGTTGCCGTCGAGGTCGCGGAAGGCCGTGACGACGCCGCTCGCGGCACGGAAGCTGGTGGTCACGTCGGCCGGCAGCGGCGCCCGGCCCACCGCGAAGTAGCCGATGAGCAACACCAGCAGCAGGGCCAGCCAGCCGGGTCCCGCCGCGCTGCCGGGCCGATCGGCCCGGATGAGACGGCGGCGCCACCACCACCAGGTGCCCAGCCCGGCGACGAGCGCCAGGGCCAGGACCGGCAGCATGGCCGGGAAGTGGTGGGTGGGATAGGCCCAGGGGAGCGCGATCCCCTGGTTGCTGAGCAAGATACCGCCCGGCGCCATCACCGCGTTGAGGATGCGCGGCGGCAGGGGCGTGAGGATGGCCGTGTACCAGAACACGATCTGCACGGCCAGGGGGGTGTTGCGAAGGGTCTCGACGTAGACGGTGGCGATCTGCCGCAGCATGAAGTTGCGCGACAGGCGCATGACGCCGATGAGGATGCCCAGGAGCGTGGCTGCGACCACCCCGACCAGCGCCACCTTGAGGGTGTTGAGCACCCCGATCACGAAGGCGCGGCCGTAGCTGTCGTTTGGGCTGTAGCGGATCACCGACTCGGCGATGGGAACGCCGGCGCGGTTGCCGAGGAAGCTGAAGTCGGCGGGGATGTCCGACGCCCTGAGCGCCGTGGACACGTTGTGGTAGACGATGTACATCGCCGCCACCACCACCACGACGAAGACGATCTGCGCCAGCAGGCCGATGGTCTTGACGTTCCGATAGAACGGGATCCGGGCGCTGCCGGAGTTGGAGGATCGCGTCGTCGCCATGCCTCAGATCCTGGACCGCGGGGACGGGCCTGCGGCGTGGGGGGAGCCTCCGTTGCCGGCGCTGTGCCGCCGGCAACGGAGGGAGGTCTTCGGATCGTTCAAGCGATCAACGGAACGGCGGGGCGTAGAGGATGCCGCCGTTGGTGTACAGCTTGTTGAGGCCGCGGGGGATGTTGAAGGGCGTGTCGG
Source organism: Deinococci bacterium (assembly GCA_030149325.1). Lineage (GTDB taxonomy): Bacteria > Deinococcota > Deinococci > Deinococcales > Trueperaceae > JASBRS01. Next base: position 13,120 of record JASBRS010000060.1, read on the forward strand.
GACCGAGGTTGCGGTTGTAGATCTCGGCGTAGTTGCCGACCTGCTTGATGGCCTGGAGGATGCCGTCGTTGCGCATCCCGATCTTCGCCACGTTGTCCTCGCCGACGCCCAGCATGCGCTTGATGGTCGGGTTCTGGGTGGTGGCGGCCACGTTCTCGACGTTGGCCGAGGTGATGCCGTACTCCTCGGCGGTCATGACGCCGAAGACGACCCACTTGACGACGTCGAACAGCGCCGTCTCACCGTCGAGGACGGCGGGGCCCAGCGGCTCCTTGGAGATGGTGGCGTCGAGGATCTTGTGGGCGCTGGGGTCGCGCAGCGTGATCAGGCGGCTGGCCAGGCCCGACTTGTCGGTCGTCCAGGCGTCGCAGGCGCCCTGATCGTAGGCGGCCGTGAGCTGGTCGGCGTTCTCGAAGACCACCGGCGTGAAGCTGATGCCGAGGGCCGAGAGCACGTCGTTGAGGTTGAGCTCGGTGGTGGTCCCCGACTGCACGCAGATCTTGCGCCCCTCGAGGTCCTGCAGGGTGTTGATGCCCGAGTCCTTGCGGGCCATGAAGCCCTGGCCGTCGTAGAACGTGGTGGGCGCGAACTCCATGCCCACCGAGGTGTCGCGGCTGCTGGTCCAGGTGGTGTTGCGGATCAGCACATCGACCTCACCGCTCTGCACGGCGGTGAAACGCTCCTGGGCCGACAGCGGCCGGTACTCGACCTTGCTGGCGTCGCCCAGGATGGCCGCGGCGATCGCCTTGCAGAAGTCGACGTCGAATCCCTCGAAGTCGCCGGCGGCGTTGACGCTGCCGAAGCCGGGGAGCTGGCTGTTGACACCGCACACCAGCTTGTCTCGAGCCTTGATGTCGTCGAGCTTGTTCGCGAAGGCCATGCCGCTCATCACGACGGCAATCGACAGTACGACGTAAACGAGTTTCCGCATTCAGTCCTCCTACCCCTCCATGGATGAGGAATCCGACGAATTGTGGATGCCTGCAGGGCATTGTACCCAGGACAGAAGAATCATGTAAAGGATTACGCCGGGATGTAAAAGATGAGAGCCCGACGTTCCGTCGGGCTCTCGGCAGGTCAGCTGGGGGCGGCCCCTCCCCCTCGGAGGCGAGGGCCGCGGTGTGCGGCTAGGCCTCGGCCGTCGTTGCCTCGGTCTTCTCGCGCGCCTCGAGCTTGGCCTTGATGCGCTTGAGGACGGTGACCTCCTCGAGCGCGCGCTGATCGAGCACGCTGCGGATCTGCCGGATCTCGCCGTTGATGTTGGGGATCACGAGCTGCTCGAGAGCGTTGACGCGCCGGTTGGTCTTCTTGATCTCCTCGCCGATGCGCCGCAGGCGCGTCTCGGTGGCCGCCACGTTGATGATGGCCTCGGTGAGCTTGCGGAACTCGCGGGCGGCGGCCAGCGTCTGGGCGCCCGCGCCGACGGGCGAGAACGGCAGCCGATCGTCGAAGTCGGGCGGGCGCACCTGCGGGACCTTGACCCCGAAGATGTTCTCCACCGTGAGCGGCACGTCGAGCTCCCGCCCCTCGGCCAGCGCCAGGCTCGACACGGCTTCGGGGCCGTCCCAGGCGTTGGCGAGGAAGAGGGCGAAGTAGGCCTCCCGGCTGGCGTCGGCGAGGCGCCGGCGGGCCTCCAACGAGGTCTTGACGAGGTCGAAGAACTCGGCCACGAGCGCGTCGCGCTTGCGCTTCAGCAGGTCTGCGCCGCGCAGCGCCAGCTTGCGCTGGTCGCGACGCTGCAGCAGGTTCGAGCGGGTAGGGGCGATCTGCTCGGCCATGATGCGCCCCTACACGCGATCCTTGGTGGCCGATCCCCAGAGCTCGTCCATCTTGGCTCCGTAGTACTTGTCGATCTGGTCGGTCGAGAGCCGGGTGAGCTCGCTCTTGGGCAGCTTCGAGAGGGTGGCCCAGGCGATGTTCAGCGACTCCTCGATGCTGCGCTCGGCCGAGCCCTGGTGGATGAAGTTGCGCTCGAAGTCGTCGGCGAAGGCGAGGTAGAGCTTGTCGTTCTCCGACAGGGCGTCCTCGCCGGTGATCGCCACCAGGCGACGCAGGTCGAGCCCGTTGGCGTAGGCCGCCTGCAACTGGTCGGAGACGTTCTTGTGATCCTTGCGGGTCTTGCCTTCGCCGATGCCGTTGTTCATCAGTCGGCTGAGGCTGGGGCCGGGGTTGATCGGCGGGTACACGCCCTTGTTGTGCAGGTCGCGGGCCAGGTAGATCTGCCCCTCGGTGATGTAGCCGGTCAGGTCGGGGATGGGGTGGGTGACGTCGTCGTCGGGCATGCTCAGGATCGGCAGCTGCGTCACCGAACCCTCGCGCCCCTCCACCACGCCCGCGCGCTCGTAGATCGAGGCCAGGTCGGTGTACATGTAGCCGGGGTAGCCGCGGCGGCCGGGGATCTCCTCGCGCGCACCGCCGATCTCGCGCAGCGCCTCGCAGTAGTTGGTCATGTCGGTGAGGATGACCAGAACGTGGAAACCGTGCTCGAACGCCAGGTACTCCGCCGCCGTGAGGGCCATGCGCGGCGTCAGCAGCCGCTCCACCGCGGGGTCGTCGGCCTTGTTGAGGAACAGCACGCTGCGCGCCAGGGCGCCGGTGCGCTCGAACTCCTGGGTGAAGAACGTCAGCTCGCGCTGGGTCACGCCCATCGCCGCGAAGACCACGGCGAACTCGGTCTCCTCCCCGATCACGGTGGCCTGGCGGGCGATCTGGGCCGCCAGCTGGTTGGCCGGCAGACCCGAACCCGAGAAGATCGGCAGCTTCTGCCCGCGCACCAGGCTGATGAGCGAGTCGATGGTGGAGATGCCGGTCTGGATGAACTCCTCGGGCTTGCGCCGGGCGACCGGATTGATGGGGGCGCCGCCGATCGGCAGGCGCTTGTCG
>JASBRS010000070.1 GCA_030149325.1 Deinococci bacterium
GCTGGCCGAGGCGGCCGCGGCCGCGGCCGCGGTCTAGGCGCCGGGCCGACGTCCCGCGCCCGGGACCACGCCCCCAGGTACGTCCACGACGGCAGCGCGTAGAATGACGTGTGCGACGAGCCGAGGTCCTGTGCCCGGTTGGGGGAGGGCGAACGACGTCGCGGACGTGGAGACGGCACCGGAGGGGGACGTGAGGCCACGCCTCGGCCCGAGGACGTGGGCATGGCTGGGGCTGCTGATGGCCGCGGCGGTGGCCGTGACGGTGCTGATCGCGAACCCCGCGGAAGCTCTCTACGTCCCCCCGATGATGATCGCGGTGGGGATGGGCACCATCCTCGGCGGAACCGTGGTCGGGGCGTTGGTCGCCCTGGCAGGCGTGGTCGCCGTGCTGGTGCTGCATGGCCTGGACGCCACCGGCGCCTACCTGGGCGTGGTCCTGCTGGTGGCCGCGGGGCTCGCCGACCGCGTGGCGGGCGGCCTGAGCAAGGGCAACACGCGCGCCGACGACAGCCTGGCGCTGCTGTCGGTGCTGATCGCCGCCCTCCATCGAGTGGCGGAGACGCCGGGGGTCCGGGACGCCGATGCCACCCTGCCGGGGCTGCTTCGGGAGAGCGCGGGGGAGGGCATCCTGGTGTGGCGCACCACCCACGGCGAGCCCGAGGCGGTGGCCGGCGCCTCGCACCTCGAGGACGCCGACGCCGTGGCCGAGGTGGTGCGGCAGGTGGCGGCGGACGGCGTTGAGATCGACGAGGTGCGCGGTCGCAGGGGCCGTCGTCGTCACCTGACCGCCGTGCCCATCTTCGACCGTGGCGACGTGGTCGCCGTCTTCACCGCCTACCGGCCGGTACCGCTGGCGGCACGCGAGCGGCGCATCGTGCAGGAGTTCACCGCGACCCTCGGCCACGTCCTCACCAAGCTCCACGAGGAGCGCGCCGGCGACCTCGTGCTCCAGTTCGTGCAGCACCACGACAGCGCCGTCGGTACGGCGCCGATGTCGCAGGCGCTGCTCGAGCTGCTGCTGCCGGAGCTCGGCGTGTGGGGCGGCACGGTGATGCGTTACCAGGGCGGGCGCTTCGTGTCCGAGGCGTTGGCGGGGGACCTTCAGGAGGGGCTGACGCGACGGCTCGAGGCCGGCATGCCCTACGGCGAAGGGGTCGTGTGGGAGGGCTATCGGCTGGGCGAGGCGCTGTTCATCGACGACTACCGCCAGCACCCGGGCGCGAGCAGCGAGCTGGCGGCCTACGGGGTGCGCGCCGCCGCCGTCGTCCCCACCGATCCGGCGCCCGGCTCGAGCACCGTGGTGGTGCTGTTCCACAACGCCCCCCGGCACTGGCTCGCGAGCGAGCGAGCGATGGTGATCGACCTGGTGTCGGTGCTGCGGGCCTCGGTGACCCAGCGCCGCTCCGAGGCCAGGGTCACCGAGGTGGCACGGCTCCAACGCGACCTGCTGGCGACACCGGTCGACGAGATGTACCAGCGCCTGGTGGAGGCCGCGGTCCGGCTGGTGCCCGACACGGAGCGGGCGAGCCTGCTGGTCAAGGGCGACGACGACGCCTTCCACTTCGCGGCCGCGGTCGGCTACGACCTGGAAGCGCTGAGCCCCCTGACATTCACCAACGAGGCCATGCGGGCGTGGTACGGGGAGGCCGACGAGGGCTGGTTCCAGGGCGCGCCGCGTGTCCTGCGCACGACCGAGAGCGTCTCCGTGGCCGAACGCAGCTCCCTCTCCCAGCCCGCCGTCGCGGCGACCCGTGCGGCCGACGTCGACGCGATCGTCGCCAACCTCTGCCTTCCGGTGGTCTACCGCGACGCCACGGTGGCCGTCCTCAACCTCGACGCGCTGCAGGATCCCGACGCCTTCCGGCCGTCGGCCATGGCGGTCGCGGCCGGGCTGGCGCCCTTCGTCGGTTTCCTGCTGCACGAATCCGACGTGCGGCGGCAGCTCGCGGCCGCCGCCCACACCGACGTCCTGACCGGCCTGGCCAACCGCCGTGCCTTCAACGAGGAGGTCGATCGGGACATCCGCCGGGCGACGCGTTACGGGGAGCCGCTGGCGTTGCTGGTGCTCGACCTGACCGGCTTCAAGCGCATCAACGATCGCTTCGGGCACGACGCCGGCGACGCCGCCTTGCGGGACGTGGCGAAGGCGCTGCGGTCGGCCTCGCGCGGGGGCGACCGGCTCTACCGCTGGGGCGGCGACGAGTTCGCCGTGCTCCTGGCGCACGCCGACGCCGAGGCCGCCCACGCCGCCGCCCTGCGCATGGCCGGGGAGATCGGGGAGATCGCGACGCCCGCGGGCGCGATGAGCGTCAACATCGGGGTGGCGCTGGTCCCCGCGGACGGCACCGATCTCGATGAGCTGGTCCGCGTCGCCGATACCCGCATGTTCCGGGCCAAGGCGAGCGGCCAGGCGCTGGTGGAGAGCGAGTCGGAGGCGTGAGGCCGGAGCCTAGGTCGGCTCCGAGGGCAACCAGCGCCTGAGGGTGCGCACGATGTCCACCATGGCGCGACTGTCGGCGGCACAGTAGCGCCGAAGCTCGCGCTCGGTGCGGGCGTCGGGCCGTCGCAACAGCCGGCGCCACGATGCCTGGGCCGTCAGCCCGTCCATCCCCCGGACGCCTGCGTAGCTCCCCGTCCCCAAGGCTTCGGCCACGTGCTTGAGGTCCCAGCGCGCCTCGAAGCCGGGGTGGCGGACGTTGTCGCGGACGACCCGCTGGAGGTCCCAGAGGCGCTCGGGCGCGCGACCCAGCGCCGGCTCGAAGGCGGTGAGGGCGTCGAGCAGCTTGCCCTCCGAGGCGGCGTCGTAGACCACGATGCTGCCGGCGCCCGCCAGCAGGCTGGCCAGCCTGCCCGCCAACGCCGGGCGCGGGTCCGTGCCCTCGTCGAGCCGAAGCTCCTCGTCGTGCCGGACGACGCCGTGGCCGTCCTCGAGGTCGAGGCTGAACTGGAACGGCAGCGGCTCGAAGGGGCGCATCCCGTCCACCAGCGGTACGGCGGGCGTCGCGAACTCGATGTCGAGGAAGGCCACCGGCGGGCGCAGGCGCCCGAGCGCCGCGCGCAGCGCCGGCCGCTCGACGCGGACCGTGCCGCGACGGGCGTCGGCGAGGGCGCGCGTCTCCTCCTGGCTGAGCCCGGGCGCGTCGGCCGGCACCGCGGCGGCCTCGTTCCAGCCCGCGCTGCGCAGGGCGCGGCGGCTGGCGGCGGTCAGCCCCCACACCTGGTCGAGGCTGCGCCCGCCCACGCGGGCGCGGCAGTGGTCGAGGAAGGGGCAGGGCCGCGGACGGCGACAGTGGCTGCCGACCGACGTGGCGGGCTCGCGGTCGGTACGCAGGCTGACGCCCAACGCCTCGAGGTAGGCGGGAAGGCGCTGCGCCTCCCGGGTCACACCCCGCGCCACGTCCTTCGCCTGCAGCAGCTCCGGATCGGCGTCGGGGCCGCGCCCGACGTGGAGCACCGAGCTGCGCGCGAGCTCGGTTCCGGCCTGGCGCGCCGCCAGTGCCGCCAACGCCAGGCGGCGCAGGTGGTGGTCGCGGACGCGGGCGCCCGCGGCGAGCGCGTACGCGTGCCAGCCGTGGCTCCGTCGTTCGAGCGCGTCGATGCGACCGCGCAGCCGATAGCTCGCGCTCTCGGACGCGGGGGTACCTCCCTCGAAGGTGGCGCCCAAGACGACGCGTCGGCCCGACGCGAGCACCTCGAGGAGGTCGCCGTCGACCGGTCGGGACGGGGCCGCCACCACCCTGCCGGCTCCGAAGCGGCGCTGCATCGCTCGCCCCAGGTCGGCCCGCTGCAGGGCGAGGAAGGGGCCGAGCCCGGTGCCCGGACGCGCTCGATCGGGCGCGTGCCGCTGCAGCCAGGCGCGACGTTCGCACTGCAGCCAGGCCTCCAGCGCCTCGGCATCGACGATCGGCGCGTCCATCTCGCCGACAGCCTAGCGCGGTGCGCTGAGGGCCTTCACGATGGTCGCCACGTTGGCCTCGAGGAGCTGCTGGTACGACTCTCCGGCGCCCCCCAGGGGATCGAGCGTTGCCAACGAGACCCCCGCTGCCTCGGCGACCACCTGCGCCGGCCGGGGGTCGAGCTGGCGCTCGGCGAACACCGCCCGCGCTCCCGTGGCGCGGATGGTGGCCACCGCCTCGGCCACGTAGCGCGGGCTCGGCTCGCGCCCCGGCGAGGGTTCGATGGAGGCCACCAGGTCGAGATGGAAGTGCCGCGCGAAGTAGGGCCAGGCGTCGTGGAACGGTACGAACGGTGCCCCCGCCAGCGGCGCGAGCTCGGCCGCGAGCGCCGTGTCGAGCGCGCGGAGCGAGGCCACCAGCCGCTCGCCGTTGTGGCGGAAGAGCTGGCCGTCGGCGGGATCGACCTGGGTCAGGGCCGACACCCACAGCGGCACCGCCGCCGCCATCAGGCTCGGGTCGAGCCACACGTGGGGATTGCCGGCGGCGCCGTCGCTGCCTTGGATGGGGGTGTAGCTCAGGCGTTCGGTGACCACGAACAGCGGGGTGGCGGGGGCGGCGGCGGCCACCAGGCGGCGCGCCCAGTCGTCGATGCCGCCGTTCATGACCACCAACGAGGCCCCCGCCAGGGCGCGCGCCTGGGACGGCGTGGGATCGAAGGTGTGGGGCGAGGCTCCGCTCGGCAGGAGCTGCACCACCGAGGCGCGGTCGCCGACGATCTGACGCAGGAGGTCGGCGTAGGGGTGCAGGGAGGCCACCACCACGGGCTCCGCCTGCGCCGATGCCAGCACCCCGAGGAGGGCGGCGACCAGCGCCAGGCGACGCCGGGAGCGCCCACCGTATCGAGAACGCGTTCTCATATCGCCGCGAATCTACGCCCGGGGGACGGGGCTGTCAAGGCGCAGCGGCACACGTTGCGAGAGCGTACTCTCGCCACGGCGGTTCCCTGGTACCATCCCGACATGCAACGCGGGACCGCGCAACGGCGGGCCATCCTGCAGGCGCTGCGGGAGGCGCCCGGACCGCTCACGGCCCAGGAGCTCCACGAGCTGGCACGGGCCGACGCCGAGGGTTTGGGGCTGGCCACCGTCTACCGCAACCTCAACGAGCTCGAGCGCGAGGGGCGCGTCGTCGAGGTGCGCTTGCCGGGCGACGCCAGGCGCTACGAGCCGGCCGGGCGCGGCCACCACCACCACTTCCGCTGCGTACGCTGCGACACCGTGTTCGAGCTCGAGCTGGGCTGTCCCCTGTCGATGCTCGAGGACGTCACGCTCCCCGGCGGGCTGCACGTCACCGGGCACGAGCTGGTGCTGTTCGGCGTGTGCGATGCCTGCGGCGGGAGCGCGTCGGCGACCCGCCGCGATTCGGTGTCGGGGTCGGCCTGAGGACCGCGCGACCGCGGAGCGGTGCGTTCCCAGCGCGCCACCTGCGGCCCGCACGCGGCCCTCAGGCTGCACGCCGCGCAGGCCACCGCGCAGGCGGGGCTAGGCCGCACGTAGCCGCGGCGCTCCAGGCGGGCCAGCTCGGCCGCGACGGCGGGCGCGGGGAGCCGCAGCAGCCAGGCCAGCTCGGCTTCGCTGCGCGGGCGGTCGAGACCGTCGAGGACGGCGGCCGTCAGGGCCATAACCGCACCACCGTCCAGGCCGCCAGGTAGGCGGTTGCGAGCTGCAGGGCCGCCGAGGTCCACATCCAGCGGGCGCCCAGCTGTTGCCGGATGGCCGTGAGGGTCGCCACGCAGGGGAGGTAGAGCAGCGTGAAGACCAGGAACGCCAGGGCGCTGGCGGTCGGGAGCGCGGCGCGCAGGGCGGTGGCCAGCGGGGGCGAGGAGGCCGCCATGGCCGTGGGCAGGCCCAGCAGGCCGCTGCCCGTGCTCCGCAGCGCCTCGAGCAGGCCGGCTCCCAGGCGCTCCAGCCCCGCCAGGCCACCCAGCGGCGCCGTCGCCGTCTGCCCCAGGTAGCTCACCGCCAGGCTGCCCAGCACGATCTCCTTGGAGGCGATGCCGGAGATCAGGGATCCGACCAGGCGCCAGTCGCCGAGCCCGATGGGAGCGAACAGCGGGGAGAGGCCCTGGGCCACCGCCTCGAAGAGGCTGCGGCCCCCCGGCGCGGTCAGGTGGAGGAGGGCCCAGACCACCGCCACGGCCACCAGGATCGGTCCGCCCGCGCTGCGTAGGAAGCTGGCGGTGCGGGCCCAGGCCAGCCGCGCCACCAGCGCGAGCGGCGGCAGACGGTAGGCCGGGAGCGCTACCGGCGCCGGCGCGGCCTCGCCGGGCAGGACCGACCCCAGGACCAGCGCGGTCGCGACGGCGACGGCCATGCCGGTGAGGTAGAGGCCGAGCACCACCAGCGCGGCACCGCTGCCGAAGAAGGCGGACGCGAACAGGACGAACACCGGTAGGCGGGCGCTGCACGGGATCGACGGCACCGCCAACGCCGCCCGGATGCGATCGCGGCGCGGCAGCGAGCGCGCGGCCTGGACGGCGGGCACGTTGCACCCCAGCCCCAACGTCAGCGGCAACACCGCGCGACCGGGGAGGCCCAGCCGCCTCAGCGAACGGTCGGCCAGGTGGGCCACCCGCGTCAGGACCCCGGCGTTCTCGAGCCAGCCGAGCACCGCGTAGAGCACGAACAGCAGCGGGATGAAGGAGACCACGGTCCCCACCCCGGCCAGCAGGCCGTCGGCCAGGAACGAGGCCAGCAGCGGCGGCAGCGGCAGCGCCGCCAGCCAGCCCGCCGCCACCCCCTGGGCCACCGCCAGGAACGCCACCCAGGGGTCGGCCAGGGCGAAGGTCAGGTGGAAGGTGAGCGCCAGTCCCAGCAGGGCGGTCAGCGGCCCGAGCGCGCGGTGGAGGAGCACGCGGTCGAGCCTCGCTCCCCACGCGGACCCCGTGTCGGCGTCGACGCCGACACGGGCCGCCAGTTCGCGGGCGCTGCGGTCCCTGGCGGCGGCCACGGCCAGGAAGGGGTCCACCCCGGCCCGTTCGAGATCGCCGCGCTCGCGTTCGATCGACGGCGCGGCGCCACCGGTGGGCGCCAGCGCCGGCAGCGCCGGGTCGGCGGCCAACGCCGTCAGGGCGGCCCAACGACTGCCGAAGGCGGCCGCCAGCCGGCCGGCCGCCGCCTCCAACGGCGCCGGGTAGGTGGGCGCCACCGTCGGCACCGTCGCGCGCTCCGCCGCCGCCATCAGCGCCTCGATCCCGACGCCACGGTCGGCGCGGGTGGCGATGACCGGGACGCCCAGTTCGGCCTCGAGGCGTGCGGCGACCGGCGCTCGGCCGCGGACGGTGTCGAGCAGGTTCAGCGCCACGATCATGGGGCGCCCGAGCTCCGCGAGCTCGAGCGTGAGGGTGAGGTCGAGGTGCAGGCGCGAGGCGTCGACGACGTCGACGATCAACGCCGAGGGGTAGCGCTCGAGGGCGCCGCGCACCGCGGCGTCGCCCTCGCCGTCGAGCTGGAAGGTCCCGGGCAGGTCCGTCAGACACAGCCGCTCCCCTCCGCGTCGCGCCGGGACGTCGGTCGCGGTGAGCGTGGTGCCCGCCCAGTTGCCGACCTCCAGCCGGCTCTCGGCCAGGGCGTTGACGAGGCTGGTCTTGCCGCTGTTGGGGGTCCCTACCAGCAGCCAGCGCGGGGACGGGGGCGGCGGGGACTCAGCGGTGCGGCGCGCCACACCGCACCCCCGCAGCGGGGGTCCGCCGCCTCGGCCCGGGGAGCCTGGAATCCCTAGTGGTTCGCTCGGATTTCATGGCGCCATTGCAACGCCGACCGCCGGGGTGCGGCCAGGGACAAACGTAACGCCGGGCCCAACGCAACGGGGCCGGCGTGCGCCGGCCCCGTCAGCGTGCGGCTGCGCGCCTCAGCGCTTGTCCGCGACGACGTCCTTGAGGCTCTTGCCGGCCTTGAAGGCGGGGTACTTGCTGGCCGGGATCTTGATCTTCTCGGTGGTGCCGGGCTTCACGCCGGTGCGGGCCTTGCGCTTGCGCACCTCGAACGTGCCGAAGCCGGTCAGCGTGACCTTCACGCCCTTGCCGATCTGGGCCGACATCGTCTCCAGCAGCGCGTCCATCGTCTCCTTGACGCTCTTCTTGGAGAGTCCCGTCTCGTCGGCGACGAGGTCGACGAGATCGGCCTTGCTGATGGTCTTGCTCTTGGCCATGAGGGGCTCCTTTCAAGTGTCTTCAGGCGGAGTATAGCGCATGCGCATGGGGTTTTCGCGGTGAGCGTACGTCGTGGACGGGCTCGACCGCATCCCGGGCGACCAGGCGGATCGCGGGGGATGGCCAGGAAGGGCGTGCGGGACGGCACTCCCGGCATCCCACGGCCCCGCCGGCTGCGGCCCGCCGTGCCGGAGTAGGATGGGGGCCATGACTCGGAGGACGGGAGCGGTGCGGCGCTCGGGGCGCCGTGCGGTGCAGCGGTCGGGGTGGTGGCGCAGCGGGTCCGCGGTGCTCGGCGCGGTGGCGGCTCCCACCGCCCTCGCGGCGACGAGCGGCGCCCCCTACGCGGTGTGGCGCCTCGACGTCGGTGCGCTGGGCTGGGCGCTGGCGGCGGCCACGGCCTACGCCGTGCTGTGGGCGGGGCTGTCGAAGCGCCCCGGCTGGCACCTCCCCGCCCTCTTCGGCGCCGGCCTCGTCGCCACCGTGGTGGCGCTGTCGTCGCCGCTGGACAGCATGGGGGAGACGGTGCTGCTGACCATGCACATGCTCGAGCACATGGCGTTGGCGCTGGTCGGGTCGATCCTGCTCGTCGCCGGCATCCCCCGCGCGATGCTCGAGCGGGTGCGGCGCCTGCCCGTCATCGGTGCCCTGCTCGACCGCTTCTGGAACTTCACGGGCATGCTGCTGTTCAACGTGGTGATGGTGGCCTGGCACGTGCCGGCGCTGTACGAGGCGGCGCTGCGCAACGAGGCGGTGCACGACGTCGAGCACCTGAGCTTCCTGCTCTTCGGCATGCTCTTCTGGGGGCCGATCCTGCGGCCGCTCGAGCCCGACCGCGCGCGCCCCGGCAACCTGGTGCGGCGGATCGTGGCGGTGATGGTGGCGCTGGGGGTCAACACGGCGTTGGGGTCGTACCTCTTCTTCGTGCAGAACGTGCTCTACCCGACGTACCTGGCGGCCCCCAGGGTGTGGGGCCTGATCGACGTACGCACCGACCAGAGCATCGCCGGCGGGACGCTGTGGTCGATGGGGGACATGGCCTACATCGTGGCGGGGCTGGTGCTGGCGGTGCAGTGGCTGCAGGGTCAGCCCGAGCCGGGGGCGCTCGAGGTCCCGGCGGCCGACCGCGCCTAGCTGCCCGCCCGGGGGCGGCGGACTCTCACCTGAACATTAAGATGCCTTCAGGTGCGCGCTCACCGCGTGCTCACGACCGCGCAGGAACGCCCTCCTGTGGGGGGATTTGACGAACCGGGACAAATGTCCTATCGTGAGAAAGCTAAAGCCGAGTAAGCGAACCTCGCTTACCCGACTTTCCCTGGCCAGGGGGCCAAATCGAAGGGAGAGTGGGCAGGATGGATAGTGCTGCAACGTCGAAGCGGAGCAAGGTGAACAGCGGTTTCGTGGGGATCGCTGTTCTCGTTCTGTTGGCCTTCTTGATCCCGGTCGCGTCCGCGCAGGGCACCGGCAAGGTCGAGAAGTTCGACATCGTCATGAAGGACTACAGCTACACCCCCAACCACATGACCTGGCACGTCGGCGACACCGTCATCATCACCATGAAGAACGAGTCGACCGACAAGGCGCACGAGCTGCTGTTCGGCAAGGACGTCAACTACAGCACCGACAGCTTCGGCAAGAAGTTCGCCGACGGCTGGAAGACGCCCCTGTTCACCAGCGTCGATCAGGTCCGCTTCACGGCCGGCCACGACATCACCGAGCTGCGCGCGGACGGCCCCGAGACCATCGCGCTCGCTGCCAAGACCGGCACCGTGACCTACACCTTCGTCGTGCCGGACAAGGTCGGCCAGTGGGAGTTCGGCTGCTTCGAGGAAGACGGCTCGCACTTCCAGGACCACGGCATGAAGGGCACCGTCGACATCGTCAAGTAACCGCCTGGGCTCCGGTGGCGGGCCCCCCCCCGGTGCGCCCCCCCCCCCCCGGGCGGGGGTGGGGGCAACAAGCGGGCCCGACCGAGAAGAGCGGGGGTGGGGGTGGGCCAC
>JASBRS010000073.1 GCA_030149325.1 Deinococci bacterium
AGGCAAAGGAGGGCCGGGCGCACCAAGCTCGAGGCAGCCCAAGGCTCCTCACGGCGCCACCCGACCCTCAAGAACCCAGCTTACCGACACCGCCCTCGAACTCGCCCGAAAGGCTTGACACGGCTTAGAGAATCTAGTCGCTGCTCCCGCCACGGCGCTGGCGCTTGTGCCGGTACATGCGTTCGTCGGCCCGTCCCAACAGGGCCTCGAACGACTCGGCGTCGTCGGGATAGAGCGCCGCTCCCACGCTGGCGCTCAACTGCACGCTGAGCTCGGTCAGGTGGACGGGCTCCTCGACGGCCTGGACCAGGCGCTCGGCCACGCGGTCGAGCGTCCCGACGTCGGCCTCGGCGATCAGCACGGCGAACTCGTCGCCGCCGATGCGCGCCACCATCTCGCCCGGACGCACGTTCTGCTTCAAGCGCTGGCCGATCACCCCCAGCACGCGGTCTCCGCTCTCGTGGCCGTACCGGTCGTTGACGTTCTTGAAGCCGTTGAGGTCGAAGTAGAGCAGCGCCATGCGCGCCCCGCGCTTGCGCAGCACCCAGAAGCGCGACTTGAGGTGGCGGCGGTTGGGCAGGCCGGTGAGGTCGTCGTGGTTCATGAGCTCGACCGCCTGCCTCAGCACGTCCTTGTAGCTGGTGATCGACCGGAACATCACCACCAGGTGCTCGTCGTCGGTGGGGACCACGGTCACGGCGTACCACCACGCCGGTGCCGTGCGGCCGTCGGGGCCTTCATCGTCGACGGGCTCGACGCCGTCGTCCTGGGGCCGTCGCCGTCCCGTGGGGACGGGGATGGCGTACTCGAACTCGCGGGGGCGGCGTCCGTACATCGCCGAGGCCAGCCGCCGCAGCAGCCTCGGGTCGAGCTGATCGGGGTAGGCGCTCCGCAGGCGCCGGCCGAGGAGCTCCTGTGGCGCCACCCTGAGGATCGAGGCGGCCACCGGATTGATGTCGAGCCAGAGGAAGTCGCGCAGCCTCCCGGCGTCGTTGCGCACGGCCCGGAACAGCACCATGCCGTGCGGTACGCCTCGGAAGAAGGCGTCCCAGATGGCGGGGCCGGGCGAGGTCGCGTCGGGGTCCTTCATGGTTGGCAGTCCATCGTACCGCGGCCCCCGAGGCGCACCCGGACGCTAGCCGGGGCCTTCGTCTCCGACGGCCACCGGCAGGTCGTCGTAGCTGCACCAGTCGCTCCACGAACCCGGGTACAGCCGCGCGCCCCCGTGCCCCGCCACCTCCATCGCCAGCACGGCATGCGCGGCGCTCACCCCCGAACCGCAGTAGGCGACGACGGTGTCCCGCCCCGCCACGCCGCGGTAGTGCTCCCGGAGGGCGTCGGCCGTGAGGAAGCGCCCCTGCGCGTCCATGGTCGCCGTGTAGGGGCGGTTCTGCGCGTGGGGGATGTGGCCCGCGACGGGATCGATGGGCTCGGTCTCGCCGCGGTAGCGCTCGGGCGCGCGGACATCGACCAGGCACCAGGAAGGGTCGCCGAGGTGGGCGCGGATCTCGTCGCGGTCGGCCGCCATCTCGGGACGCAGGCGCACGCGGAACTCGGCCGGGGGCGTCGACGGCACGTCCCGCGAGACGGCTCCGCCCGCCGCCACATAGGCCGCCCAGCCTCCGTCGAGCACGCGCACGGCATCGTGGCCGACGTAGCGCAACAACCACCAGGCGCGCGCGGCGAAGAACGTGCCGCCCTGGTCGTACACCACGACCTCGTGCCCGTCGCCCACCCCCCGCTCCTCCATCGCCCGGGCGAAGGCGTCGAGGTCGGGGAGCGGGTGGCGGCCGCCGTGCCGCTCCGGCGGGGCGGCGAGGTGGCGGTCGAGATCGATGAAGGCGGCGTCCGGGACGTGGCCCGCCCGGTACAGCCGCTCGCCGGCAGCCGGGTCGAGCAGCTCGAAGCGGGCGTCGAGCACGCGCAGGCCGGGGTCGCCCAGGCGTTCCAGCAGCTCCGAGACGGGGATGAGGGGCTCCATGCGGCGAGTCTACCGGTCGGGGCAGCCGCCGTACCGTCGTTACAATGCCGCATGCCGCGCTTCCGCAGGATCGACAGCGCCCGCAACCCCACCGTGCGCGACCTCGCCGCGCTCAAGGAACGGCGCGCCCGCGATCGTTCCGGGCTGATGCTGGTCGAGGGAGCTCGCGAGGTGGAGCGTGCGCTGGCTGCCGGGCACGCGCCGCGGACCCTGCTGTGGGCCCCGTCGCTGGCCCCGGACGTCGCCGAGACGTGGGCACGGACGGTGGAGGAGCGCGGCGGAGAGCTGCTCGAGCTGTCGGACGAGGCGTTCGCGCGCATCAGCCTGCGCGAGCACCCGGACGGCGTCGCGGCCGTGCTGCCCCGCCTCGACGGTCGGCTGGAGGACCTCGTGCTCCCGCCCGACCCGCTGGTGTTGGTGCTCGACGGCATCGAGAAGCCGGGCAACGTCGGAGCGCTGCTCCGCACCGCGGACGCCGTGGGCGTGGACGCCGTGCTGCTGACCGGCCCGGGGACCGACCTTGCCAACCCGAACGTCGTGCGCGCCAGCATGGGGAGCATCTTCGCCTTGAGCATCGCGACCGCGCCCGCGGACGAGGCGCGTCGGTGGCTGCGCAGCCACGGCGTCCGGGTCATCGCCACCAGCCCGCACGCCGACCGGCCGCATTGGGACGCCCGCTATCGCGGCCCGACCGCCGTGGTGGTGGGGGCCGAGCACGTGGGCCTGTCCGGAACGTGGCTCGACGCCGCGGACGAACGCGTGGCCATCCCGATGCACGCCCGCCTCGCCGACAGCCTGAACGTGGCGGTCGCCGGCGCGGTCATGCTCTACGAGGCCCTGCGGCAACGACGCGCCGACGCGCCGGGCCCGGGGTAGGCGGCGCCATGGACCTTCGGACGCCTTCGCTCCCCGCCCCGGCCGGCCTGGTCACCCGCTTGCCGAGCCACGACCTGGCCGCGACCCACGACTTCTACGTGCGCGGCCTCGGCCTCGAGGTCGTCGCCGAGGACGCTGCCCGTCTCCGCCTGCGCGTCGGGGGTTCGCTGCTGGAGTTCGTCCAGCACGACGGCGCGGTGCCCGAGGAGGCGCTGCCGGTGCTGACCTTCGAGTGCGACGACCCTGCGGCCTGGCTGCATCGCCTGCGCACCCTCGGCGTCGAGGTCGACGCACCTCCGGCGCGCCCGGGTGGCGAACCGCGGGGCTTCACCGCGCACGATCCGGACGGGCGGGCCGTGGCGTTCCGGGCGCCGGGAGCCGCCCCGAGCTAGTACAGCACCATCATCTCGAGCTTGGCGGGTCCGGCGCGGTAGATGTCGTCGCTGGCGACCAATCCGATGGTGACCGGACCGTGGAGGCGCAGCAGCAGGCTGGTGAAGACGTCGTCGGTGACCGATCCGAAGTCGGGCACCTGCATCTCGTCCAGTCCCGCCCGCCGCAGCTTGCGCACGGCGTCGCTCTTGAGCTGGGTCAGGGCGTTGCGGATCTCGTCCTGGCTGGCCGGAAGGTCGACCGACCCGAGGTGGATCTGGCGGCTCACCACCAGTTGCCCCTTGTCGAACAGCTTGGTGTTCTCGATCGCCTCGACCATCACGTCCACCGTCGAGCTGAACTGGTTGCGAGGCGAGATCAGCCGCACCAGGTCGGACCCCGGCGTCTGAGCGATGACGTCGACCAGGCTGTTGAACTGCTCCGGCGTCACGCGCAGCTTCTCGACGCCGCGGCGAGCCGCGTAGGTGGTGGCGGCTGCGATGAACTTGGTGAGCTCCTCCTTGATGGCGGCCGGGTCCTGGGCGTAGATGGCGCCGGCGTAGATGAGCTCGTCCTTCTGGAAGGTGACGTCGCCGCTGGTGGCCCGGTTGTACTCGGCGCTGACCTCGTTGAGCTTGCGGGCCTGCTCCTCCAACCGGCCGTTCAGCGTCTGGAGCTGGCCTTGCAGCTCCTTGACGCTCTGGTTCTGCACCGCGATCTGCTGCTGGAGCTGGTCCTTCTGCTCGCTCAGGACCCGGTTCTGCTCGACGAAGCGCGCGTTCTCCTGCGCCAGCGTATCGTTGCGCGCCTGCAGCCCCTGGTTGGCCTGGCGCAGCGAGCTGGCCTGCCCCTGCAGCGCCGCCTGCTGCTGCTGCAGGTCGGACACCTCGTTCTGGAGGTTGGCGATCTGGGAGGAGAGCTGCTGCGTCTGCTGCTGCAACGCGGTCGCCTGCTGCTGGGCCTGGTCGCGCTGCTTCAACGCGGTGTCGCGGGCCGCCTCGGCCTGGGCCTGGGCGCTCTGGGCCTCCTCGAGGCCGGCCTGCGCCGCCTGCAGCTTCTTGTCGGCGGCGCTCAAGCGCTGGTCGGTGTCGGCCAGCTTCGCTTGCAGGCCGTCGAGGCGCTGGTTGGCGTCGTCGAGCTGCTGGCGCGCCGCCTTCACCTCGGTCTGCAGGTCCTGCGCGTCCTTGCGCGCCTGGGCGGCGTCGGCCTGGGCCTGATCGCGCGCCTTGAGGGCGTCGGCCTGGGCCGTTTGCGCCGCCGCCAGCGCCGTCTGGGCCTGCGTCAGCCTGCCCTGGGCATCGGCGAGCTGCGCGTTGACGGCCGCCACGCTCTTGGTGAGCTGGTCGACCTGCGCCTGCAACTGGGAGCGCTGCGACTCGAGCTTGTCGCGCTCCTGGCGCGCCTGATCGCGCTCCTGGAGCGCCACGTCGCGCTGCGATTGGGCGCTGGCGATGGTCTGCTGCGCCTGGGCGAGCTCGTCCTTGAGGCTGGCGAGCTGCTTGTTGGCCTCGTTGACCTTGTCCTGCTGGACCTTCTCCTGGACCTGCAGGCGCTGCAGCTCATCGGCCGTCCGCTGGGCGTTGATGAGCGTCTGGGTGGCGTTCTGGAAGGCGAGCGCCAGCACCCCGAGGGTGGTCAGCATGATCACGATGCCCACCACCACGCCCACGATCTGTCCGCTGCGGCGTGGCCGGGCACCGAAGAGGCTCAGCCGCCGGCGCCCCACCACCGTCCCCAGCCGATCGCCGAGGAAGGCGATGATCCCCGCCAGCGTCGCCAGCAGCAGCACCAGGCCGAGGAGGTACTGCATCTAGCCGCGCCCCTGCCGACGTTTCCGGATCCGGCGCAGGCTCATGGTCGCTCCCGCCTCAGAGCTGGAAGTCGCTGCCAAGGTAGTAGGTCCGGACGTCAGCATCCTCCGCGAACTCCTCGGGCGTGCCGTCGAAGCGCACCCGGCCGTCGAACATCAGGTACACGCGATCGGCGATGGCCAGCGTCTCGCGCACGCTGTGGTCGGTGAGCAACACGCCCAGTCCGCGCCGCTCGCGCAGCTCGGCGATGAGGGTCTGGATCTCGCGGATCGACTTGGGATCGACCCCCGTGAACGGTTCGTCGAGGAGGATGAAGTCCGGCTCGATGGTGAGGCTGCGCGCGATCTCGAGGCGGCGCCGCTCGCCGCCCGAGAGCCGGTCGGCGCGGCGCCTGGCCAGCGCTCCGAGGTGGAACTCGTCCAGCAGCTCACGGGCCCGCCGCGTCTGCTCGGAACGGCTCAACCCCTGGAACTCCAGGATGGCCAGCAGGTTGTCCTCGACGCTGAGCTTGCGGAAGGCGCTGGGCTCCTGTGCCAGGTAGCCCAGCCCCTGGCGGGCGCGCCGGTGCATCGGCCAGCGCGTCACGTCCTGGTCGCCGAGGCGGATGGCCCCGGCGTTGGGGTGGACGAACCCCACCATCATGTAGAAGCTGGTGGTCTTGCCGGCGCCGTTGGGACCGAGCAGCGCGACGATCTCGCCGCGGCGCAGGCGGATGTCGACCCCGTCGACGACCTTGCGGCCGCCGTAGCGCTTGGTCAGGCCGGTGGCGCGCAGCTCGAGCCGCGCGTCGCCCTCAGAAGCACCCTGCGGGGCACCGGTCACGGCCGACATACCGGCCCATGCTACCACGGCCGGCCATGAGAGTCCGTTGAGATTCTTCGCTGCAGACGGCACTCGGGCGCCCGCCCTTCGGCCCGCCCGCCCTTCGGGCGGGCGCCCACTCGGTCGTCAGCCCTCCAACGCCATCAGGAACGGTTCCTCGATGGCCGTGCAGATCCAGCGCAGGAAGCGCGCGGCCGAGGCGCCGTCGATGAGCCGGTGGTCGTAGGTCACCGACAGCGGCATCATCAAGCGCGCCTCGAACTCGCCGCTGTTGGCGTCGTAGACGGGTTCGTGCGCCGAGCGCGAGACGCCCAGGATGGCTACCTCGGGCGGGTTGACGATGGGCGTGAAGCCGGTCCCGCCGATGCCGCCGAGGTTCGAGACGCTGAAGTTGCCGCCCTGCATGTCGTCGGGCGTGAGCTTGCGGTTGCGCGCCTTCTCGGCCAGCTCGCCGAGCTCACGGGCGAGCTCGATGACGTTCTTGCGGTCGGCGTTCTTGATCACCGGGACCAGCAGGCCGGCCTCGGTGTCCACCGCCACGCCGACGTTGACGTAGTCCTTGTAGACGATCTCCTGGTTGACGGTGTCGATGCTGGCGTTGAAGTCGGGGAAGCGCTTGAGCGCCGCAGCGACGACCTTCAGGAGCATGGCCGTGGGCGTCAGCTTGGCGCCGGCGGCCTCGGCCTGCGGCTTGTAGCGCTGCCGCAGGGCCTCGAACTCGGTGATGTCGGCCTTGTCGAACTGCGTGACCATCGGCACCGTCGACCAGGCCGTGGTCATGCTGCGCACCGTGGCCTTGCGGATGCCGTTCATGGGCTTGCGTTCGACCTCGCCCCAGCGCGAGAAGTCGGGTAGGGCCACCGGCGCCGGCGCCACCGCCGTCGCGGCCGGCGCGCCGTCGTGGAGCGCCCGCACGTCGGCGGCCGAGATGCGGCCGAGCACGCCGCTGCCCTGCACCCCGTGGATGTCGACGCCCAGCTCGCGCGCCAGTCTGCGCACCGACGGCGCGGCCGGGACCAGGCCGCCCCCGTCGCCCCGCGGCGCGGCGGC
>JASBRS010000076.1 GCA_030149325.1 Deinococci bacterium
GGTGGCGGAGCGCCCGACCGGGGCGCCGGCCGCGATGGTGCCCCCTCCCCCGCACGCGACCCCCGCCGCCCGCAACCACGCCCGCGCCCTGGGCGTCGATCTCGATCGCATCACCGGCACCGGCCGGCACGGCGTGATCAACAGCCGCGACGTCGAGGCCGCGGCGCTCACCGGACCCCCCGAGGAGGGGCGCGTGCGCGCCTCGCCGCTGGCCCGCAAGGTGGCCGAGCGGCTGGGCGTCGACCTGAGCACGGTGCAGGGCACCGGCCCCGACGGCGCCATCGGCTGGCAGGACGTCGAGCGCGCGGCGGGACCGTTGCCGACGACGCCGGAGCCGCCGCCGGCCGCCCCAGCGGTCGCCCCCACGGGAGCCCCGACCGTCGCCGGCGAGGAACGCTACCTGGCCATGCGCCGCGCCATCGCCGCCGCCATGGCCAAGTCGAAGCGCGAGATCCCGCACTACTACCTCAGCCACCACGTCGACCTCAGCGCCGCGCTGGCGTGGCTCGAGGAGACCAACCTGCAGCGCAGCGTCACCGAGCGGCTGCTGCCGGCCGCACTCCTGCTCAAAGCGGCCGCCCTCGCCACCCGCGAGGTTCCCGAGGTCAACGGCTTCTACCGCGACGGCGCCTTCGAGCCCAGCCCGACGGTGCATCTGGGCGTAGGCATCTCGCTGCGGCAGGGCGGCCTCATCGCCCCCGCCATCCACGACGCCGACCGCAAGGACCTCGCCACCCTGATGGCCGACCTCCGCGACCTGGTCAAGCGCGCCCGCAACCTGCAGCTGCGCAGCTCCGAGATGACCGACGCCACCCTCACCACCACCCTGCTCGGCGACCAGGGCGTGGAGAGCGTGTTCGGCGTGATCTACCCGCCGCAGGTGGCGCTGGTGGGCTTCGGGCGCGTGCTGGAACGCCCCTGGGCCGACAGCGGCATGCTCGGGGTGCGGCCGCAGGTCCACCTCACGCTCGCCGCCGATCACCGCGCCAGCGACGGCCACCGCGGCGGTCTCTACCTCGCCGCCATCGACCGCCTGTTGCAGCACCCGGAGGAGCTATGAACGCCACCCTCACCAGCGAGAGCGACCTGCGGGCCGCGGTGCTCGAGCTTCTGAAGCGCGTCGCGCCCGAGTCGGACCCGTCCGGCGTCGATCCCGACGCCAGCCTGCAGGAGCAGCTCGACATCGACTCCATCGACTTCCTGAACTTCATCATGAGCGTGCACGAGCGCACCGGCATCGACATCCCGGAGCGCGACTACACCAAGGTCGCGACCCTCAACGACTGCGTGCGCTACCTGGCGGCCCGGGCGAGCTGAGGCAGCCGGTGCGAGGCAACCTGGCGCCCGACCCCGGAGCGTCGGGGGCCGGGGCGCGGCGGAGGACGATCCTCCGCCGCGCCCCGAGGTGTGCCAAGAGAGCTGAACTCCTACACGCGGTTGACGCTCGCCGCCGCCAGGACGTAAACTGTCGGACGCTGACGCCATGGGTCGTTAGCTCAATTGGTAGAGCAGCTGACTCTTAATCAGCGGGTTATAGGTTCGAGTCCTATACGACCCACCACCCGAAGAGCCGTGAGGTACGGGCGATCGAAGGTCGCCGACCTCGCGGCTCGTTCTCTGGCGGGTCCAGAGCCGTCGGCGAGGAGAACCGCAGCCCGCAGCCCGGCATCGTCGCGAGCAGCCGGACCGACTGGCCAGAACCCTACCTTCCCCCTCTTCCGGGGCCGGCGTGGGCCCTCCTGTGGAGGTCGTCGCGCACTCTCCTGGCCCAACTCTTCGCGGCTACGTCGAGCGGTCCCGTCTCAGTTCCCGTCCGGACGACACGCTCCCTTGGTCCACGCCCTTGACGCCCATGATGAGGAGCCACAGCCCCAGCCCGACCTCGGCGACGAAGCTCACGGCCAGGCCAGGGTAGCTGATCGCCGGCTGTTCGGGCAGCAGAAGGGCCTGGAAGAACCAGACCAACACACCGACCCCGTCCAGCAGAAGGAGGACCCCCAGGAATCGCGGAAGTGCTCCCGACCTGTACACAAGGTAGCCGAGCGGGAACAACCACGCGCCGAAGAACAGCTGGGCCGTGGCGAAGCCCGTCCTGTACACGTCGATGGACGCGTATGCGAGCCCCTCGACCTCTGCCGCCGAGAAGGCCTGCATGGGACCCGCCCCTGCCCCAAGCGACATCGCATGCACGAGCGACAACATGCTCGCGCCTTGGACTGCAACGCCGACGGCGTTGAGCAGCAGGAACAGCAACGCAAGATGCTCGTCGACCGACCGAAGAATCACGTAGAGACCCCAGGCCGCGACGAGGAAGAGGAACGCCGAGATCAACACGATGACGAACCCCACGCGGAACGACCAGGCGTCCATGGCGATCGCCTGGTAGAGCTGCTCCGAGCTACTGATGCCGATGTGGGCCAGCCTGTCGCCGAGCACGGATGCCAGGATGAAGGCAAGGTAGAACCCGCCCGTGACCCTGGCCACCCTGCTTCGCCCTAATCGAGGGATGCTTCCTAGGGACATCGTGACCCCTCCTCTAGCCCGTCTCTAGGAGGGACTATCCAGGCCCGCTGCATCCCGCACCAGAGCCGATTGTCCTGCCAACGGGTGTCTTCGCACTCGAGTCACGTTCGCTCGGTTCCGCGGCGTACGTGGTGGACAAGAAATCGTAGCGGTCAGCGGGGCAGAACCCACCAGACCGCGATGCGAATCGTGAGGCCATCGCGGCAGCATCCCCGTCGGGTGCTGCCGCCCTCACGGCCTGGGACAGGTGGGCCGGCCGCCCCGGAACTCCGCTAGACTCCCAGACATGGACATCCTCCTGGTCGCCGGTCTGTGGTTGAAGCGAGACGTATGGAGCGACACCGCCGCCGCCCTGAGACGGCTCGGCCACGAGCCGAGGGCCGTCGCGCTGCCGGGCGTCGACGACGGCCACGTTCGCGCCACCCTGGACGATCAGCTCGCGGCCGTGCTGGCCGAGGTCGATCGCGCGGAAGGTGCGCTCGTGGTGGGGCACTCGGCGGCCTGCACGCTGGCCTGGATGGCGGCCGACCGCCGGCCGACCGCCATCGCGGCCGTGGCCTTGATCGGCGGCTTCCCGTCCGCTTCCGGACAGGCGTACGCCGACTTCTTCCCCGTCGTCGACGGGGGCATGCCGTTCCCGGGCTGGCAGCCCTTCGAGGGTCCGGATGCCGCTGACCTCGACGAGCACGCCAGGCGCCGGATCGCGTCCGACGCGGTGCCGGTCCCGGCCGGCGTGGCCAACGGCATCGTGAAGCTCCAGGACGAGCGCCGCTTCGATGTCCCGGTGCTGGTGATCTGCCCCGAGTTCACGCCCGAGCAGGCGCGGGCGTGGGTGGACCGTGGCGACGTTCCCGAGCTGGCTCGAGCCACGAACGTCGCCTACCTCGACCTGCCCACCGGGCACTGGCCCATGGTCACGCAACCGGAGGCGCTGGCGCACGCCCTCGACACCGCCACCCGGAAGCGATGACGCCCCGAGTCCCCCACCGTCCGTGAGAGTTGCCCCCTCGATCCGATCCTCCGATCTCGTCGAGCGCACCGACGGCATCTTCGGCACGTCCGTTCCATGATCCGCGCGCCGAGAGCGCCTGCACGAGGGCCGTCCCCCAGGGCCTGAGTGCGCTGCACCCCGCCGGGGCGGATCGAGCCCGCTTCTTCGATATCCCACTCTATTTGGCGTACTACTATGCTATACTTAGTTAGTCTCGGCGCCGGGTCGTGCCCACGAGACCCCGAGAGGACCCCCGTGACCACCGCAACGAACCGCCCCGCCGACGTGGGCATCCGCCCCCCCGGGTACCGGCTGCCGGCCGCCACCCGGCTCGGGCCGGTCCACCTGCAGGTCACCGACCTCGATCGCTCGCTCGCCTGGTACACGCACGTCCTCGGCATGCGCGTCACCAGCCGCCGCGACGGTACGGCAACGCTGGCCGACCTGTCCGGGACGACCATCGCCCGCCTCAGCGAACGCCCTGGCGCGGGTCCGGCACGACGCCGCCTGGGGCTTTACCACTTCGCCGTCCTGCTCCCCGACCGCCCGGCCCTCGGTGCGTTCCTGCGCCACCTCTACGTCCAGGGTCAACGCTTCGCGGCGTCCGACCACCTCGTCAGCGAGGCCATCTACCTCAACGACCCCGACGGCCTCGGCATCGAGGTCTACGCCGACCGACCGCGCGCCAGCTGGAACCTCAGGGATCGCCAGATCGCCATGGACACGCTGCCCCTCGACCAACACGATCTGGCGCGCGCCGCGAGCACCACCGCATGGCACGGCCTTCCCGCCGGCAGCAGCGTGGGCCACGTGCACCTGCACATCGGCGACCTGGCCGTCGCCGACGCCTTCTACCACCGGGCCCTGGGCCTCGACCGCGTGGTCTGGAGCTACCCTGGCGCCCTCTTCCTCTCCGCCGGCGGGTACCACCACCACCTCGGCCTCAACACCTGGGCCGGCGATGCCGAGCCCGCCCACGACGACGAAGCCCGCTTGCTCGACTGGAGCCTCGTGCTGCCCGGCCAGGACGACGTCCACGCCGTAGCCGAGAGCCTGAAGGATGCCGGGTTCACGATCGCCGAAGACGTCGGCGTCGCCACCACCCGCGACCCCTGGGGCATCGCGCTGCGCATCCTCGCGGATGCGACCGCCTAGCCCCACGTGCTTGGACGCCGGCGGGACACGGTGCGGACCGCCGCGCTCGCGCCCCTGGCCGCTGACGCGGACCGACGCGGGACGCTGCCTGTGGGACCTTGGCGGCAGCCCGCTGCCGTAGGCTCGAGCCACCATGACCTACTCCGTAGGTGAGCTCGATCCCTCCACCTTGGACGACTTCGCCGAGCTGGTCGAGCGCAACCACGGCAGTGCGCTTGATGACGAATCCCCCACCGAGTAGCCAGGATCGACGATCCGCAGAGCTAGCCGATCGCCCGGGCTTCCAGGACGTGAGCCGCACGTCCCCACGCCCGAAACCCCCGGTCCCTCCCGCGTCCCTCCAAGCCGATCAGTCAGGCACGTAGTTGAACACGTCGGGATTCGGGCCCGTCCGACCGTCCTCGCCGCGATCCAGGCCGTTCAACGCCTCCATCGCTGCGCCGTCCAGCGCGAAGTCGAACAGCGCGAAGTTCTCGCGCATCCGCGAGGGCGTCACGGTCTTGGGGAACACGACGTCCCCGCGCTGGACGTGCCACCGGAGCACGACCTGGGCCGTCGTCCGTCCGACCTTGTCCGCGACCGCTCGGACCGTGGGATCTCCGAGGACACCTCCCTGCGCGATGGGCGACCAGGCCTCGGTCACGATGCCGTGCGCACGTCCGTACGCTCGGACCTCATCGTTGCGGAAGTAGGGGTGGGCCTCGATCTGGTTCACGGCCGGCACGGTGTCGGTCTCGGACGCCAGCCGTTCGAGGTGGTGGACCTGGAAGTTCGAGACGCCGATGGACCGCGCGCGGCCGTCCTCCCTGAACTCCTCGAGGGTCCGCCAGGTCGAGACGAAGTCGCCACCGTAGAGCCCGGGCAAGGGCCAGTGGATGAGGAACAGGTCGACGTAGTCGAAGCCGAGGTCGGCGAGCGTCTTGTCGAAGGCGCGTCGAGCATCGTCCGGCCGATGGAAGCCGTTGTTCAGCTTGCTCGTCACGTAGATGTCCCCGCGGGGCAGTCCCGACGCTCGGACGGCTTCGCCGACCTCCCGTTCGTTGCCGTACATCTCGGCCGTGTCGATGTGCCGGTAACCGACCTCCAGGGCTCGGGACACGGCCAGCGACGTCTCGCGAGGCGGGATCTGGAACACTCCGAAGCCGATCTGCGGGATGCTGTGACCGTCGTTCAGTTCGATCGATGGGATCATGTCGCTCTCTCCTCCTACTGCGCTGCGCGCAGGTGTCTCCGGGCTCGATCCAGGCATGCGTTCGGCCGGGCGGCGCACCCCCTGGGAAAGACGGGCTAGCGGGTGGTACGTCCCCTCTCCGAGACGTCCGCCAGCCGGTGTACGACGCCGCGCGTCTGCTCGTAGAGCTCGAGGTACGACGCGTACATCCCGTCGTAGAGCTCGCCGTAGTCCTTCCTCGGCTCCACCCGGCGTCCCTTGCGAACCCACCGTTCCAGGTCTCCCCTCGACACCAGTCCGACGCTGAGCCCGGCCAGGAACGCATCCCCGTAGCTCGCCCCGATGGTCGTCTCCGGGATCTCCTGCACCGCTCCCGTGATGTCCGAGACGATCTGCGGCCACAGGTCGGTCCGCGTCCCACCGCCGACGGAGACGATGCGCCGGACCGGCATCCCCAAGGAACGGAACGTCTCGAGGTTGTGCCGGATACCGAACCCGACGCCCTCCAAGGCGGCACGGAAGACGTGGCCACGCTGGTGCGAGAGCCCCAGCCCGGCCAGCACCCCGCGTGCCTTCGGATCCTGGATGGGCGTCCGCTCGCCGCTGAAGTAGGGCAGCAGAAGCAGGCCCCCGGCCCCGGGTCCGACCTCCCTCGCCTCTTCGAACAGCACGGGATACGCCTGCTCCGCCCCCAGGTCCCTGGCCATCGTGTCTCGCAGCCACCGCGTGAGCTCGCCCGTCGTGGCCATGCCGGCGGCCATGTTGTACTGCCCTTCGAAGGCTCCGGCCGTGGTCCAGGTGATGGGGTTCGGCCTGGGCTCCGCCACCACGAGGATGAAGAAGGTCGTCGAGCCGTACATGATCATCAGGTCGCCCTCGTCGACGACGCCCACACTGACGGCTTCGCTCAGTGCGTCCACGGCGCCCGCCGTGACCGGTGTCCCCGGGCGAAGTCCCGTGAGACGAGCGGCCTCGCTCGTCACGCGCCCCGCCAGCTCGTCGGACCAGCGCAGCTCGGGCAGCATGGTCCGCGGCGCCACATGGTTCATGTAGGTCTCGGACCAATCGAAGGTCCGGTGGTCGAACAGGGGGACGTAGTGGCTGGCCGTGTGCCGATCCATGACCAGCTCGCCCGTGAGCCTGGCGATGATGTACGAGGACGCCGTGGCCAGGTAGCGCGTTCGCTTCCAGACCTCGGGCTCCTCCTGCTGGATCCAACGGATCTTCGGGCCCACCGCCTGACTCGTCAGGGACATGCCGGCGATCTCCATGATCGCGTCGGGTCCGATGGCATCGTTGAGCTGTTCGATCTGGGCCGAAGCGCGCACGTCGACCCCGTAGAGGATCCCGGGGCGCAGCGGCCGGAGGTCGCCGTCGAGCGGCACGACGCACGGACCGATCGCGCTGACACCCACCGCGGCCACATCGGAAGCATGGAAGGCGCCGTTGCCGAAGAACGCCCGGCACACGGCCACGACGTCACCCCACCAGGTGGCGTCGGCATCGTGCTCGGCCCACCCCGGCCGCGGCACGTCCATCCCGTGCGCTACCTCGTGCCTCGCGACGATCTCACCGGATTGCGTCACCAACACGCCCTTCGTGCTGTTGGTGCCCACGTCGATCCCGAGCAGCAGCTCACCCACGGGCCACCGCCCTCGCCGCATGGGGCGCCGGACGTCCTTGGGGTGGAGGGAAGCGTCGCACGATCACCAGGCCGTGTAGCCGCCGTCGACGACGACGTTCGAGCCCGTCACGTAGCGCGCGGCATCCGAGGCGAGGTACTGCACAGCCGTGGCGACGTCATGGGGATCGCCGACGCGCCCGAGCGGGGTCATCTCGAACCACGTGCGTCGCCATTCCTCGTTGCTCAGCCCGAGCTTCGTCA
Organism: Deinococci bacterium; assembly: GCA_030149325.1. GTDB lineage: Bacteria > Deinococcota > Deinococci > Deinococcales > Trueperaceae > JASBRS01. Next base: position 7,726 of record JASBRS010000076.1, read on the forward strand.
GCTCCGTACCGATGTAGCCCGGCGAGACGGAATTCACGCGGACGTTGGAGGCTGCCCACTCGGCCGCCAGCGACTTCGTGAGCATGATGACGGCGGCCTTCGAGGTGTTGTAGTGGGACTGCGGTTGCGGCTTGTTCACCACGAGGCCGGACATGGACGCGATGTTGACGATCGAGCCCCGACCCGCCCGCACCATGCTCCTCCCGAACTCGCGGGAGCAATAGAACACGCCGTTGAGGTTCACGTCGAGGATGCTCTTCCACTCGTCATCCTCGATGTCGAGAGCCGGGGTGTTCCGGACGATGCCCGCGTTGTTGACGAGGACATCGACCTTCCCGAAGCGCTCGAGGATCTCCTTCGCCGCCTCGCCCACGGCGACGGAGTCCCGGACGTCCACTTCGAAGGCCGCGTGCTCCCTCCGGTCCCGGTCGCGGAGCTTCCGGGCGGCTGCATCCACCTGGTCGCCCCGGACGTCGAGGAGCGCGACCGTGGCGCCCGCTCCCGCCAACGTGCTCGCGATCTCCCAGCCGATCCCCTGGGCAGCGCCGGTGACCACGACATGTCGATTGCCTAGTTCGAACTCGCTCACGACGATCTCCAACCCGTTGCGATCGCTTGCAGCGGAGTCGCCGCCCGTTCGGGCCGCGGACCCGTGTCCAACCCCTTGCCGCTGCAGCGAGGGAAGTGTGTGATGACGGCGGGGCGCACGAGGTGCCGCCCGTCAGGAGCTCACGCCAACTTCAGGATCTTGGCGATGTTACCCCCCATCACGAGATCGTAGGCAGCGTCGGTGGCAGCTACGCGCTCCATCTTCTTCACTTCCCACTCGTAGTCCACGAACGGCGAGTCGGTCCCGAAGATCACCTTCTCGGGCCCGAGGGCCTTGACGGCCTCGGCGATCTCGAAGACGGGCGCGCGGGACGTCTCGAGGTACAGGTTGCCCAGCTCCTTCGCGAGCTCGATGGCCTGTTGGAACAGCCAGAACGTCCCCATGTGCGCCATCAGCAGCGGCACCTCCGGGAACGCGCGCGCCATCTCCGCGAACTCGAGGGGGCTGTTGTAGAGGTCGCTCGCACCGTGCACGATGACCGGCACCCCGTGGTCGGCAGCGACCTCGAAGATCGGATCCACCATCCCGTGGTCGGCGAGGTGGTAGCCGTGCAGGGTCGGGTGGAGCTTGATGCCCTTGAAGCCTTCGTCGCCCAGCCGCAGTCTCGCTTCCTCGACGGCCGCGTCGCTGTCCCAGGGATTCACGGAGCAGAACGGGATGAGACGGTCCGGGAATTCGCGCGCGTACTCCCGGATCGGCTCGTTCGAGAACGAGCCCTCCACGAACGGGAAGATCACCGCTCGGTCCATCTCGGCGGCGTCGAGCTTGGCGACCAACTCCGCGCCGGTCTGCTTCGCCCCGTAGCGGATGCCAGCATGGTTGTGCGCGTCGATTCTCATGCCCACGTCGTTACCCCTTCCCGTCCCCCGTCGCTACGCGCTGCGGAGTCGGTTGACCGCGATGGCGGCGAGGATCGCCGTTCCATAGACCAAGTACTTGACCGACGCACCGAGCCCCAGGAGCGTCAGGCCGTTCCCCAACAGGCTCACGAAGAGCGCTCCGCCGATCGTGCCCAGCACCGTGAAGTTCGACCTGGGGCTGAGCACGGTCCCCAGGAAGACGGAGACGAAACTGTCGAGGAGGTAGACCTCCGCTCCCCGGGGCGCGGCGATCCCCGCCCGCGAGACGAGGATGATGCCGGCGATCGCGGCCAGCACGCCGCTGAGCACGAAACCCCAGCCGAAGGTCGCGCGCATGTTGACGCCGGCGAGGAACGCGGCGCGCGCGTTGCCGCCTACGGCCTCCATGCGTCGCCCGAGCGCCGAACGATCCACCAGCAGGATCACCAGGCCCATCAGCAGGAGTACCAGCACGATGGACGCGGGCACGCCCAGGATCCGGCCTCGACCGATGAAGAAGAACACGTCCGTGATCGATGGCGGCAGGGTGAAGAGGATCTGGGGCTGCGCCCCATGCGAGAAGATCAGCTCCCCGCCGCGCACCGCGAACATCATGCCCAGCGTGCCGATGATCGCGGGGACCCCTAGGTAGGCCATGAGCACGGCGTTGATGGTCCCGGTGACGAGGCCGAACGCCACGGGTGCAACGAAGGCGAGCCAGAGGGGTTGCCCCGCCACGATCAACGCCGCCGCCAGCAGGCCCGAGGCGTCCGCCACCTGCGCGACGCTCAGGTCCACCCCGCGCATCGACATCGTGAGCATCAACCCGACCGCCATGACGATGAGGATGGTGCTCTGGGTCGCGACGCTCAGCAGGTTGGCCGGACTCAGGTAGATAGGGCGCAATACCTCGAAGGCCAGGAGCACCAGCACCATCCCGACGATGCCACCGTTCTGCCGTAGCCAGCGCACCGCGCTGGGACCGGACGTGCTCCTCCGTCGCGAGCCGCCGGGTGGAACGACTGGCGTTTCGACTCTAGGTTCCGGTTTCGACATCGACCGATCCAACCCTCTCAGAAGATGTTGATCTGCCCGATGTCCCGCTTCTGGATGACAGACAGCAACACCGAGACAACGAGGATCCCGCCTTGGATCGCGGGCAGCGCGAGGTTCGAGACGCCGTTGAGGATGAGTCCGTTGCTCAAGGAGGTGATGAACATGGCAGCGATGGTCGTTCCGACCACGTCCAACTCCCCGGTACGCGAGAACGTGCTCCCCAGGAAGGCGGCAGCCAGGGCGCTGATCATGAAGTCCAGCCCCGTTGGAACGGCCGACGCACCGTAGCTGTACGACGTCTGCAGCACGCCGGTGAGCCCCACGACGAGCCCCGCGCCCACGAACCCGTAGACCAACGCACGCGCCTGGCTGATGCCCCGCAGCCTGGCAGCTGGGAGGCTCTCACCGACCGCGTACATCCGGAGACCGGGCCGCGTCCGCTTGAGGATCAAGTGGAGGAGGGCGAGGATCAGGGCCAGCAAGACGACGACGAACGGAACGGGACCCAGGTACCCCTGTCCGAAGAAGAAGAATCCGGGCAGATCGTGCAGCGTTAGGGCCTGGCCCCCGTTGTAGGCCAGCATCCCGCCCGTGAGGACGAACATCATGCCGAGCGTGGCGATGAAGGGAGGCATACGGAACACGATGACCAGGAAGGCGTTGACGAGACCGACCACGGCCCCGACGACCCCTCCCAACGCGAACGAGAGTGCGGTCCCGATCCGTCCGACCATGCCGGCGGCGAAGTTCGACGTCAGCTGAGCCAGCGCCCCGGCGGACATGTCGAAACCCCCGGCGATGAGCACCAGCGTCTGGCCGTAGCCGATCAGGGTGAGGATGCTGCCTTGCTTCAGGATCTCCAGCAAGTTGGACGGCCGGAAGAAGTCCGGAGCGCCGATCCCCATCGCGAGGATGGACAGGATCATGCCGAGCGACGTGCCCCAACGGATGAGGAAGCGCGTCGGCGACATCCGAGCCGGTCGTGCAACCGACTCGTCCGGTCGGACGAGGGTCGATGACGGTACCTCTTCAGCAGGGTGTGCCGCGGCCGGTACCTCCGCTGCGGGCGTCGGGCCCGTAGCGCGCGTCCCAGCGGTCGTCCAATACAGCAACGTCTGCAGGTCGAGGTCGGCACGGCCGATCTCCTTCTCCAGGCGCCCTCGGGCGACCACGCCCACACGGTCACACATGCCGACGAGCTCCTCGAGGTCGGACGAGATGAAGACGATCGCGGCCCCGGATCGGGCCAGGCGGATCATCTCCTTGTAGATCTCGACCTTCGCGCCGACGTCGACCCCGGTCGTCGGTTCGTCAAACAGGAAGACCTCGGACTGGCCGTCGAGCCACTTGCCGATGACGACCTTCTGCTGGTTGCCGCCCGACAGCGTCTCGGCGGGCTGCTCCGGGCTCGTCGCTGCGATGGCGAGGCGGGAGATGAGCTGCGTGACCCGCTCCGCCTCCTTCCGCAGCGACATCAGGCCGGCCCTCGACCACCACGACAGGTTGGGAATCGCCAGGTTCTTCCGCACGCTGAGGGGGCCGATGAGCCCTTCGCCGCGGCGGTCCTCCGGGATCAGGGCGAAGCCGTGGTCCCGCGCCCGAGCCGGGCTCACGTTGCGGACGGCTCTTCCCGCCAGGGAGATCCTTCCTTCTCGGAGACCACGTGCCCCGATGATGGAGAGCGCGATCTCCGTGCGGCCCGCCCCCACGAGACCCGCGAGGCCGTAGATCTCGCCGCGCTTCACGCGGAAGCTCACGTCCTCGAAGCGGTGGCCGTCCGAAAGATGCTCGACGACCAGAAGCTCCTCCCCGGCCTCGACCGGCTCCTTCGGGTAGAGACTCTTGAGGTCGCGGCCAACGGTGAGGCGGACGATCGACTCCCGATCGGTCTCGTCGGTGTCGAGCCGTCCGGCCACGTTGCCGTCCCGCAGGACCGTGATCCTCGAAGAGACGCGAAATACCTCGTTCAGATGGTGCGAGATGTAGATGATCGATACGCCGCCGCTTCGCAAGTTCTCGACGACATCGAACAGCTTGTCGATCTCCCGGTCGCTCAGGGAGGCCGTGGGTTCGTCCAGGATCAGGACGCGCGGCTCCTGTAGGAGAGCTGCCGCGATCGCCACCTGCTCTCGCTGTCCCACGCTGAGGTCGGCCGCCAGGTGGTCGGGCGAGAAATCCGCTCCGATCCGATCCAGCGCCGCGCGTGTGGCGGTGCGCATGGCGTCGAAGTCGAGCATCCCGGTTGCGTTCACGAGCTCGCGGCCAAGGAACGCGTTGCGCGTGACGTCGAACTGCGGTACCAGGTGCTGGTCCTGGTGCACGATCGCGATCCCGTGCGTCTCCGCATCGGTCGGCGAGCGGATCTCGATGCGCCGGCCGTCGAGAACGATCTCACCGGCGTCGAGGGTGTAGACGCCGGTCAGGATCTTGACCAGGGTCGACTTGCCGGCTCCGTTCTGGCCGACCAGGGCATGGACCTCACCGTGGCGGAGCTCGAAGGCGACATCATCGAGTGCACGGAGCCCGGGGAACTCCTTCACGACACCCGTGCATTGCAGAATCACATCACTCACGAGAGACCCACATTCCCTTGGCTGCGGCGCCGATAGCGCGCGGACGCTGACGTTCCGGGTCGCGCGCCTCGGGACGGTCGGACGCTCCAGGACCCGGCCGCGGGGAGGCCGCCGGGTCCACGTCCTTCGAACGTGGACCCGGCCGAAAGGTCAGGATGGTTACGGCGCGACGGGGTGGACGACGACGACATCTTGGAACTGCGGGTAGCGGGACTCGATCTCCTTGGGATCCATCTTGATGTCCTGCCACACGTTCGCACCCCAGCGCATCTCGGCGGCCTTGATGCCGTTGTGGCGCGTCGCCAGCCATGCGTTGGTGAAGGTCGTCGTGGGGATGTTGTCGGTGTTGCCGTTGATCGCCTGGATGATGGTCTGCGCAGCCAGTTCCCCGATGTGGGGGACGTCCTGCGCGACGGTCGCCACGAACGGGCTGTCCTTCTGGAACAGCATCTGGAAGCCGAGCTTGTCACCGTCGATCGACGCGACCTTGATCTCCGAGCGGCCCGCTTGCATGATGGCCTGCACGGCGCCCGAGGTGATCTGGTCGTAGGCGCCCCACACCGCTGCGATGCTGCCCTTCTGCGGATGCGCCGTCAGGATGTCCTGCATCTGACTGAACACCTTCGACGGGCTGTGTTCCGTGGGGACCTCGTGCACCGTGACTTGCGGGTAGTCCTTGACCATCGCCTGCAAGATGCGGCGGCGCGTCTCGAGCAAGGGCGCACCGGGGACCCAGAAGGCATACACGTCGCCCTGGTAGTTGATGCTCTGCAAAAGGGCCCGGGTCATCATCTCACCCATCAGGGCTTCGTCGCCGCCCACCTCAGTGAGCGAGCCGGGTACGTGTGCGCCGACCGACGTCGTCACGACCGGGATGCCGGCGGCCGTCGCCTTGGCGACCACGGGTGCCAGCTGCTGAGCGTCACCGAGCTCGATGATCAGCCCGTCCACGCCCGAGTTGATGAGGTTCGTGATGTTGTCGTTGTGCTTGGTGGGGTCACCCTGTCCGTCCGTGACCACCATGGTGCCACCCGCGGCCTCGATCAACGCGCGAGCGCCGGCGATGATCCCGCGGTTGTAGTCGTTCACGATCTCGCGACTGGCGAAGCCGATCTTGTAGGTCTTCCCGGCTGGGAACTTGAGATCCTGCCCGAAGGCGGCCCCCGCGAGCAGCATCAGCGCGATCGCTGTGCCGATGGCCATCCGAATTCTGCGTGGCGTCATAGTCCGCTACTCCTCCTAAGAGTGGCACTTCCGACGGCTGGGCTCGGACCCCACCTGCGGGCCCGCGTCACCAGGTTCCTGCGCTCCTCTTCCACCTCCCAACGCCAGACGACGGCAGCGTCCTCGATCCCCGCAGTCGGGGATCGACTGTCCATCCCAGATGTCCGAAGCCGCTCGCGCTCCACGGAACGACGGAAGCGAAGTCGGTTCGATCGCGCATACACGTCCCTGACACCCATGACATGTTCTTGCGTCCTGGACGGAATGACCTCGTGGACATTCTGTTGTCACGAATGATACGCAGAATCGCCACGCGTGTCTAGTGTCGTGAGTCCCGGGCCGCGTACAACGCACGTGGGGGCAGATGCCGCCCGTGAGAGCGGCGGCCGCAAGGGCGGCCGCATCCAGGCCGCGCTGGTATACAGCCGGCGTTCCGCCTAGCCGCCTCGGGGCGGAGGTGCCGTACTCCCCCGTTCGATGAACGTGCCCGGGAACACCTGCCGGACCGGGGCATCCCTTCGGGGTCCTTCGACGGCCGACACCACGATCCGTGCAGCGGCACGTCCCATCCCCCGCGTCGGTTGCTCGAAGACGTCGATCGGAGGGTCCACGACCTGCATCCACGTGTAGTTGTCGAAGCCGATCAACGAGACGTCGGCGGGGATCTTCATCCCCATCTCCGAGATGGCCCGGAACGCGCCGAGCGCGCCCGAGCCGTTGAGCGCGAACAACGCCGTGGGCCGGTTCGGCAAGCGGAGCAGATCGTGCGTGAGTTGATAGGCCTCGTCCTCCGTCAGGGAGATGACCCGCCGGTACTCGTCCGGCAAGGAGAGCCCCACATCCTTCATCGCCGCGGGGAACACCTTGGATCGTTCGTCGGGGTTGATCAGCCGGTCGTAGGTGCCCAGCGCCGCGATGCGCCGATGCCCCAGGTCGTACAAGCGTCGGACCCCCTCGCGAACGCAGCTCTCGTTGTCGAGCATCACCCGGCTGAAGGGGCTGTCGGGGTAGTAGTAGTCGATCTCGCAGACGTACGTTCCCCCCTGCGCCATATGGAGCAGGTAGTCGAGGTTCGACGGGCCGTAGGCGGATCGGATGATCAACCCGCTCACCCGGTGCGCGTACAGATGCTCCAGGTTCTTGAGCTCGAGACTGCCGCGGTACTCGCTGTCGAGCACCAGCACGCCGTAGCCCGCCTCCCGGACCTCCTGCGAGATGACGCTCACGAGCTCCGCGAAGAAGGGCTCCCGGATGTTCCCGACGACGAGCCCGATCGAGTAGTTCTTCCCCCTCCGCAACCCGCCGGCGGCCTGGTTGGGAACGTACTTCAGCTCGCTCGCAGCGCGCTTGACCCGCTTCAGGGTGTCCGGTGCAAGCAGGTGCGGGGCCCGGAAGGCGCGCTTCGCCGTCGAGTCCGAGACCCCCGCAAGCTTCGCGACGTCGAGGATGGTCGCCATTGGGCTCATGGTATGCGAAGGCGGCGGAGGACGAGCACTTCCAGAGTCACGGGACCCCTGCGCGGGTCTGCTGCCTACGCTCGTGTACGCTCGGGCCACCATGACCTACTCCGTTGGTGAGCTCGGTCCCTCCACCTGGGAGGCCCTCGCCGAGCTGGTCGAGCGCGACCACGGCCTCTTCGGCGGCTGCTGGTGCATCGGCTGGCACCTCACCTCGCGCCACCAGTACGCCGACCACCGGGCCGCCAAGGAGGAGCGGGTGCGCACCGGCAACGCCCACGCCGCCCTGGTGTTCAACGGGGACGGCCTGGCGCAGGGCTGGTGCCAGTACGGCAGCCCGCAGGAGCTGCCCAACATCAAGCACCGCCGCCGCTTCCGGACTGGCGCATCACCTGCTTCTGGGTCGACACGAAGCACCGCGGGCAGGGCATCGTGCGGCTCGCGCTGGGCGGCGCACTGGAGCAGATCGCGCGGCGAGGCGGCGGGCTGGTGGAGGCCATCTCCGAGGTGACGGCGGACCGCACCGCCCACGGTCGCTTCCTGTTCAGCGCGACCGTCGAGCTCTTCGAGGACCACGCCTTCGAGCGCGTGCGGCAGGTGGGAAAGCACGCCTGGATCGTCAGCCGAACGCTCGAACCCGCCTGAGAGGTCATCGCCGGAGCGCGTCGACACGATCGCCGTGCGGAGCGCGGCGCTGTTCACGGTGTCGGAGGGGAAAGGTTCAGGCTCGGGCCCCGGATGAAGCGGCCGGTCGTCCGTTGATGGCCGCTTCACTCGGGGGTCCTCGCCGCTCAACCGGCGGACGTCACGGAGCCGTAGATCTCGAAGCGCGCCACGGAGGTGGGGCTGGGGCGGTGGCGGTCCGGGTCTCGGTTGCGAGCTTCCTGGATACGGGCGATCCCGGCGTCGAACTGCTCTTGCGAGTCGCACACCAGCACCGTCAGACGCCGACCCGCCTCCCGATCGACGAGCCACCAGCCGAGCACGCCGGCGGTCTGTTCGAGCGCCGGTAGGACCTCGTCCTCGACGTGCTCGATGCCGGCGCGGAGATCTTCGGACGACTCGTTCTCGAAGGACATCACCACTGCGAACACTAGACACCTCCTGGTGCGGTGGATCGATGAGCGCGACGGCCGGTCAGGCCAGGTGGAAGTCGATGATGTTGTCGAACCACTCGACGCGCGACGGCTGGGCGGCCTTGGCCTCGCCCAGTGCCGGACCGAGCTGCTCGTGAAGGAACTTCTCCTGGTGCGCCTTCGACTGCCATACCTCGACGACGATCAGCTTGTCGTCCGTCCCCCCGGAGATGGAGCTGATCAGACCCTCCGGTCGGATCTCAGGACCGGGGACGCCGCCCCAACCCAGGATTCCGTTCACCCGCATGTAGATGCTGCCAGCGTCCGGCGCCGAGAACTCGAGAACCACGACTTCGGCCATGATCGTTCCTCCATGTCGCAGGGGCTGTTGCAGGCGACAGCGGAATGGTAGTGGAAAACTACTTGGCATGTCAAGTAGTTTGCTACAATGTCGGCATGGCCGCCGGCAATGATGATCGTTGGATGCCGAGTTGGCTGGCCTTGGTGCGCACACGGACCCGCTTGTGGGACGAGGTCGAAGCCCAGATGCGCAAGGACCACGGCCTGACCATGGCCCGCTTCGACGTCCTCGCCACACTCGTCAACGCAGGCGGACGCCTGGGCTTGAGCGACCTAGCCTCCTCGATCCTGCTTACCCAGTCGGGGGTGTCCAAGCTCCTCGATCGGATGGAGCGCTCCGGCCTCGTGCATCGCGAGCCCGACCCACACGACGGCCGATCCGCCTTCGCGGCCATCACGCCCCACGGCAGATCCGTGGAAGAGAGAGCCCGCCTCGGCCACCATGAGCTCCTACGGCAACACTTCGGCGACGTGCTCGATGACCGCGACCTCGCCGACCTCATCCGCATCATGGGTCGGATCGACGCGTCACTGCCGTAGCCAAGGCGGCCGCGAACGACCTCGTCCGCGGGAGCGGTGGGCGGCAACCTCGATCTCCGCAAGGTATGGGCCGCCGGCCTGGGCGACATCGACTGCGACGCGCTCGAACACACCTGGGGCGCGCTCCGGGACGACCTCTCGCTGGACGGCGACTGAGCGACGCCGGTCCGACCTACGTACCTGCGCTGCTCGACGGCTCTCGCGAGCACCGGCACCGCAACAGCCACATACGTCAGGGCGTGGTCCGGGTGCCCTCCAGATAGGCGCTCGCCCTCTCCTGCCGCAAGCGATCGATGGCCAACGAAGCCGGCAGCCGCACCGCGACCTCTGCCTGAGCACGCGCCCCGCTCTCGTTCCCGACCAGCTGCAGGGCGCGGGCGTACTCGATCCGCAGCTCGATGTCGTCGGGGGCCAGCTCGATCCCCCGCTCGACCGAGGCAAGCGCGCCATTTCGGCTCGCGCCGAACATCCAACCCACGCCTCGCGCGGTCAGCTCGAGGTTCCACACCCCGAGGCCGACGAGCGCGTTGGGGTTGTCGGGCTGGATCTCGAGCACCCGCTTCATCAGATCGCGGGTCGTCCCGGCGAGATCGAGGTTCTGAAGCGGGCCCTTGTGGAGGCCCGCCTCGCCCTTGGCCTGTGCCAGGGTCAGGAGCGCGGCGACGTTCTCGGGATCGAGCGCGAGGGCGCGTTGGGCGGCGTCCTCGGCGCGCTGGTACCAAGCGAGGCGGTCGCGGTCGCTCGTCGCCTCGAACTTCGCGAACGCCACGGCGGCCTTGGCGGCCAGCGTCTGGGCCGCCGTCGTGTCGGCGAGGATCGCCGCGTCATAGGCCTGGACGAAGGAGCCTTGCTGGTAGAGCGCCGCCGCATCCTGAGCGCGCACGATGGACAGCGCGGTCAGGAGGGCCAGCGCGACGGGCAGGCACCGCATCACGCCGCGGCCCCACTGGCAATCGGATCGGCGAAGGCCCTGGACAGGCTGCTGCTCATAGCTGACTGCCTTCGATCCCCGGATCGGGGCGATCCGGTGTCGATGACCTCCATGCTACAGACCGGGTACCGACCGCCGGCCGACGCGGACCACCGAACCGTCGCCAGATCGACCTATCCTTGGCGGTCATCGAAGGAGGCGTCGCAGAGCGCTCCTCGATCGGTACGGACACGGGCGGCCGCGCACGGGGCCTTCAGGAGCTGGTCGCCAGGTCGTGAGCGACATGCCGCCCGATGGCCTCCGACTCCTCGGCACCGTCGTGCACGACCCCGGCGAGGCGTGCGGTGCGTCTGCCGGCGCAGCGGCCCGGGCATGGGCGTGCGTCCGGGACATCCGGCGCTTGACGGCTCGGCCGTACCGGGCCGATACTTGTTTGGCCTCTTTGGCCTTCTTGGGATCTTTGCATGGAACTGACCGGCCGCCAGGAAGCGTTCATCCGCAACCTCGTCGATCTCTACCTCGAGCACGCCGAGCCCATCCACTACTCGCGCCTGGCGGAGCGCCTGGGCGTCAGCCCCTTCACGGCCTACGACATGATGAAGCTCCTGGAGGAGCGCGGCTACGTCCGTTCCGAATACCAGCTCCCGGAAGGCAAGCCCCAGACGGGACGCTCGATCATCGTGTTCGCGCCCACGCCGAAGGCACACCAGGTCATCGCGGAGCTCACCGCCGACGCCCCGCAGGGCGACTGGGAGGACGTCAAGGACGCGCTCCTCGACCGCGTTCGCAGCGGCCGCTTCGAGGACAGCGACGTCGTCATCGATGTCCTGGCACGCGTGCCCCAGGACGATCCACCCGTCCTGCGCTACTGCACCGAGGTCGCCACCGTCCTCACCTTGCGCGTGTGGCGATCGAGCGCCTGGGCGCGGCTGAGCCGCCACATCGAGCCTCTGCTCGCCTCCAACGGGGCCGTCTCCCGGGAGACGCTCCTGCTCCTCGCCGGCTCCGCCGTCGGAGCCCTCGCCGGAGACAGCGACAGCGACGACACCTGGCTCGAGGAGATGGCGGGCCACACCGAGACCTATCTGGGATACGTCAGCGCCATGGCCGACGACGACTGTCGGCGCCTGGCCACGAACCTGAGAGATGCCCTCGACCCCCTCGTCGCCGACGAAGGGGCGGGACGGTGAGGACGCGATCGATGACCCGACAGCGCGAGTTCTTTGGTCTCTTGGGTAGCCTGCAGGCACCGCGGCGCGATTCTGAGGGCCCGTCATGAGGAGCCTGGCTGCGTTCGCCATACGGCGGAGCCGACTCGTCATCGCCGGCTTCGCCGTCCTGACCCTCCTGTTGGGCGCGGGCCTAACGCGGATGAAGTTCGACGACTCGATCGAGTCGATGTACCCGGTCGACGCCCCGTTGACCGTCCTGGAACACCAACTGGAGAAGACCTTCGGTGCGGGCAAGCTGCTCGTGGCGGTGGTCGAGGGCGACATCTACACCCCGCAGGCCCTGACCGACCTGTCGAGCCTGACCACCGCCCTGCAACGGATCCCCGGCGTGGAGCGCGTCACCAGCGTCGCCAACGCCACACGTATGGCCGACGACGACGGCCTGTTGCGCATCGACAAGGTGGTCGATCCGCAGCACCTGGCCGCGAACGACATCGCCGGGATCCGCGACTTCCTGGCGACCTCGAGCCTCTACGGACACGGGCGCCTCGTGAACGCGCAGGGCACGGCCGCCTCGGTGCTCATGCAGATCTCCTCCAGCGGCAACCCCCACGCCGTCGTGGCCGCCGTACGCGAAGCGCTCGCCGCCGATTGGCCCGGAGCGGCCCACCTGGCCGGCTCGCCGCTGTTCGAGGTCGAGATGCGCTCCATCGCCCTCCGGGACCTGCCGTTGCTGGTCGGCCTGGCCGCGCTGTTGATCGTCCTGATGCTGTACCTGAACTTCCGATCGTTCCGCGGCGCCTTCCTACCCCTGCTCGCCGTGGGCATCGGCGGGGTCTGGGCGGTGGGAGCGATGGGTTGGCTCGGGGCCGCCCTGACCGTCCTCAACGTCATCGGCCTGGTGGCCATCCTGGCGGTCGGCAGCTCGTTCTCCCTGCACCTGCTCGGGCGCTACGCCTACGAGCTCGCCACGGGCCGGAACAAGGACGACGCCATCCGCCTGGCGGCGAGCGAGACCGGCCTCGGCGTACTGATCTCCGGCGTGGCGATCTCGGCCGCGATGACGACGCTGGTGCTCTCCTCCATCCCCACCGTCCGTGCCATGGGCCTGCTCACGGCCGCTGGCGTGCTGGCCGCGCTGGTGGCGTCGCTCCTGCTCCTCCCGGCGATCCTCCACCTCTTGCCGGTCCCACGGCGCCTCCCCGAGCACGAGGGGCGGGCCGGCTCGGGCCGTCCGCTGCGCGGCCTGACCCGCTTCGTGATCCGCCGCAAGCGCACGATCCTGGTGGTGGCCGTCCTACTCGCCGCCGTCGGCGCCATCGGCGCCACCCGCATCGTGCCCGATACCGCCGTGTTGAACTACTTCCGCAAGGACTCCGCCCTGCGGCAGAGCTTCGACCTCGTGGCCCGCGTCTTCGGGGGCACCAGCCAGGTGGAGGTGCAGGTCAAGGGCGACCTGACCGACCCCGCGTTGCTGCGCGCCATGCTCGCCTTCGAGCACGGCGTCGACGCCATCCCCGGCGTGGGCGCGAGCACGTCCATCGCCGACGTCATCCAGACCATCCACGGGGCCCTCACGGGCTCGGCCGGCCTTCCCGACACGCCGCAGGCGGTCGCCCAGGAGCTGCTGGTCTACCAGATGTCCGGCAACGTGAGCGACATCACCCAGTTGATGACGCTCGACCACAGCCAGGGCCTCATCCAGATCACCACCAGCGCCACCTCCACGGAGAGCGTCCAGAAGATGCTCCACGCCATCGAGGGCGTGGCCGCCACCACCATCGGGGACCGCGCCCAGCTGGGCTACACCGGCCCTCTGCTCCTGCAGCTCGCCATCCAGGACGCCCTGCTGCACGACTTCATCGTGAGCCTGACCCTGGCGATCGGCCTCGTGGTGATCATCGACAGCCTCGTCCGGTCGCTGGCGGCCGCATTGGTGACGATCTTGGCGCTCCTCGTCACCATCGTGCTGCAGTACGGCGTTCTCGGCTACCTCGGGTTGCCGCTCGACCTGGCGACCATGCTGCTGGGTACGCTCGCCATCGGCGTCGGGGACTACGCCATCCACCTCACGGTCCGCTACATGGAGGAGCGCCGGCGTGGTCGGCCACCGGAGGCGGCCATGGAGCAGAGCCTCATGACCTCGGGCCGCTCCATCGTGTTCACGGCCCTCACCCTGGGCGCCGGCTTCGCGGCCATGATCACCAGCAACTTCGTGCCCATCCGCACCCTGGGCATGCTGATGGACTTCACGGTCGTGTCGATCGGCGTCATGTCGCTGACCGTGTTGCCCGCGGCGTGTCTCGTGTTCCTACGCAACCCCCGCCCGCTGAGGGCAAGGAAAGGCGAGGTATCCACGCATGTCTAGTCGCAGACGCATCGCGCTCCTGACCGTCCTCTCGATCGCAGGCACCTTGGGTCTGGCGCAGGCCCAGAAGTACACCACCGGCGAGGAGGTCATGAACGCCGTCGACGCCAAACCGACGCCGTCGAACCTCATCACCACCATGACGATGACCATCACCACGGCATCCGGGCAGTCGCTGACGCGTCAGATGCAGGTGTGGAGCGCCGACGACGGCAACAAGGAGGTCGTCAAGTTCACGGCCCCGGCAGACATCAAGGGTTCGGGCTTCCTGTCGACGACCCTGCCCGACGGCTCCAAGCAGTCCATGATCTACCTGCCTGCGCTCGACCGGACCCGCCGCATCGCGAGCGGACAGCAGCAGGAGTCGTTCTTCGGCTCGGACTTCTCCTACGAGGACATCACCGACCTGCAGAGCGGCACCAACAAGAAGTACGACAGCAAGCTGCTCAAGACCGATCCAGGGCCGGTCTACGTGGTGGAGGCGACGCCCAGGCCCGGTGCCGACACCGCCTACGACAAGCTCGTGCTCCAGATCCCCGAAGCGACGCTCATCCCTACGAAGATCGAGTTCTACCGTGACGGTTCCCTGCTCAAGGTCATGACCATCCACAAGACGGTGGAGGTCGGCGGCTACACCCTGCCCAGCGACTTCGAGATGAAGACGGTGGCCAGCGGCTCCACCACGACCATCCAGGAGAGCGACTTCCAGGTCCAGGACTCCATCCCGGACGAGGTGTTCACCGAGCGTTTCCTGAGGAGGTGACCATGCGCCGCGTCCTGACAACCGTCTTGCTCTTCGCCCTGGCGGCCACGGCCGCCGCCCAGGCAAGCTTCCACCTGGGAGGCGAGGTGAAGGCCACCTTCGGGGTGGCCTTCGACGGCACCCTGCCGATCGCCGCATCGTGCCTGAAGCTCCGCGCCAACGCCGACGTCGGCTCAGGCGTCCTCCCCGACGCCAGCTACGAGGCCGAGCTCCTCGGCTGCTACGACGCGGCCACCGGCCAGGCCGACGTGCACCTCGGCAAGGCCTTCGCAACCGTCTACCTCGGCAACGTCGACCTCATCGTCGGGAACCAGATCACCTTCTGGGGCACGACCGACGCCGTCAACCCGGAGGACGTCCTCAATCCGCGCGACCTCAGTTACCCGGTGGCCGACCCTGCGGCGCAGCGCATGCCGGTGCCGATGATCCGCGCCGTCGTCCACGATCCGACCGACGGGCTGAAGCTCGACCTCGTGGTGATCCCCGTCTTCACGGCCTCCCGGCAGCCGGGAGCGGCCTGGCAGACGGGGAGCCAACCCAGCCTCGCCCTGCCCCCCGGCGTGAGCATCGTGGGCCAGGCGGCCACCGTCGACAACCTGCCGGCTGCGGAGCTCACCAACGTGCAGTTCGGCGCCCGCTTCACGCTCGATCTCAACGTCCTCAGCGGCGGCGACGTCAGCCTCGCCTACGTCCACGGCATCCGCACCACCCCGACCCCGTCGGCCAACCTCGTCCCCACCGCCACCGCCGGCCAGATGCTGCTCCAGCCCGTGCTGAACTACGACCGCTACGACCTGATCGGCGCCGACTTCTCGCTGGCGACCTCGCAGGCCGTCTTCCGCGGCGAGGCGGCGTACACCTTCACGCACGACCCCAACGGCACCGACCCCACCATCGGCAACCCCGGCTACAAGGCCGTGCTCGAGGTCGAGCACACCTTCGCCAGCGGTGCCGTGGGCGCCCTCGAAGGCATCGTCGAGCACACCAACGCCGACCAGGGTCAGAGCAACGCCATCACCGACGTCAGCTCCTTGGCGACCATCCAGTACGACGCCACCGCCCGCCTGAGCGCCCAGGCGGCCTGGCTCCACGACTTCACCGACGGCAGCGGCATGGTCCGGCCGAGTCTCAGCTACACCTTCGCGGACGGCGTCACCGGCAACGCCGAGCTCGCCGTCTTCTACGGTCGCGACGGCAGCCGCTACGGCGCGTGGCGCAACAACAGCCAACTGAGGGTCGGTCTCAGCTACGCGTTCTAGGCCTGAAGGGCTTCGCTCAGCCCTTCACCGAGCCCGAGGTCAACCCCGACACGAGCTGCCGATTGAAGAACATGAACATCAGCAACGGCGGGATCGTGATGACGAGCACGTCCGCGAACAGTAGATTCCACTGGTTGGTGAACTGGCTCATGAAACTGAACAGGGTGATCTGAGCCGTCACGTTCTTCGCGCCCGGCAGGAAGTAGAGCGGGAGCGTGAAGTCGTTGTAGATGACCACCGCCGTCACCACCACCACCGTGATGATGGCGGGCCGCAACAACGGGAAGATCACGTAGCCGAACAATTGCCATGACGATGCGCCGTCGATGAGGGCGGCCTCGTCGATCTGGCGCGGGATGGAGGCCAGGAAGGCACGCATGATCAACATGGTGAACGGCAGTTGGAGCGCGACCTCGACGAAGATCAGCCCGAACAGCGTCTTGTAGAGGCCGAGCTTCTGCAGCACGAAGATGGTAGGCACGACCGCAGGAGGGACGATCAGGCCGGTCAGCACCATCGCGCTCGCGAACGACGCCAGCCGATCGGTGCGGCGTTGGATCACGAAGGCCAGGCTGGCACCGAGGAGCACGACGAGGACGACAGAGCCCACGGTCAGGAGGCAACTGTTCCACAGGGCCAGGAGCATGCGGTAGTCCCGGAACTGGATCACGTCCCAGACGTTGCTGAACAACCGGAACTGGCTCGGCAGCGCGAGGCTGAAGGTCGCGGCTTCCTGGGACGTCTTCGAGGCCATCAGCACGATGAAGGCGAACGGCACCACGAACACCAGGCCGACCACGATCAGCATGACCAGGTCGAGCCAGAGGCGCGTTGCGGGGCCGCGGCGCCTCATAGCTCCAGCTCCCGCCGGTTGAAGAAGCGCATGAGCGGATACACCAGGGCCATGATGACGACGAACAGCACCACGTTACCGGCCGCGGACAGCCCGTAGAAGCCAGCCTGGTACTCCTTGTAGACGACCGAGGTAAGCACGTCGGAGGCGAAGCCGGGCCCGCCCCCAGTGGTCGTCCAGATGATGTCGAAGGTGCGGAGACCCCCGATGAAGGCGAGCAGGATGACCGTGAAGGTGGCGTTGCGTGACAGCGGCAGGATGACATGGCGGAACTTGACCCAGGCTCCCCCCTCCAAGGCCGCAGCATCGAAGTACTCCTTCGGGATCGCCGTGATCCCCGCGATGAAGATGAGCGTCGCGATACCCAGGCCGCGCCAGGTGTCGACCAGGGCGACCGAGTAGATCGCGAGGTGGGGATTGCCGAGCCAATCGGGGCCCGGCAGGCCGATCGCTCGCAGCCCCAGGTTGATGATCCCCTCGGAGGGCCTCATGAGCGTCAGGAAGGTGATCCCTACCGCCACCGCACTGATCAGCACCGGGAAGAACACGACGTTCCGGAAGAACGACTGGAGCCTCAGGCCGGACGTCAGCAGGGCGGCCAACGGCAACGAGATAACGACCTTCAGGCCGCAGGTGAGGACGGCGAAGATCAGCGTGTTCCGGAACGCCAGGGAGAGCTGCGGATCTTGGAAGAAATAGACGAAGTTCTTGAACCCGATGAAGGTCGAGCTGAACAGCGTCCAGCGGGTCAGACTGAAATAGAACGCAAGCGCCGTCGGGAGAAGGAAGAACACGCCGAACACGACCGCGGACGGCACGTAGAACCAGTAGGAGTACGGGCTCTTCTTGGACGCTGCGCGTGTCTTCGGTCGCGTGGTCGCGTCACCGCTCTTCGCCGGGAGCTGTGCCAAGGGGACTGCTCTCTCCTTCGCGCTGGAGGACCCATAGGGTGGATGGAGAGAGCTGGCGTCACCACCAGCTCTCTGTCCGTGTCGAGGCGTCTAGGCTAGCGCGTTCACCAGCCCGGGAGGTTGAGCTGCTGCGCTTGGCGCTGCAGGTCGAGCTCGTAGTTCTTGGCGCCCTGCTCGGCCGTCATCTGCCCCGTCGCGATCGCAACGCAGATCTGCTCGAGGTTGGGGCCCTTGAGGGGCGAGAGGAACTCCAGCGCCGGGTACGAGGCACCCGAGTCGATGTACGCCTGGATGTCCTTGACCGCCGGCAAGACGTTGTCGGGAAGCGTTGCTCCCTTGATGAAGTACGGACCGTTCGGCGTCACGGTGTTGGTGATGACGTCCGTACCTGCCGACGACGCGATGAACGAGACGAAGTCGAGGGCGGCCTGGAGCTTCGCACCCGTCGTTGTCTTCGGGATGTACGTCGCTGCGGGCATCCACATGGTCGCGCCGTTCTTCGCCGCATCGGTACCGGGCTGCGCGAAGAAGCCGATGTCGTTGACCTGATCAGGGAAGTTCTTCTGGATCTCGGACAGCGCGAACGTCAGCATCGGGTACTGCGCCGCTTGACCCGTGGCCAACATCTTGAGAGCGTCGTTGTAGGTCGACGTAGCGGCGTCCTTCTGCCACCAGCCGAGGTCGTACCCCTGTTGCAGGTGCTGGAACCCGGCCAGCGCAGCCGGGTCGGTCGCGATGTCGATCTTGTTCGCGGTGTAGCTTGCCGCGAAGCCCGGCTCGGCCTGGGCGACGTTGTAGTAGTCGGCCAGAACGAACAGCTGGGCCGTCCAGGTGTTGCCGCTGGCGAAGGAAGCGGCCACCGGGGTGATGCCGGCCGCCTTGATCTTGGCGTTGTTCGCCACGAACTCATCCCACGTCTTCGGGACCTGGAGGCCGAGCTTCTGGAACACCGCCTTGTTGTAGAGGATGCCGCCGGCCATACCCGTCTGGGTCGGGACGCCGAACACGGCACTACCCTGCGACACGGCCTGCTTGAAGGAGTCGACGACGTTGTTCATGAAGGCCTGGCCCGACAGATCGACCAGGGTCTGCTCCGGATGCAGGGCCTGCAGGAGCGACCCGGAGTTGTACCAGAACAGGTCATCCATCTCGCCGGTCGCAAGGCGCGTCTTGACGATGTTGTCGCCGTCGGTGCCGCCGGGCCGCAGATCGACGTTGATGGTCACGTCCGGGTGCTGCTTCATGTACGCGGCGGCGAGCGCCTGAACGATCCCCGAGTCGGTCTGGGTGTCGTCCACCAGGTAGGTCAGCGTGACCTTCTGGGCGAACGCAGCACCGGCGACCATGAACAGGGCGAGGAGCGGGATCAGCAGTCTTCTCATCGATGGAACCTCCTTGAACGGTACGTGGCGCAACAGGGCGGGAAGCACGGCATGTAGGCGGGGGCGGGGGCGGTTCGCGGTCACGTCATCGACCACCCCCCGGCTCGGCACGACCCGGCCCCGCCGAGGCACGGGGCGGGCCGGTGGACTCGCGCACGAGGAGTTCCCACCCTCGCGTGATCCTGGCACGCGCGCGCCTGGGGGACTCCAGCCTCTTCAAGAGCAGCCGGACGGCGTCCTTGCCGTTCTCCGCCGGCGCGCCGGCCACCGTCGTCAGTCGCGGAACGGCGTACTCGGCGAACGGGATGTTGTCGAAGCTCGCTATCGATACGTCCGCGGGCACGGCGAAGCCGAGGTCCGCGGCCGCTCGGATCGCCGCGATGCCGAGGAGGTCGTTGATGGTGACCAAGGCCGTGGGCGGGTCCTCCTGCTCGAGCAGCTGCCGGGCAGCACGGTAGCCGTCGGCGAGTGTGGCTCCACACCGGACGACCCGGTCCGGGCGTGACGGCAGGCCGGCCCCATCGAGAGACTCCTCGAAGGCGACCAGTCGGTCGAGTCCCTCCGACTCGTCCTGCACCCCGTAGACGAAGGAGATATGGCGATGCCCCAGGTCGACGAGGTGCTTCACGAGAGCCCGCGTTCCATCTTCATAGCCCTGCTGGACGAGATCGAGCTCTGTGGGAGACGACGAGATCACGACGATCGGATGGCTCGAGTCCCGGAGTTGCGCCATGATGCGCTCGGGCAGCGACTCGAACTCCGTCATCAGGATCAAGCCGTCCACGCGCTGTTCCGCCAACTCCTGGATCCGTTGCCGCTCCCCCTCCAGGTAGTGCGCTCCGTGTGCGAGCAGAAGCTTGTAGCCGGAAGCCTGGGCTTCGAAGGCGATACCCTGCAGGATCTGCCAGAAGAACGGGTTCTCGTAGAGCGGCAGGTACACGCCGATCGTCTTCGTCGCTCCGCTGCGGAAGGCCTGGGCACGGGCGTCCACCACGTAGCCGAGTTCCTCGACCGCGTCGAGCACGCGCCGCCGGGTCTCCGGCGAGATGGCGATGCCGTCACCGTCCTTGCCGTTGACCACGAAGGAGACGGTGGCCCTCGACACCCCGGCGAGGCGCGCCACATCGGCCTGCGTCGGCTTCCGCGCCTTGGCCATCACGGCTGGGGCCTCCTCGGACGCAAGATGCAGGCTCCAATTCGCACACAAAATTGACATGATTTAACTGACACGTGTAAGTTGATGATAGAGGTGGTTCGAAGTAGCTGTCAAGGGGGCGCACTCGGAGCTCCGGGCCCCGGGTACACTCGACGGCGACGACGCCACCGAGGAGGGTCCCGCCATCACGACACGCAACGCGACACCCGACTTCGCGCGGCGCTGGCACGCTCACTGGATCTGGCTGCCCGAGGAGCCGCTGGAGCCGACGGGCTTCTGGTCGGCAGGCGTCGATCCCCGCTCCGAGGAGGCACACGGCCTGTTCCGCAAGCGCTTCCTCCTTGCCGAGGTGCCCGCGCGCGTGCCGGCCCGCATCACGGCCGACTCGCGTTATGCGCTCTACGTCAACGGCCGTGAGGTCGCGCATGGGCCGGTCCGCGGCCAGCCACGCCGCCTGTCCTTCGACGCCGTGGACCTCGCCCCCTGCCTGCATCCTGGCGAGAACGTGATAGCCGTCTACGTCCGGTACTACGGCGTGGCCAACGCCTTCTGGATGCCCGCCGTCCCCAACACCACCCTCGGGCGCCGCGGCGTGCTGGCACTCGAGGCCGACCTGGGCGAGGCGGGCTGGCTGTTGAGCGACGAGAGCTGGCGCGCGCGCAAGGTCGACGCCTGGGATCCGCATTGGCGTGACTACGTCGACCACGGGCCTGGCGTGCCACTGGAGCTCTTCGATGCCCGGCGCTTCCCGCAAGGCTGGCTCGAGCCCGACTTCGACGACCGAGCGTGGGGAAGCGCCCGACCGATCGCGGCAACGCACATGGGTGGCTTCGCACGCTCCCAGCCCCCCACCGATCCCTACGGCCCCCTCGATCCGCGCTCCATAGCGTTCCTGACGGGCACCACCAAACTCGCTGCGCGGGCGCGGGTGCAGGTCCTCGAGGGAAGCGTCGATCTGACCGAGGCCAACCCGCTGGCACGCCTCCAAGCCGTCACAGGACTGCCCACAAGATCGAGCGAGGACGTGGCATCCTGGCCGATTCGCGTGGTCCCTCCGGAGGGCGGCGCCGTTCGCCTGTCGCTCGATATGGGCGCCATCGTCTCCGGCCTGGTGGGCTTCGAGCTCGACGCCCCAGCGGGCACGGTGCTGGACATCGCCTACGGCGAGGAACCACTCCGCCCGTCGTTGAGCATGGACCGCATGCGTGCGGGGTCGCGTTACATCGCTCGCGGCTCCGAGGACCGCTTCCGCCTGTTCGAGTCGACCGGCTTCCGCTACGCCGACCTCTTGATCCACGGCGCCGTCGGCCCGACGACGCTTCATCGCTTCGACGTGGAGGAACGGCTCTACCCCTGGACGGGCGAGACCGGCTTCCGGTGCAGTGACGACGAGCTGCAGGCGATCTTCGACGCGGGGGTCCGAACCGTCGAGGTCAGCTCCCACGACGCCTTCATCGACTGCCCGACCCGGGAACAGCGGGCCTGGGTCGGCGACGCCGTGGTGCACCAGATGGTGCACCTGGCAACCAACGCCGACTGGCGTCTGGCCCGCCACTTCGTCGCGCTGGCCGACTCGCCGCGCCCCGACGGGATCCTGCCGATGAGCGTGGCCGGGGACATCGAGGCCAGCGGCGGCTTCACCATCCCCGACTGGTCGCTGCATTGGGGGCACGCGCTGTACAACCTCTATCGCTACGACGGCGACCGAGAGGAGGTCAAGGGCCACCTGCCGACCCTCGAGCGCATCCTGCGCTGGTACACCCCGTACCGGTCGTCGAACGGCCTCCTGGAGGACGTTCCGGAGTGGAACCTGGTCGACTGGTCGAGCGTCTCGACCGAGGGCACCAGCGCGGTGCTCACGGCCCTCTGGGCGCGCGGCCTTCGCGAGTTCGCCGAGATGGCCGCTTGGCTGGACGAGCGCGGCAGCCAAGCTTGGGCGCAAGCCCTGTTCGCCAGTGCCCGCGAGGGCTTCGAGGTCTTCTGGGACGAGGCCCGAGGCTCGTACGTCGACCACCTCGTCGGCGCTGAGCGGCGGCCTGAGATGCACCAACTGGCCGGCGCGCTCGCCATCGTTTCGAGGCTCGCTCCGGAAGAACGCTGGCAGCGCATCGCCGACACCATCACCGACCCCGCGCGGCTCGTGATCCGTTCGTGGGTGGGTGACGGTCAGGGACATCAGTCGTGGGAGAAGTGGGATGCGCAGGTGAGGCTCGGTCGCTACGACATCGACTGGGATGTCGGGCGCGAGATCGTGCTGGCCCAGCCGTTCATGGCCTACGTCGTGCACGACGCCGTGGCCCTGGCTGGCCGAGCGGACCGCCTACCGGACCTGCTCCGACGCTGGTCGCAGTTCCTGGAGGGCGGCCACGACACCTTCGGCGAGTGCTGGGACTTCGGCACGCACGCCCACGGCTGGAGCGCTACGCCCGCGCGCGACCTGGTCTTCTACACCCTCGGCGTCACCCCGGCCGAGCCGGGCTACCTACGCGCCCGCATCGCACCACGCCTCGGACCGCTGGCATGGGCCCGCGGCACCGTACCGACCCCTCACGGCCCCATCCGCGTCTACGCACGTCCCGACGAGGTCGTCGTGGAGACGCCCGTCGACGCCACCGTCGAGATCGAAGGCGCGGCCGCCGTCGACGTGCGGCCAGGACGCCACTCCTTTCCTGCGCCCGCGGGCGCCAGCGCCTAGGCCGGCCGTGGAGCCCGCGCCGCGCGCCCGCATCGTCACCGGACGGCCTGACGGGGAACCGCACACCCGCCGCCCGGAGGCCCGAGCGACCCCCCGCGCGGCCCGGGCACCATCGGGCCCCCGAGTCCGCGCCCCTGCGACCCTGTGTGCGGAAGTGCGCGGACGATCGCCCCGCTGTGCGTTCTCCGAGGTAGGCTGGAGGCGATGACCGTGACCGGACCCGCGTCTGCGGCGCGCGATCTCATGCCCGCCGAGCGCCAGGAGGCGATCGTGCGCAAGGCCTCGCTGGTGCGCATCGTGCGGGTCAGCGACCTCGCCGCCGAGTTCGGCGTCCACGAGATGACGATCCGGCGCGACCTCGAGGTGCTGGCCGAGCGCGGCCTGGTGGAACGCATCCACGGGGGCGCGCGCATGCTCGAACAGTCGGGGCTCGAGGCCAGCTTCCTGATCCGCGCCAGCAGTCACGTCGCCGAGAAGGCGGACATCGCCCAGACCGCGCTGACGTTCGTGCACGATGGCGATACCGTCGCCTTCGACGCCAGCACCAGCGCCCTCGCCATGGTCCGCGGGCTCGCGGGGCGCAACGTCAACGCCATCGTCCTGAGCCTCGACGCCGCCGAGGAGCTGGCCCGAACCGACGTACCGTTCGTGCTGGTCGGCGGCAGCTTCCACCTGCCAGCACGGTCGTTCGTCGGCCCGCTCGCCGGCCGTCAGCTCGAGAGGCTCCACCCCGACACCGTTTTCCTGTCGGCCAAGGGCTTCTCGGCCCGATCCGGCTTCACCGACGCCCACCTGGCCGAGGTGGAGACCAAGGAGCGGCTGATCGCGGCCGCCAGTCTGGTGGTGGTGCTGCTCGACCACAGCAAGTTCGGTCGCGAGGCGCTCGGCACCTTCGCCCACGCCGACGAGGTCGACATCGTGGTGACCGATTCCGAGCCCGAGCCGGAGTTCCGCGCCACCTTCGAACGTGCCGGTGTGCAACTGATCGTGACGGGGCAGGACCAGGACGACAGCTAGCTCCCGTCGGCGCAAGGGCAGCGTCTAGTCGAGGTGGAAGACTTCCTCGAGCGGCACCATCATCTGATCCGGGTGCGCGCCCGGAGGGATCTCGAAGAAGCTCGACATCTCCGCCTGCCAGCGTGCGTTGACGTCGGTGGCGTCCATGGCCGCACGCGCGGCATCGAACGACACGGGCGTCTCGAAGTACCCGAACAGCAGGCCGTCGTCGCTCATGAACAGCGAGTAGTTGTGCCAGCCCGCCTCGCCCAGGGCGGCCAGCATCTCGGGCCACACCTCCCGGTGGCGCCGACGGTACTCCTCGATCAGCGACGCCTTGACCTTCAGAACGAACCCCACACGCGGCATCCAGCCACCTCCACCCGTGGACGAGAGACGGCGGGAGGGCCGACGAACGGCCCTCCCGCCCGAGACTCGGAACCGAGGCTCAGAAGTCGAAGTTGTTGATGTTGTCCTTCGTGAACTCGTAGGGAGGCCCAAGCAGGATGTTCATGCTGATCTTGTCCTGCTGGGTCGTGTAGCTGCCCAGCCGACCGGCCGTGAAGGTGTCGCCGGGACCCGTGACGGTGCCCTTGACGAGCGCGTACGCGGCCTGCACGCCGAGGTACCCGAGGTCGATCGGGTTCCACAGCAGCACGGTCTTGACGGTCCCGTCCTCCACGAACTGCTTCATGCCGTTCGGGGTCGCCAGGCCGGTCACCGCGACCTTGCCGGCCAAGCCCGCCTGCTCGACGGCCTGCGCGGCCGCCGGGAAGCCCACCGAGGTCGGCGAGATGATGCCGTTGAGGTCGGGGTGCGCGTTCAGCAGGTCCTGCGACACCTGGAACGACTTCTGCGGCTCATCGTTGCCGTACTGGATGTCCACCAGCTTCAGGTCGGGGAAGTTGGCGGCGCTGTAGGCCTTCATGGCCGCGATCCAGGCGTTCTGGTTGGCCGCCGTGGCCGCGGCGCTGACGATGGCGTAGTTCGCCTTGGGGCCGGTCTCCTTGACGAGGGCGTCGATGAGGCCCTTGCCGATGGAGTCGAAGGTGGCCTGGTTGACGAACATGTCGCGCCCACCGTTGGCGTCGGCGTCGTAGGTCACGACCTTGATGCCCGCGGCCTGGGCCTTCTTCAGCTCGGGAACGATGGCGTCGGGATCGTTGGGCGACACCACCAAGGCGTTGACGCCGCGCGCGATCAGCGAGTCGATGATCTGGATCTGGCCGTCGATGTCGGCATTGACGGTGCCTTCGTAGATGAACTTCACCCCGAGGGCGTCCGCGGCCTCCTGGCCCCCCTTCTGCGTGGCCGCGAAGTACTGCGCGTTCGTGAACTTGGGCACCATCGCGATGGTGATGGTCTGGGCGGTGGCGAACGAGATCACCGCCAGGGCGAGAACCGAGAGTGCGCGAACGACCTTCATGTCCTTCCTCCTTCACCCCGTCCGGGGACGGACCGCAACGCGCCGCCGGCGGCGGCACGACGTTCCCTGGTCACGTGCGCTTCCGCGTCAGCAGTCCGTAGGCGAGGACCGCCACGATCAAGGCCAGCCCGAGCACGAGCGAGCGCACGTTGGCGGAGACCCCGCCGAGGATCATGCCGAAGCGCAGCGAGATGATGATGGCCAGGCCGAGGATGGTGCCCGTGATGGTGCCGACGCCGCCGGCGATGCTGGTGCCGCCGAGCACCACGGCGGTGATGGCCTCCAGCTCGTAGCCGGTGGCGGCGTTGCCCTTGGCGGTACCGACCCTCGACACGTAGATGATGGCCGCCAGGCCGGCCATGAAGCCGCTCAAGGCGTAGAGCCGGAGCAGCAGCGAGCGGACGCGCACCCCCGAGAACTTCGCCGCGCGCTCGTTCAGGCCGATGGCGTAGACGCGCTTGCCGTACCCAAGGACGTGCAGGAGGACGCCGAACGCGATGGCGGCGACGATGAACACCAGCAACTGGACGGGCACGGGACCGATGTCGCCCTGCCCGAGCACGTAGAACCAATCCGGGAAGCCGCTGACGCCCCGCCCTCCACTGAGGCCGAGCGCGATCCCTCGGAACGCCCCGAAGGTGGCCAGCGTCGTGACCAGCGGTGGTACGCCCAGGTAGGCCACCGTCCAGCCGTTCACCAACCCGGCCAGCGTCCCGGTCGCGATGCCGATGACGGCGGCGAGGACCAGCGGCACGCCGGCATGCCAGGCGAACCCGAAGATGATCGCGGAGAGGGCGATGTTCGAGCCGACCGACAGGTCGATGCCCTTGGTGATGATGATCAAGGTCATCGGAAGCGCCAGCAGGCCGATCTCGACGATGAAGCGCGTCATGTCGAGGAGGTTGGACAGCGTCAGGAACTCCGGCGAGAGCTGCGCCATGACCGCCCCCACCAGGATCAGGATCCCTACCAGGACCCACTCGACGGTGAGCGTGAAGCGGCGCCGCGGCTTCGCGTCGGTCGGTGCCTGGTCGCTCATGACGGCTCCTGGCCCGCCGCGGTCGGCTCCGGTTGAGCCGCGGCCCGGGCGAGACGCTGGCGTGTTCGCGCGAGGGGATTGCGCGTGCGCAGGACGTCGATGCTTACCGCCACCAGGATGAACATGCCCTGGAAGAACTTCTCCCAGTCGGCACTGAGGTGGAGGAAGATGAGCGAGGTCTTGGTGAGGCCGAGCAGCAGGACGCCGATGAAGGCTCCCAGCACGGTGCCGCTGCCTCCGAAGATGTTGATCCCGCCCAGCACCACCGCGGTGATCACCACGAACTCGAAGCCGAGCCCTTCGTTGGCGTTGATCTGGGCGAAGCGCGGGGCGTGGAACGAGGCGGCCAGCCCCACGAACGCGCCCGACACCATCATCACCATGAACTGCACGCGCCGGACCCGGATGCCGGCCAGCGCCGCGGCCTCCTCGTTCGATCCCACGGCGTACAGGGTGCGCCCCCAGCGGGTGTTGGCGATGAAGTAGGCGCCCGCCGCCACCACCGCGAACATCACCCACACCGGCAGCTGCAGCCCCAGGAAGGTCGTCAACCCCAGCGCCCGGAAGCCCTTGGAGAAGTTCCCCAGGTACTCCCTCGGCAACACCGCCAGCAGGGCTGAGCGGAACACGGTCATGGTCGCGAGCGTGACGATGATCGAGGGGATGCGCGCGAACGCGACCAGGAAGCCGTTGAAGGCTCCCAGCGCGGCGCCGGCCAGGATGGTGAGCGGGATGATCAGCAGTGGCGGCACCCCCAGGTGGTCGAGGTAGCCGGCGGCGAACACCGCGATGGCGAGGATGGAGCCGACCGAGATGTCGATCTGGGCGGCCACGATCACCATCACCATGCCGACGGCGGCGATGGCGATGACCGCGCTGTTGGCGAGGAGGCTCTGGATGGTGCGAGCGTTGAACGCCAGCGTCCCATCGCGCGCCGTGTAGAACAGGAAGTTGGTGGTGAGGCCGAGGTAGACCACGGCCACCACCAGGATCGCCAGCAGCACGAGCTCGCGGCCCGAGGTGCGGAACAGGCGGCGGATCATGCGGCCGCCCCGCCCTGGATCGGCTCGTCGGTGGCGGCCAGCGCCATGACGGCCTCCTGCGTGGCGTCGTCACGTGCCAGCTCGCCCCGCACCCGGCCGCCGCGCATCACGACGATGCGATGGCTCATGCCCAGGACCTCCGGCAGCTCGGAGGAGATCATCACGATGGCCAGCCCCTGGCCGCACAGCTCCGTCATGAGACGGTGGATCTCCGACTTGGCCCCGACGTCGATGCCGCGGGTCGGCTCGTCGAGGATGAGCAGCCGTGGCTCGCGTGCGAGCCACCGCCCCAACGAGATCTTCTGCTGGTTGCCGCCGGAGAGGTCCTCGACCCGCGTGTCCACGCCGGGCGCGCGGACCTGGAGCAGCTCGAAGAAGCGCGTGGCGAGCTTGGACGCCGCAGGCACGTCGTACACGCCTCGGCGCTCGAGCCTGGTGAGGCTCGGCAGCGCCATGTTGTCGCGGATGCTCATCGGCAACACCAGGCCGTCGAGCTTGCGGTCCTCGCTGACGTAGGCGACGCCCGCGTCCATGGCACCCCAGGGCGTGCGCGGCACCGGCCGACCGTCGATCAGGACCTCACCGCGGTCGATCGGATCGATGCCGAACACGCAGCGTGCCAGCTCGCTCCGCCCGGCCCCGACCAGCCCCGCCAGACCGACGATCTCGCCGGCCCGGACGTGCAGCGACACGTCGTCGAGGACGCCGTAGCGGGTCAGGTTCCGCACCTCCAGCACGGTGTCGCCGGTGACAGCCGGCAGCTCCGGGAAGAGGTTGTTCATCTCGCGGCCGACCATCATCGCGATCAGGCGGCCCGGGTCGACGTTCTCGACCCGCTCCGAGCCGACGCTGGAGCCGTCGCGTAGGACCGTCACGCGGTCGGCGACCTCGAAGATCTCCTCCAGCCGGTGCGAGATGTAGATGATGCCGACGCCGTCGTCGCGCAGGCGGCGCACGATGCGATGGAGGATCTCGGTGTCCTGCTCGGTGAGCGACGCCGTCGGCTCGTCCATGATGACGAAGCGGGCGTCGCGCGTCAGGGCGCGGGCGATCTCGATGAGCTGGCCCTGCGCCGTGCTCAACTGACCCACCGGGGTGTCGAGGTCGATGTCGAGCTCCATGCGCTGGAAGACCTCACGACCGCGCCGCCGCAGCTTGGCCCAGTCGATCAGCCCGAACGGCCCACGCACGTCCTGGGCGTGCACGAAGAGGTTCTCCAACACACTGAGATCGGGGTACTGGACGAGCTCCTGGTAGATCACCGCGATGCCGCGCGAGGTGGCGTCGCTGGGGTGGTGGAGGTGCAACGTCTCGCCGTCCATCACCACCGCACCGCGGTCGGGCATGTGGACGCCGGCCAACACCTTGATGAGGGTGGACTTGCCGGCCCCGTTCTCCCCCACCAGGGCGTGCACCTCGCCGCCGTGGACCTCGAACGACACGCCCTTCAGCGCCCTGACGCCGCCGAAGTGCTTGTGGATGTCCCGCAACTCGAGTCTCGACAACGCGAAGCTCCCAACGTCTCGGGCGCGGAGACCCCGCGCGAACGGGGCCCCGGACCTCGTCGGCGCGGACGCCGACACCCAACCTTCGGCACCGCCCGGAGGGGGCAGCGCGGATACGCAAGATGGGGGATGCTATCATCCACCTAACAGTTTTGCAAGCGATGTTGCTCGGGCTTGTGGGATTATGTTAGATTCCGGCCACACGTCGCGTCAAGCAGCAGCATCTCGCGGGAGCCGCTGTCCGCGCCCCTGCGTAGACTTCAGGGCGAACCCTTCGAGGAGGATCATGGCTGATCAAGGTCCACTGAACCCGATCCCGTCCGCGCGCACGGAGGCCGCCCGCGCCGCCCTGAGGCGCCAGGCCATCGAGACGCCCTCGTGGGGCTACGGCAACTCCGGCACGCGCTTCAAGACCTTCCCGTGGCCGGGCGCCGCGCGCACCGTGTACGAGAAGATCGACGACGCCGCCTACGTACACCGCCTGACGGGCGTCGCGCCCTCGGTGGCGCTGCACATCCCCTGGGACCGCGTCGACGACTGGCGGGCGCTGCGGCGCTACGCCGAGGAACGGGGCGTGGCGATCGGGGCGATCAACCCCAACGTCTTCCAGGACGACGACTACCGGCTGGGATCGTTATGTCACCCGGACGCGCGGGTCCGCCGCAAGGCGGTCGACCACCTACTGGAGTGCACCGAGATCATGGCCGCCACCGGCAGCGACGTCCTCAGCGTGTGGCTGGCCGACGGCACCAACTACGCCGGGCAGGACGACCTGGTCCGCCGCAAGGAGGTCCTGGAGGAGGGGCTGCGCGAGGTGGCCGAGGCCCTGCCCGAGGGCGGCCGCATGCTGCTGGAGTACAAGTTCTTCGAACCCGCCTTCTACCACACCGACCTGGCCGACTGGGGGATGGCCTACGCCATGACCCTCAAGCTCGGCGAGCGCGCGCAGGTGCTGGTCGACACCGGGCACCACGCCCAGGGCACCAACATCCCGCACATCGTGGCGTTCCTACTCAGCGAGGGCAAGCTGGGCGGCTTCCACTTCAACGCCCGCAAGTACGCCGACGACGACCTGATCGTGGGCAGCGAGAACCCGTTCGAGCTGTTCGATATCTTCGTGAAGCTGGTCGAGGCGGGCGACCGGGCCGCCGACGTCGCCTACATGATCGACCAGAGCCACAACATCGAGCCGAAGCTCGAGGCCATGGTCCAGAGCCTGGTGAACTGCCAGGTGGCCTACGCCAAGGCGCTGATCGTCGACTACCCGGCCCTGCGAGAGGCCCAGCGCGCAGGGGACGTGCTCGGCGCCCACCGCGTCCTGCTCGATGCCTACCAGAGCGACGTCCGGCCGCTGCTCGCCGAGGTCCGCCACGAGCTCGGCGTTCCCGCCGACCCCATCCGCGCCCTGCGCGACGACGACTACCCGCAGCGCATCGCGCGCGAACGCGGCGTGGCGGCGGCCGGCGGCGGCTACCCGACGGACGGCTAGGACGTGAGCGCGCGCGCGGACACGACCACGGTGCTGGCGGTGGACCTGGGCGCGGAGTCGGGGCGGGTGATGGCCGTCGAGGCCGGCGCCGGACGGCTGCGCATCGAGGAGCTGCACCGCTTCGCCAACCGTCCGGTCGAGGTGCGTGGCACCCTGCATTGGGACGTCCTCGCACTGTGGGCCGAGGTGCAGCACGGCCTCGAGTTGGGCGCCTCCAGGCATCCGGCCTCGCTGGGTGTCGACACCTGGGCCGTGGACTTCGGCCTGCTCGACGCCAGGGACGAGCTGCTCGGCAACCCCGTGCACTACCGCGACCGGCGCACCGAGGGCATGCTCGAGCGATTGACCGCCGAGCTCGGCCGGGAACGCATCTTCCGCGAGACCGGCATCCAGTTCCTGCCGATCAACACCCTGGTCCAGCTCTTCGCATTGCGCGCTCAACGCTCGCCCCTGCTCGACGCGGCGCGCGCGTTCCTGACCATCCCCGATCTGCTCAACTTCTGGCTCACCGGCGAGAAGGCGGCGGAGTTCACCAACGCCACCACCACCCAGCTCTTCAATCCGCATCAGGGGCGCTGGTCGGAGACCTTGCTCGGAGCGCTCGAGCTCGATCCGGAGCTGTTCCCCGACATCGTCGCCCCCGGCACCACGCTCGGCGAGCACCGCGGTGTGAGGGTGATCGCGCCCGCCACCCACGACACCGGCAGCGCCGTGGCCGGCATGCCGGCCACCTCGGACGACGTCGCCTTCATCTCGAGCGGCACCTGGAGCCTGGTGGGCACCGTGGTGGAACACCCCATCGTCGACGAGGCGGCACTGGCGGCCAACGTTACCAACGAAGGCGCGGCCGATGGCAGCTATCGCCTGCTGAAGAACGTCATGGGCCTCTGGATCGTGCAGGAGTGCCGCCGGGCCTGGTCCCGGCAGGGGCGCACCTTGAGCTACGACGAGATCGTGGTCGCCGCCGCGAGCGAGCCCGCGCTGCGGTCGGTCATCCCCGTCGACGACCCGCTTTTCCTGACGCCGGGCGACCACCCGGCGATCGTGCAGCAGCTGTGCCGGGAGCGCGGTGAGCCGGTACCCGGGACGCCGGGGGCGATCGCTCGCTGCGTGTTCGACAGCCTCGCTCTCGCCTACCGCGGGGTCCTCGACACGCTGTCCGGCCTCACCGGTCGGGCGTTCGAGGTCGTCCACGTCCTCGGCGGCGGCTCCCAGAACCGGTTGCTGTGTCAGCTCACCGCCAACGCCTGCCGCCGCGACGTCGTCGCCGGTCCGACCGAAGCGACCGTGCTGGGGAACGCCGTCGTGCAGTTGCAGGCCCTGGGAGTTCTGGCCAGCGCAGCCGAGGGCCGACGCTGGATCGCAGCCAGTACCGAACGAGCGCACTACCGGCCGCAGGAGGCGGAGGCCTGGGACGCGGCCTTCGATCGCCTGACGGATGTGGGTCGCGAAAGGAGACTGTCATGACCAGGTCGAGCGAGGCGAGCGGGATCGCGCCTCAGGAGTTCCGGCACGTCCACTACGGCTGGGACGATGCGGTGGCGGCGGGCTTGGATCCCGTCGAGCGGTTGGTGTACCGCTCCAACGTGCTCGGGTCGGATCAGCGCATCACCAACACCGGCGGCGGCAACACCAGCAGCAAGCTGTGGATGCCCGACCCGCTCACCGGCGATGACGTCGAGGTGCTGTGGGTGAAGGGCTCGGGCGGCGACCTGCGCACCTCGAAGCGGGAGAACTTCGCGTCGCTGACCATGGACAAGCTGCGTACCCTGCGCTCGCTGTACGAGGCCGACCCCCAGGGCGGACCCAAGTCGGCCGCCGAGGACCGCATGGTGGAGCTCTACGGGCACGCCGTCTACAACCTGAACCCGCGCCCCAGCTCGATCGACACGCCGCTGCACGCCTTCATCCCCTACCGGCACGTCGACCACACCCACCCCAACGCCGTCATCGCGTTGGCGGCCGCCCAGGACGGCGAACGCCTGATGCAGGAGATCTACGGCGACGAGGTGGCATGGCTCCCCTGGCAGCGCCCCGGCTTCGACCTGGGGCTGGCGCTGGCCAGGACGATCGAGGCCCGCCCCGGCATCAAGGGGATCATCCTCGGTCAACACGGCCTCATCAACTGGGCCGACGACGACAAGGAATGCTACGAGCTGTCGCTGCACCTCATCGAGCAGGCGGCGCGCGCCATCGAGGCCCGCGACAAGGGGGCCAGGACGTTCGGAGGCGCGCGCTACCAGGCACTGGAACCGGAACGTCGCGACGCCGTGCTGGCCGAGGTGCTGCCAACGCTGCGCGGGATGGTGTCGCAGGAGAAGCGCTTCATCGGCACCGTGCAGTCGGATGGGCCGGTGTTGCGCTTCGTGAACAGCACCGACGCGCCGCGCCTGGCGGAGCTCGGGACGTCCTGCCCCGACCACTTCCTGCGGACCAAGATCAAGCCGCTCTACGTCGACTGGGACCCGCAGACCGGCTCGAGCGAGTCGCTGATCGAGAAGCTGCGAGCCGGGCTCGAGCGCTACCGCGCCGATTACGCCGCCTACTACGAGACCTGCAAGCACGCCGACTCACCCGCGATGCGCGATCCCAACCCGACGGTGATCCTGGTGCCGGGGCTGGGCATGATCGCCTGGGGCAAGAGCAAGAGCGAGTCGCGCGTCACGGCCGAGTTCTACAACGCCGCCGTGGAGGTCATGCGCGGCGCCGAGGCCCTCGATCGCTACATCGCCCTGCCGCAGCAGGAGGCCTTCGACATCGAGTACTGGGCGCTGGAGGAGGCGAAGCTGCGGCGCATGCCGCCCGAGAAGGAGCTTGCACGGCGCGTGGTCGTGGTCATCGGTGCCGGTAGCGGCATCGGCAAGGCGACGGCGCTGCGCGTCGCGCGCGAGGGCGCGCACGTGGTGGCGGCCGACATGCACGGCGACGCCGCGCAGGAGACCGCCGACGAGCTCACCCGGCGCCACGGCCAGGGCATCGGGGTCGCCGGCACCGGCATCAGCGGCTGCGGGCCGGCGGTGGGGCTGCCGGTGGACATCACCCGACGCGACAGCGTCCGGGAGTTGCTCGAGCGTGTGGCGCTCGCCTACGGCGGCCTCGACAGCATCATCGTCACGGCCGGCGTGTTCGTGCCCCCCGATCGCGAGGGGCGCGTGGCCGACGACAAGTGGGGGCTCACCTTCGCCGTCAACGTCACCGGCAGCTACATCGTGGCCGACGAGGCGCGCCGGGTGTGGGCCAAGCAGGGGCTGCCCGGCTCGCTGGTGCTCACCACCAGCGTGAACGCCACCGTGCCCAAGGCCGGCTCGCTGGCCTACGACGCCAGCAAGGCCGCCGCCAACCACCTGGTACGCGAGCTCGCCATCGAGCTGGCGCCGCTGGTGCGGGTCAACGGGCTCGCCCCCGCAACCGTGGTGT
Organism: Deinococci bacterium; assembly: GCA_030149325.1. Lineage (GTDB taxonomy): Bacteria > Deinococcota > Deinococci > Deinococcales > Trueperaceae > JASBRS01. Next base: position 41,866 of record JASBRS010000076.1, read on the forward strand.
ACGGCAGCAGCATGTTCCCGCGCGAACGCGTCATCGCCTCGCTCACCAAGTACGGCATCGCCTTCTCCGAAGACGAGGACACCGAGGCCCTGCGCGACCGGCTGGCCTCGTTCTACGCCCAGCGCACCCTCACCAAGGTACCGGTGACGCTGGAGGACCAGGCCGAGGCCGCCTTCCTGCTGTGCAGCGACCGCCTGCCCAAGACGGCGGGCCAGATCGTGAGCGTCGACGGCGGGCTGGAACAGGCGTTCCTACGGTGACGGCGTGAGCGGCACCGGGACTCCACTCGAGCCGCATCGGCTGCGCTGCGAGTACCAGGTCGACCCGATCGGCCTGGGTGAGCCGCGCCCCCGCCTGTCGTGGGAGCCGGTCGGTGAGGGACGCGGACGGCGCCAGACGGCCTATCGACTGCGCGTTGCCAGCAGTGCCGAGGTGCTCGCCACCGGCACGGGCGACGTGTGGGACACCGGCAAGGTGGCCTCCGACGCCACCTTCGGCGTGGCGTACGACGGCCCGGCGCTGACGAGCGGGACGCGCTACCACTGGACGGTCGTGCTGTGGGACGAGCACGACCGTCCCTCCCACGGTGACGCCCGGGCGTTCTGGGAGATGGGCCTGCTCGAGCCCGACGCCTGGACCGCCCAGTGGATCGCCGTCAACGACGAGGCCATCCCGGGCGTCGAGCCCCCCGGGAGCCCCACCGAATCCCCCTACGAGCTGGGCCGCTGGATGGAGCCCGCCAGCTACCTCCGCAAGGAGTTCGCGATCGACGCCCCCGTCCGACGCGCCCGCGCCTACGTCACCGCACGCGGGCTCTACGAGCTTCACCTCAACGGCCGCGTGGTCGGCGACGAGGTACTCCGCCCGGGCTGGACCGATTACCACCGCCGCATCCAGGTACAGGCCTACGACGTCACCCCGTACCTGCAGGAGGGCGTGAACTGCGTTGGCGCGATCCTGGCGGACGGCTGGTACGCCGGCCACCTGGGCTTCTCCTCGAAACAACGCGGCTTCCTCTACGGCAACCGCAGTAGCCTGCTCGCCCAGCTCCACCTCGATCTCGAGGACGGTCGGACGGTCGTGATCGGCTCCGACCCGTCGTGGCGGAGCAGCTTCGGCGACATCCTCTACGCCGACCTGCTGATGGGACAGAAGATCGACCATCGCCGCAGCCTCGGCGCCTGGGACGCGGCCGGCTACGACGACGCCGGTTGGCTCCCCGCCGACCCCGCCCCACCGACCGACGTCGCGCTGGTCGCCAGCGCCGCTCCACCGGTGCGAGTGGTCGACGAGCTGGAGCCCGCGTCCATCGAGGAGCTCGGGCCCGGCGTCTTCACCGTGGACTTCGGCCAGAACGCCGTGGGCTGGGTCCGGCTCGAGGTCGAGGGCGACGCCGGCACCACTCTGGAGGTCCGTCACGCCGAGGCCCTCGACGCCGACGGCACCGTCTACCTCGACAACCTGCGGACCGCGGAGCAGCGCGACGTGTTCGTCCTCGCCGGCGGGGGCCCGGAGGTCTTCGAGCCGCGCTTCACCTTCCACGGATTCCGCTACGCGGAGGTCCGCGGCTACCCGGGGCAGCTCGCCGCCGACAGGATCCGGCTGCGGGTGGTCGCCACCGACGTACCGCCGGCGGGCTCCTTCGCCTGCTCGAACGAGATGGTCAACCGGCTCCACAGCAACATCGTGTGGGGGCAGCGCGGCAACTACCTGAGCGTGCCCACCGACTGCCCGCAGCGCGACGAGCGCCTCGGGTGGACTTCCGATGCGCAGGCCTTCCTCCGCACGGGTACGTTCATCGCCGACGTTGCCGGCTTCTTCAGCAAGTGGATGACCGACGTGACCGACGCGCAGAGTCCTAACGGAGCGTTCCCGGACGTGGCGCCGCGCATCCACATGGTGCGCGACGGCGCGCCCGGCTGGGCGGACGCCGGGGTGCTGGTGCCGTGGACGCTGCTCGAGGTCTACGGTGACATGCGCCTGGTCGAGCGGCTCTGGGACCCCATGGAGCGCTGGATGGACTACCTCCGCCGCGCCAACCCCGACTTCGTCCGCGCCCACCGCCGCAACAACGACTACGGGGACTGGCTGCACGTCGATGCGCCCACCCCCAAGGACCTGTTGGCCACCGCCTTCTGGGCGTGCGACGCCCAAGCGATGGCGGCGATGGCTCAGGCGACCGGACGCGACGAGCGCGCAACGGCGTACCGCGAGCTCTTCGAGGCGATCCGCCTGCGCTTCGTCGACCACTACGTGAGCGACGACGGGACCGTGCTAGGCGACAGCCAGACCGGCTACCTGCTGGCACTCGCCTTCGACCTGCTCCCCGAGGGGCTGCGGCCGAAGGCCACCGCGCACCTGGTGCGCACGATCGACGAGCGCGCCGGCCACCTGTCGACCGGCTTCCTGGGCATCCGCTTCCTGGCACCGGTGCTCACGGCGGTGGGCCGCTCCGACCTCGCCTACCGGCTGCTCCTCAACGAGACCTACCCGTCGTGGGGCTACTCCATCCGGCACGGCGCCACCACCATCTGGGAGCGTTGGGACGGCTGGACCGAGGAGCGGGGCTTCCAGACGCCCGCGATGAACTCGCTCAACCACTACGCCTTCGGCTCCATCGGGGAGTGGCTCTACCGCTCCGTCGCCGGCATCGACCAGGAGCCCGGAGCCGTGGCCTACGACCGCATCCTGATCCGTCCGCAGCTCGGCGGCGACCTGACCTGGGCGCGGGCGAGCTACCACGGCATACGCGGCGTCGTCCGGAGCGCTTGGAAGCTCGAGGGGAACACCTTCGAGCTCGAGGTCGAGGTGCCCGTCAACACCGTGGCCACGGTGGTGCTGCCGGCACGGGCGGTCGACGCCGTCCGCGAGGGCGGTCGGCCCATCCCGGACGCGGAAGGGGTCGTGGTGCACGGGGTCGACGAGGGTGGGCTCGTCCTGGAGGTCGGCTCCGGGTCGTACGACTTCGCGGTCGCACCCGGCTAGCGGCGCCCGAGCTCCTTCAGCGCCCGGTTGGCCGCCAGCTTGCCGGTGAGGAACCCCATGGGCACGCCGCCGGGGCTGTACGCCCACTGCCCCGCCTGGAACACCCCCGGGATGGGCGTCAGCACCGACCTCGCCACCCGCTGCATCTGGTGGACCGCGGGCATGTGGGGACCGTCGAAGGCCCAGCCGACGATGGCGCCGTCGGTGTTGCCGGTGTAGCGCTCGATCGTGAGCGGGGTGCTCATGAAGCGGCCGAGGACCTTCGCCGCCAGCCCGGGGTAGAGCCTCTCGGCGATGGCCGCGGTCATGGCGTCGGCGGCGGTCTCGCGGAAGCTGTCGTACCAGCCGGACTCCTGGATGCGGCGGGTGAGGCGGTAGTCGAACAGGCAGCTCACGATCACGCCGGTCTTCCCCGGCGGCGACATGGCCGGGTCACGCAGGGAGGGGATCGAGATCTCGTAGGTGGTCCGGGCGAACCAGGTGTCCAGGTAGCCCTGAACCGCCGCCTCGGGCAGCGGGCCGTCGCCGTACTCCGCGAGCAGGCTCTCGAGGCCGGTCGTGTGATGATCGCCCAGCCCGCGGGCGTCGGGCGTGTAGAAGAAGTGCCCTTCGGCTACCTCCCCGAAGACCTCGGGTGGGGCGTCGACCGACAGGAAGAGCGAGATCACGGAGTCGCTGCCGGTGCAGGCCTCGAGCTCGGCGCGGCGTCCGGCGATCGAGCCCGCGAGCCTCGGATCGGCGATCGACGAAGGATCGATGGCACGGTAGAGCGCCTTGAGGTCGGCGCACCAGATCAGCGTGCGGTAGGTTGTCACGCCGCCATCGCGGTCGGTGACGGTCCTCGCTTCGGGGTCGACGTGGACCACCGGCAGCTCGGTCCGCACCGTCGCGCCGTGGTCCCGCACGTAGCCCTCGAGCAGCGCCATCAAGGCCGCGGTGCCGCCCCGCGGGTAGAGGTAGTCGAGGTAGACGCTGAAGTAGCTCATGGCGAAGAAGGCGGGCGTGCCCTTGAAGAAGTGCTGCCCGATGATGCTCTTCAGGCCCGTGTCGTCCGTGAGGTCGTCGAGCAGCGCCTCGAACGGACCCCCCATGCGGTTGATGCGGCGGATGGTGGCAGCGAAGCGGAGCATCCAGGGGAGCAGCGTGCGGAAGAGGTAGCGGCGGTCCTTCATCACGTCCTTGAACAACGGGTTGTCGATCCCGTACAGGACGTCCATGTCGTTCATGACGGCCTCGATCACCTTCAAGATGCTGTCGATGCCCTCAGCGCTGTCGGGGTAGTAGCGCAACAGCAGCTCGCGGTAGTCGGCGAGCGACGCCCGCGTGTCGACCCGGATCACGTGGTCCTCGATGCCGATCGAGACCGGACTGGGCACGAACTCGAGGCTCAGGCCGAGCTCCTCGAGCATGGGCAGGACGATGCCGGCGCTCTCGACGGCGCGCGGTCCCATGTCGAAGACGATGCCGTCACGCTCCACCGATTGCACCAGCCCACCCAGCTTGGCCTGGCGATCGAACACGACCACCGAGCGTCCCGCCCGAGCCGCGTAGGCCGAGGCGGCCAGGCCTGCGGCGCCGCCCCCCACCACCACCACGTCAGATGTCATCGTCTACCCCCGTCAGCTCCAGCGTGCGTTGCCACAGGTCGCGTCCCACCCTCCGGTCGAGCGCGTGCGGCGCGGGCTTCTCCAGGTGCGTCTTGTTGAAGTAGCGGCCGCTGACCCCCTCGAGCTCCGGTGCGGCGGCGAGCGTGTGCAGGGACTCGCCCGCCACGCGCGCGTCGGCCAGCCAGGGATCGACCAGGCGCCGCTGGTACCAGCGGTAGAGCGGCCCGTTGTTGAGGCCGATGCCGGTGCGGACCTCGCCGGGATGCATGGCGTTGACGGTGACGCCGCTCCCCTCGAGGCGGTCGGCGAGCTCCCAGACGCTCAGCAACTGCGCCGTCTTCGAAGCCCCGTAGGCGCGCAGTCCCAGGAAGAGCCGACGCCGCCACGTCAGGTCGCGCAGGTCGAGGCCGCCGAAGCGGTGGCCCTGCGAGTTGACCTGGAGGATCCGACCTCGCCCCGCCTCCCGCATCCGCGGGAGCAGGCGGACGGTCAGCAGGAAGGGCGCGAGGTGGTTGACGCCGAAGGTGAGCTCGTTCCCTTCGTCGGTGAGCTGCCTCCGTGTCGTGTACACCCCGGCGCTGTTGATGAGGACGTCGATCCGCTCGTGGGCGTCGAGCAGCTCCTCGGCCACGCGCTCGACCTCGGCCAGGCGGGCGAAGTCGGCCAGGTGCAGCGAGGGGTCCGCCCCGAAGTCCCGTCGCAACGCCTCCCGCACAGCCTGCGCCTTGGCCTCGTTGCGCGCCAGGAGCACCAGCCGACCCCCCGCCCTGGCCACCTCCCGGGCCGCGGCCAGGCCGACCCCGGAGGAGGACCCCGCGATCACCACCGTCTTGCCGGCCAACGACGCCTCCGTCCGCCGGTGCGGACGTCGCTGGTTCCGCAGCATGGCGCGCAGATCGGCCATCCGGTACTCCTTCAGGTACGGGAACATCGGCTACCCGAACCTCCACCGCATGAAGCGGCGGTACAGCCGCGCGAAGCCGGGGATGTTGTCGAAGATGTCGCCCCACAGGTCGTAGTAGTCGCGCTGGCCCACGATCAGGCCGTCCTCGCCGAGCGTCAGCTTGGTGCAGCCGTGGAGCGTCGAGCTGGGGTAGCGCTGGAACATCAGCGTCATCTCCCACTCCAGGAAGATGACGTTCTCCGTCTGCGACACGTCGATGATGTGCATGCGCAGCTCACGGCAGCGATCGGCGAGCCGGTTGCACAGGGCCTCGAACGCCGGGCGCCCCTCGACGCGCTGGATGACGTCCTGGAAGACGATGTCGTCGCGGTAGTAGGGGAAGAGGTGCGACCAGTCGGGCTTCCCGTGCGTGTTGTAGGTACGCGACCACAGCTCACGCACGGTGTCCGGGTCGAGGCTCACGAGGCACCGTAGCGCGCGACGTAGACCACGACTGCGACGCCGAACACCAGGATGAAGGCGGCGATCATGAGGGCCAGCGTCCGCGAGTACCCGCGCGGGACGACCTGCCCCTCCCGGTCCATCCGCGTGACCGCCGGGTAGAGGCGGCTGTAGAAGGTCAGGATCGAGAAGATCAGCGCGATGCCGCTGAACACCTTCGTGGTGGGAGAGCCGGTGAGGATGATGCCGATCAGCAGCACGATGAAGATGAGCTTGGTGCCGGCCACCCAGTCGATCAGGTACCGCACCAGGGCGTGGACGTGGGGGTCCTCCTTCGATCGCTCGAAGGCGCGGAACACGCCCACCGCGTTGCCTCGCCGGGATCCGGGGGCGAGGTAGAGCGTCAGGACGTTGGCGAGCTCCACCGCGCAGAACACGGCGAGCGCGACGGACAGCACATCCATGGCCGACCTCCGATGGGCCCCACCGGGATCGCCGTGGAGCCGGTACGTAGCCGAGCGGCACCGCCGGCACCCTGCCGTGGGACGCCGCCCAGCGCGCAGGGGACCGACCTAGCCCTGAGGGTTCCCCCAAGGTACCACGCGGTACCCCGGTTCCTCGGTACGACCGAACCGGCCCGTGGCGTACGCTCGCCGCGAGCGCCCCCGACGCGGGCGTGCGGTACCATCGAGGTCGAGGCGAACCCCATGAACCCGGCCTCCGAGATCGCGCTCGCCGCCCTGACCGCGTTCGTCAGCGGCTCGCTGCCGTTCGCGTCCTGGATCCTGCGGCTGACGGCGAAGCGAGACGTCCGCGCGGTCGCGGACGGCAACCCGGGAGCCACCAACGTCTTCCGAGCGGGCGGCGCGGCCGCCGGTGTGGCCGTGCTCCTGCTCGACGTCACCAAGGGGGTGCTGCCGGTCGTCCTCGCTCAGGAGGTGTTCGGCCTCGACGGCTGGGCGTTGGCGCTCGCGGCCGCCCTGCCCGTGGTCGGCGCCGCGTTCTCGCCCCTCCTCTCCTTCCGCGGCGGCAAGGCCCTCGCCGTGACGCTGGGGACCTGGATCGGCCTCACCACCTGGACGGTCCCCCTCGTCGCGCTCGTCACGGTCGTGATCGCGACGCTCCTGATCGAGCCCGAAGGCTGGGCGGTCGTGGCCGCCCTGACGGCGATGCTGCTGGCCGTGGCGCTGTGGGTCCCCGACCGCTGGCTGGTGGCAGCGTTGCTCGCTCAGTCGGTCGTCCTGCTGTGGAAGCTGCGGACCCACCTCGGGGCGCCGCCTCGACGCCGCCGCCCGCGGGGGCGGGTGCCGTGATGGCCGGGGTCCTGGAGCACCTGGCCGGCAACGCCGTCGTGGGCATCCTGGTGTATCAGGTCGTGGTCGTGCTCCTGGTCGCCAGCAACGCCTTGGTGCTGCGGCGCCCCGCACGGGACCTCGGCGGCCCCACGCCGCGCGTGTCGCTGCTCGTCCCCGCCCGCAACGAAGCGCGGAACGTGGAAGCGTGCGTGAGATCGCTGCTGGCCCAGACCTATCCCGACCTCGAGATCCTCGTTCTCGACGATCGCTCGGACGACGGGACCCGGGAGCTGCTTGCGGCCGAGCGCGCGCGCCACGCTCGGCTCGTCGTCCTCTATGGCGCGGAGCCGAGCGACGGCTGGACCGGCAAGAGCTGGGCCTGCCACCAGCTCGCACTCGCAGCGACCGGCGAGGTCCTGCTGTTCGCCGACGCCGACACCGTCTTCGAGGCGCCCGACGCCGTCACGAGGATCGTCCGGACGCTGCAGGCGAGCCGGGCCGACCTCCTCTCCGGCCTCCCGCGGCAGGTCCTGGGGACGCCGGGCGAGGCCCTCCTCGTCCCCATGCTCTACTGGTCGCTGCTGTCGTTCACGCCGCTGGCCGTGCAGCTCCTGTGGCGCCGCGCGCCGTTCGCGCGCGCCGTCGGTCAACTCATGGCCTTCCGGCGGACCGCCTACGCCGCCGTCGGCGGCCACGCGGCCGTCCGGCACAGCGTCGTCGACGACATCGGCCTGGCCCGTCGGGTCGCCCGTGCGGGTCTCGCGTGTCGCCTCATGGACGCCACCTCGCTCGTGAGCTGTCGCATGTACCGCAGCGGGCGCGAGGCCGCGGCGGGCTTCGCCAAGAACCTCTTCGCCGCCTTCGACCACGCACTCCTGCCGTACCTCTTCGTGTGGGGCTGGCTCGGCTTCGCCGTCCTCGAACCGATCTCCATGGGGCTGCTGCATGTCGCGTTCCCGGCCACCGTGCCGCTCGAGCCCGGCCTGCTCATCGCCACCGTCGCGCTCTCGCTGGCCCACTGGGGCCTGGTCCTGGCGCGGTCGCGGCTGCCGATCTGGCTGGCCCTGCTGTATCCGGTGTCGATGTTGGCGTTCCTGACGGTGGCGGTCCGCTCGCTCGTCGACAGCCTCCTCCACCGGACGACGTGGAAGGGCCGGCCCGTGACGCGCCGGCCCACGCGCTCGACGTAGCTGGGCGTGGGGTCGGGGATGCCGGGCGTGCCCTCGTGTCAGGCCTCCGTCGCCGCCTCGGCCAGCACCTCGCGCAACACGTGCCGCGCGCTCGCGGCCAGGGCCGGGTTGGTGGTGCGGTAGTAGGGCAGTTGGATGAGCGCGATCGACAGCGCCCAACCGCGCCCGCGGCGCCAGGTCGCATCGTCGACCCGGAGCGCCTCGCGCAGGGCCTCGCGGCCGGCGCTCGGCAGCAGCGTCCAGGCGATCAGCAGGTCCACCGCCGGGTCGCCGACGCCCAGCCCGCCGAAGTCGATGACCGCCGACAGGCGGCCCCCGCGGCACAGCAGGTTCCCCGGCGCCAGGTCGCCGTGGATCCACACCGGCGCCCGCGCCCACGGCGCCACCGCCAGCGCCGACTCCCAGGCGGCGTGCACCGCCCTCGCATCGATCGACCCTCCTAGCTCGGCGATGGCGGCCCGCGTGGAGGCGTCGCGTTCGATGAGGGTCCCGCCGCGGCTCGCGCGCGGCGCGCCGGCGACGTCGATACGCTGGAGCGCCGCCACGAAGGCCGCCACGTCACGCGCCAAGGCGACCGGATCCGCCACCGCCCCCACACGCGGGTTGTCCCCCTCCAGCCAGCCGTACACCGACCACGGGTAGGGGTAGTCCTCCCCCGGCTCGCCCCGCGCCAAGGGCACGGGGATCGCGACCGGCAGGTGCGGAGCCAGCAGCGGCAGCCAGCGCTGCTCCTTGGCGACGTCGTCGACCGCCCAGTGGATGCGCGGCAGACGCACCACCAGGTGGGCTCCGAGCCGGAACAGGGCGTTGTCGGTGCCTGCCGACGGCACCGGCTCCAGCGCCAGGTCGGCCCACGCCGGGAACTGGCGCGCCAGCAGCCGCCGTACCCGTGCGCGGTCGATCCCGACCTCGCTGTCGTGCATCGGTCCGGGCGTCATGGAGGTCCCTCCCTCCCCGGCTTGCTCACGGTCGGAGCCGCCAACCCGGACGATACGATGGGCCGACCGGGGAGGACAGCATGAGCGACCGAAGCAAGGCCCCCGACGCCCGCCGGGTGGCGCTCGTCACGGGCGGCGCGAGCGGCATCGGGCTGGCCTGCGCCCGCGCGCTCGCGGACGCCGGGCACGGTGTCGCCATCGTGGACGTCGACGAGGCGCGCGGCCCCGAACGGGCGGCGGAGCTCGGCGCCACCTTCGTCCAGGCCGACCTCGCCAGCCGCGAAGGGTGCCGCATCGTCCACATGGGCAGCGCCCACAGCCTCACCGCCAGCCCCTACAAGGGCGGAAGGTGTTCCTGAGAACGTGGCCATCAAGCGCATGCTCGAGCCCGAGGACGTCGCGAGCTTCGTGGCCGTCCTGGCGAGCGAGGCCGCCTGGGGGATCACCGGCAGCGTGCAGACCATCGACCAGGGGTGGAGCGCCCGCTAGCTCCCGGTCACGCCCGATCGACGCGGGCCGGCCGCCTCGACGCCGGTCGCCGCCCGGACCCCGACCCGCGCCGGCGTGCCGTAGGGTGGGGGCGTGAACGACGATCTCCCGACCCCCGCCGTCGATCTCGACGATCCGGCCGTGAAGGAGCGCCTCGCGCCCGACGCCTACCGGGTCCTGCGTCACGAGGCCACCGAGCGGCCGGGCAGCAGCCCGCTCAACCACGAGTGGCGCTCGGGCACCTACGTGTGCGCCGCCTGCGGGCACCCGCTCTTCCGCAGCGACGTGAAGTTCGACGCCCACTGCGGCTGGCCGTCGTTCTCGGAGGCCCTCCCGGGCGCGTTCGAGACCAAGACCGACCACCACATCGGCTACCCCCGCACCGAGTACCACTGTGCCAACTGCGGCGGGCACCACGGTCACGTCTTCCCCGACGGGCCCCAGCCCACGGGGCTGCGCTACTGCAGCAACGGGATCGCCCTGCGCTTCGTCCCCGACGAGGGCTGACGTACCTTCACCCCCGAGGCCCGTCCGCGTCTCCATCCACGGCGCGCCCGCCGAGTCGCTCGTGACCGGGCGGGCGGGCTAACGACCGCACCGGCCGCGAGGCCTCAGCCCTCCCCCTCGAGGACGGCTCGGAGCCCCAGCAGGTCGTAGCTCGTCTCCCCCGCCCGCAGGCGCTCCTGCAGCTCGTCCTCGTGGGCGGCTCGAGCGCGCGCCGCCACCAGCACCGCGGGCGCCCGCCTGCGTTCGACCACCACGGCTCCGTCGCCGTCCAGCACCACCACGTCGCCGGGGCGGACGGTCGCGCCGCCCACCTCCAGGGGGACGTCGAGACCCCCCACCCCGGTCTTGCTCGCGCCGCGTACGCGCACGAACCGTGCCCAGATCGGCAGACCCAGCCTGACCAGCTCGTCGACGTCGCGCACCGCGGCGTCGACCAGGATCGCGGCGGCGCCGCGCTGCTGCGCCTGCGTCGCCAGCAGGTCCCCCACCAGGGCGACCGGGCCGGGCTCGGGCATGGCCAGCACCACCACCTCGCCCGGCCGCACCCGCTCCATCGCCGCATGGACCATGAGGTTGTCGTCCTGGCCGCACAGCACGGTGCGGGCGGGACCGGCCGCGCGGCTCCCGACCAGCAGGCGACGCAACGGGACGTCGATCAGCCCCGTCCGGCCGGAGGCCTCGTAGACGGTGGCGGTGCCGAGCCGGGCCAGCTCGCCGAGCATGGCCGGGTCGGTGGCGGCCTGGCCGGCCGCGCCGCGAGGTCGATCGTCACGGGTCATGGGCCCTCCTCCTCGTTCCGTCGGTGCTCCGCTCCGGAGGATAGCCCGCGGCGGGCGGGACGCCCCACGACTCCGACCCCGACAGCCTACAGTGGGCCATGCGCATCGTCTCGCACGATCAGGTGCTCGAGCTGCTCGAGCCCGACGCCGCCGAGGGCCTCATGCGGACCGCCCTCGTCGCCGCCTCGCGCGGCGAGGTGGAGCTGCCCCTGCGCAGCGTGATGCCGCTCTCCGACGGCCGCGGGGTGCTGGCCTGGATGCCCGCGCACGCCGCAGGGCTCGGCGCGCTCGGCGCGAAGGCGATCAGCGTCTTCCCCGGCAACGCCGCCCGCGGCCTCGACGCTCACCAGGGCGCGGTCCTGCTCTTCGATCCCCAGGACGGACGTCTGCTGGCCGCGGTCGACGCCTCGGCCATCACCGCCGTCCGCACCGCCGCCGCATCGGCCCTGGCGACGCGGCTGCTGGCGCGTCCCGAGGCGGCCACCCTGGCGCTGCTCGGCAGCGGCGTCCAGGCACGTGCCCACCTCGACGCGCTGCTCCGGGTGCGGGCGTTCACGCGGGTCCGGGTGTGGAGCCGCACGCCGGCGCACGCCGAGGCCTTCGCGCGCTGGGCGCTGGAGCGCACGGGGCTCGAGGTCGCGACCTGCGCGGGCGCGGAGGAGGCGGTGCGGGGCAGCGACGTGGTGTGCACCGTCACCTCGGCCCGAACGCCGGTGCTGGAGGGGGCATGGCTCGAGCCCGGCTGCCACGTCAACGCCGTGGGCGCCTCGCGCCCCGACGCGCGCGAGCTCGACGGCGCGGCGGTGGCGCGGGCGCGCATCTTCACCGACCGGCGCGCCTCGCTCGAGAACGAGTCGGCCGACTTCCGGGCGGCGCTCGCCGAGGGGCTCCTGGAGGACGTCCCCGCCGTCGCCGAGCTCGGCGAGGTGGCAGCCGGCACCGCCCAGGGCCGGCGGTCCACGGAGGAGATCACCCTGTTCGAGTCGTTCGGCCTCGCCATCGAGGACGTGGTGACCGCGAGCTACGTGGTGGAGCGGGCGCAACGCCAGGGGGTGGGGACGGTGGTCGATCTGGCGTGACGCGGGTGCGGCTAGTGCCGCCGGCTGAGCGCCAGGGCGATGCCCAGGCCGATCATCACCGAACCGCTGCCCACGTCCAGTGCCTGGCGGCGCCGGCGCGAACGCGCCAGCCAGGTGCGAGCCGTGCCCGCCGCGAGCGCCCACAGGCTGTCCGACACCAGCGCGATGGCCACGAACACCAGCCCCAGCACCAGCATCTGCAGCGCCACCGGCTGCGCGCCGGGCTGCACGAACTGCGGCAGCACCGCCGCGAAGAACACGGTGGTCTTGGGGTTGGTCGCACCGACGATGAAGCCCTCGCGGGCGGCACGGGCGGCGACGCCCGGCGCAGGCACGGCGGGCGTAGGGGTGGCGACCTCGAGCGTACGGCCGCCCCGGCGCAGCGTCTGCACGCCCAGCCACACCAGGTAGACCGCTCCCAGCAGCTTCACCGCCGAGAAGGCGAGCTCGGAACGCTCCACCACCAGGCCCAGGCCGAAGGCGACCAGGGTGAGCTGCAGGTACTCGCCGGCGGCGTTGCCGAGCACCGTGGCCAGCGCCGCCCGCCGCCCCACGGCCAGCGCCCGCCCGACCACGAACAGCACGCTCGGGCCCGGCACCACGATGATGGCGAAGGCGAGCAGCGCGAAGGCGACGGCGTGCTCCAGGCTCATGGCGCCCATCCTCGCATGCGCCGGCGGCTTGGGCTAGCGCCTCGCCGCCACCACCAGCACCACCCCGGCCAGCACCACGCCGGTGCCGAGCAGTTCGATCGGCGTCAGGTGCTCGCCGCCCAAGGCCATCCCCAGCAGCACCGCGATGGCGGGGTTGACGTAGGCGTAGGAGGTCATCAACGCCGGCCGCACGCGTTCGTTCAGCAGGTAGACGTAGGCGCTGAACCCCAGCAGCGAACCGAACACCGCCAGGTAGGCCAGCGCCGCCCAGGCGGTGGGCCCCGGCGCCTCCAGCAGCCGCTCGCCACGCAGCAGGCCCAGCGGCAACAGCACCGCGCCCGCCGCCGCCATCTGGACGACCGTCGCCATGGCACCCCGGGCGTGCGGGATGCGCGTGTTCAGCGCCGAGCCCAGGGCCCATAGCATCGGCCCGGTGAGGAGCAGCACCACCGCCAGCGGGTGCCCCCCGATCGAGCCGCCGCGGCTCAGCAGCACCACCCCGCCCAGCCCCACCAGCATCGCCACGATCTCGAGCCGGGTGGTGCGCTCGCCCATCAGCCCCACGAAGAGGCTGAGCCACAACGGCATGGCGGCGACCATGACGGCGGCCAGCCCCGACGGGGCACCCAGGCTCTCGGCCACCGACACGTTGCCCATGCCGCCGATGAGCAGCAGCAGGCCCACCACGGCCGATCCCAGCGCCTCCTTCGGGCTCGGCCAGGGCACCCCGCGGAGCTTCAGGAAGGCCGCCAGCAGCAGCGACGCCGCCGCGAAGCGGATCGACAGCATCAGGTAGGGCGGGAAGCCCGCCACGGCGAACTTGATGCCGAGGTAGGTGGAGCCCCACACCAGGTAGAGCACCCCCAGCGCGAGCGCGATGTCGAGCCTCACGGGGCCGGGGGCGAGCTTGGCGGGGGCGGTGGACCGGCGCATGGGGACCAGTCTACGCACGCCGCTCGCGGTCTGCCGACGTCCGCCGAGACAGGGGCTCCGGCATCGTCGCCGGCCGGGCACCATCGCGCCGACATCCGTACCCGGACCCTCGCCCGGCCGGCCCTATCATCGAGGCGAGGGTCTCGACGCGGCCGCGAGGAGGTGGGACGATGCACGTCCCCGAGTACGTGACGAAGGACGAGGTCCGGAGGGTCTGCCGGGAGCTGAGCATCAGCGACTGGAGCGCCAAGGACGACGACAGCGTCGACCGGTTCGAGGCCGAGATCATCCTGCGCGCGGTGAACACCGCTGGCCTGCCGATCGGCCTCGAAGCCTTCGTCGAGGGGTTGCGGGTCGAGCTCGAGCACGGCACCCGCTTCGGCGACGCCAACGTCACCAACAACCACCCCCTGCTGACGGGCCGGATCGTGCTCGCCCACCTGTACGAGTCGATGGACTACTACGAGCGCATCGCCGTGATGGAGCTCGAGGGTGACCTGGCCAGGGCCATCGGAGAGGGCGACGCCGAGCGCACCCGGCGGCTCCTCCGCCGGCTGATCGAGGCCCGCCAGCACCGCGATCGCGCCGTCCTGGCGGCGCTCGGCGACTAGCCGGCGGATACGTCCGGCCGCGGCGCACTCCGATCCGGAACGGCCTCGGCACGGACCGCCACCGCGCGCAGCATCGCCGGGAAGATGAGCCGGTGGAAGGGGTACAGGCTCCACCAGTAGGCGAAGCCTGCCAGGCCGTGCGGCTCGAAGTAGGCGGTCTGCGTGAGGCGGCAGGACGACGGGCCCAAGGCGTGCAGGTCGTAGCGGAGCCAGGCCCTGCCGGGGAGCTTCATCTCCGCGCGCAGTTGCAGGTGGGAGGGCGCCTCCACCGACTCCACGCGCCAGAAGTCGAGCGGGTCGCCGGGCAGCAGGTCGTCGGGGTCGCGCCGGCCGCGCCGCATGCCGACGCCGCCGCGTAGCCGATCGATCGCCCCCCGCAGGTGCCAGAGGCGGTCGTAGGCATACCAACCGCGTGCCCCACCCTGTGCCGCCAGGACCTCGAAGGTCCGCTCGGCGGGGGCGGCTACCGCTCGCGAGCGTCGATCGACGAGCATCCCCTCGGTGTCGTGGAGCCGGTCGGGGGGCGGGGTCCCGCGGGGCACGGCCGAGAGGCTGTCGCTCCACAGCGTGGCCACCGCGCCCTGCCGCGTGCGGTCCAGCGCGATCTCCACCGCTTCGCGGTACGGGGTCGGCGGCACGCCGTAGGCGCGGGCGGGCCCGTGGTCGCGCACGATGACCTCGGAGGCCAGCCCCTCGATGAGCGGTCGCGCGATGGCGGCAGGCACCGGCGTGACCAGGTTCACCCAGTACGAGGAGAGGCGGGGGCTGAGCACCGGGACCGGCAGCAGCCAGCGACGCAACCCCCGCACGGCGGCGTAGCCGAGCATCAGCTCGCGGTAGCTGAGCACCTCCGGCCCGCCGATCTCGACGATGGCGTGGCCGGCCGCGGGCCGCTCGACGGCGGCCAGCAGGTAGCTCAGCACGTCGCGCACCGCGATGGGCTGCACGCGGGTCTCGACCCAGCGGGGCGTCACCATGACCGGCAGGCGCTCGGTCAGGTAGCGGATCATCTCGAACGACAGCGAGCCCGACCCCACGATGACGGCCGCGCGGAACTCGGTGACGGCCACGCCGGCGCGCGCCAGCTCGCGCCCGGTCTCCTGGCGCGACGCCAGGTGGCGCGACAGCGGTGCGCTCGGGTCGCCCAGCCCTCCCAGGTAGACGATGTGGCGCACCCCGGCACGCGCAGCGGCCTCCCCGAAGCCGCGGGCGGCGATACGATCGCGGTCCTCGAAGCCGTGCTCCGAGGCGCCCATCGAGTGCACCAGGTAGGCGGCGACGTCGCATCCCCGGAGGGCCGGCTCGAGGCCCGCGGGGTCCAGGACATCGGCCCGCACGACCTCCACGCGCTCGCGCCACGGCCGCGCCGCCAGCCGCTCGGGCTCCCGCACCAGGCAGCGCACCACGTGCCCGGCGTCGAGCAGCCTCGGCACCAGGCGCCCGCCGATGTACCCGGTGGCGCCCGTCACGGCGATCGTCGCCATGCCCCAGCATGCACCGCTCGCCGGCGCAACACCGCGACGGGACGCGGCATCGACGGTGACCGAGCGGCGCCGGTCGCGGACGGTCGGGCTACGATGGAGCCATGGCCGGCACCCCGCCCGATCCCGGCATCGAGGTCCGTGAGGCCACCCTCCCCGGCATCGGCAAGAAATACGTCATGCCCCTGCGCACAGGCGGCAACCTGGTGATCGTGGTGCGCCCCGACGGCGAACGGCACCTCTACCACTTCCCGGAGCACGACGACCGGCCGTCCGACGCCTTCACGCTCGACGAGGACGAAGCGCAGCAGGTGGCGAACCTGCTGGGCCGAGCGCTGGTGCCGGCGCCCGACCTGGAGGATCTCGATCTCGTGCTCGGAGCGCTCGAGCTCGAATGGGTCGAACTCCCGGAGGACGCCCCGGTGGTCGGCCACTCGCTCGGCTCGAGCCAGTTGCGTACGCGCACGGGCGCCAGCCTGGTGGCCATCCTCCGCGGCGGCCGTGCCATCGCCAACCCCGGCGTCGACGTGGCGTTCGAAGCCGGCGACACCCTGGTGCTGATCGGCTCCCACGACCAGACCGCCGCTGCCCGCGCGCTCGTGCTGGGTTAGCGAACCCGCTCGGAGACGCTGGTGACCGCTCTACTCGACCTCGGCGTGATGGCAGCGGTGCTGTACGCAGGCGCCTGGGGCAGCCGCCGCCTGCGCCTCTCGCCGGTGGTGGGCTACCTGGCGCTGGGTACGCTCCTCGGCCCCTACGGGCCGCTGCCGCTGGTGCGCCTGAGCCCGACGGTGGATCTGATGAGCGAGCTCGGCCTCGTGCTGCTGCTCTTCACCATGGGCCTGGAGTTCTCGCTGGCCCGCTTCGTCGACACGGCAGGGCCGAGCGCCCGCGCGGGCGTGGTGGACCTGGCGAACCTCGCCGTCGGGACCGCGGTCGGGCTGGCGTTCGGCTTCGGCTGGTTGGGGGCGCTGTTCCTCGGCGGCGTGGTCTACGTATCCAGCTCGGGCGTCATCGTGCGGCTGCTGAGCGAGAACGACCTGGTCGCCTATCCCGAGGCCGAGCGCACGCTCGGGGTGCTGGTGTTCGAGGACCTCGCCATGGTCGTCGTCCTCGGCACGCTGGGGCTCCTCACCGCCGGCGCCGGTTGGCTCGACCTGGCGGGAGCGCTCCTCTTCCTCGCCCTCTACGGCGTGCTGCTCCGGTACGGCCGTCCCCTGGTCGAGCGCGCGCTCGGCCGGGAGGACGAGGCGCTGGTGCTGCTGGTCCTGGCCTCCGTCACCCTGGTGGCGGTGGGCGCCCACGCCCTCGGCTTCCCCGAGGCGGTCGCCGCGTTCCTGTTGGGGATGGCCTTCGCCGAGTCCAGCCACCGCCAGCGCGTCGAGCGCGCCCTGGCAAGCTGGGTACACGTCGCCGCCGGCGCGTTCTTCCTCGGGGTCGGCCTGCACGTCGACCTGGCGAGCGCCCTCGAGCAGCTCGGTCTGGTGATCGCACTGCTGACGGCGACGCTGCTCGCGGGGGCCCTCACCGGCTACCTCGGCGGCCTGCGGAGCGGGCTGAGCCGCCGCGCCAGCCTCGGCCACGCCGTCCTCCTGGTCCCTCGCGGCGAGTTCTCGCTGGTGATCGCCAGCCTCGCGGCCAGCGTGGGCGCGCTGCCGCCCGAGGTCCGCGCGGCCATCCAGGGCGCAACCCCGCTGTACGTCGTCGCTACCGTGCTGATCGGCAGCTTCGCCTTCCGGCACTACCGCCGCATCGACGCCCGGCTGGCACGGCTGCTGGAGTCGCCCGAGGCGAGGGCCCGCCGCCTCCGACGCCGCGAAGACCTCGACTCCGTCACCCTCGACTGACCTTCCCGCGTCGCAGGAAGCCCATCGGGGACTCATCGCGACCTTAGCGAACGTGCACCGGCCGTGCATCGGGTGCGCATCGGTTCCTCGCGATCCCGGGCCTACGCTTGGCGCCATCGCGGGGCCGACGGCGATCCATCCGCCGCGCTCCCGACGCGGCCGCGCCTTCCGGCGCGCCGAGAGAGGGACGAACATGAACCGTACGCGTTTCCCCCTGCACGAGCTCCTCGCAGCCATGACCTTCGCTACCCTGCTGGTCATCGGGACGGCCTCCGCCGCGTCCGCGGTGAACTACAACGACGTGGCCGTGAACGCCGGGACCCTGGCGAACTACCTGAGCAACGCCTCCACCGACGGCCTGCCGGGGATCTGCTACCAGCAGGGCGCCAAGGTCGCGGGGCCGAGCTACGCCTGCTTCGAGCACGCGCTCGAGGTCAGCGGCCTCACCCGTCTCGTGACCAGCGGCGCCCCGGTCACCGTCTTCGCCCCCACCGACCAGGCCTTCGCCAACCTCGAGAGCGCCGTCGGTCCCGAGGCCTTCGCCAGGTTCATGGCCAACCCCACGGCCCTGGCGACCCTCGTCGAGAACTCGATCGTCAAGGGCACCCAGACCGTCTCCGACCTGTCGTACGAGGCGTCGGACGCGTCGTACGGCACCGACGTGACGACGATCGACGGCAGCTCGCTGGCCATCGCCTTCGGCGCCGACCCCGCCACCACCGACACCACCACCGTCGCCGTGGGCTCGTCGAGCGCTGTCGCCGGCCAGAGCTACGTCGACGGCGCGACCCAGATGTTCGGCAACGGTGATGTCCTGATCCCCCTCGGCCAGATCACGCTGACGTCCTTGGGCAGCTGATCCGACCCCGTTCCGCGCTCCCACGGTACGCGGGAGCGCCCGGGAGGCGCCGGGGCCGGGACCCCGGCGCCTCCCTCGTGGTAGGGCACCCGAGCGAACCGATTCACAATCCTCATATCACCGCGGACGTAGGCTTGTGCCGGTCCACACCGAGGGGACCCCCTGGGCACGCCGAGGTCGACGTGCCCCACGGCCACGCTCGGCCGCACCGCCGATTCGGCGCCGACTTCCGCTCCACGCAGCGGAACGGGAGGCCTGACGCACCCGGAGAGGACCCTCATGAGCGACTTCTTCCACGATCCGACCACCGATGACGAGGGCGACACCTTCGTCATCCACACCGCCGACGGCCTCACGCTCGAGCTCTGCCCCACCTGCCTGATCGTGCGCGACCGCCTCGAACCCGACACGCGCACGCTGGCGCGCGTCCCCCTCAACCTCGACCGCATCCTCGGGGTCGCGGCCGGCGCCCAGGTGACGGCCCACGCCACCCACGCCCACCGCCTCACGGTGCGCCGCGAGCCCGGCGGGCTCGACGTGCGCGTGACCACGCCCCACCTCGAGCTGCTGCACCGGCACCTGACCCTGCCCGCCATCGAGCCGCGCAGCGACGGCGCGGCGGGCGCGGCCGGGCTCGGCGCCGGCGTCTGATCCGGGCGCCGTGACCGCCGACCCCGGACCCGCCGACGCGCGCCTGGCAGCGGCCCTGTCCGCGCTGCAGGAGCGCCTGGGCGGCACCCTGGGGGTGGCTGCCATGCCCCTCGGCGCGCACCCGCCGGACGCTCCGGGTCCGGTGGCCTTCCAGGAGCGGCTCACCTTCCCGGCCGCCTCCACCATCAAGGTCTTCGTGTTGCAGGCCTTGCTCGAGCGCGTCGCGCACGGCACCTTGACGCTGGACCAGGAGCTCACCCTCCAGGCCGACGATCAGGTCACCGGCTCGGGCGTGCTGAAGGTGCTCTCCCCCGGGCGCCGCTACACCCTGCGCGACCTCGCCACGCTGATGATCGTGGTGAGCGACAACACCGCCACCAATCTGCTGATCGACCTGCTCGGCGTCGACCGCATCAACGACGTCATCCGGGCGCACGGCTGGCACGACACCTGGCTGGCGGGCCCGCTGCAACGGCCCAGCTCCACGGGCGCCCCGCCCAGCTCGCGCTCCACCTCCTCACCGGCCGACCTGGCCGACGCCTTCCGGCGGCTGTGGGCCGGGGAGCTGTTGCCGGCACCGTGGACGCAGCTGGCCCAGGCCATCTACCGGCGCCAGCAGCTCACGGACGGGCTCGGACGCTACCTCCCCTTCGACCGCTACGCCACCGAGACGGGGGCCTCCGACCTCACCCTCGCCTCCAAGAGCGGCTCGTTGCGCGGCGTGCGCAACGATGCCGGCGTCGTCGAGCGCGGCGTCCACGGCTACGTGGTAGCGATCATGACGAAGGACTGCCCGGACGCCCGCTTCCACCCCGACAACCTCGGATCGCAGGTGCTGGGCGAGGTCTCCCGGCTGATCTACAAGCGCTTCCTGGCCGACGCCTGACGACGCGCCCGTCCGCGGCTCAGCGGTGACGCTCGAGCCCGGCGCGCTGCAGCACCAGCGCCGCCAGCTCCTCCACCGACAACGTGCTGGCGTCCTGGAAGGGCACGCCATGGCGGCGGTAGAGCCGCTCCGCCTGCCGCACCTCGTACTCGCATCGGCGCAGCTCGGCGTACCCGCTGCCCGGCCGGCGTTGCTCGCGGAGCTCGTGCAACCGCTTCGGCGCGATGGTGAGCCCGAACAGCCGGCCTCGGAAGGCGGCCACCGCCCCGGGCAGTCCCTCGGCCTCGAAGTCGTCCTCGGCCAGCGGGTAGTTGGCGGCCCGCACCCCGTACTGCAGGGCGAGGTAAAGGCAGGTCGGGCTCTTGCCGGCGCGCGACACCCCCACCATGATCACCTCGGCCTGCCCGTAGCGTTCTGCGTTGGAACCGTCGTCGGTGGCGAGCGCGAACTCCACCGCATCGATGCGCGCCTGGTAGCTCGCCAGGTCGCGGATGCCGTGGAACGCGCCGGCGTCGGCCGGCGGGGGGTTGCCGAGCGCCTCGGCCAGCGGCCCCAGGAACGGCTCGAAGAGGTCGAGATGCAGACCGGGCGCGGCGGCGATGCGCTCGCGCACGGTCCGGTCGGTGACGGTCGAGAACACCACCGGCTCGTCGGGCAGGGTCGCCAGCTCGGCCGCCAGCGCGTCCGCCCGCTGCAACGAGTTCACGAAGGGCCGGGTCGTGGTGCGCACGGCGACGCCCGTGAA
Source organism: Deinococci bacterium (assembly GCA_030149325.1). Lineage (GTDB taxonomy): Bacteria > Deinococcota > Deinococci > Deinococcales > Trueperaceae > JASBRS01. The sequence continues at coordinate 62,746 of JASBRS010000076.1, forward strand.
GCGTGCCAGCAGGCTGTGTCCGAGCACCTCCGCCGTCACCCCGGTGTGGTCCGAGACGAAGTACACCGTCCGCGTCTGCATCGCGCCTCCCATGTCGCCTCCCGGCTGCCCCGAGGATACCCGCCGCATCCCGGTGTACCTCTTCCCGGACACGCGGTGGGCGCCGTGCGGTAGCTTGGGGCCGGACCGCGAAGTGCAAGGCGGCGCAGGGCCGCCGGAGGATGCCCCCGGTCGGGAGGAGGCGTCGGTGGAGACCATCATCCCTTTCCACGAGGTCGGGCTCGGCGATGTCGAGCGGGTGGGCGGCAAGAACGCCTCCATCGGCGAGATGATCCGCAACCTGCGCGCGGCGGGGGTGCACGTGCCGGACGGCTTCGCCACCACGGCCGAGGCGTTCCGCGCGCACCTGCGCGACAGCGGCCTGGCCGAGCGCATCGCCGGTCTGCTGGCCGACGTCGACGAGGACGACGTGGGGCGCCTGGCGGAGCGGGGCCACGCGGTGCGCGAGCTGGTGCTCGCCACGCCGCTGCCGTCGGCGCTGGCCGACGACGTCCGCCGCGCCTACGCCGCGATGGCGACCGGCGGAGCTCCTGCCGCCGTGGCGGTGCGCTCCTCCGCCACCGCCGAGGACCTGGCGGAGGCGTCGTTCGCCGGCCAGCAGGAGACCTTCCTCAACGTCCGCGGCGAGGACGCCGTGCTCGAGCACGTGCGCAAGGTCTACGCCTCGCTCTTCACCGACCGGGCCATCGCCTACCGGCTCCACCACGGCTTCGACCATGCCGAGGTGGCCATCTCGGTGGGCGTGCAGCGCATGGCGCGCAGCGACCTGGGGGCCAGCGGCGTCGCCTTCACGCTCGACACCGAGTCGGGTTTCCAGGGCGTGGTGTTCGTGACCGCCGCCTACGGCCTGGGGGAGCTGCTGGTCCAGGGTGCGGTCAACCCCGACGAGATCTACCTGCACAAGGAGGCGTTGCGTGCCGGCAGGCCCGCGGTGCTGCAGCGCCGGCTCGGGTCGAAGGCCGAGAAGATGGTGTACGGCAGCGGCGCCGAGCTGGTGGAGACGGTGCCCGTCCCCGAGGAGCAGCGCCGCCGCTTCGCGCTGGCCGACGACGACCTGGCCGACCTCGGGCGGCAGGCGCTGGCGATCGAGGACCACTACGGCCGCCCCATGGACATCGAGTGGGCCAAGGACGGCGAGACCGGCGACATCGTCATCCTGCAGGCGCGCCCGGAGACCGTACGCAGTCGCAGCGGACGGGTGTTGGAGCGCTTCCGGCTGCTCGAGCCGGGCGAGGTGCTGGTCGCCGGCCGCGCCGTGGGCTCGCGCATCGCCGCCGGGCGGGTGCGCGTGATCGCCTCGGCGGCCGAGATGGAGCGCGTCCAGCCCGGCGACGTGCTCGTGACCGACATGACCGACCCCAACTGGGAGCCGGTGATGAAGCGCTCGGCCGCCATCGTCACCGACCGTGGCGGGCGCACCTGCCACGCCGCCATCATCGCGCGCGAGCTGAACATCCCGGCGGTGGTGGGCACCACCGACGGCAGCCGGCGCCTCGAGGACGGCGCCGAGGTCACCGTGAGCTGCGCCGAGGGCGACGAGGGTCGCGTGTACGCGGGCCGGCCGCGCTACGACGTCGAACGCATTGAGCTCGACCGCATGCCCGAGCTGCCGGTGCGGCTGATGATGAACGTCGCCTCCCCCGATCGGGCCTTCGCCTTCGCCCGCCTGCCCAACCACGGGGTCGGCCTGGCGCGCCTCGAGTTCATCATCAACAACGACGTGGGCGTGCACCCGCGCGCGCTGCTGGCGTACCCCGACGTGCCTCCCGCGGTCCGCGAGGGGATCGAGCGGCGCATCGCCGGGTACGGCTCGGCGTCGCGCTTCTTCGAGGAGAAGGTCAAGGAGGGGGTGGCCACCATCGCCGCCGCCTTCGCGCCCGATCCCGTCATCGTGCGCATGACCGACTTCAAGTCCAACGAGTACGCTCACCTGCTCGGGGGCGAGGCGTTCGAACCGCAGGAAGAGAACCCGATGATCGGCTTCCGCGGCGCGGCGCGCTACCGGGCCGAGAGCTTCGCCGAGGCGTTCGCGGCCGAGTGCCGGGCGCTGGTGCGGGTGCGCGACGAGATGGGGCTCACCAACGTCAAGGTCATGATCCCCTTCGTACGCACCGTGGGGGAGCTCGAGGACGTGTTGGGGCGCATGGCGCGGCACGGGCTGCGGCGCGGCGCGAACGGCCTGGAGATCATCATGATGTGCGAGGTGCCGTCGAACGCCATCCTGCCCGAGGCCTTCCTGGAGCACGTCGACGGCTTCTCCATCGGATCGAACGACCTGACCCAGTTCACCCTGGCGCTCGATCGCGACTCGGGGCTCGTGGCCGACCTCTTCGACGAGCGCGATCCCGCCGTGCGCGAGCTCATGTCCAACGCCATCCGCGCCTGTCGCGCGGCCGGGAAGTACGTGGGGATCTGCGGGCAGGGCCCGTCGGACCATCCCGACTTCGCACGCTGGCTGCTGGAGCAGGGGATCGACAGCATCTCCCTCAACCCCGACACCGTGCTGGCCACCTGGCTCTACCTGGCCGGCGATGGCGACGGCGGTCCCGCAGCAGTCGCGCCGGGCGCGCCATGAGCCCGGCGTCGGCCGGGACCGTCACGGCGGCGCGCCCAGCGACTAGAGTGATGCCATGAGCGAATCGGTGGAGACCCCAGCGGCGACGGCCACTCTGGCCGGCGGCTGCTTCTGGTGCCTTGAGGCCGTCTACCTCGATCTGGAGGGCGTCGTGGAGGTGACGTCGGGGTACACCGGCGGGCACGTCCCCGACCCCAGCTACGAGCGCGTCTGCACCGGCACCACCGGGCACGCCGAAGCGGTGCGCATCCGCTTCGATCCCGCACGCATCGGCTACCGCGACCTCCTCGAGGTGTTCTTCAGCATCCACGACCCCACCACCAAGGACCGGCAGGGGCACGACGTCGGGACGCAGTACCGCTCGGCGGTGTTCGTCCACGACGAGGCGCAGCGAGCCGAGGCCGAGCAGGTGATGGCGGAGGTCGAGCAGGCGGGCATCTACGACGCGCCGCTGGTCACCGAGCTGGTGCCGGCCGGGCCGTTCTACCCAGCCGAGGCCTACCACCGCGACTACTTCGCCCTTCACCCCGACGAGGCCTACTGCCGCGCGGTGATCGCCCCGAAGGTCGCGAAGTTCCGCAAGCAGCACATCGATCGGCTCCGGCGCTCGGCCCCGTCGGCCTGATCCCCCACGCCGAGCCATAGCAGCGGGGCCCCGTCGGCGACGGGGCCCCGCTCGCGTTCACCGTGGGAACGCCTAGTCGCCCGAGGCGCCCTCGCGCCGAGGGTAGATCGCACGCAGCAGCAGGTAGGCGAGCACCGCCACCACCACCGGCCCGAGCAGCACCAGGAACCACAGGAAGCCGGTGCTCAGGCTCAACTCGGCGTTGTAGGCGGCGATGGTCGAAGCGATGAAGAACGCCAGCACGCCGATGACGGTGGCCGTGCGCACGGGATGCTCGCTGGGGAGCTCGAGGTACCGGAGCTTCGTCTTCGAGGGTTGCAGCAGCGGGAAGGCGAAGCCGAACAGGATGAGCAACGAGGGGATCAGCACGCCGATGAACTCGGGCCCGACGTACACCCCGAACACCGTGAAGTGCCAGCTCGACGGGATCATCTTCAGGAAGCCGTAGAGCCACAGGAAGTACCAGTCGGGCTTCACCGTCGGCGTGGCCGGTCCGGGCGGCCCGAAGTGCTCGATGGGGTTGGCGTTGAACAGGCCCGCCACCATCGCCAGCACGCCCACGAAGACGGCGAACAGCACCCCCATGATCAGCGCCTGCTGCGGCCAGAAGGGCACGCCCAGGATCTTGCCGGGCGCCACCTTCTCGGCGTACTTCGGCTGGGTGTGCTTCTGAAGGAACATGATCAGCACGTGCGCACCGATCAGCGCGCCGATGATCAGCGGCAGCCAGATCATGTGGATGGCGGTCAGGCGCGGGATCGAGTGCTCGGTCGGGAAGGTGCCACCGAAGAAGAGCTGGCCCAGCCAGGTCCCCAGCACCGGGATGGAGGCCGCGATCTCGTAGCCGACCTTGGTGGCCGTGGCCGAGAAGGCGTCGAAGGGCAGCGAGTAGCCGGTGAAGGCCGCCATCACCGCGAAGCTCAGCAGCAGCAGCCCGATGATCCAGTTGATCTCGCGCGGCTTCTTGTAGGCGCCGGTCAGCAGGATGCGGATCATGTGCAGGAAGGCGGCGGCGATGAACACGCTGGCCGCCCAGTGGTGCATGCTGCGGATGACCATCCCGAAGGGGAGCGAGTCGATGAACTGCACCGAGGCGTAGGCCGCCGGCAGCTGCTTCGTCCCCACCTGCACCATGCGGATCGACGGTTCGAAGTTGATCGACAGGAACACGCCCGTCAGCACCAGGGTGAGGAACGAGAAGATGGTGATCTCCCCGAGGAAGAACGAGTGGTGCACGGGGAACATCTTGCGGAAGAACTTCTTGTACATCCTGGACAGCGCCAGGCGCTCATCGAGCCAGCTAAACACCTTCGCTCACCCCCCTCAACTGCATCCCACGCTCGTCAGGAAGCCGCCGGCGACCACGATCTGGCCGTTCGACGCCCTGAGCGGGAGGAGGGGAAGTGGGCGGGGCGCCGGGCCCCCCATGACCTTGCCGTCGGCGCGCGGATCGAACTGCGAGTGATGGCAGGGGCACAGCAACCACCCGTTCTTGCTGTCCCAGTCGCTGACGGTGCAGCACAGGTGGGTGCACACCGCCGAGTAGCCGACCACGCCGTCGGCGGCGTGGGGCGTGGTGTCGGGCCCGAGCTGGGAGGCGTCGAAACGCTGCAGCATCACCAGGTTGTTGTCGGTGCCGTTCTTCACGACCCCCGACTTGGGGTCCTTGGGGTAGCACAGGACCTGCTTCTGGTCGACCGGGATGTCGCTGGCCTGCACCACCCGGGTGGTGTCGTCGGCGCGCACCAGGATGTCGCCGTCGGCCGGCGGCTCCTGCTGGGGCGTGATCTTGGCGATCGGGCGGAGGCTTCCGGTCACCGACAGCGCCGACAACCCGGTGACCGTGAGCGCCACCGTGACGCCGATCCCCGCTTGCAGGAAGCGGCGGCGCTGGATCAGCGCCTCCTGGTCTTCGGCCTCGGCGCGGGCGCGCGCCTCGTCGTCGGCCTGCGCCGACCGCGGGGCGCCCGTGGGGGCGTCGTCGTTGGGTGTCACCAAGGCACCTCCGAGTCCTCGGACTCCACGTGGACCTCATCGTCCTGGTAGTAGTGCTTGTAGACCATCAGCAGACCGGCCACCGTCAGGGAGATGGAACCGAAGATGATGCCCTCGGCTCCGGGGTGGTTCTCCTGCGTCCTGAGGCTGTGCACGATCGCCTGCACGAACAGGCCCGAGAGCGCCACCGCCAGCACGGAAAGCGCCATGCCCACCCACTGCGCCTTGCCCGGGCGGGCCTTGTGGACGCCGGGCCTCAGCTCCCGGCCCTCCAGCCACACCGAGATGTAGCCGATGATGCCGTAGACCAGGAACACCAGGCCCAGGCTGATCAGGCCGATCTGCCCGACCGACAGCGGTTGCGGCTTGCCCCCCGACAGCGCCGTGATGTGGCGGCCGTCGAGGTACGACATGAGGAACAGCGCGGCGGCGAACACCAGCGTGAAGAAGGGGATGACGCGGTCGTTTCGGTACATGTCACCGACCTCCGGCGTGGGTCCGGGCGCGGAGCGCGCTCACTGCGCCGCCTTCGGCGCGGCCTGGGCGGCCTGCTCGGCGGTCACGGGGCCGAAGGCGTTGCCCCAGCTGTTGCGGACGTAGGTGGCGACGTCGGCGAGTTGCTGGACGTTGAGCGTCTTGTGCGCGGGCATGATGCCCTTGCCGTCGAAGATGCGCTGCACCACCGCGGTGGCATCGCTCAAGGCAGCGTTGCCCGCCAGCGCCGGGAAGGTCGGCGGCAGGCCGGCGCCGTTGGCCTGGTGGCAGCTCGTGCACTGAGCCTCGTAGAGCTGTTCCCCGGCGTCCATGGTGGCCTTGTCGATGCCGCCGCTCGGCGCGGCCGCGGCCGCCGGTGCCGTCGTCGAAGGCTGCGCCGACGCGCCGGAGGCCGTGCTCCCGGCCGAGCTCGACGGCGTCGCCGCGGACGTGCTCGAGGTGGAGCCGCTCGGGGTCGTCTCGGAGGAGCTGCCGGCCGCGGAACCGGCGGACGCCCCGGACGAGCCGGTCGACGATGCTGCCGGAGCGGAGCCGCTGGCGGGTGCCGCACCGGTGTTGGAGGCGCTCGGCTCGGCCGCGGCCGCATCGGCGACGCTCACGCCGCCGTAGGCGTTGCCCCAGGTGTTGCGGATGTAGGTCGCGACCTCCGCCAGCATCTTGGCGCTGTAGCTGGGGTGGGAGGGCATCGCGCCGGAGCCCTCGTAGATGCGCTTGACGGTGGCGGTGGCGTCACTCAGGAAGGAGTTGCCGGCCAGCGCCGGGAAGGTCGGGGGCATGCCCTCGCCGCTCGGCTTGTGGCAGGCCGCGCAGTCGGAGGTGTAGAGCTGTTCCCCGGCCTTGAGCAGGGCCGCGTCGACCGGCGGTGCGGGCGTCGAGGGAGCGGAGGCCGTGCTGCCGCCCTCGCTCGGGGCGGGCACCAGGTTGCTGTAGATCGGCACCACCATGAAGAACACCCAGATACCGCCGAGGATCAGCACCGTCATCAACAGGTAGAGCCAGGTGGGCGGGCCCTTGGGCTTCGGCAGCGACGCCGCCGGCGGGGGCGGGACCACCACGTCGACCTCGACCGAGCCGCTCACGGTCGCGCCGGGCTCGAGCCCGCGGACCTCCACGTCGGACGCGTGCTCGACGTGGAACGGGATGCGCCGCTCGCGGCGCCCGCCGCTCGCGTCGATGCGCACCACCCGCAGGCTGTGGGCTCCCTCGTCCAGCCCGGTGGTGTCGAGCTGGAAGCGGAACGGCGGGGCGGTCACGATCTGCACCGCCTCCGGCCGATCGTCGAGGAACACCTCGATGCGAACGACCCTGTCGGACGAACTGGAGCCTGGTTCCGTCACGGCGTCAATCCTCCCCTTGCTGAACGAAAGCGGTCGGGCGGGACGGGCCCGTTCGTGGCCGACCGGCCGGTACGCCCGGCCGGCAGCGCGCCGTGACCTTCGTCGACCGCGGCGCGAGAGCGTCCCACGCTGCGTTCGCACCATCCCCACCGGAAACGACGCTCATCGAGCATGGCCGCAGTCTACTTCTAGGTGAGACGGTTGTGGCATGGCATCGAACTCCTACGATCCCTTCGATGGCGTCCCGGAGATGGCGTCGGGGCTCGCTCGGGCCCCGGCCGATCCGCGGTGGCGGCACCGTCCCTGGTCCACGCGCCCGCTCCACGACGGATCGTGGAGGGGGTCACGTTCCGGCCGGAGCCTACCTCACAGGACGAACGTCCCCTTGGGTCAAATGTCCCTGCCTCCGACCGCGCTCCGCGAGGGCCTCCCCGACGCATCCGGCCCCCTCGGGGCGGCGGCATTCTACGCTAGGCGGGGATGAGCCGCCACCCCGAACTGGCTCGCGCCGAACGCGCCCTCGTCCTCCAGGCCCGTCACGGCAGGCGGGCGGTGGCAGCGGGTGCGCTGCTGGCATGCTTCGCGCCCGACGGCTCCGACGACTTCCTCCACATCGCCGTGCCGGGCGCCGCCGACCCCGACGACTGGGCGCCGTCGGTCCGAAGGCTGCTCGAGCTCGGCCCCGGCAGGGTGCCGCGCCTCGAGTTCATGGAGGAGCTGCACCCGGACCTGCCGGCCGCCCTCGAGGCGCGCGGCTTCCGGACGAGCGCGCGAGCGGCCGCGATGGTGACCACGGCCGGCGATCTCGGGCGCCTGCCCGACGCCCCCGTCGGACCGCCGCCGCTTCACCTGGCCGAAGCCCCTAGGCACCTGGGTCGCTTCCTCGACGCGCAGGCGCAGGCCTTCGGCATGGCGCCGGGGAGCGGCCGGCTGTTCTTCGATCGGTTGCGTGCCGGCCTCGCCGACGGCAGCGTGCTGGCCGCAGCCCGGCTGGAGGGCGACACCCCCGTGAGCGGGGCCACCCTGCTGGTGACCTCCGAGGGAGCCGAGCTCGCGGGGGTGTGGACGTCCCCCGAGCGCCGCCGTCGCGGCCTGGCGCTGGGGGTGTGTCGGCACCTGCTGGCCTCGGCCCTCGACCACGGCGTCGACTTCGTGTGGCTGTCGGCCGCTCCGGACGCCGCCCATCTCTACCGGCGGCTCGGCTTCCGTCGGGTGGGCACCCAGGTGAACGTCGAGCCCCCCGCAGGCGGCGGGACGGCAGCACCGTGAGGGCCGTCCGTTGGGGCATGATCGGCTGCGGCGACGTGACCGAGGTCAAGAGCGGCCCGGCGCTGCAACGGGCGCCCGGTTCCAGCCTGGTCGCGGTCATGGGCCGCCGCGGCGGACTGGCGGAGGACTACGCACGCCGGCACGGCGTACCGCGCTGGTACGACGATGCCGCGGAGCTGCTGGCCGACCCCGAGGTCGACGCCGTCTACGTGGCCACCCCGCCGTCGAGCCACCGCAGCCTCACCGAGATGGCCGCCGCCGCCGGCAAGCCCGTCTACGTGGAGAAGCCGATGGCCCCGACCGCCGAGGATGCCGAGGCCATGCTGCGCGCCTGCCGGGCCGCCGAGGTACCGCTGTACGTGGCGTACTACCGGCGCGCCCTGCCGCGCTTCCTGCAGCTGCGCGAGGTGCTGGCCGACGGCGTCATCGGCGAGCCGCGGGCGGTGACGGTGACGCACGTGAGCCCGCCGGCGCAGGTCGAGAGCGCCGCCATGCCCGGCTGGCGCGTCGACCCCGCCGTCTCCGGCGGCGGCTACTTCGTCGACCTCGGGAGCCACACCCTCGACCTGCTCGACTTCCTCCTGGGCCCGATCGAGAAGGCCGCCGGCTCGTCGGCCAACACCGCCGGGCTCTACCCCGCCGAGGACCTGGTGACCGGCATGTGGACCTTCGCCTCGGGGGTGCGCGGGGTGGGACTGTGGTCGTTCGCCGCCGGCAGCTACCGCGAGCGCGTCGCCATCTTCGGCACCGCCGGGACCCTGAACTTCTCGGTCTTCGCCGCCGAGCCGCCCCGGATCGCCACCCCCGGCGGCGAGCGGACGCTGCCGCTGCTGCCGCACCCCGTCCACGTCCAACAACCCCTGATCGAGACGGTGGTCGACGACCTCCTGGGGCGCGGCGCCTGTCCCAGCACCGGCGAGAGTGCGCTCCGCACCGGCCGCGTCATCGACGCCCTGCTCGCCGAGCACCGCCGGACGCTGGCGTCGCCCGACCCCGACTGAGCCGCCCGCCGCCACGTCGGCCGCGTCACCGGCCCCTCACCGAGCGGCGCTACGCTCGTCGCGGTGGGCGACGCGCGGTTCGGCGCGCCCCACCGGGCGAGCGCCCCACGGGCCGCTGCCACCGGGCATGCGTCCCGCCGCTCGCTCCTACGCAGGTACGTCGACGCGGAGAGGAGCCCGCATGGAGATCCGACTGGACGGCAGACGAGCGCTGGTCACGGGGGCCAACAGTGGCATCGGGGCCGCCATCGCCGAGGCGCTCGGGGCCGCCGGCGCGCGCGTGGCCATCAACTACCTCGCCGGCGACGAGGCCGCCGAGGCGGTGGCCGGGCGCGTCCGCGCGGCGGGAGGCGAGGCGCTGACGGTCAAGGCCGACGTCGGCTCGCTCGACGAGGTCGAGGAGATGTTCGGCAAGCTCGATCGCGCCTGGGGAGGCATCGACGTCCTGGTCAACAACGCCGGCATCGATGGGGCCCGCGCCGAGGCGTGGGCGAGCGACCCCGCGGCCTGGCGGAAGGTGATCGACGTCGACCTCATCGGCGCCTACGCCTGCGCCCGCCAGGCGTTGGCGCGCATGGTGCCGGCCGGCCACGGCGTGGTGCTCACCGTCACCTCCGTGCACGAGGTCATCGCCTGGAGCGGCTACAGCGCCTACACCGCCGCCAAGGCCGGCGCCGGCATGATGACGCGGACCCTCGCGCAGGAGGCCGCACCGCACGGCGTACGCGTCCTGGCGCTGGCGCCGGGAGCCATCAAGACGGACATCAACCGCTCGGTGTGGAGCGATCCCGAGGCGCTCCGCGACCTGTTGGAGAAGATCCCGCTCAACCGCCTGGGCGAGCCCGAGGACGTCGCGCGCATGGCGGTGGTGCTGGTGTCCGACGTGGCGTCCTACGTCACGGGCACCACGGTCTTCGTGGACGGCGCGATGACCGACTATCCCGACTTCGCACACGGCGGCTGAGGCGATGGACGCTCCCGGACGCCCCGGCATCGCCCCCACCTGGACCTCCAGCGCCAAGGACCTCGTCACCACCGCACTCGGGCCGTCGCGCCTGTGGGTGACGTTGGGTCACGGCATCGTCAACGAGGTCTACTACCCCACCACCGGCCAGCCCCAGGTGCGCGACCTGGGGTTCATCGTCGCCACGCCGAGCGGCTGGTACGAGGTCAAGAGGGTGGCCGACTACCGCATCGACACGCCGGCCCCCACCATCCCGCTGCCGACGGTGCGCCACCGTGGCGACGGTTACGAGCTCGAGCTCGAGGTCCTGCCCGACCCCGAGCGCGAGACGCTGCTCGTGCGCTACCGCCTGACCGGCGAGGGCGTGAGGCTCTACGCCCTGTTGGCTCCCCACCTCGGCGCCAACGGCGCCGACAACACCGCCTGGGTGGGCCCGGACGACAGCGCCCGCGGCGCCCTGTGCGCCCGCGGCGGGGCGGAGTCGCTGGCGCTGGTGGCCGACCCCGGCTTCCGCCGCCGCAGCGTCGGCTACGTCGGCACCTCCGACGGCTGGCAGGACTTCGCCCGCACCGGCGGCATGCACTGGAGCTACGACCGCGCGGCGCACGGCAACGTCGCGCTGATGGGCGAGCTCGCCGATCTCGAGGGGGTGCTGGCCCTCGGCTTCGCGGGCAGCGACGAGGGCGCCCTGACGCACGCTCGAGCCAGCCTCGCCCAGGGCTTCGGGCGCGCTCGCGACAGCTTCGTGCGCGCCTGGAAGGCCTGGGGCGCCAGCATCCGGACGCCCGAGCTCGAGCCCGACCTCGCCCGCGAGGCGCTGCTGTCGGCCACCGTCCTCAAGGTGCACGAGGACAAGGCCTTCCCCGGCGCCGTCGTCGCCAGCCTCAGCATCCCCTGGGGGAACGCCCGCGACGACCTGGGCGGCTACCACCTGGTGTGGGCCCGCGACGCCGTCGAGACCGGTCTCGGGCTGTTGGCGGCGGGCCAGGTCGAAGACGCCAGGCGCATGCTGGCGTACCTCATCGCCACCCAACGCAGCGACGGGCACTGGTCGCAGAACACCTTCCCCGACGGCCGTGCCTACTGGACGGGGGTCCAGCTCGACGAGGTGGGCTTCCCGGTGCTGCTGGCGGAGAAGCTGCGCGAGACCGGGACGCTCGACGACCTCCGCGGCGTCGAGGCCATGGTGCGGGGCGCCGCCGGCTTCCTGGCGCGGACCGGTCCCCTGACGCCGCAGGACCGCTGGGAGGAGAACGCCGGCGCCAACCCCTTCACCCTGGCGGTGGAGGTGGCCGCGCTGGTGGCCGCCGGCGCCTTCCTCGACGAGGAGGAGCGTGCCTACGCCGCGTCCCTGGCCGACTGCTGGAACGAGCGCATCGAGGACTGGACCTACGTCGAGGACGGACCGCTGGCGCGCGAGCACGACGTGGGGGGCTACTACCTGCGGATCGCGCCGCCGCCGTCGGCGGGCGGACTGCGCGGCCAGATCGACGTGCGGAACCGTGCCGGCGACCGCTTGGAAGCCGCAGGGCTGGTCAGCCTCGACTTCCTGGCGCTGGTCCGGCTGGGGTTGCGCGCGGCCGACGATCCGCGCATCGCGGCCACCACGCACCTGGTCGATCGCCTGCTGGCTGTCGAGCTCCCCACCGGCACCGCCTACCACCGCTACAACGACGACGGTTACGGCGAGCACGCCGATGGTAGCCCCTTCGACGGCACCGGCATCGGTCGCGCGTGGCCGCTGCTGGCCGGCGAGCGCGCCCACCTGCGGCTGCAGGCGGGCGAGGATCCCCTCGACGGCCTGCGCACCATGGCCGCCATGGCGGGTCCCGGCGGCCTCATCCCCGAGCAGGTCTGGGACACCGACCCCATCCCCGAGCGCTTCCTCGAGCCGGGGCGCCCGTCGGGCAGCGCCATGCCCTTGGTGTGGGCGCACTCCGAGTTCCTCAAGCTGGCCTACGCCCGCGACGCGGGCCGGCCGCTGGAGCTGCTCGAGGCGGTGCAGGAGCGCTACGGCGGCCGGCGACCGGAGGCCGCCACCTGGCACTGGCGCGAGAGCGTTCCGTTCGACGCCCTGCCGGCCGGGCGCAGCCTGCTGATCGAACGGGCCGCTCCGTTCACGCTGCACCTCGGCGTCGACGGCTGGCAACAGGTCCGCGACCTGCCCTCGGAGCCGCTGCCGCTCGGCTCGTTCGGGGTGCGGCTCGACGCCGACGAGCTCGATGGGTACACCCGCGTGGAGTTCAACCTGGTCGACGGCAGCAGCGGCGCCTGGTCGGGCAACTACGGCATCGCCCTCGGCGCCGACGGGGCGCGCGGGCGCGTGCGCGGTCCGTCGTCCCGCTGACGCCGGGACCGCCCTGGGGTCCCGACGCTGCACGGCTCGTGCACACGGAGCGGCCGAGACCTGCACGTCCCGCCGGCATGGTGGGAAGGCGCACTCCCCCCGCGCTCTCCACGACGACGCCGGCGCGGATCGGCGCGACGTGGGAAAGGAGACGAGGATGTTCCGAACCCTCCGCCTACGGGCACTCGTAGGCGCTGCCGCGGCGGTCGTCGTGGTGGGCGCCGGCGCCGTGACGCTGCCGTTGGTGGCGTCGGCGCAGAGCTCGCAGACGCCCCCGGCCACCGGCGCGGCCGGCGCCGCAGCCTCGACGCTCCGCGACCTCGAGCGTCAGGCCTTGCGCCTCACGGTGATCGCCCAGGTGCCCGAGGCCGACCGCGCTCAGGCCACCCAGCTCCTCGACCGCGCCGACGCCCTGCGCCAGCGCGCCACCGAGCTGCGTACGCAGGAGCTCCAGAGCTACATCGACGCCCTCAAGGCCGGTACCGCGCCGTCCGACGCCCGGACCCAGGCCCAGCAGAAGCTGGCCTCGGAGCGGAGCCAGCTCCAGGGCGACCTTACGACGTTGCGCGACGACGTCCGGGCCTTCGTCCAGAAAGTGCCCGAGGCGCGCGCGCTCGAGCGCTACCTGGGCGCCGAGCTGCGGGCCGCGAGCGGCCCCGGCATGGGCCTCGGCCGCGATCTCGGCATGGGCCTCGGAGCGGCGCCCGCCAACCCGTGGGCCGGCGACCGTGGCCGGATCCCCTGGCGCGGGAGCCCGCGCGCGGGCGCGCGCTCCAACCGTGACGACCGCTGGGGCGGCGTCGACGGCTACGGCTTCGAGATGCGGCAGGGTTTCGGCATGGGGCGCCGCAACCCTGCCGGCATGGGCGGCTGGGCCCCCACCGCTCCCCGCAAGACCGCACCCCAGAACACCACGCCGCCGACCCCCACGCCCCCCACGGGAGGCGGCGGCGCCTGACGCCTGGCGACGGCCGCAGGCCGTCGACGATCGCGTCGCAGCGCCGGCGGGCAAGCCAGCCCGTCGGCGCTGCCTTGCGCTCCGAACCGCTGGCGACGTACCCAAGTGGAGGGCCCCCGCTTTCGCGGGGGCCCGGGACGGAATCGTCCGCCATCCACACCGTAGGAGGGGTATGAAGAGAGGTTGCCACGCTCGTTGGCAGCCACCGAAGGAAGGATAGGCCCGATCCCTGACAGAAGGTTGAAGGCCCCGTGAGAATCGTGACGGATGGAAAGATCTCGGAGCTCCCGCCCGCGCCTCACGGCCGGCCACCGCGGGCCCGCGGAACGGAGTCGCGTCCGGCACGGCGGCCCGGGCGCTCGGGGGTCAGTCCAGCAGGTTGTGCTCGAGGGCCCAGCGCACCAGCTCGGCTCGGGTCTTGACCCCGAGCTTCTCCGAGGCGCGCTCACGGTAGGTGGCGACGGTCTTCTCACTGATGCCCAGGGCCTCGGCGATCTCCTTGTAGGTGCTGCCGTGGGCGATGTGCCGCACCACCTCGTGCTCACGCTGCGTCAGCCGGGCGTTGCGGTAGGGATCGCCGCTGGCCATCTCGCGGGCCAGCTCGGCCAGCAGCCGCGCGGGCGCGTAGTACTCCCCCCGCGACACCGCCAGGATGGCATCGACGAGCTGCATCTCCAGCGAGCTCTTGGGCACGTAGCCCGATCCCCCGGCCTCCAGGAAGCCCTGCACGTACTCCGGGTCCTCGTGCATCGACAGGGCGATGAAGCGCGTCTCGGGCAGGCGCCGCTTCAGGGCCCGGACCGCCTCGATGCCGTTCATGCCGGGCAACGACAGGTCGAGCAGCACCACGTCCGCCTCGAGCTCCTCCAGCGCCTCCAGCGCCTCCTCGGCACTCTCCGCCTCACCGACCACCTCGAGGGCGTCCTGCGCGTTGAGGAGCATGCGCACGCCGGCGCGCACGATGGCATGGTCGTCCACCATGAACAGGCGGATGGGGTGGCGTTGGCTCACGTGCCCTAGCGTACCGGCAATCGGGCGTACAGGGCGGTGCCCTGTCCGAGCTCGCTCTCGATGCGGAGGCTGCCGCCCAGCACCTCGAGCCGTTCGCGCATGCCCATCAGACCGACCTGCTCGCCCGGCAGCAGGGCCTCGGGACGGAAGCCGATGCCGTCGTCCTCGACGACGCACTGGACGTAGCTGTTGTACGACGTCACCACCACCGAGCCGTGGCGGGCGGTGGCGTGACGGACGATGTTGGTGAGCCCCTCCTGGACCACCCGGTAGAGCACGATCTCCTCCTGGCGATCGAGCCGCGAGGGCAGGTTCACCAGCACGCTGACGTCGAGCCCGTAGCGCTCGTGGACGTCGCGAGCGTAGCGGCGGATGCCGGCCTCGAGCCCCAGCTCGTCGAGCACCGAGTGGCGCAGGTCGAGCGCGATGCGCCGGACGTCGGCCAGCGTGACCGCCGCCAGCTCCTTGAGCTGCGAGAGGCTGTGGGCATCGGGGCGGTCGAGGTTCTGGTCGAGCCCCAGCAGGATGCCCGTGAGCGCCTGGCCGATCTGGTCGTGCAGGTCGCGCGAGATGCGCCCCCGCTCCTCCTCCTGGGCGGTGAGGAAGGCCTGCAGCAGACGCGAGCGCTGCTGCTCCTTCTCCGCCAGCCTCTGCAGCAGGTGGGCGTGCTTGAGCGACGCCCGGATGACGTCGGTGACGGCGCCCAGGAAGCCTTCGGAGACCTCCTGCCCGCCCGACAGCGCCAGCATGGCGACGTCGTCGACCGGCACCAGCAACCACTCGCCATGGCGAACGACGCGTCCCTCGGCCAGCACCTGGTCGCCGCGGGCCACCAGGTCCGGCCGCTTCGGGCACTCCCCGAGAGGATCGAACGGGCACAACCCCACCGACACCGCCTGCAGGGGTCGGTGGTCCTCCCGCCTGAGCAGCGCCTCGCCGCAGGTGAACCAGCCCATCTCCAACAGGGCCGTCAGCGAGCGCGTGAGGACGTCCTCCCCGCGCAGGGCGTCGGAGACCGCCTCGGCCAGCCGGTGCAGGGTGTCGAGCTCCCGACTGCGCCGCTGCGCCTCGTCGAGCACGGAGGCCGTGTCTACCATCGGGAGGACCCGCCGGAGCATGCCTCCATCATAGGCGGGCCTAGGGGACCGGGTGCGCCTCGACCGGGAGCGTCTCGTCGGCCGCCGTCGGTTGCGGGCGCAGCATCATGACGGGCACGTGGAGGCTGCGCAGCACCGCCTCGGCCACGCTGCCGAGGAGCAGCCGGCCCAGGCCGCTGCGACCGTGGGTGGCCATCACCACCAGCGCCACCTGCTCGCTCCGGGCGACCTCGATGATCTCCTGCGCTGGATCGCCGAAGCGCACCAGCGCCGTCACCCCGAAACCGGACTCGGTCAGCAGGCTCAGCTCGGGCTCGAGCTCCTGGCGCAACTCCGCCCTCAGACCGTCCCACACCTGGCTCTGGAAGATGGGGTGCTCATGGTCGCGGGGGTCGCGGCCGAGCAGCCAGCCGTCGAGGGCCAGCGGGCGCGGCGGCGGGCTGGTCACGCCCTCGGGCGTCGAGGCCACGCGCAACAGGATCACGGAGAACAGACGCGCGTCGAGCAGCGAACGGATGTACGGCAGGACCTGGCGGCTGAACTCCGACCCGTCCAGTGGGACGAGCACCTTGTGAGGCGCCATGGCGTCACCTCCTCGAGCCGGCTCGTGCCATGCGCCGGCCCGCACCGGCGCCGGCCGCGACCTTCAGTCGTCCTCGGTGTGGGTGCGGATGAGCAGGAAGGGCTTGTCGGAGCGACGCAACGCGCCCTCCGCCACCGAGCCGAACATCCAGCGGTTGAACCCGCGCCTGCCGTGCGTCCCCATGATGACGGCGTCGCATTCGGCCTCGGCCTCGTGGATCGCTTGCACGGGGTCGCGGTTCTCCACCAGCCGCGTCTCGGCCGTGACGCCGGCGGCGGCGGCCTTGGCGGCGGCATCGTCGAGCACGCCCTGGGCCGCGGTCTTGAGGTCCTCGTAGAGCTGGGCCGAGTACGGCAGCGTCTCAGGCGTGGCGTAGCCGGTGGTCAGCGGGTTCTCGAGCACGTGGAGGAACACCACGGTGGCGTCGAGCCGCCGCGCGAGGTCGAGACCATGCTCGATGGCATGGTCGGCGCAGGCACTCCCATCGGTCGGCATCAGGATCTTCTGGTACATGCTCCGGCCTCCTGGCGCAGGGGTCGACGAGACGGCCCCACGGCCGCCCTTGAAGCCAGCCTAGGCCGTCCAGCGCGCACTTCCATCCTGGATTGTGCCGACGGTGGTGTCGGAGTTTTCCCGACGCCCGCGCAGCGGTCGGCGTGGTCGACTGAGGTCGGATCGAGGGGCGCGGCCGCGCCGCACCCGACAGCCCGACGCTCAAGCGCTCCTCGCCAAGGTCACCGCGACCCACCCCCGGCAACCCGCGGTCGCGGAAACCACCCTGCGCGTGCGTCCGGCGGCCGAAGGGCTGCCGGACGGCGGCAGGGGAATCCTGACGGGGACGGGGCACCGCCCCAGGCGGTCCCCAGCGCGTTCCCGCGGTCCTCGGCGCCCGGGCGTCCGGGCGCGCCTACCGCTCGGGAGGCCGTATGATCGCCGTCGCCTGCCCCATCTGTGACACCCTGATCGAACTCGAGCCCGTCCTGGACGCCGTGGTGCTGTGCCCCGAGTGCGGCGAGGAGTGGCGCGTGGCCGAGGTCGACCCGCCCCAGCTCGTCTACGCCCGCGACATGGAGGAGGAGCCGGCCCAGGAGGCCGACGAGGACCACCCGCGGCAGACCCCCGCCTGAGCGAGCCGCATGGATCGGCCCCGCAGCGCCGCTGCGGGGCCGTCGTCTCCAGGGGGGTGGGAGGGCCCGGGATCAGGCGGACGCCGGCCCCTCGGCCGTGCGTTCCTCGACCGCCGGGGCCTCGAGCTCCTCCAGGCGGTCGGCGATGTGCGTGGCCCACGCCTCGATGCGCGACCAGTTGCGGAAGTCGCCGCTCACGCCGCGCATGGAGCGGTTGATCAACCAGTCCTGCAGCGACAGCGCCTCGGGGTCGATCTTGCCCGCGAAGAGCGCGACGCCGCTCGCCCCCACCGCCGCCTTGAGCTCGAGCAGGTCGTCGGGGAAGGTCCAGCCGCCCAACGCCTCCTCGGGATCGCCCGGCGTTGTCGGACCGCTGGAGAAGAGCCATACCGGAAGCCCCGAGAGCTCCTCCTGGAAGCTCTCGAGGAACTCCTTGGCGTCCTCGAGCCAGCTCCCCGAGTACAGTGCGCTCCCCAGGACCACGGCACGGTAGCCCTCGAGGCGGGCGACCTCGCCCGCAGGGCGCACATCGACGGCCCGACCGCGCTCACGCAACACGCGGCCGAGGGTCTCGGCGATCTCACGGGTCGAGCCGTAGCGACTCGCGTAGGCGATGAGGATCGGCACCGGTCCACCTCCACGGATGAGCGTCGTCCGCAGCCAACCCGACGCTACGCCGCGCCGAGGCCCCGGTCGAAGGGGACTCGTCCGACCCCGTATGTAGGAGTTCCACCGACCCTACGTACGTACCACCGACCTCAGCCGGCTTCGTCCAGCACGTCCTCCAGCCAGCTCATCGCGCGCATCATCGAGGGGAACCCCAGCGTCGTGGTCGCCTGCAGCACCGCGTGCCGCAGGGCGTCGCCGTCGACGCCCGCCTCGAGGGCGCGGCGCGCGTGGCTGTGGACGGCTCCGCGGTTGCCGGCTCCGACGGCAAGGGCGAACTTCACCAGACGCTGGTCGCGCTCGCTCAGGGGGCCGGCGGCGGCCGCGGCTCGGCCCAACGCCTCGTAGGCCTCGACGAGCTCCGGGTTGCGCTCGCGCAGACGTTGGTACGGCTTGGGAAGGCTCATGCTGCGACTCCTCTCGAGGACGGCTCGCGTTCCATGCTACCCGCACGACGGTGGGGCCCCGAAGGGCCCCACCGCGTTGTCGGCTTCCGTCGATCGTCAGTGGGCGACCGGGAGCCCGGCGTTCACCCAGGCACCGATCCCGCCGGCGATGTTCTTGACGTTGGTGTAGCCGAGCATCTTGAGGTAGAGCGTCCCGTAGAAACCGCGCGTCCCGGCGGCGCAGTACACCAGGATCGGCTCGTTGAGGTCGCTCGGGAGCTTGTCGAGGCTGGTGGCCAGGTCGGTGACCGGGATCAGCACCGCACCCTCGAGGTGGCCGACCTGGTCCCACTCGGTCTGGCGACGGACATCGAGGATGAACGGTTGGATGGCGTCGATCTGTTGCAGGGCGGCTTCGGGCTGCACCTGCAGCCAGCCGGACTGGCTGGCCTCGGTGATGACGGCGGCGAACGCCTCCGAGCCCGGCGTCGGGGTCGGGCCCTGCGCGAAGGCGGGTACCAGCAGGAGGGCGGACAGGATAGCGAGCGTAGCGAGCGTGCGTCTCATGACCGAAGGGTCTCCTTTCCCAGGGGACCGTGTCCCCAACGAACCGAACCAGCAGCCGGCACGCGGGCCGCGATCGGCGGCCCACCGCCGGATCAGAAGGGCGGCCCCATGACCTGGCCGATCTCGACCAGGAGACTGCGGGCCAGCACCGCTCCGGCCACCGCGAGAAGCGCGGCGACCGCGGGGTAGCGCCTCAGCAGGGCCGGGCTCACGAGCATGGCCGCCAGCGCCAGCGCGAACCACACGCCCGCCTCGTGCCAGAGGTGCTCCAAGGCGGCTCGCGCCCCGCCGGGGCCGGCCGCCAGCCCCGCCAGGTAGAGCCCCCCCAGGGCGGCGCCGGCGAGCGCCAGCGCGCCGACCGCGACGCCCAGGTCGCGTTGCCCGAGCAGCAGGGCCAGACCCCAGGCGATGAGCAGCCCCGTGACGGGCATGAACACCAGCAGCAGCGGCGTCCACAGCGGCCGCGCGGCGTTGGCCGCCAGCACCAGCCCGGGGTAGAGCAGCGCCAGGCTCGAGGTGACCAGCAGCAGCGCGCCCCACCCCCGCCGAGGTCCCCAGCCGAGCGCCAGCAGCGCCGTCAACGCCGCCGAGCCGGCCAGCCCCCAGGCGCCCCACCAGATGGCGGAGGCCGGCTGGAACGACAGGAACAGGTAGACGTGGGTGAGCCTCCACCGCGCCAGCGACTCCCCCCACAGCACGCCGAGGTCGAGGACGATCAGCGCCAGCGCGAGGGCCGGCAATCTCCAGGTGAAGCGGGCGCCGGAGAGCGCGCGGTAGGCCACCAACAGCGCCACGCCCCCCGCCACCGCCACCAGCACGAAGTGCAGCAGGGTGGGCCAGTGCCAGAAGGCGGCGCTGTTGGGTGCGCCGTAGAAGGTGGTGATCGAAGCTGCGGCGCCGGTCATGGCAACGCCCCCTCTGCGGCGAGCCCGAAGCGCGCCGGCGTGTTGAGGTAGACGAGCTTGGGGCGCGTCCCCTGCTCGGGCTTCAGCACGTCGACGCGGCGCGCCGCACGGATCGCCCGGCTGACGTCGCTCTCCGGGTCGTCGAGATCGCCGAAGGTCCGGCACAGCGTCGGGCAGGTCTCCACGCAGGCGGGGAGCTGTCCCTGGACGATGCGATGCTCGCAGAACGTGCACTTGCCTACGAAGCCGCGCGGGTCGAAGTAGCGCGCGTCGTAGGGGCAGGCCGCGATGCAGGCGCCGCAGGCGATGCAGGTCTCGGCGTCGACCAGCACGAGGCCGTCGGCGGTGACGTGGCTGGCGCCGGTGGGGCACACCGGGACGCACGGCGGCTCGGCGCAGTGCAGGCACTGCTCGGGCCGGTACTGCATCGCCAGGTCGGGGAAGGTACCGCGCTCCTCCAGCCGGATCCACAAGCGGTCCACGCCGGCTGGGACCTCGTTCTCGAGCTTGCAGGCCACCGCGCAGGCGGCACAGCCGACGCAGGCGGCCAGGTCGATGGCCATGGCGTAGCGCGGCATCACACGCTCCTCTCGGCCAGCTTGCGCAGGCTGGGCAGGCGTGGGCGCGGCGCGCCCGGGACAAGCTTGACGAAGTTCACGCGCATACCGGCGCCCCCGGAGATGGGATCGAGCCGGTAGCGGCTCATCAGCGCGGTGTCGGAGGCCCCGCGACCGTCGGCGACGCGCATGCCCTTCGCGCGGTGGCCGAAGCCGTGCACCAGGTAGACGCAATCACGACGCAGGCGCTCGGTGGCGTAGACCGCCACGGGCCCATCGCGCACGCCGTCCTGGTTCTCCAGCCAGACGTAGTCGCCGCTCGCCACCCCCAGCGCCTCGGCCTCGGCGGTGTGGATCCACACCGCGTTCTGGCCGTGCATCTCCATCAGCACCCAGTTGTTCTGGGTCTTGGCGAAGGTGTGCACCGGCGAGCGGCCGTAGAGCAGCCGGTAGCTGCCGGGCGGGCCGTCGTTGGGGGGCTCGTAGGTCGGCAGCGGGTCGAAGCCAGCGTCGGCGAAGGTCTGGGAGTACAGCTCGATCCTGCCGCTGGGCGTGCCGAAGGGGTTGAGGTTGCGGGCCTCCCAGTCGGCCAGGTAGGGCCGTCCGCGCTGCACCAGGGTGCCCTTGGCCTTGGCCTGCTCGAGGCTCGAGCCGATAGTCCTGAGGCGCTTGTCGAGGTAGGCCTCGATGTCGGGCCAGTCGAAGTAGGCGTCGAGGCCCAGCCGGAGCCCCAGCTCGCGCGCGATCCACCAGCCGGGCTTGGTGTCCCACATCGGGTCCACGGCGGGCTGCCGCAGCTCGATGAACGGCGTCTTGTGGGCGATCGCGACCAGGTCGTCGTAGCGCTCGAGGTAGGTGGCCTCGGGCAGGATGACGTCGGCCCACATCACGTGGTCCATCGGCAGCACATCGATGGCGACGTAGAGGTCGAGCTTGCGCAGCGCCTCCTGGGTGCGCGCCACGTCGGGGATGGAGTGGAAGAGGTTGACCCCGTAGGCGATGAGCCCTGCGATGCGGTAGGGCTCGCCGCTGATCATGGCCGGGATCAGCTCCTGCACCGCCGTGGTGTGGGCGAAGAAGCGGCCGTCGTCGACGCGGGCGCGGAAGCCCGTGTCGAGGGTCTCGCCGCCGGAGGCGCCGGAACAGCCGCCGGCGGCCGGCTCGAGCGGGAACGCCGGGTGCGGGTAGGGCTCGAGGTAGGGGGCCTGGGCCAGGTAGAAGCCGCCCTCCACGCCGTAGTTGCCGAGCAGCGCGTTGACCAGGTACAGCGCGCGCATCCTCTGGGTGTCGTTGCCGTACCACACGGTGTGGCGGCCGGGCGGGACCACCGCCCGAGGGGCATGCGCGGCCAGCTCGCGCGCCACCGTACGGATGGCGTCGGCGTCGAGGTCGGTGATGTCGGCCGCCCATTCGGGGGTGAACGGCTGCACGTGGGCCGCCAGCTGCTCGAAGCCCACGGTGTAGCGCTCGACGTAGGCCTTGTCGTAGAGCTCCTCGGTCACCAGCACGTGCAGCCAGGCCAGCAGCAGCGCCGTGTCGGTGCCGGGCTTGATCGGCAGCCAGCGGCCGGCCTTGGAGGCCGCCACCGAGAAGCGCGGGTCCACCACCACCAGCTCGGCGCCACGCTTCAACGCCAGACTGAAGTCCTGGAGCTGCGTGTTGTGCGTGTCCTCGCCGATGTGGTGCCCGATGAGCACGATGTAGTCGGTGTTCTCCCAGTCGATGGGCTCGTGCCCCCCGATGCCCCGACCGAACGTCCATTGCGAGGCGGTCTCGCGCGGGCCCGTGCATAGCGATACCGAGGGCTTGCCGACGTTGGGCGTGGCCCACGCCGCCGGCAGGTACTCCCCGAACCAGGTGTCGCCACTGCCGTGCGCGAAGAACGCCATCGACTCGCTGCCGTAGCGCTCCTTGATGGCGAGCATGCCCGAGGCGATGACGCCCAGCGCCTCGTCCCAGCTCGCCTCGCGGTACTTGCCGTCGCCGCGCTGCGTGCCCTCGACGCGGATCAGCGGGCGCTTGAGGCGGTCGGGATCGTAGGTCTGCGCCACGGCCCCCTGGCCACGAGGGCACAGGCGTCCTCGCGACTTCGGGTTGGCGGCGTAGCCATCGACCTTCCACACGCGCCCGTCGGCCACCGACGCGCGCACGCCGCACTTCCAGAAGCAGTTCTCGCAGAACGTCAGGACGCTCGACACCTCGCCGTCGAACCAGCTCGCCGGTGCCCTGGCCAGCGGGTTCGGGAGCTTGACGGCCGCCGCCTCGGGCGCGAGCATCACGGCTCCGACCGAGGCGGCGGACAGCTTGAGGAATGCGCGACGGTCCATCACGGCACCAGCCCCTTCAACACCGCTCGCAGGAAGCGGCTCAACTCCGCGTAGAAGCCACGGGCATCGGCCTGCGCCACGGCGTCGGCGTAGCGGTCGAACCAGGGCACCAGGTAGCGGCCGGCGAGCGCCCTGGCGGCGCCCGTGCGGCCGTGCTCCAACAGCAGGTCGGCCGCCTCGGCGACCGCGGCGATGTGGTCGGGGAGGTCGTGCCAGTGCGGCGCCGGACGCACGCCCAGCGACGCCAGCTCGGCCCGCAGCCGCCGCGAGCACGGGCCCAGCAGTTGACCGTCGTGGACCAGGCAGGCGTACGGGGGCGCCGGCACACCGCCGGCCCGGCTCACGAACAGGGCGACGTAGTCGGCACGCAACGCCTCGAAGGGAGGCGGCGCGTGCGGCCAGCGGGGGGGCTCCTGCCCTCCCATCCGGGCCAGGGCATCGCCGATCTAGGCCAGCCGGCCGCTCCGCAGATCGTCGCGGAGCCCGTCACCGGGCGTGGCATAGACGGCGGCCACCAGCTGACAGGCGGCGGCGAGCGCCTCCGCCCCGGGGCGCCCGTAGGGCAGCGCGTTCGGGACCAGGTTCTCGAAGCGGTCCGACCCCTCCATAGGACGTGACCTCCGTATCGCCTCAACGCTAGGGGTCGACCCCTGGCGAGCCAAGGGTTAAACGTCCCTGACAGCGTTTCTGCATCGTGAGAAGTTTCGCGTGAGGGGCGGACGCGGCCCGGACGGGGACCGGCGGCGCCGTCCTGGACGGCGGCCCGCGCGCGGCCTTCCGACGCGTCCCGGAAGGACATTCTTACCTGTACCGGCCCGTCGGCACGCTCCTAGCATGGTGCGAAGGCGACCGACCGGACGGCCGGACGGGGCGGATGCGACGCGCCCCGACCGTACCGGCGCGGTCACGGAGCGGGAGGGCTCACGATGACGCACAGGGCTGCCAGGGGACGGCCGAGAGGCTCGAAGGGGAACGCCCGTCCGACGTCCTCCCGGCGGAGCCGGTCGAGCAAGACCGACGAGCCCGCCGACCCGCGTCCGATCCTGCTCCTGGGCGTAGGCAACATCCTCTACGGCGACGAGGGCCTGGGCGTCTACGTGGTGCATCGGCTCCGCCGAGGCTACAAGGTGCCGCCCACGCTGCGCATCGTCGATGGCGGTGCCGCCGGCTGGCACCTCGAGCCCACGCTCACGGAGGCACGCAAGGTCTTCATCGTCGACGCCGTCGAAGGGACCGTGGGATCGATCTACCGGTTCGGGCACCACGACATGCCGTCGGTGGTGCGCGGCACCCCACCCATGGCCCACGGGGTCGCCGTCGAGGAGCTGCTCCGGGGCCTGGAGGAACGCGGCGATCTCCCGCCGACGCGCATCATCGCGATGGGGGTCGCACCGACCGCCGCCGACGCCGACCACCTGGCCATGGGCCTGTCGGCGGAGGTGGAGGCGCGCCTGCCCGCACTGGAGCTGGTCCTGCTGGCGGAGCTGGCCGATGCCGGCGTGCTGTTGGAGCCGCGCAGCCGTCCGCCGTCGGAGACCCGCCTGCAGCCCCGATCCGGTCGCGGGCGCAGCAGGCACCATGCATGAACTCGGCCTGGCCCGCTCCATCGTCGACATCGCGATAGAGGCCGCACGCGCCGACGGCGCCGAGCGCATCGCCCGGGTTGGCCTGCGCGTCGGGGCGTTCGCCGGCGTCGAGGCGGACGCCCTGGGCCCGGCGTTCGAGCTCGCCAGGCGGGGGACCCCGGCCAGCGACGCCGTGCTCGACATCGAGCCGGTGCCGCTCCGGTGCCACTGCGCTGGCTGCGATCGCGACTTCGGCGTCGACGACGTCCACGGCATGGCCCTGTGCCCGACCTGCGGAGCCCCCAGCGGTGACGTGCTGCAGGGCATGGAGCTCGAGGTCAGCTACATCGAGGTGGTCCGATCATGACCGACCGTCGCACCATCGGCATCAGCCTGCTCTCCGACCGCACGACCGAGCGCGGCCGCCTCCTCGAGGTCGAGAAGGGCGTGCTGGCACGCAACCAGGAGCTGGCCGACGCCAACCGCGAACGCTTCCGGCAGCTCGGCCTGCTGGTGCTCAACGTGGTGTCCTCGCCCGGGTCGGGCAAGACCACCTTGCTGGGCCGGCTGCTCGGCGATCGCCCCGACCTCGCCGCCGCCGTCATCGTGGGCGACCTCGCCACCGACAACGACGCCGAGCGCCTTCGCGCCAGCGGAGCTGAGGTCGTGCAGATCACCACCGGCGGCGTGTGCCACCTCGAGGCGGCGATGATCGCCGGCGCCGCCGACCGGCTGCGGCTCGACGACCGCCGCCTGCTGGTGATCGAGAACGTCGGCAACCTGGTGTGCCCGGCGGCGTACGACCTGGGCGAGGACCTGCGGATCGTGCTGGTCTCCGTCACCGAAGGGGAGGACAAGCCCCTGAAGTACCCGCGCATGTTCAAGACCGCCGATGTGGTCGTGATCCACAAGATCGACCTGGCGGCCGCGGTCGGCTTCGATCGCGACACGCTCCGCGCCAACCTCGCAGCGGTGTGCCCGCAGGCCAGGGTGTTCGAGGCGTCGGCGCGGAGCGGCGCCGGCCTGGCGGAGTTCCAGGCCTTCCTCGACGAGCGCCTGGCACGGGGGACGGCCGCACGGGGCTGAGGCCGTGGAGCTCGCAGAACGGGCCCGCATCCGCGTCCGCGGCGTCGTTCAAGGGGTTGGGTTCCGCCCCTTCGTGGTGGTGCTGGGCCGCCGGCACGGCCTCGGCGGCTGGATCCTGAACGACGCCCAGGGGGTGCTGGTGGAGGCCATCGGCGCCTCCGCCGAGCTCGAGGCCTTCCTGGTGGATCTCCGCGACCGGGCGCCGGACGCCTCCCGCGTCGACGAGATCCGGGTGCTCGAACGCGACGCCTGGCCCGGACCGGTGCCGAGCTTCGAGATCCGTGACAGTGCGCCGGACGGCGCCGTCACCACCCTCATCTCGCCCGATCTGGCGGTGTGCGACGCCTGCCTGGCCGAGCTGTTCGATCCCGCCGATGCGCGCTTCCACTACCCCTACATCAACTGCACGCACTGCGGCCCTCGCTACTCCATCCTCCACGCCCTCCCCTACGACCGGGAGCGCACCACCATGGCCGCGTACCCGCTCTGCGAGCGCTGCGCCGGGCAGTACCACGACGTCGCCGACCGCCGCTTCCATGCCCAGCCGGTGGCCTGCCCCGAGTGCGGGCCGGGCTACCGGCTTCACGACGCCGGCGGCGCCGCGGTGGCGACGAGCGATGTCGTCGCGGAGGCGGCCCGCCGGCTCCGGGCGGGCGAGATCCTGGCGGTGAAGGGCATCGGCGGCTACCACCTCGCCTGCGACGCGCGCGACCCCGCCGCCGTGGCCTCGCTGCGCCGGCGCAAGGTACGCAAGGAGAAGCCGTTCGCGGTGATGGCCCGCGACCTCGCCGCCCTTCGGGCCCTCCTCGACGTGGACGCCGACGACGTGAGCGCGCTCACCTCGGTCGCGCGGCCCATCGTGCTGGTCCCCAAGGGCGAGCGCGCCGTCCCCGAAGGACTGGCACCGGACAACGCCGATCTGGGGGTGATGCTGCCGTACGCGCCGCTGCACCACCTGCTGTTCGCGGCCGGGGCCCCGGAGCTGCTGGTGATGACCAGCGCCAACCGTTCCTCCGAGCCCATCGCCTACCGCGACGACGAGGCGCTGGCGCGCCTGGCCGGCCTGGCCGATGCCTTCCTGGTGGGGGAACGGCCCATCGCACGACGTGTCGACGACTCCGTGGTGGCGCGCCTCTCGGGCCGCCCGGTGGTGCTGAGGCGGGCCCGCGGCTTCGCGCCGGCACCGGTGGTGAGCGACCCCCGCTTCGAGGCTGCGCCGGCCATCCTCGCCCTCGGTGCCGGCCTCAAGAACGCCGTCACCCTGGCCACCGCCGGCCACGCCTTCGTGAGTCAGCACCTCGGCGACCTCGAGCAGTTGGAGGCCGCCCAGGCCTTCGAGGAGACGGTGCGCGACCTGTGCGCCATGTACGGAGTCGACCCCGCCGCCGCTCGGGTGGTGCACGACCTGCATCCCAACTACCGCTCCAGCCGCTTCGCCCGGGAGCTGGGCGCGCCCGCCACGGCGGTGCAACACCATCGCGCCCACATCGCCTCGGTGCTGGCCGAACGCCGCGCCTGGGACCGCCCGGTCGTCGGCATCGCCTTCGACGGCGCGGGCCTGGGGGAGGACGGCACGGTGTGGGGCGGCGAGGCCTTCGCCGGCAGCCTAGACGGCGGGCTGGCGCGGGTGGCCCGGCTGACGCCCGTGCCCCTGCCGGGCGGCGACGCCGCAGCTCGTCGCCCCGAGCAGGCCGCCGTCGGCTTCCTGTGGGCGCTGGACCATGGCGCCTGGCGCGACCGTCTCTCCGGGCCCGGCACCGACGTGGCCGCGCGCCTGATCGAGACCGGCACCCGCACGCCCCGCACCAGCAGCGTCGGGCGTCTGTTCGACGCCGTCGCCGCCCTGCTGGGGTTCCGAGGCAGCATGAGCTTCGAGGGGCAGGCGGCGGCCTGGCTCGAGGCCCTGGCGCGCACCGCGCCCGCCGACCCGATGGGCTACCCTCTCCCCTTCGAAGACCGCGCCTGGCACAGCGCGCCGCTGCTGGAAGCGCTGCTGGACGACGTGCGGACGGGCACCGACGCCGCCGTGTGCGCCCGCCGCTTCCACGCCGGCCTGGCGCACGCGGCGGTGGAGGCGGCCGCGGAGCTGGCGGAGGCGTACCGAGCCGACACCGTGGCGCTCTCCGGCGGCGTGTGGCAGAACCGGCTGCTGCACACGCTGACGGTCCCGGCGTTGGCCCGCGCCGGACTCGAGGCCTGGTGGAACGAGCGTGTGCCGCCGGGCGACGGCGGGATCTCCCTGGGGCAGGCCGCGTTGGCGGCGGCAGGCGCTAGTCTGGAAGAGGAGGTCGCCGATGTGCCTGGGCATCCCCTGTGAAGTGGTCGACGTCGAGGACCGCGACAGCTGCTTCGTCCGGGTCGGCAGCGGCCGCCAGCCGTGCTTCACCGGCCTGGTCGAGCCGGTGGCGCCCGGCGACTGGCTGCTGGTCCACGCCGGCTTCGCGCTGCGCCGCATCGACCCGGCCGACGCGCACGCCAACCTGGAGCTGCTCGAGCGCGCCCTGACCGCCGACGCGTCGGCGGCGGCGCCTGAGCGTGAGGACCCCCGTTGACGGCCGGAGCGCCAGCCTTCCGACCCGCGCTCTACCGCGAGCCCGACCGCGTCCGCGCGCTCGCCGCGCGCGTGCGTCAGCTGGCGGAGCGGCTCGGCCGACCCGTCAAGCTGATGCACATCTGCGGTACGCACGAGCACGAGATCGGCCGCTTCGGGCTGCGTGACCTGCTGCCGGACGACGTCGAGGTGCTGGCCGGCCCCGGCTGCCCGGTGTGCGTGTGCGACAGCGCCTGGATCGACCTGGCCATCCGTGTGGCGGAACGACCGCAGGTGGTACTGGCCTCGTTCGGCGACATGCTGGCGGTGCCCGGCAGCCTCCCGCTCCGCGGCGAGGCCCGCGGCGACGTGCGCATGAGCCTGCTCGACGCTCGGGCCCGCGGCGCCGACGTCCGGGCGGTGACCAGCGTGTTCGAGGCGGCCCGATTGGCGGCGGACACACCCGAGCGCCAGGTGGTGTTCCTGTCGGTCGGCTTCGAGACCACCGTGGTCGCCACCGCGGCGCTGCTGAAGCGCGGGGCACCGGACAACTTCACCCTCCTGGAAGCCAACTACTACACGCCTCCCGCCACCCACATGCTGCCCTCCCTACCCGGCTTCGACGTCGACGGCTTCCTGCTTCCCGGGCACGCCTCCGCCATCACCGGGCTCGAGCCCTACCGCCACCTGCCCGAGCGGGGGCTGGCCTGCGCGGTGGCCGGCTTCGAACCGGTGGACGTGCTGGCGGGCGTGGCGGAGCTGCTCGAGCAGCTCGTCGTGGGCGAGCCCCGGCTCGCCAACAGCTCCCCCCGGGTCGTCGCCGACGATGGCAACCCGCGGGCCCTGGCCGAGCTCGACGAGGGGTTCGAGCTCGTGACCAGGCGTTGGCGCGGCATCGCCGACATCCCCGGCTCGGGCTATCGGCTGCGTCCCGCCTACCGTCGCTACCGCGCGATCGA
>JASBRS010000080.1 GCA_030149325.1 Deinococci bacterium
GCCCAAGAAGGAGACCCCCATGCCCCAAGCTGCCATGCGGCGCGCCGCCACCGTCGCCTCCGCCCTCGCCGCCGCCCTGATCGCCGGCGCCGCCCTCGCCGCCTCCACCTTCACCATCCCCAAAGCCGAGAACACCCACAGCATCACCATGGAGGGCGACCTCTTCGGCCCCGTCGTCGCCGTCGTCCACGCTGGGGATACCGTCACCTGGACCAACCGCGACACCACCAGCCACACCGTGACCGCCTACCCCAACCAAGCCGCCACCTTCGACGTCGCGGTGGCGCCTGGCAAGACCACCAGCGTGACCTTCCTCCAGCCCGGCGTGTATCGCTACTACTCCAGCCAGGACGGCAGCTACGACCCCGACCTCAACGACGTCAAGGCCAACCAAGGCGACCCCGCCTACCCCTCGCCCATGCGCGGCGTCCTGGTCGTGCTCGACAAGAACAACAGCCTACCCGCCAGCACCTCGAGCGCCGTCACCATCCCCGAAAGCAGCATGATGTTCGAGCCCTGGGACCTCACCGTCAAGGCAGGCACCACCGTCACCTGGACCAACGACGACAGCGACATGCACGTCGCCTCGCCCGTGCCCGACTACGTGACGCAAGCCTTCCCCACACTCAGTCTGCCCGGCAGCGGCGGCACCGCCTCGTACACCTTCAGTCAGCCAGGCGTCTACTACTACTACTGCGCCGTCCACGCCCAGTGGCAGGCCGACAAAGGCACCATGGCCCCCCTCAAGACCTACGGCAGCTACCCGTACGTGCAAGACGGCATCATCATCGTCACGCCCTGAAGCCCCACCGACTCTCCCCATCCGGGGGCGGCCCGATACCGGGCTGCCCCCGCGCTCGATGCATGGGGGCCGCCCGTCACGCCCCACCACCCTTCCAGGCCACCGCGCCCCCCATCGGCCAGGACGCTTGTCCCTCGACAGCCCACCCCCCCAGGGGGTAGGATCGCCGAACCGCACCCGATGCAGGAGGATCCATGCCCAAGCCGAAACCGCGACGCCGGAAGAAGCCCACGCCGAGAGGCCGCACCACAGCCGTCATCGTCACAGCAGCCTTGGTGGCCCTCGGAGCGGGTTACCTCTTCGCCCGCCCCTACCTGCGCGCCCGCACCCCCACCAACGCCAACGTCGACGCCACCCTCCTCATCAGCATGAGCGGCTGGCAACCCGCCACCCTCCACGCCAAAGCCGGCGAGCCCATCACGGTGCGCATGGTCAACCTCGACAACCGCTTCCACACCGACGGCGGCGGCTGGCACGACTTCGTCCTCCCCACCCTCGGCGTCACCAAGCAGGTCGCGCCCGAGAAGACCCTCACCTTCACCATCACCGCCCAAGCACCCGGCGAGTACCTCTACTACTGCGACGTCTGCTGCGGCGGCAAGGACAACCCCACCATGCAAGGCAAGCTCATCGTGAGCTGACGGCCACCCCATGCCGAACTCCCTGCGCACGACCCTCCTCTACCTGCTCGCCGCCGCGCTCCTCGCCGGCGGCGTCACGCTCGCCTTCACCCACCCCTTCGCCCTCCCCACCGCCACCTGGCTCCAAGCCAACCCGGGCCCCGCCATCGGCCTAGCCCTCGTCACCGGCTTCGCCGACGGCATCAACCCCTGCGCCATCGCCACCCTGCTGCTCTTCGTCGGCGCCCTCCTCGCCGTCGCCGAAGCCACCACCAGACGCGAGGACGCCCGCCGGGCC
This sequence comes from Deinococci bacterium, assembly GCA_030149325.1. Lineage (GTDB taxonomy): Bacteria > Deinococcota > Deinococci > Deinococcales > Trueperaceae > JASBRS01. Next base: position 1,721 of record JASBRS010000080.1, read on the forward strand.
CGCCTCACCATGCTCACCGTCGCCGTCGCCTACATCGCCGGCATCTTCCTCCTCTACTACGCCCTCGGCGCCGGCTTCATCAGCGTCACCAGCCTCCGCGTCTTCGGCAACACCCACCTCTTCACCCGCCTCGCCGGACTCCTCGCCGTCCTCCTCGGCCTCGCCATGATCGCCGAGATCGCCCTCCCCGGCAGCGGCATCCGCATCGCCATGCCCAACCCCCTGCACGGCACCGCCCGCAAGTGGGGACGCCGCACCAGCATCGGCGGCGCCTTCATCGGCGGCATCCTCATCGGCACCTGCACCATCCCCTGCGGCGGCGCCATGTACCTCGCCATCGCCGCCATCCTCGGCACCCTCGCCAGCAAACCCTACGCCTACACCCTCCTCACCACCTACAACCTCGCCTTCATCCTCCCCCTCGCCCTCCTGGTAGGCATGGCCTCCAGCCGCCCATTGCTCCAGAAGCTCAGCCGACTGCACATCCAAGAGCGCAGCAAGGTCAAGCTCGCCCTCGGCACCTTCGTCACCGCCGTCGGGCTCTTCGCCCTGCTGTGACGACGCCCCCAAAGCACGCCTCGCCCGGAAAGGCCCACGTGTGACCAGCGACCCGCCAGCCGAACCGCCCAGCGCCCCGACCGAGCAACGGCCGTCCAGCAAGGGAGCGCTCGCGGAGGCAACGCTCCTCATCCACGGCCTCGGCTGCCCCCATTGCATCGGACGAGTCACCCGCGCCCTCGAGCGCGTCGACGGCGCTCGCCACGCCACCATGGACTACGACACCCGCATCGCTACCGTCACCTACGACCCCACCCGCACCGACCCCCGCAACTTCATCCACGCCGTCATCCTCGAAGGCGAAGACCGCGGCCAGACCTTCGACGCCGACCTCCTCACCATCCGCAGCCTCCACCCCGACGACCTTTATCCAAGCTGAACACTTCCCCCCTACCCTGAGAGCGTGATGCCAGGGAAGGAGGCGACCGCATGCTGTACCTCACCGCGCTGGCGCTGATCATCGCCCTCGCCGTCTACCTCTGCGCGCGCCTCTTCCCACGGAACCACAGCGCCCCCTCGCGCTCCACGACGACGGTCGACCGGCAAGCGCGGCAGCTCCGCACGGACGGCCACAAGACGCGAGGCACCGAAGGAGAACAACCATGATGGGATTCGGCTACGGCATGGGAGGCTGGGGAGGCCTCGGCGGCATCAGCTCGCTCCTGCTCCTCGTCCTCCTCGTCATCGGCGGCATCTACCTGTGGCGCGCCCTCGAAGGACGGCGCGACCACCCCCTCCACGGACCGGACAGCACGCCACCCCAGGAGGACTCCGCCCTCAGGATCCTCCGCGAACGCTACGCCCGCGGCGAGATCGACAAGGACGAATACGACCGCCGCAAGGAGGGCCTGCTGTGAGCAGGCGCACCGGCACCCTCGTCGCGGCAGCCTTCGTGGCGGCCACCCTCGTCACCGGCTCCGCCCTCGCCCAGGGCGGCATGGGCGGCGCGTTCCGTGGCGGCTACGGCGGCTACGGCATGGGGGCCGCCATGATGGGCGGGTACGGCGCCTACCGCGGCCAGACGCTCACCTACGACGCCGCCACCGCCATGATCCAGGCCAGCTCGAACGGCGCCACCATGGACATCGCCACCAACACCGTCACCTACACCGGCAACGACATCACCCTCGACGTCATCGCCGTGCAACCCGGCAAGCCCGACACCACCTTCGAGATCGCCGGCCTCGTCGACCCCACCATCAAGATCCCCCGCGGCGCCACCATCACCCTCAACCTCGTCAACATGGACTACGGCACCGACATGGCCCACGGCATCATCATCACGCGCCTACCCCCGCCCTACCCCTACATGGGCACCATGATGACCGCCACCGGCGGCGTCCCGCCGCTCTACCCGCGCTCCAGCGAGGACCTCCAAGCCGCCAGCTACGCTTCCGGCACCGCTTACTTCCGCGCCACCACCCCCGGCACCTACTACTACCTCTGCCAGGTCCCCGGACACGCCCAACAAGGAATGTACGGCAAGATCATCGTCGAGTAGACGCCGCCCCACGCCACGATGCGCGCGGCCCGACGCCCCCCGTCGGGCCGCGCGCCGTTCACGAAGAGCGACCTCCGAAGCGCAGGCCCCGCTCGCGTCGGCAGCGAGCGACGGCCGTCGACCCGCACTCCGCTACCCCCGCACGCGGAAGACCGCGGGACATCCGTCCCTTGGCTCCCACGGCGAGCGGATGGTCCGCTGCGGACGTGAAATTCCGAGCGCCGTGGTCAAGATTCGCGGGCGCGCTCGAGGCACCGCCCGACGGCGACCCCGAGCCCGGCACCCCGGCGGGGGCCCCTGGCCATCCCGCGCGCCGGTTCCGGCACCCGAGGCGCCGCGCGGCCGCCTTCGTGGCCGTGATGGGACCGGGCCTGGTCGTGATGCTCGCCGACACCGACGCCGGCAGCGTGATCACCGCCGCCCAGAGCGGCGCCACCTGGGGCTACGACCTCCTCTGGCTCCAGGCTGCCCTGATCCCCGTGCTGTTCATCGTCCAGGAGCTGACGGTCCGCCTGGGAGCGATCACCGGCAAGGGACATGGCGAGCTCATCCGCCTCCACTTCGGCAAGCGCTGGGCCTGGCTCTCGGTCGGTACCCTCGCGCTCGCCAGCATCGGTGCGCTCACCACCGAGTTCGTCGGCATCGCCGGAGCCGGCAGCATCTTCGGTGTGCCCCCCGCCCTCTCCGTCGGCACCGCCGTCCTGGCCCTGGCCCTCATCGCCTGGAGCGGCACCTACCGCCGGGTCGAAATCGCCGCCGCCATCATCGGCAGCCTCGAGCTCCTCTACGTCGCGGTAGCCTGGCGCGCCCACCCTGGCGGCGCCCAGCTCCTCCCGACCCTGACGCAGTTGCCGTGGCACGACCGCAGCTACCTCTTCCTCATCGCCACCAACATCGGCGCCGTCATCATGCCGTGGATGATCTTCTACCAGCAGTCGGCCGTGGTCGAGAAGCGCCTTTCCGCCCGCGACCTGCCCGCCGCCCGGGTCGACACCGCCATCGGCGCGGTCCTCACCCAGATCATCATGGCCGCCGTCCTCATCAGCACCGCCAGCGTCCTCCATGGGGCCGGCCAACCCGCCCCGCTCGGCGATGTCACCCAGATCGCGCGCGCCCTCACCCCCACCCTCGGACCCACCTACGGCGCCGCGCTGTTCGCGCTCGGCATGCTCGGAGCCTCCATGGTCGCAGCCCTGGTCGTGTCCCTGGCGTTGGCCTGGAGCCTCGGCGAGGTCACCGGCTACCGCCACTCCCTGGCCCAGCCCGCTCGCCAGGCGCCCTGGTTCTACGGCACCTACCTGGCCGCCATCGCCGGTAGCGCCGCCCTCGTCCTGTCCGGACTGAACCTCATCGGCCTCAGCATCGGCGTGCAGATCATGAACGCCCTGCTCCTCCCCATCGTGCTCGGCTTTCTGTTCCTGCTCGCCCGCCGCGCCCTCCCCCACCCGCATCGCCTCCGCGGCTCCTCGGCCGTCGCCGTCGGCGCCGTGCTGCTCATCGCCACCGCCTTCGGCATCCTCTCCACCGCGATGGCACTCTAGGCCCCCAAAGAGCAGACCCAAACCCGTCTGGCTCCAGAGACCACAGCTCGCACCGCCCGCATTACCCTTTCGCGCCTCACCCACACCAAGGCCCTGCCCGTACGTGCACGGGGCATGGCGGAACAAGGAGGCTGCACCGCCTTAACACGGACATGAAGGGCCGGTCACGTCATGGACGGCGCCCACCGCCCAACCAGGCAGCGACGCGACGCCAACCACGATCCGCGCAGCAACCCGCTCACAATCCCCGCCCAACCCCACGGGCGCGTGATCCGGGCAAGGAGATGGCGCAGCACTCACAGTTCACCGTGGACACCGGCGTGAAGGTGTTCTTTTGCGACCCGCACAGTCCGTGGCAACGCGGAAGCAACGAGAACACCAACGGCCTCTTGCGGCAGTACTTCCCGAAGGGCACGGACCTATCGGTTCACGACGAAGCCAAGCTCGACGCGGTCGCCGACAGCCTCGACACGCGCCCCCGCCAGACCCCGGGATGGAAGACCCCAGCGGAGGCGTACGCTGAAACCGTTGCGATGACCGATTGAAGACACCGGGTCAGTTCTCAACCGGCGTTGACACCGCCTCGACACCTTCGGCCAGAAAGGGCGCGACGGGCTCCTGAGGCTCGTCACGACTCGCGAACGGGAGAGCCTTGCCGATTTCGGTCAACGAGCCAACCACGCCAGCTCCTTCCGACCACACACCCTTCGCTCGATACCCCCGGGGGCTTTAAACAAGCTGAACAATCGGGCCGTACCCTACGGACGGTCGAAAGGGGCGGTGCCACCGCCCGAGCGGCGCACAGCCGCGCCGGCCCGCGGGTGCGCGGCCCCCCTCGCCTCCACACCACCAGCCCCGACCGCCCAGCGGTCGACACGAAGGGACCACCATCATGATGGGATTCGGCAGCGGCCTCGGCATGACCGGCTTCGGGCTCGGCTTCGGCGGGCTCGGAGGCCTCCTCGTCCTGGTGCTCCTGGTCGTCGGCGGCGTCTACCTCTTCCGCGCGCTCGACCACAAGGCCGCGACCCGCAACCACACGCAAAGGACGGCTGAGGACGGCGCCCTGCAGCTCCTCCGCGAACGCTACGCCCGCGGCGAGATCGACCACGACGAGTACCAGCGCCGCAAGGAGGACCTGCGGGCAGAATGACACCCTCGGCCCTCGCACCACACCTTCACTCTCAGCCCCAGCGACCGCAACCGCGATCGATCTGAAAGGACCATCTCATGGGCATACTCTTCCTCCTCATCCTCGTCGGAATCGGCGTGTACCTGTGGCGCACCAACGAGGACAAGCAGTGGATCCGCAGCTCACCACCCGCCAAACAGGAGGACGGCGCCCTGCAGCTCCTCCGCGAACGCTACGCCCGCGGCGAGATCGACCACGACGAGTACCAGCGCCGCAAGGAGGACCTGGCATGAGTCGCCGCCACGCAACGCTGGTCGCCGCACTCTCCCTCACCGCCGCGTTCGTGCTCGGTGCCGCGCTCGCGCAACGCGGCATGATGGGCGGCGCACCCGGCGCCACCGGCAGCAACGGCTACGGCATGGGTGGCGGCACCATGGGCGCCAGCGGCGGGTACGGAACCGGCGGGTACGGCACGATGGGCGGCGGCGCCAGCCAGGGCCAAACCATGACCTGGACCGCCGCCCAACACGCCATCCAGAACAGCGCCGCCGGCGCCACCGTCAACACCGCGGACAACAGCCTCACCTTCAACGACACACGCATCCACATGAACGTCATCGCGGTGCAGCCGGACAACCCCGACACCACCTTCGAAGTCGGAGGGCTCGTCGACCCCACCCTCCACATCCCCCGCGGCGCCACCGTCACCATGACCTTGGTGAACATGGACTACGGCCAGGACATGCCGCACGGCCTCGTCCTCACCCGCGAAGCGCCCCCCTACCCGTACATGGGCACCGGTATGATGGGCGGAGGCAACGGCATCCCACCCCTCGCCGCCCGCAGCACCGACGACCTGCAGAGCGCCACCTACGCCAGCGGCACCCTCCAGTTCCAGGCCACCACCCCCGGCACGTACTACTACGTCTGCCAAGTTCCCGGGCACGCCCAGGACGGCATGTACGGCAAGATCATCGTCGAGTAGCCCATACGCCACGCAGCTCGTGGGCCCGGCGTCTTGGACGTCGGGCCCACGAGTTCGACGCCGCCGGCAACGACGGCGCCCTGGCTCCACCCGCCGCTCATGCACCGGACGGGCCACTCGCCCGCGGCCCTGTTCATGAGGGCTTGATGAGGCCCCGACGGCCTGGTAAGGTCGAGGCCAACCCCAACCTACGAGACGCTCGTCCGGCGCACCCGCGCCAGGACCGCTCGACTGTCCTGCAGGAAGGAGATACCGCTATGGCTTCACTCGCCCAGAACCGTACCCGAACCCCGGCCGTTACCCTGCGACTGGCCGCCCTCGCCGCCCTAGCACTGGCGCTGCTCGCCATCCTCCCCGCCGCCTTCGCCGCCAACGAGAGCTACGACATCGTCATGAAGAACTACAGCTACACCCCCGACCACATGACCTGGCACGTCGGCGACACCGTCAACCTCACCCTCACCAACAACTCCACCGACAAGACCCACGAGGTCATGTTCGGCAAGGGCGACCTCCGCTACGAAACCGACAGCTTCGGCGCCAAACACCCCCACGGCTGGACCACCAAACTCTTCGACAGCCCCGACCAGCTCCACTTCATGAAAGGCCAGAAGATCGAAGAGCTCATGGCCGCCATGCCCATGATCACCCTCCAACCCAAGGGCGGCACCATGACCTTCACCTTCACCGTGCCCGACAAGAAGGGCACCTGGAGCTACGCCTGCTTCGAGGAGAACGGCTCCCACTACGCCGACCACAACATGAAGGGCACCATCGACATCGTCGACTGACCGAGCCGAACGCGCCTTACCCTTCAGGTACGAGACAGCGCGCCCCGGCATGTCCGGCTAGAGCCGCATCCACAACCTCATGGGAGCAGGGTGCCGACGTGCGAGTCGGTCCCCTGCTCGTTCCCAGCGCCTCCAGCGCCCTGTAGATCGAGGTGCAGGCCCACGCGTCTCGTGCCACCCGGCCAGAGCCACGCGCTGCACCCGCGCATCATCCTCTCCAGCCAACGGCCGGCGCCCGGCCCCTAGGACCGCTGGTGGACGAGCATCCAGTTCACCCCGAATCGGTCGCGGAGCTGGGCGAAGCGCGAGGCGAAGAATGTCTCCTGCACTGGCATGAACACATCACCACCATCCGAGAGCACCGCGAACACACGCTCCACGTCCTCTGCAGTGTCGAGCCCCAGGCTCAAGTACGAACTCCGCATGGACTCCGCACCCTGCACGTCCGAACCCATCAGCCGGACACCCCCAAGCGACATGCTGGCGTGCAGCACACGATCCGCCCAAGCCGGATCCACCCCACCGGAGTCCGGCAACTCACCGAACGTCATCACCGAGTCGACGACCCCGCCTAGGTGCTCCGCATAGAAACGGAACGCCTCCGCGCACATACCATCGAAGTTCAGGTACGGGTTCACTTCCATGCCGTTCACGCTTCCTCTCTCCAAAGTTCGCTCTCACACCCAACGCTAGTAAGTGCACGATCAAGCGTCGACCACCACGAGGACGCCATCAGGTTGCGCCTCGGGCCCCGGCCCCGCAATACGCCAAACCAACGGTCGGCGTTTCCAGCGGTACACCGCCCGCAGCGAACACATCACAACCCATCGGGCCCAGCGACGTCGACAAGCCGCGCCCAGACCCCCGGGAATCCCGCGACATGACAACCGTCAACGCACCCGCGCCCAACGCAACAATAGTCCTATGAACGTCCTGCTGATCCTCAACGACCCGCCCTACGGCACGGAACGCTCCTACAACGGCTTACGCCTCGCGCTCCAACTCGCCAAGCAGGACGACGTACAGGTCCGCGTGTTCCTCATGGCCGACGCCGCAGCCTGCGCGCGCGCCGGGCAGACCACTCCCAACGGGTACTACAACCTCGAACGCATGCTCCGCGGCGTCCTCAAACGCAACGGCCAGATCGGCGCCTGCGGCACCTGCATGGACGCACGCGGCCTCACCGACACCGAACTCGTCGACGGCGTGCACCGCAGCAGCATGGACGAGCTCGGCCGCTGGACGCTCGACGCCGACCGCGTCATCACGTTCTAGATCTCTTCCACACGGTCCAGGACTCTTCCGCCGCGGCGCACCATCGGTTCCGCAGTGAGCCCCGTGCGGCCGCGGGCCCAGCGTAGGGGTCACGTGTCCCGTTCCAAACCGGAACCCCCTCGCAACCCCATGGGTACACGCGCAAGCCCGTCCTCGCCAAGCCGGTAGTCTGTCCGCCGGGCCGCGGGTGGGGTAGACAGCACGCGGCCCTCATCCATCACGTCACGTCCACCACCGTCCGTAAGGCCGTTGTCAGTGTTGGCGTGGTATTCCCCTAAATCGTGACTTCGGTCCCGACCTCTCGGTTTCTCCGGCACGCTCGCGACCGTCGCGTCCTCGGCCTTCTGCTCGCCCCATGGGTCGCCATGTTCCTGACCCGGTGGCTGGGCGGTACGCTGCCCGGCATCCCCTACCTGGCGCTGCTCACCGTGCTCGCCGGCGGAATGTGGTTCGGCCTCGTGGGCGGCGCGCTCGAGGGCCTGTACGCTGCCCTCCTCCTCGGACCCCTCATCGGCGGCCTGGAAGTCGTGCCTCCCCAATCCGCCCACGGAACGTGGTGGGGACCACCGCTGTTCTTCGTCCTGCTGGGCCTGGCATCCGCCGCGGCCACAGCGCGCCTGCGGCGAAGGCTTGAGATGGAACGCACGCACCGCAACGAGCTCAGCGTGGTGCACGGCCGCACCCTCATGACCTTCGCGAACCTAGTGGCGCACCGGGACCAGCCCACCGCCTACCACTGCGAACGCGTCGCCGAGAACGCACGACGCCTCGGCAAGCTCTACGGACTAGAAGGCGACGAGCTGAACGCCCTGTACTGGGCCGGCATGCTCCACGATCTCGGCAAGATCGCCACACCCGCCTCCATCCTCCTAAAGGAAGGGAAGCTCACCAGCGACGAGTACGACGTGGTCAAACAACACGCGGACCTAGGAGCCGACGTCCTCCTGGACATCAGCCCCCGCTTCCAACACATCGCCGACGGCGTCCGCACCCACCACGAACGCTGGGACGGCAGCGGCTACCCGAACCGACTTGCCGGTGAGAGCATTCCCCTGTACGGCCGATTACTGGCCATCGTCGATGTCTTCGAAGCCATGACGGCCCCCCGACCCTACCGTGCGCCGTTCACCCCGAACGACGTGATGCAGCACCTGCACAGCAAAGCAGGCGTCGAGTTCGACCCCGACATGGTCCGGCTCTTCGCACAGCTCTACCGCCGCCACCTTGTCCTCACCCACGGCGACGGACGACCCGCTCCCGCCGATCTGTCCACCGGCATCTTCTCCACCACGTTCTGGAACAGCCAAGCCAGACCGGCGGACGACCCCATGAACTTCTGCACCGTAATCCCCGCAAGAGGCGAACACCAGGAGACCTCCCCGCCCAACGTCTGCCCATCGGACTTCCTAGGGGACGACTAGTACCAGGCTCGCCAAACCCGCCGGTTCCAGACTCCCACTGGGACACTCCTCCTCGCCCTCGCCGACCCCACGCTGTAACGCCCCACTCAGCTCACAGACTGCCGCCCACGAGCGGCCATTAGGTGGACCGGTGCATGGGGGAAGCCTAAACGATGTGCCGGCGCCATCCACTGAACGAACGCCAGACTCAGCGGGCTTCGCCTCGAACCGTCAGACCGCTAGCCTACGACTTCGACTACCCATTGCAAGTCGGTCTGGCAGCCGGCATTGCGAGGGGGCATGGCGGCGGAGCTAAACCATGTACGCCACATCCGAAGCATCCGCGGGATGAACCAGGATGCTCGTCTTGAGATCCTTGGCGGTTAGCTTGTGACGGATGGCGAGCGCGAACATGTCGATGACGTCACCAGCGCGATCGCCCAGCAAGTGGGCGCCCAGGATCTCGCCCGTCTCCGCATCTTCGATGATCTTGTGAGCGGCAGCAGGCTGAGCCACGCGGCGCGCGGAGTACCAACCGTGGGTGTCCTGGTGTCGAACGGTGACTTCACGGCCCTGGGCCCGGGCTTCCCTCTCGAGAAGGCCGGCGCGGGCGAGGTTGGGCGTCGTGAAGACCACGCTCGGCGTGCCAGTATAGTCCGGGACGCGGGTATCACCACGGATGAGATTGGCGGCGGCCGTGTGCGCCTCATGGACGGCGACGGGCGTCAGCGGCCAGCCAGGCGTGTCGGCCGCATCGCCAGCAGCATAGACACGCGGGTTCGTGGTGGACCTCAAATGATCCTCGACCTCGATACCGAGGGCCGGATCGTACCGGATCCCGGCTGCCTTGAGCTCGAGCCCGTCAAGCTCGGGGACGCGACCCGCACCGTGCACGACCAGATCGGCCTCGTAGCGACGGGCATCGGCGGTAAGGACGCTGAACGATGCCCCGCCGCCTTCAATGCCGGTGACCTCCTGACCGAGTTCGACGTCGACGCCGGCACCACGCGTTGCCTCGATGAGCTTGTCGACGAGGTCGGGGTCGAAGTGCGGCAGGGCGCGCGGGTGCCGGTGGAGGATGGTGGCGCTCGCGCCGGCGCGGGCGGCGATGTGGGCGAACTCGAAGGAGACATAACCGCCGCCGATGAAGAGGATGCGGCCCGGCAAGGCCTCGAGGTCGAGGAACTCAGCACTAGAGATCGCGTGCTCGGCGCCCGGGAAGGTGAGGGTTCGAGGACGCGCACCAACGGCGATCGCGATCCGTTCCGCCTCAAGGACGTCCTCGCCGAGCTGCAGGGTGGCGGGGCCGGTGAAGCGGGGCCGGCCGTGGAGCGTGGCGACGCCGCTCTCTGCTAGGGAGTGCTCCAAGGCTTTCGGCACCGGTTCCGTGAAACTGCGCTTGAACGCCATCAGG
>JASBRS010000081.1 GCA_030149325.1 Deinococci bacterium
ACGGCGCGCATCGAGGAGCTGCTGGCCGAGCTCAAGAAGCACGTCACCATCGTCATCGTCACGCACAACATGCAGCAGGCGGGGCGCGTCTCCGACTGGACCGCCTTCATGCACCTGGGGGAGCTGATCGAGCAGGGGCCCACCGACCAGATCTTCACGCGCCCGCGCGAGGAGCTGACCGAGCGCTACATCTCCGGCCACTTCGGCTGATCGCGCGGCCCGCACGAGGACGGGGCGCTCCCGGAGGAGCGCCCCGCGGCGAGTCTCGCGTCGGTCCGGCTAGGCCAGCGACCCGGTGGGATCGAAGCGGAACGACTGCAGCGTTCGCATGTAGTTGGCGCGCTCGAAGGCATCGGGGTCCGCGACGTGCTGCTGGCTCATGCTGCCGCGCATCTGCGCCACCGAGCTGTACTCGTGCTCGACCATCCACGCCGTCATCGCCTCGACGATGTCCGTGATGCGCCACACGCCGTTCTTCAGCAGCTCGGAGGCGAGCATGGCGACGTTGGCGCCGGCCATGGTGGCCTTCAGCACGTCGATGTGGTCGTGGACGCCGGTGGTGAGCGCGAAGTCGGCCTGCACGCGACCGTAGAGGATGGCGATCCACCTCAGAGGCAGGCGCAACTCGTTGGAGTCGGAGAGCACCAGGTGCGGTCCCACCTCGAGTGCCTCGAGGTCGAAGTCGGGCTGGTAGAAGCGGTTGAACAGCACCAGGCCGTCGGCGCCGCTGCGGGCGAGCTTCTGCGCCATGTGGCCCATGCTGCTGAAGAAGGGGCTGAGCTTGACCGCTACCGGGATCGACACCATCTCGCGGACATCGCGCAGCACATCGAGGTAGAGCTGCTCGACGGCCTCGCCGGACTGCAGGGGGTCGGTGGCCACGTGGTAGATGTTCAGCTCCAGGGCGTCGGCGCCGGCTTCCTCGATGAGCTTGGCGTAGTGCGTCCACCCTCCCGGCGAGCTGCCGTTCAGGCTCCCGACGATGGGGATGTCCACGGCGGCCTTGGCCTCGCGGATGAGGTCGAGGTAACCGTCGGGGCCGACGTTGTAGTCCTGCGGCTCGGGGAAGTAGCTGAGCGCCTCGGCGTAGGACTCGGAGCCGTAGCTCAGGTAGTGCTCCAACGACAGGCTCTCGTGGGTGAGCTGCTCCTCGAACAGCGAGTACATCACCACCGCGCTGGCCCCTGCGTCCTCCAGCCTGCGGATGCCGTCGAGCGTCTGCGACAGCGGCGAGGCGGACGGCACCACCGGGTGCTTGAGGTCGAGGCCCAGGTAGCGGGTACGGAGATCGACGGTGCTGCTCATCGTCCGGCTCCTTCCGCGGCGTCGGCGGGCACGGCGGCGGCCGCTCCCTCCTGGCGTGCCATCCGCTCGAACATCGCCCAGCGCGCGTGGACCGCCTGCTGCGCTTCCTCGAGCAGCCGGTCGGCATCGTCGGGGCTGGTCTGCCTGAGCATGCGGTAGCGGTTCTCGGCCAGGGCGTAGTCCTTGAACGCCATCTTGGGCGCGCGCGAGTCGAGCTGGAAGGGGTTCTTGCCCTGCGCCGCGACGCGCGGGTCGAAGCGGTAGAGCGGCCAGTAGCCCGACAGCGACGCGTTCTTCTGCTGCTCCATGCCCTTGGCCATGTCGATGCCGTGGGCGATGCAGTGGCTGTAGGCGATGACCAGCGACGGCCCCGGGAAGCTCTCGGCTTCCAGCAGGGCGCGGACCGTCTGCGCGTCGTTGGCGCCCATGGCGATCTGGGCCACGTAGACGTAGCCGTACTGCATGGCGATCAACCCGAGATCCTTCTTGGGGGTGCGCTTGCCGCCGGCCGCGAACTTCGCCACGGCCCCGAGCGACGTCGCCTTCGACGACTGCCCGCCGGTGTTCGAGTACACCTCGGTGTCGAGCACCAGCACGTTGACGTCGCGGCCGCTGGCCAGCACGTGGTCGAGGCCGCCGTAGCCGATGTCGTAGGCCCAGCCGTCGCCGCCGATGATCCACACGTTGCGGCGCACCAGCACGTCGGCGAGGCTCAGCAGGTCCTTCGCTTCCGGGCCGTTCATCCCCGCCAGCCGGCGCTTGAGCTCGGCCACCCGGGCGCGCTGCGCTTCGATGCCGGCATCGTCGAGCTGCTCGGCCTCGAGCAGGGCGCTCACCAGGTCGGACTCGGCCCCCTGCACGCCGAACTGCGCCTCGTCGACGGGCGGCTGCATGCTGTCGGCGCTGATGCGGCTGTGCAGGCGCTTGAGCAGCTCGCGTGCGTACTCGGCCTGCTTGTCGAGCGTGAGGCGCATGCCCAGCCCGAACTCGGCGTTGTCCTCGAACAGCGAGTTCGACCACGCCGGGCCGCGCCCCTCGCGGTTCACGGCCCATGGGGTGGTGGGGAGGTTGCCGCCGTAGATCGACGAGCAGCCGGTGGCGTTGGCGATGATCGAGCGGTCGCCGAAGAGCTGGCTGACGAGCTTGAGGTAGGGCGTCTCGCCGCAGCCGGCGCAGGCGCCAGAGAACTCGAAGAGGGGCTCGAGCACCTGCACGTTCTTGACGTTGTTGAACTTCAGGCTGTCCGAGCGCGGGTACTCCGGCAGCTCCAGGAAGAAGTCCCAGTGGCGCACGCCCGCCTCCTTGAGCGGGAGCTGCGGCACCATGTCGATGGCCTTGTGGCCGACCCGGCTCTTGTCCTTGGCCGGGCACACCTCGACGCACATGCTGCAGCCGGTGCAGTCCTCGACGGCCACCTGCAGGGTGTAGCGCAGGTCGGGCAACTCGCGCCAGCGGGCGTCGGTCGACAGGAAGCCGTCGGGAGCCGCTGCCAGCGCAGACGGTTCCACCACCTTGGCCCGGATCACGGCGTGCGGGCACACCAGCACGCACTTCCCGCACTGGATGCAGATCTCCGGATCCCAGGCGGGGACCTCCTGCGCCAGGTTGCGCTTCTCGAAGCGGGTGGTGCCGCTGGGGTAGGTGCCGTCGACGGGCAGCGCGCTCACCGCCAACTCCTCGCCGCGGCCGGCGATCATCTCGGCGGTGACGTTGCGGACGAAGTCGGGTGCGTCGTCGGGGACCACCGGCGGCATGGCCGGACCGTCGACGACCGCCGGGCGCGGCAGCGCGTGCAGGTGGTCGAGCGCCGCGTCCACAGCGGCGAAGTTCATGCGGACCACGGCCTCGCCGCGCTTGCCGTAGGTCTTGCGGATGGCGTCCTTGATGCGTTGGACGGCCTCGTCCTTGGGCAGCACGCCGCTGATGGCGAAGAAGCAGGTCTGCATGATGGTGTTGATGCGGTTGCCGAGCCCGAGGTCGCGCGCCACCTCGTAGGCGTTGATGACGTGGAGGTCGAGCTGCTTGTCGAGGATCTGGCGCTGAGCCGGCTCGGGGATGTGCTTCCAGGTCTCCTCCGGGGCGTAGGGGCTGTTGATCAGCAGCGTCGCTCCCCGGGCGGCGTTCTCCAGCACGTCGACGCGTTCGAAGAAGCCGAACTGGTGCACCGCCACGAAGTTGGCGCGGCGGATGAGGTAGGTCGAGCGGATGGGCTCGGGACCGAAGCGCAGGTGGCTCACCGTTCGGGCGCCCGCCTTCTTGCTGTCGTAGACGAAGTAGCCCTGGGCGAAGCCGTCGGTCTCCTCGCCGATGATCTTGATCGAGTTCTTGTTCGCCCCCACCGTACCGTCGGAGCCGAGGCCCCAGAACACCGCCCGGGTGACGTCGTCGGGCTCGATGTCGAGGTCGGCGTCGTAGTCCAGGCTCAGGTGGGTGACGTCGTCCTTGATGCCCACCGTGACGTACTGCCGCGGCGACTCGGCGGCCAGCTCGTCGAGGACGGCGTGCACCATGGCAGGGGTGAACTCCTTCGAGGACAGCCCGTAGCGGCCGCCCACCACGCGGGGCATCGCCTCGAGCCCCGCGCTGCCGTCCGCCAGGCCCTGGCTGAGGGCGGTGACGACGTCCTGGTAGAGCGGCTCGCCGGCGCCGCCGGGCTCCTTGGTGCGGTCGAGCACGGCGATGGCGCGCACGCTGCTCGGCAGGGCGGCCATCAGGTGCGACCGCGAGAAGGGGCGGAACAGCCGGACCTTGACGAGGCCGACCTTCTCGCCGCGCTGCTGCAGGTAGCGCACCGTCTCCTCGGCGGTCTCGGCGCCGGAGCCCATCATCACCAGCACGCGCTCGGCGTCGGGGGCGCCCACGTAGTCGAAGAGGCGGTAGCGCCGTCCGACCTGCGCCTCGAAGCGTGCCATGCTGTCCTCGACGATGGCGGGAAGCGCGTCGTAGTAGCGGTTGGCGCTCTCGCGCGCCTGGAAGAAGACATCGGGGTTCTGGGCCGTGCCGCGGATGAAGGGGGCGTCGGGGGTGAGCGCCCTCGCCCGGTGGGCGCGCACCAGCTCGTCGTCGATGAGCGCCCGCATGTCCTCGTCGGCCAGGCGCTCGATCTTGGCGACCTCGTGGGAGGTGCGGAAGCCGTCCATCACGTGCAGGAACGGGACGCGGCCGGCCAGCGTGGCGGCCTGCGCGATGAGCGCGAAGTCCTGCGCCTCCTGCACCGAGTTGGCGAACAGCATCGCCCAGCCCGTGCCACGCGCGGCCATGACGTCGCTGTGGTCGCCGAAGATCGACAGCGCTTGGGCGGCCAGCGAGCGCGCGGCGATGTGGAAGACCGTGCTGGTCAGCTCGCCCGCGATCTTGTACATGTTGGGGAGCATGAGCAGCAGCCCCTGGCTGGCCGTGAAGGTGGTGGTGAGGGCACCCGTCTGCAGCGCTCCGTGGACGGCACCGGCGGCGCCCCCCTCGGCCTGCATCTCCTGGATCGACGGCACCGTTCCCCACAGGTTGGCGTCCTTGCGGGCGCTCCACAGGTCTGCGAACTCGCCCATCGGCGAGGCCGGGGTGATGGGGTAGATCGCCACCACCTCGTTGAGCTTGTAGGCCACGTAGGCGGTCGCCTCGTTGCCATCGGTCATCACCCAGGGCCGCTTCATCGTTCCTCCTTCGTCGCAGCGAACCGGACGGTCGTGCCGGGGCCCCTCCCCCGGCGAAGCGCACGACCCCACGCTAGCCCCGGCCTTCGGCCGCGGTTGTCCGCGATTCTCCGACATCGCGGTGGGCGATGCCCCGACGTTCGGAGGAGCCAGGTGTGCCGTCCCTGACGCGGCTAGGCGCGTCGGGCGGAGACGCTCGCGAGGGCGGAAGGAGGGGGCCCGCGAGGTGCGGGCTCGGGACGCGGCGGCTCAGACCTCGGGGGGTTCGGGGGTGGGGTCGGGGTGCGCCAGGTCGACGCCGTTGACCAGGTTCATGGCGGCGACCAGGCCGGCGTCGAGCAACGTCTCGACGGCGTCGGCGGCCCGCGCGACGACGCGTTCGAGGACGTCGAGCTCGCTGTCGTCGAAGCGGCTCAGCACCCATCGCTCGGCGGTCCAGTCCTCCGGCGGGCGCGAGACGCCGATCTTGAGGCGCACGAAGTCGGGACCGATGGCGTCGATGATGTCGCGGACGCCGCGTTGGCCGCCGGCACCACCGCCGGACTTGAGGCGCAGCCGCCCGAGGGGCAGATCGAGGTCGTCGTGGACCACCAGCAGCTCCGCGGGCCGGACGCCTTCGCGCGTCAGGGCTGCGTGAACGGCCTGCCCCGAGAGGTTCATGAAGGTCGTGGGCTTGACCAGCAGCAGGCCCCGGGCGCGGGCCTCGTCGGCATGGCGGGCTCGTCGGTAGTCGGCCCGCCAGCGCCGGGCCAGCTCATCCAAGACGAGGTACCCGGCGTTGTGCCGGGTACCTCGGTAGCGCGGCCCGGGGTTCCCGAGGCCGGCCAGGATGCGCATGCTACTCGCCTTCGGTCGAGGCTTCCTCGTCCTCGTCGCCGCCGCGGCTGATGACCTCGGGCTCGGCCGCTTCCTCCTCGGCCGCTTCCTCCTCGGCCTCCGCCAGACGCGGCGGGACCACCGAGAGGATGGTGCGGTCGAGGTCGTCGAGGATGCGTGCTTCCTTGGGGAGCAGGTCGGCGACGTCGGCGACGTGGAGGCTGTCGCCGATCTCCAGCTCGCTGACGTCCACGACGATGTTCTCGGGGATCAGGCGCGGCATGATCTCGATGTGGACCTCGCGGCGGTGGACGTCGAGCATGCCGCCTTCGCGCTGGCCGCGCGAGGTACCTTCGATCTCGATGGGAACGTGGATGTCGACGACCTGACCCTCGGTCACGGCGTAGAAGTCGACGTGCTGGGGCAGCCGACGGCGCTTGTCCATCTGGACCTGCTTGACGAGCACCGCGTGGACGGTGCCGTCGACCTCGAGGTCGATGATGTTCGAGGTGCCGCGCGAACGGAACACCTTGTCGAAGGCGCGCCGGTCGACGCTGACGGTCACGTTCAGCCCGCTGTTGTACACCACGCCGGGCAGCCTGCCCTCACGACGCAGGGCGGCGGCCTTGCCGGCGCTTCGCTTCTGTGCTTCCAGCTTCATGCTTCCTCCAACGGTCTCCGGTCGTGCGGTCCCGTGGGACCCCGAGCGAGGCGATGGCTGTCGGCCCCGGTTCGGTCGCACGCGGTCCGGGGTGGTCGCGCGCGTGACCCGCGTAGGGTCGTGGCCGGCGGTGGTCCGTCTCGATCCCGAGGAGCGGCCGGACACGACAGCATCCGAGCATACTCGGTGACGGGCACGGCTGTAAAGCCGACGGCGCTGCTAGGTGGTGAACAGCGAGCTGACCGAGTTGTGGTCGTGGACGTTGCGGATCGCCTTGGCGAGCAGCGGCGCCACGCTGAGGACCTCGACCGAGGCGTGCCCCCCCTGGAAGGGGACGGTATCGGTGACGTAGACGCGCTGGATGGCGCTGTGCGAGAGGCGCTCCAACGCCGGCGGCGTGAACACCGCGTGGGTGGCGGCGACGCGCACGTCGGGGACGGCGCCGAGCTTGAGCAGGGCGTCGATGCCGCGGCGCATGGTGCCCGCGGTGGAGATCATGTCGTCGATCATGATCGGCCGCAGCCCGTCCACCTCGCCGATCACGTGGGTGACCTCGGTCTCGGTGGGGCTGGTGCGGCGCTTGTAGAGCATCGCCAGCGGCAGGTTGAGGAAGTTGGCGAGGCGCCGCGCTTCGGTGGCCCGTCCGACGTCGGGGGAGACCACCACCGAGTCGCTGAGGTCGGTGGTCTTGAGGTGGTTGCCGAGGATCGACAGCGCCGTCAGGTGATCGACGGGGACGTCGAAGAACCCCTGGATCTGGCCGGCGTGCAGGTCGACGGTGATGACGCGATCGACGCCCGCCGTCTCCAGCAGGTTGGCGACGAGCTTGGCGGTGATGGGCTCGCGCGCCTGCACCTTCTTGTCCTGGCGAGCGTAGCCGAAGTACGGGATGACGGCGTTGATGCGCCACGCCGAGGCGCGACGCAGCGCGTCGACGAGCACCAGCAGCTCCATCAGGTTGTGGTTCACGGGCGCGGACGTCGATTGGATGATGTAGGTGTCGCTGCCCCGTACCGACTCGTCGATGCGGATGCGCGTCTCGCCGTCGGGGAACTGCGAGACGGTGCCGTGCGAGAGCTCCTTGCCGAGGTTCTTGGCCACGGCGCGCGCCAGTTCGGGCGTGGCGGTGCCGCAGAAGAGCTTGACGTCCTCGCCGACCCTCACGAGGTCACCGGAGCCGTCTCGGGGATCGGCGCAGGTCGGGTGTCGTCGGGGCAGGCACGCCTGCACACGGCGACGAACGGTAGGGACGGGCTCGCGGACACGGGGCACCTCGCAGCGGGGAACGGGGCCGGCCTGGCGGCCGGAGGGATGCGGCCAGGCACGAGTATACCCGCCGCTACCGCGGAGGGCAAAAGCCGCCCGAACCGGCGTTCAGCACGCGTTCGACGGGCGAGTACACCGACGCGCCGGGGTGCCCGCCCGCCGCCGCGGCCTCAGCGGGCGTACTCGACCGCGCGCGACTCCCGCACCACCGTGACCTGCACCTGCCCCGGGTACTCCATGTCCTGCTCGATGCGATTGGCGATGTCGCGGGCCAGCAACACCGCCGAGGCGTCGTTGACCTTGTCGGGCTCGACGATGATGCGGATCTCGCGCCCCGCCTGGATGGCGTAGGCGTTCTCCACGCCGGGGAAGCTGGTGGCGATGTTCTCCAGCCCCTCGAGGCGCTTGAGGTAGCTCTCGAGGGTCTCACGGCGGGCACCGGGCCGCGCGGCCGAGATGGCGTCGGCGGCGTTGACGATGATGGGGAAGAGGGTCTCGGCCTGGTCGAGGTCGTGGTGGTGCGCGATGGCGTCGATGACCTCGCGCGGTTCGCCGAAGCGCCGGCCGAGGTTGGCGCCGATCTCGGTGTGGGTGCCCTCGATCTCCCGGTCGATCGACTTGCCGATGTCGTGGAGCAGCCCGGCGCGCCGCGCCAGCGCCGCGTCGAGCCCCAGCTCGGCCGCGATGATGCCGGTGAGGTGCCCCACCTGGACCGAGTGCTTGAGGATGTTCTGACCGTAGCTGGTGCGGAAGTGCATGCGACCGAGGAGCTGCAGCAGGCCGGGCTTGAGGCCGACGACGTTGGTCTCGAGCGCGGCCTCGTCGCCGCGTTCGCGGATGTACGTCTGCATGTCCTGCTGGGCCTTCTGCACGACCTCCTCGATGCGCGCGGGGTGGATGCGGCCGTCGGCCACCAGCTCGCTGAGGGCGAGGGTGGCCACCTCCCGCCGCAGCGGGTTGAAGCTCGAGAGCAGCACCGCCTCGGGCGTGTCGTCGATGATCAGGTCGACGCCGGTGAGGGCCTCGAAGGCGCGGATGTTGCGGCCCTCGCGACCGATGATGCGCCCCTTCATGGCGTCGTTGGGGATCGGCACCACCGACACGCTGATGGCGGCGGACACCTCGGAGGCACTGCGCTGGATGGCCTGCGCCACGATGTCGTAGGACTTGCGCTTCGACTCGGCGTCGGCGCGCTCGAGAGCGGCGCGGACGCGCACCGCCTTCTCGCGCTCGAGCTCCCGCTCGACTCGCTCGAGCACCATCTCGGCGGCCTGTTCACGGCTGAGCTGGGCGATGGCGTGGAGCTGGTCGTCGACCTCGGCCTGCCGCGCGGACAGCGCCTCGTCACGTTCGCGCAACTCGGCCTCGCGGGCGTCGAGGCGCTCCTCGGTCTCGTCGAGGCGGACGGCGCGGGCGTCCTGCTGCTCGCCGCGTCGGTTGAGGCGCTCCTCGAGCTGCTCGATCTTCTCGCGATCGCGCCGGATCTCGTCGCGGGCGCTGCGCATCTCGTTGCGCTCGCGCTCCACGTCCTCGCGGATGCGGACGACGTCCTGCTCGGCGGTCCGTCGGGCGCGGTCGACGTCCTCCTCGAGACGGGCGCGGGCGCGGCGCTCCTCTTCCTCCCAGCGACGGCGCTCCTGAGCGGCTCGCTCCTGCGCCTCGCGCGCGGCCTGCTCGAGGGCGCGCTGGGCCTCCTGCTCGGCCTCGGCCAGACGCGCGGCGGCGGCCTCACGGGCCTGACGCTCGATCTCCGCGTCGCGGCCCCGCCGCAGCGACTGTCCCACGAACAGGCCGCCGAATCCGGCGGCGACGACGATCACGATCCACACAAGCGCGCTCACGCTTCACCGTCCTCGCTCGAGGTGCCGGCGCCGGGAACGCGCCCACCCCGCCTAAGCTCGTCGAGCACGCGCTCGCGGATGTCGGCGAGGACGTCCGGGTTCTGGCTCAGGAACTCCACCGCCTTCTCCTTGCCCTGACCCAACCGCGTCTCCCCGAACGCGTACCACGAGCCCGACTTCTGCACCACATCCACATCGCTCGCCACG
>JASBRS010000082.1 GCA_030149325.1 Deinococci bacterium
GCATGGAGCCGTCAACGGGGTGGATATATTTGGTCACGAGCGTCAGAAAAGAGCCGGCCGCTGGTGGCCACCCACTCCAACGCCCACGCCGTGTGCGCCAGTCCGCGCAACCTCACCGACGCACAGCTGGAAGCGATCCGCGCGTCCGACGGCATGGTGGGCCTGAACTTCGCGGTTGGCTTCCTCGACCCGGCGGGCAGCCACGACGCCGATCTGCCGCTCGACGTGATGGTGCGCCACATCGACCACCTGGTCGACAAGGTCGGCATCACGCGGGTCGGCTTCGGCTCCGACTTCGACGGTGCGCGCATCCCCTCGGCCATCGGCGACGTCGCCGGCGTCCAGCGCCTGCTGGAAGCGCTGTCGGAGCACGGCTACGGCGACGACGCCCTGCACGACCTGGCCCACCGCAACTGGGTCCGTGTCCTGCGGAAGACGTGGAAGGCGTGAAGCTCGCGGAGCCGGCGTGACCCTCGGGGATGCCCGCGCCCTGGCGACGTCGCTGCTGCAGGCTCACGGTCTGACCGACTGGACCTTCGCCTTCGACCGCGCCCGCAGGCGCCTGGGCTCGTGCCAGCCCCAGCGCAAGCGAATCACGCTGTCGGCGCCGCTCACCCACCTCAACGATCCCCAGGTCGTGCGCGACACGCTCCTGCACGAGATCGCGCACGCCCTGACGCCCGGCGACGGGCACGGCGCGCGCTGGCGCGCCACCTGTCTGCGCATCGGCGCCCGCCCGGAGCGCCTGGCGGCGCCGGACGAGGTGGTCCTGCCCCCCGCTCCCTACGCCCTGGTTTGCGACCGCTGCGGCATGCGCTATCCGCGTTACCGGCGCAGCCGGCAGCGCTACAGCTGCGGGCGCTGCCATCGCCGCGGTGGGGCCGAGGCCCCGTTGCGCTGGGTGTCCGGCCCCGCCTGACTTCGATCAGTCGGTGAGGACGGCCGAGATCCCGGCCAGCCGTTCGGGCAGGTCGGCCGCGGGCACCGGGCACGACAGCAGGTGCCCCTGCACCACGTCGGCCGCCACGCGCCGCAGCACGCGGAGCTGCTCGCGCGTTTCGACGCCCTCGGCCACCACGCTGGCACCGAGGCTCTTGCCCAGCCCCACGACGGCGGCGAGGATGCGCTCGTCGTCCGCCGATGCGGCCGTGCCGAGGCGACGGACGAAGCTGCGGTCGACCTTGATGGCGTCGAAGGGCAGGTCCCTCAGGTAGGCGAGCGAGGCGTAGCCGGTCCCGAAGTCGTCGAGCGTGACGCGCGCGCCCAACGACCGGAGCTCCTCGAGCAGTTCGGCTCCGCGACGGGGATCCACCATCGCCGCCGTCTCCGTGATCTCGAACTCGAAGCGCTCGCTCGGCACCCCGAAGGCACGGAACACCTCGCGCGCCTCGTCGACCAGGCCCGGCGAGCGGATCTGCACGGGCGACAGGTTGACCGCCATCCTGCCCACGGCCAGGCCCTCGTCGATCCAGAGCCGGAGCTGCCTGGCCGCGAGGCGCAGCACCTGGAGGCCGATCTCGCGGATCATGCCGGTCTCCTCCGCCAGCGGGATGAAGACGTCGGGCGCCAGCACACCGCGCGTCGGGTGCTGCCACCGCACCAGCGCCTCCACGCCCGCGGTCCGGCCCCGGGCCAGGTCGAGCATGGGCTGGTAGTGGAGCACGAACTGGTCGCTGCCGATCGCAGCGCGGAGCTCGCCCTCGAGCACGAAGCGTTCCCGTGCGCGGACGTCCATGGCCGGCGTGAAGAACGCGAAGGCGGCGCCCCCCTGGGCGCGCGCCCGCGTGAGCGCCAGCGAGGCGTGCTTGAGCAGCTCGCCGGGGCGCTCCCCGTGATCCGGGTAGACGGCGATCCCCATGCGCGGCCTCAGCACCGCCTCGCGGCCCTCCACCTCGACCGGTTCCTCCAGGGCGCCCAGCAGCCGCGCCGCCACCTCGGTGGCTTCGACCGCCAGCCCCAGCGGCCCTGTCACGATGCCGAACTCGTCCCGCGTCAGACGCGCCACCGCTCCCTCGTCCCCCAACCCCACGGTGAGACGGCGTGCGGCCATCCGCAGCAGCTCGTCGCCGGCGTCCGCCCCGAGGCTGTCCTTGAGCAACCGGAAGCCCTGCAGGTCGACGGTCAGGACCGCCGTGCGGCGCCCGTCGGCACGACGGTCGGCCAGCGCAGCCACCAGCCGCTCCTCGAAGCCGGTACGGTTGAGCAAGCCCGTGAGGGGATCGTGGCTGGCGAGGTACTCCAACTGCGCCGACATGCTGCGCCGTTCGGTGATGTCCTCGGCCACCTTGAGGTACTGCAGCACCCGGCCGCTCTCGTCGGTGACCGCCGTGATCTGCGCGCGCTCCCAGACGCGCCCGCCGCTGCGCGTCCGGTTCACGAACTCTCCCCGCCACACCCCGTCGCGCCGTACCGTCTCGGTGATCACGCGCAGGTCGGGGTTGGCCGCGTCCGGAGCCGCCAGCTCGGCGACGCTCCAGCCGACCACCTCCTGCTTGTCGAAGCCGGTGAGCTCGGCGAACCGACGGTTGGCGTAGCGGATGCGCCCCTCGGCGTCGGTCAGCACGACCGTCGTGGACCCCTGTTCCACGGCCTGGCGCAGCTCCCGGAGCTCGTCGAACTGCTGCTTCTGGAGGGTGACGTCGCGGATCTGCGCCTTCACGAACGCCTCGCCGCCGACGTCCAGGCGGGACAGGTGGACCTCGGCCTCGAAGCGCGTGCCGTCGGCCTTCAGGTAGACCCAGGGGAAACGCTCCTCCGACCCCTCCAGCGCCCTCGTCAGCAGGCGGTCGGTGGCGGCGCGGGAGTCACGGCCGTCGGGTTGGAGGGGGGGCGAGAGCTCGTGGGGACCATGGCCCAGGAAACGCTCCCGCGGGCGCCCGAAGAGCTCTTCGGTGCGGCTGTTGCACTCCACGAACCGACCCGAGCGCACCAGCGCGACGGCGTCGTAGGCGTTCTCGAACAGAGCGCGGAACTTCTCCTCGGCGCGAAGCAGGCTGACGAACGCCCGACGGTCGGGCGTGACATCGACGATCTGGACCAGGCGCGCCGGACGGCCGCCGAAGCGGACGGCGAACACGCTGATCACCACGTCCAGCTCGGTGCCGTCCTTGCGGAGGTGGCGGAAGGTGCCGGGCATCACGTACGGCGGCTGGAGTCCCGCCCGGGCGGTGAGCATGCGCTGGACGTCCTCGTTGGGCCGGATATCGAGGAGCGTGAGGGAGGTGAACTCGGTCTCGGGATACCCGTAGTGGGTGACCGCCGACGCGTTGACCGCCAGGATCCGGAGCGTGTCCGGATCGTAGACGATCATCGGTTGAGGATGCGCCCGGAAGAAGGCGGCGGCCCCGCTCCCTTGCCCGGCTCCTACCCAGTCCACCCAATCGCCTCGCTCACCCTGCGGTCGTGTGCCGCTCCGCCGTCGCGGTCTCCCCGTCGACGGCACGCGCCCATGCGGCCGGTCTCGCGATTCTATGCGCGCGCACCGGCGCGCGAGACGGCATCGCTCACGTCCTCCGCAACGTCTCCGGAACGCGGAAGGCGAACATCGCCGCAGCCCCGAGCCCGACGACGGCCACCGCGACCGACGCCAGTCCCAGGTCGAGCGCCTCGGCCACCACCCCCACCAGCAGCGGCCCCCCACTGACGCCGGCATCTCCGATCAGTCGCCACACGCCGAGGAACTCGCCCAGCGCCTCGGGAGGCGCCAGGTCCGCCCCTAGGGTCATCATGGTCCCGGAGCTGAGACCGTTGCCGAAGCCCATCAGCAGCGCCACAACCAGCAACGATCCGAAGCCCTGGGTGACCGGCACCAGCGCCAGCCCCAGGGCCTGCACCACGAAGCTCGGAACGATGGCGAACTTCCGGCCCATGCGGTCCATCAACTGGCCGGCCGCGTAGAACAGCGTCATGTCGGCGAACGCCGACGCCGACAGCACGACGCCCACCGCGCCGACGTCCAGGCCGAGGACGTGGCTGGCGTACAGGGGGACCAGCACGCGGCGGCCGGCGCGGAGCATCTGCGCCATCAACTGGGCCGTCCCCGCCGTCGTCAGTACCCCGGTGAAGGCCTTCAACGCCAGGTAGTTGGGGCGCTTCAGCGCACCTCGCTCGCCCCCGCCGGGGGCGGTGGCGGGCACCGCGAACAGCACCACCACCAGCGCCGCCAGCGCCACCGCGCCGTAGACCAGGAAGGGCGCACGGAGCCCGAAGAGCGCGGCTACGCCCCCGCCGACCGCGGGCCCCAGCAAGGCACCGGCGCGGGCCACGCCGCCGAAGGCGGAGATGGCGCGGCCGCGCCGCCCCGAGCGCGTCGCCTGGGTCAGGAAGGCGTGCCGCGACAGGCCCCACAGCGCCTGCCCCACCCCCGCCGTCAGACGCAGCAGGATCACCACGGCCACGCCGCGTGCCGGCACCAGCAGCAGGACCGACCCCGCCACCAGCCCCACGCCGAGCACCATCACCACCTTGTCGCCGAAGCGGTTGAGCAGCAGCCCCGCCGGGAGGTCGGCGAGGAGCGTTCCCAGCGCCTCGGCCGCGAGCACCAGGCCGACCATGCCGAGCGACACCCCGAGGTCGCTCGCGAACAGCGGCAACGTCGGCACCAGCAGACCGTTGCAGAACGAGAGCAGCAGGGCGGGGAGGTAGACGGCGGCGACCACGCGGTTCCCGGCGGGCCCCGCCCTCCGTGCGGGCGGGCCTCGCAGACGTCGATTCTACTCCGCTTCCGGCCACGTCCGGACCCCGAGCCCCGCAAAGAACGGGGCGCCGCCCCGTCGGCGGCGCCCAACCCCGGAGAGGAGTCCGATCCTCGCCCTCAGGCCCCGAGGGGTCCCTCCACCTCGGCGGGCAGCTCCGGCACCGAACGTGGTCCGTCCACGCGGCGGGAGTGCCCGCCCCAGGCCACCACGTCCTTGTAGGTGAGCAGGAGCATGGTGACGAGGGCGGTCTGCATCCACGCGTCCTCGCTGTCGCGGACCCGGAGGCGGAGGACTCGAGCGGCACGGTCCACCTGCACCTCGCACTCGGCCCCCTGGAGCCGCTGCACCAACTGGCGCAGCCGTCCGGCCGGAGCGTAGGTGTGGATCTCGGCCTGGTACTCGTAGTGCATCTGGTCCCTCCGGGTGGAATCGCGACGCGAATCGACGACCGTCCGACGCATGGCTAGGCTTGTCGCCAGCCTAGGATCGGCCAGATCCCCGGGCCAGGGCCAATTGTCCTCTCTGGGTGGGGGCCGCGGGCCGCTCGGGCCTCAGGCGGCTCGGGCCGACCGCCCGGCGCGGGCCGCGCCCCGGCCGGCCTCGTGCAGCCGCACGGCCAGGCGGTAGTAGGCGACCAGGGCGCGCGTGCTGGCATCCCACGACCAACGCTCGCTGTCCCGCCGTCCGCGCTCGGCGAGGGCCTCGCGCCGCCTGGCATCGCCGAGCAACCCGGCGATGGCGTCGGCCAACGCGATCGCATCCCCAGGATCGACAAGGACGCCGTTCACGCCGTCCTGCACGATATGGGGGATGCCCCCCGCGCGCGCCGCCACGACCGCCACGCCGGCCGCCATCGCCTCGATGGCGGCGAACCCCAGCGTCTCGGAGTCCGACGGGAACGCGAAGACGTCGCAGCTGGCGTAGGCCGCCGCCAGCTCGTCACCAGCCAGGAAGCCTGTGAACACGGTGGGCGTGTCCGCCAGCTCGCGCTTCAACCACTCCAGGGCGGGCCCCTCGCCGACCACGGCGACGCGCGCCTCGGGCAACCGCCGGACGGCCTCCGCCAACACGTCGACGCGCTTCTCGAACGACACCCGACCGGCGTAGACCACCAGGGGACGATCGGGCTCGCCGCCACTGAGCCGCGCCCGCATCTCCGCCGACGCCTGCGACGGCCGGAAGCGCTCGCTGTCGACCGCCTTGGGCCACAGCCGCACCCGGCGGATGCGCAACCCGCGGGCCAGGCTCACCATCTGCGGGCTGGTGCAGAGGTTGACGTCGGCCAGGTTGTGGATCTCGCGGTCGACGATCTCCAGCGGGCGCCGGAACCACCCCAGGCCCAAGCGCCGCACCACCTTGGGGTCGGTGTGGAAGCTGGCCACCAGCGGCAGGCGTCGCTGGCGCGCCCACAACGCGCCCCAGGCACCGAAGAGCACCGGGTTGACGACGTGGACGACATCGGGTTCGAAGGCCGCGGCGTCGCTCGCGATCCGCACCGACGGCAACGCGACGTTGAGCTCCGGGTACCAGGGGAAGGGCAGCCCGGGCGCCGCCACCACGGTGGCACGGCCGTGGTGCGCCGGCGCTCCGGGCGGCGCCAGCACCAGCACCTCGTGCCCTAGGTCCTCGAGCGCCTGGAGCGTGTGGACGAGGCGGGTGACCACGCCGTCCACCTTGGGGAGGAACGTCTCTGTGAAGATCGCGATGCGCACGGCTCGGGTCCCATGCTTGTCATAGAATTCTAACGTAGCCGTGAACGACCTCGCTCCGCCCGCCGTCGTCGTGACCGGTGCCTCGTCGGGCATCGGGCGCTCCGCTGCGCTGGCCCTGGCTCGCGCCGGGTTCCGCGTCTACGCCGGGGTCCGCCGCGACGAGGACGGCACCGCGCTCCAACGCGCCGGCGAGGGCTGGTTGAGTCCCGTCCGCCTCGACGTCACCCGGCCGGACATCATCGCCGAGGCGGCGCGCCGGATCGGAGCCGAGCTGGGCGACGGCGGCCTCTTCGGACTGGTGAACAACGCCGGCGTGGTGGTGGCCGCGCCCCTGGAGTTCGTCCCGCTGGAGGACGTCCGCGAGCAGTTCGACGTCAACGTCACCGGGACCCTGGCCGTGACCCAGGCGTTCATCCCTCTGCTGCGCCGCGCCCGCGGGCGCATCGTCAACATCGGCTCGATCTCGGGGTCGGTCTCGACCCCCTTCACGGGCCCGTACAACGCTTCCAAGTTCGCCCTCCGAGCCATGACCGACGCCCTGCGCCTGGAGCTGGCGCCGTGGGGCATCAGCGTCTCGATCATCGAGCCGGGGACGGTGCACACGCCGATGTGGCAGCGCTCCCTGCTCCGCATCCAGAAGCTCGAGCGGAGGATGCCGACCCGCGCGACCGCGCTGTACGGCCCGGCCTTCGCCACCATGCGCCGGTTCATCGAGAACGCGCGCGGCGTCCCGCCGGAGACGGTGGCCGCGGTGATCGTCGCGGCGCTCCGCAGCGCCCGTCCCCGCCCGTACTACCCGGTGGGGGCCGACGCCCGGCTGCGCCTGGCGCTGGTGCGCCTGCCGACGCGGGTGCGCGACTTCCTGATCGCCACCCAGCTCCCCAAGTACCCCGCCCCCGACCGCTGAGCCTCGAACGCAACGAGCGGTCCGGGCAGGCCCGGACCGCTCGCATCGCGTACGTCGAGGGGTCGCGTCAGTTGTAGTCGCGCATCAGCGCGTCGAGCTGGTCACGGCGCGGGCGCAGCAGCTCGTCGGGCTGCGTGGCCAGGGGGCGCTGGTCGAGGCCGCTCACCTCGGCCAGCGACGGGCGGTTGGGATTGAAGTAGATCAGGCCCGTGATGAACTCGCCGGTGTCCTCGGCGCGCCGCAGGCGCTCCATGGCCGCCGCCTTGTCGGTGGGATCGTAGTTCTCCTCGAGGCTGTGGAGCTTGATCTTGGAGCCGTCGTGCAGCTCGACGACGGTGGTCGCCCCCGGCTCCTGCGGGTCGATGATGATCTCCTCGTCGGCCGGGTGGAAGCCGATGTCCTGCAGGGCGTGCTCGTGCTCACGACCGTAGGTGTAGCTCTTGGGCGAGTCGTCCTCGTTGTTGAACGCCACGCAGGGGCTGATGATGTCGAGCACGGCCGTGCCCCGGTGGCTGAGCGCCGCCTTGAGCAGCTCGCGCACCTGCTTGGCGTCGCCGGCGAAGCTGCGGGCCACGAAGCCGGCCCCGGCCACCAACGCCTCCATGCAGATGTCGATGGCGGGGAAGTCGTTGTGGCCCGCGTACTTGAGCGTCTGGCCGTAGTCGGCGGTGGCGGAGAACTGGCCCTTGGTGAGGCCGTACACGCCGTTGTTCTCGACGATGTAGACCATGCGCACGTTGCGCCGCACCATGTGCTTGAACTGCCCCATGCCGATGCTGCCGGTGTCGCCGTCGCCGCTCACGCCCAGGGCGTGCAGGTGGTGGTTGGCCATGAGGGCGCCGGTGGCGAGCGACGGCATGCGGCCGTGGAGACCGTTGAAGCCGTGCGACTGTCCCAGGAAGTAGGTGGGCGACTTGCTCGAGCAGCCGATGCCCGACAGCTTGATCATCTCGTTGGGGCGCACGTTCAGCTCGTAGGCGACCTGGATGATCTGGTTGGCGATGGAGTTGTGCCCGCAGCCCTTGCACAGCGTCGAGGTGGCGCCGGCGTAGTCGGCCTTCGACATGCCCAACACGTTCAGCTTCATGGTCCGTTCCATGGCCTCAGTTCCGTCCTTCCGACACGGTCGCGAGCACGCGCTCCTGAACCCAGGCCGCCGTCCACG
The DNA here is from genome assembly GCA_030149325.1 of Deinococci bacterium. Lineage (GTDB taxonomy): Bacteria > Deinococcota > Deinococci > Deinococcales > Trueperaceae > JASBRS01. The sequence goes on from JASBRS010000082.1 coordinate 8,482, forward strand.
GCATGCCGTCGAGGAAGGCGACCGACTCCAGGCGCGTGGCGCAGCGGTGGCACTCCGACTTCAGGATGTCGAAGAGCTGGCCGTCGCGGTTCATCTCCATCACGATCACCAGGCTGTGGGCCTGGATGAAGTCGCGCACCTCGGCTCCGATGGGCAGCGCCCGAAGGCGCAGGAAGTCGGTGGCGAGCCCCTCGGCGGCGAGCCGGTCGCGCGCCTCCTCGATGGCGTAGCGGGTGGTGCCGAACGCCAGGATGCCGACCTCGGCGCCCTCCATCGTCCGCACCTCCGGCTTGGGCACCAGCGTGCGCGCGGTGTCGAACTTGCGCACCAGCCGGTCCATGTTCTCGGTCCAGTCCTCCGGCCGCTCGCTGTAGACGGCGCCGTCGTTGTGGCCGGTGCCGCGCGCGAAGTACGCCGACATGGCGTTGGGGTTGCCCGGCAACGTGCGGTAGGCGATGCCGTCGCCGTCGATGTCGCGGTAGCGCGCGAAGCCCTTGGCCTCGACCTCCTCGGCGCTCAGCACCTTGCCGCGCTGGATCGGGGTGTCGGGGTAGACGAAGGGCTCCCCCATCCAGTTGTTCATCCCCAGATCGAGGTCGGAGAGCACGAAGATCGGCGTCTGCAGGACGTCGGCCAGGTCGTGCGCCTTCCAGCCGAACTCGAAGGCCTCCTCGATGCTGGAGGGCAGCAGCACCGGATGCTTGGTGTCCCCGTGCCCCAGGCCGTAGGCGAAGGCGAGATCGCCCTGGCTGGTCCGGGTCGGCAGGCCGGTGCTGGGGCCGACGCGCTGGACGTCCCAGATCACGGCCGGCACCTCGGCGAAGTAGGCCAGCCCGATGTACTCGGCCATCAGCGAGATGCCGGGGCCGGACGTCGCCGTCACGGCGCGCGCGCCCGCCCAGCCGGCGCCGATCACCATGCCGATGGCGGCGAGCTCGTCCTCGGCCTGGACCACCGCGTAGGTGGGCTTGCCGTCGGGAGCGGTGCGGAGCTTGGGACCGTGCTCACGGAAGCTGTCGATGAAGCTCGTCGAAGGCGTGATGGGGTACCAGGCGGCGACGCTGGCGCCTCCGAAGAGCGACCCCAGGGCGCCCGCCTCGTTGCCGTTCATCAGGATCATGCCTTCGGTGGCGCTCATGGGCTCGACCTTGAAGCGGTCGAGCTTCTGGAGGTTGGCGGCCGCCCACTCGTAGCTGGCTCGCACCACCGCCATGTTGCTGTCGACCAGCTTCTGCCGGTGCCCGAAGTGGAATGCCAGCGAGTCCTCGAGCGTCTCGAGGGTCACGCCCAGCAGCCAGGCGACCACGCCGACGTAGGTCATGTTGGCGATGTAGTCGCGCAACTTGCCCTTGAGCGGGTTGCCCGTGAGCAGCTCCTTGACCGGGATGCCGTAGTAGATGAGGTCGGTGCGCGAGGTGTCGGCCGACAGGTCGTCGTTGAAGATGCACACGCCGCCGGACGGGAGGTTGGCGATGTCCTCGTTGACGGTCGCGGCGTTGAAGGCGACCAGCAGCTCCGCGGGGCGACGGGCGATGTAGCCCTGCTTGCTGACGCGGATGTTGTACCAGGTGGGTAGGCCCTGGATGTTCGACGGGAAGATGTTCTTGCCGTGAACGGGGATGCCCATCTTGAAGAAGCTGCGGAGCAGGGTCAGGTTCGCGGTCTGACTGCCCGTACCGTTGGCGGTCGCGATCCCGATCGAGAAGTCGTTGACGACCGCCTCGACGCCTCGGTCGGGTGCGGGTTCGGTGAGCGTTTCGGTGACACCCATGCTGTACCAACTCCTACGTCCGACCCCAGCCTTGCCGAGCTATCTCTCGAGCCCGGCCCGACTGGGGCCTAAACGGTGGTTCCACCACATCATCTTAATCCCGGCGGGCCTGAGCGCCCGCCACGCTCCATCCACCGTGACACAGGCTATCCGGGCCCGGGGTGCGGCTCCGCACATCCCCGCGACACAGCGGCGGGCCCGCCCCCGGAGGGACGGGCCCGCACGCGTCGGTCGGCGGCCCTCGTCGGGCGCCGTTCACGCCTCCAGGGCGGTGTCCCCGTCGTCGTCGTCGAGGTCGGCCTCGGCCGCCCGGCGCGCGCCGGCCGCGCCACCGACTCGGGCGCCGAGCTCGAGCTCGGCCATGACGCGCTCGCGGATGTCGGCGAGGACGTCCGGGTTCTGGCTCAGGAACTCCACCGCCTTCTCCTTGCCCTGACCCAACCGCGTCTCCCCGAACGCGTACCACGAGCCCGACTTCTGCACCACATCCACATCGCTCGCCACG
>JASBRS010000006.1 GCA_030149325.1 Deinococci bacterium
CGGCGCCCGAGGCGGCCGGCGCCCTGTGGGAGGCCCCGGCCGGCGCGGGCTCGGCCGACGACCTGCCGCCCTGGGCCGACCCCGAGGACGACCCCTTCCTGGAGTTCGGTCCGGGTCCGGGGGCCGCGGCTGCGGCGGGCGGAGCCGCGGCGGGCGCGGCCGCGTCGGTGGACGACCCCGAGCTGGAGGCGGCGCTGCTCGGCGACGACGTCCAGGCCGGAGGGGAGGCCGCGGCGGAGGACGGCGGGGCCGCGGAGGCCGACGTCCCCGAGTTCGGGGGCATCCCCATCCAGGTGCCGCCCTTCAGCCTGCTGGACGAGCCCGAGCAGGCGGTGGAGGACCGCAGCGAGCTGGCGCGCGAGCACCGGGAGCGCGTGAAGAAGATCGACGAGACGCTCTCCAGCTTCAAGCTGGAGGGGCGGGTGGTGGCGGCGGTGCGCGGCCCGACGGTGACGCGGTTCGAAGTGGAGCCGGCACCGGGGGAGAAGATCGCGCGCTTCGCCAACCTCTCCGACGACCTGGCCCTGGCGATGGCGGTGGGGAGCGTGCGCATCGAGGCGCCCATCCCCGGCAAGAGCGTGATCGGCCTGGAGGTGCCCAACGCCAACCGCGAGCTGGTGCGCTTCCGCGAGGCCGCCGAGTCGGGCAGCTTCCGGCGCGCCAAGGCTAGATTGCCGATCATCCTGGGCAAGTCGATCGACGGCGAGATGGTGGTCGGCGACCTCGCCAAGATGCCGCACCTGCTCATCGCGGGGTCGACCGGGTCGGGCAAGTCGGTGGCCGTCAACACCCTGATCGGGAGCCTGCTCTACCGCTTCCTGCCCACCGAGCTCAGGTTCCTGATGATCGACCCCAAGATGGTCGAGCTCACCCCCTTCGACGGCGTGCCGCACCTGCTCAGGCCGGTGGTGACCAACCCCACCGACGCCGCCGGGGTGCTGCTGGGGGCGGTGGCGCACATGGAGCGGCGCTACAAGATGATGTCGAAGCTGGGCGCCAAGAACCTGGACCAGTACAACGAGAAGGCGCGCAACCTCGACCTCCCCGAGCTGCCCTTCATCGTGATCGTCATCGACGAGCTGGCCGACCTGATGATCACCAGCCCCAAGGAGGTGGAGTCGGCCATCATGCGCCTGGCGCAGATGGCGCGCGCCACCGGCATGCACCTGATCCTGGCCACGCAGCGCCCCAGCGTCGACATCCTGACCAGCCTCATCAAGGTCAACGTGCCGGCGCGCATGGCCTTCGCGGTGTCGAGCAGCCACGACTCGCGCACCATCCTGGACAGCATGGGCGCCGAGCGGCTGATCGGCCTGGGGGACATGCTGTTCTACCAGCCGGGGCTGGTGAAGGCGGTGCGTCTGCAGGGGCCGTTCGTGACCGAGCGCGAGATCTCGCGCCTGGCGGGCTTCCTGCAGCGCCAGTACTTCGACGACGACTTCGTGGAGGCGTACGGCGCCGACTTCGATCCGCCCAGCTCGTTCGAGTCGGACGCCAGCGGCCTCATCGACTGGAACGACGACAAGCTCCGTGCCGCCGCCGAGCTGGTGGTGAACGAGGGGCAGGCCAGCGTGTCGCGGCTGCAGCGCCGCTTGCAGGTGGGGCACGCCCGCGCCGGCAAGCTCATGGACTCGCTCGAGGCGCTCGGCGTGGTCGGCCCGCACCAGGGCAGCAAGCCACGCGATGTGCTGGTGGCGTTCGAAGAGCTGCCCAACGTCTTCGGCAAGTAGCGACGCGGTCGCGGCGCCGTCAGAGCGTCTCGACGACCACCTTGGGGAGCAGCGCCTCGACGTCGTGGCGCTCGCAGAGCTGCGTCCCGGGCGTCATGGCGGTGGCGGTGCCGCACGCCACGCCGAGCCGCAGGACGGTCTCCCAGGGCTCGCCGTCGACGGCCGCCACCAAGGCTCCGGCCAGCATGGCGTCGCCGGCCCCCACCGCCGAGTCGATCTCGACGTGCGGCGCGTAGGCGTGCAGGGCACAGTCGCCGGCCACGAGCACGGCCCCCTGCGGTCCGAGGCTCGTGATCACGGCGGTGACGCCGCGCTCCAGGAGGGGCCGGGAGGCGGCGACGGCGTCGTCGCGGGTGCCCACCTCGCGGCCGGTGAGGCGCTCGAGCTCGTAGCGGTTGGGCTTGATGAGGAAGGCGCCGATCTCCACCGCCGTCTGCAGCTCACGGCCATCGGCGTCGACGGCCACGCGGATGCCGTCGGCGATGGCGCGGCGCGCCACGTCGGCGTAGAAGTCGGGGGGCATCCCCGGAAGCAGGCTGCCGCACAACGCCAGCACGTCCGGCGCGCGCAGGTCGAAGACGCTCTCCACCAGTTGCGCGACGTCGTCGCGGGTCACCGGCCAGCCGGGGCCGGACACCCGGATCTGGTGACCGTTGTGGTCCTGCACGATGGCGTTGGTTCGGGTGGGACCCTCGACCGGCGTGAACCAGGTCCGCACCGACTCGGCCTCCAGCCGTTCGCGCAGCTCCTGGCCGGCCATGCCTCCGGCGAAACCCATCGCCACCGTGGCGTGACCCAGGCGAGCGGCGACGCGGCTGACGTTGATGCCCTTGCCGCCAGGGGCGCGCAGCACCTGGTCGGCGCGGACGGTGTCGTCGAAGACGATCTCGGGGACGCGGTAGGTGAGGTCGAGCGCGGGGTTGACCGTGACCGTGTGGATCACGTCCCGAGCATAGCAACGCCCCTCCCCGGCTCCCAGGGACGTTCGCCCGTCGGCGAGGGCGTTGCCGGCTTCGCTACCCCGACGTCCGGACCCACACCCCCGGCGCCCGGCTCACCCGTTGGTCGCCCTGGCCCTTCCAGCGCCAGCCCTGGGCCATCGATGCGCTGTTGAAGCCCGCGCCGTAGCGCCCGTCGGCCGTGACCACGATGAGGCCGCCTTCGCCGCCGTGGCGACGTACGCCGTCGAGCGCTTCGCGGATGGCCTGCTCGAGCTCGACCCCCGCGGCCACGAGGTCCGCGAGCGCCTTGGCGGTGACCGCGCGCATGAAGGCCTCGCCGCGGCCGGTGCACGACACCGCCACGCGCTCGTCGGCGTAGGTGCCGGCGCCGAGGATGGGGGTATCGCCGACCCGACCCGACCACTTGCCCAGCATGCCGCCGGTGCTGGTCACGGCGGCCAGCCGGCCGGAGTCGTCGAGGGCGACCGCGCCCACCGTCCCGGTTCCGGTGGGCGCCGTCTGGGCGTCGCGCCACGCCTGCCAGCGCGCCCGGCTACGGGGCGTGAGCAGGCTCTCGTTGGGGACGGGGTCGTCGACCAGCGCTTCGGCGCCGTGCGCCGCCAGCAGGACGTGCGGGGTGCGGGTGCGCACGACCTCGGCCAGGCGCGCCGCGAACGGGGTGGTCCGCACCAGCGTGACGGCGCCGCTGCTGCCGTCGGAGTGCATCACGGCGGCGTCGAGCTCGACGGTGCCCTCGCGCGTCGGGGTGGCCCCGTACCCGGCGTTGAAGGCGCGCTCGTCGGCCTCCATGGCGGTGACCGCTTCGAGCGCGGCCTCGCCGGCATCGCCGCTGGCGAGGCGGGCGGCCCCGGCGTCGCAGGCGGCCTGGAGACCGGAGACGGTGTCGTTCTCGACGTCGGCCGCGATGGCGCCGGCGCCGCCGTGGATGAGGAGGATGGCCATGGCCACCAGCCTACCGCCGCCAGGTGGCGCCGTCCCCCGAACGGGGCGCGGGCGCGACGGTAGACTACGGGTCATGCGGCTGCTGCTCTTCTACCTGGTGCTGGTCATCGCGCAAGGTTTCCTGGCAGCCCTGATGACCCCGATCCCCACCCCCGATCTGTTCATGATCGCCGTCCTGACGCTGCTGTGGCGCATCAAGCCGTGGCAGCTGGTGCTCACGGCCTACGGGATCGGGTTGCTGCAGGACGTGATGGGGGCGGGCGTGCTGGGCGTCCACGCCTTCGCGCTGGCGGGTGCGGCCCTGGCGGCCAGCCTGGTCCGGGCGCAGCTCACGCAGTCGGGGCCGTTCGAGCGTTCGCTGGTCATCCTGGCCGCCGAGGCCGGCAAGTGGCTGGTGCTGGCGCCGCTGCTGGTGTGGCTGTCGGGGTCGGCGGAGTCGCTGGTGCGGATGGCGGCGGTGGCGTCGGTGGAGACCGTGCTCACCGTCGGGGTGGGGTTGCTGCTGCTGCCGTGGAGCGCCGCGTTGCTGGCGCGCAGCCGGCTGCTCCGCAAGGAACTGCTGTGAACGGTCGCGGCCGACTGCTGCTCGCCGTCGTCCTGACGGTGCTGGTGGTGTTCACCGCGCGGTTGATGTACCTGCAGTTGGCGATGGCCGAGGAGTTCACGGCCCGCAGCGAACAGAACGCCACGCAGCAGACGCCGATCACGCCGCTGCGCGGGCGCATCCTGGCGAGCGACGGCACCGTGCTGGCCGACGATCGCATCGCCTACGACCTGATGTACCGGGGCGGAGAGATCGTCGACTGGGACCGGCTGCGCAGCCTGCTGGGCCTCACCGGCGAGCCCCGCCAACCCAACCCGAACGATCCGCAGGAGGCCAAGAACGGCGCGGTGCTGGCCTGGAACATCCCCGACCGCCTGGTCCCCGCGATCGAGGAGCGCGTCGCCGGACACCCCAACCTCTACCTGAGGCAGCGCGTCGAACGCACCTACCCGACCAACCTGGCGGCCCAGACCGTCGGCTACACCACCCAGGCCGACCCGGAGCGCTTCCCCGGCTACACCGTCGACGACCTGGTGGGCGTCATGGGCATCGAGAAGAGCTACGAGAAGGCGCTCCACGGCACCGCCGGCGCCCGTCTGGTCGAGGTCGACAACCTCGGCAACGTCGTGAGGACCACGCTGCTGTGGCCGGCGCGCTCGGGCGAGGACGTGACCCTCACCCTCGACCCCAACGTGCAGCGGCTGGCCGAGGACACCCTGAAGAACGCCCTGCAGTACGTCAACAAGGACCGCAAGCGGGTCGGCCTGCCGCTGGCCAAGGAGGTCCACGGGGCGATCGTGGCGGTGGACCCCTCGAACGGCGACATCCTGGCGCTGGCGAGCGCGCCGACCTTCGACGAGAACGTCTTCACGCACCTCCCGGTGGACGCCAAGGCGGTCAACGCGGTGTTGCAGGACAGCACCAACCGCCCGTTGGAGAACCGCGCCATCCTGGCCTACCCGCCGGCGTCGACCTTCAAGATCGTGACCGCCTACACCATGCTCGAGGACGGCTTCATCACCCCCAGCAGCCGCTTCGACTGCGGCGCGCTGACGCGCTACGGCGGCGTGACCTTCCACAACTGGGCCAACTACGACAAGGGCCCGTACGACGTCGCGCAGGGCATCGCCGATAGCTGCAACACCTTCTTCTGGAACGCCGCCATCACCACCCCGAACTTCGCGGTGGGCTGGAACGGCTTCATGCAGGACGAGGTCGACAACGCCCGCCTGTTGGGCTACGGCAAGCCGGTCGGGGTGGGGCTGCCGGGTGAGGAGTCGGGGCGCGTCCCCGACCTGCAGTGGGTGCACTCCCAGCCCCAGTACGTGCACGGCTGGCTTCCCGGCTTCACGCTCAACACCATCATCGGGCAGGGCGACACCCTGGCGACGCCCGTGCAGCTCGCCCAGCTCATCAGCACGGTCGCCGAGCACGGCCTCGAGGCCAAGCCCCACCTGGTGTCCAAGGTCGGCGACGTCGCGGTGCCGCCCCAGCTCCGGCACGTGCCGGGATCGTCGTGGGGCACGCTGATCGACGGCATGCGCCTGGCGTTCACGGACTTCCCCGAGAAGTACTTCCTCGGGCCCAGCGTGTTCCCCGATGCCGTCAGCGTGGCCGGCAAGACGGGGACGGCGCAGACCACGCGCGGCGACAACTGGACGCACGCCTGGTTCATGGGCTTCAGTCCGGTCAAGGACCCGAAGATCGCCATCGTGGTATTCCTCGAGTACGGCGGAGCCAGCTCCTACGTCTCGGTCCCCGTCGCGCGGGACTTCCTGGCGGGGTACTGGAAGCTGCACGGTGTGGAGGTGCACATCCCCTGATGAAGGCGCGAGGAACGCGGGGCGGCATCCTACTGAGCCTCGAGGAGAGCGACACCCTCGAGGCGCTCGACACGACCCTCCCGGCGCACGCCGAGCTGCTCGAGGGCCGCGTGGCGCTGGAGGTGGCGGGCAAGGTCTCGTTCGAGCTGGTGGCGCGCGTGGCCGAGGCCGTGCGTGAGGCCGGGGGCAGCGTCAGCGACGTGCGTCCCCCCACGACGGTGATGCAGGCGCGCGGCGAGACCGTGATCGTGGCGCGGACCGTCCGGAGCGGCGGTCGCATCGAGTCCACGGGCTCGGTGGTGGTGCTAGGCGACGTCAACGCCGGTGCCGAGGTCATCGCCAACGACGACATCATCGTCGTCGGTACGCTCCGTGGGCTGGCGCACGCCGGCGCCGGAGGCAACGACAAGGCGGTGGTGTGGGCCGAGCGCATCCTCAGCCCGCAGCTCCGCATCGGGAGCGCCGTCGCCCAATCGGGGGAGGACGGCCAGGCCGGGGACGGGCCCGAGGTCGCGCACCTCAAGGACGGCGTGATCCTGCTGCGTCCCTGGAACAGCTGAGGCGCCCGCGCCGCTCGGCAGCGGAGCGCCCGTCGCCTCGGGGAGGCTCCGCGGCTCCCCGAGGGTACGAAGGAGTCGAGAGCGTGCGTGACGTCGTCATCACCACCGCCATCCGGACGCCCGTAGGGCGCGCCCACAAGGGGAAGCTCAAGGACACGCGCCCCGACGATCTGGCAGGGCTGGTCCTCCGGGAGGCGCTCGCGCGCACGCCGGGCCTCGAGCCGGAGCGTATCGACGACGTGTTGGTGGGCAACGCCCACCCCGAGGGGGAGGCCGGCTACAACCTCGCCCGCATCGCCAGCCAGATCGCCGGCTTGCCCGACAGCGTGGCCGGCGCCACCGTCAACCGCTTCTGCGCCAGCGGCCTGCAGGTGATCGTGCAGGGCGTGCACTCGGTGGCGACCGGGATGAACGACGTGGTGCTGGCAGGCGGCAGCGATTGCACCAGCCGCGTGCCGATGGGGGGCCACAACCTGGCGCTCAACCGGGAGCTGGTCCGGCGCAAGCCGGGCGCCTACCACAGCATGGGGCAGACCGCCGAGGAGGTGGCGCGCCGCTTCGGCGTGAGTCGCGAGGAGCAGGACCGCTTCGCGCTGGCCAGCCACGAGAAGGCCCTGGCGGCGCGGGCGGCGGGCAAGTTCAGGGAGCAGGTGATCGGCGTCGCCACCCGCGTGCAGGACGAGGAAGGCACCTGGCACGAGGTCGTGGTGGAGCACGACGAGGGCCCCCGCGCGGGCACCAGCCTGGAAGCGCTGGCCCAGCTCCGCACCGTCTTCGCCGACGACGAGGCCGCGACCGTGACCGCCGGCAACTCCAGCCCGCTCAACGACGGCGCCGCGATGACGGTGGTGATGTCGCGCGACGAAGCGGAGGCGCTGGGCCTCGAGCCGTTGGCGGTGTTCGTCCAGGCGGCGGTGGTCGGGGTGCCGCCGGAGATCATGGGCATCGGGCCGGTCCCCGCCATCCGCAAGCTGCTGGCCAAGACCGGCATGACCGTCGACGACGTCGACCTGTTCGAGATCAACGAGGCCTTCGCCAGCCAGTGCCGCTACAGCCAGCGCGAGCTGGGCATCCCCGACGAGAAGCTCAACGTCAACGGCGGGGCCATCGCCATCGGCCACCCGCTGGGCGCCACCGGGGCACGCATCGCCGCCGACCTGTTCGCGGAGATGCGGCGCTCCGGCAAGGAGTTCGGCGTGATCTCGATGTGCGTCGGTGGCGGCCAGGGGATGGCGGCGCTGTTCAAGCTGCCGGGCTAGCGCTCCGTCCCTGGGTCCGGGTCAACCGCCGATCGCCACCATGGTGCGGCGGCGCTCGGTGGGGGCGGTCAGCCCCGAGGCCACCTTGCGGTGAGCGGCGACCAGGAAGCGATCGATGACCGCGGCCACGGGGTCGGGCTCGTTCAGGGCGCTGCGCAGCTCCAGCTCGTGGTCGTTGAGCAGGCAGGGGCGCAGCATGCCGTCGGAGGTGACGCGCATGCGGCTACAGGCGCCGCAGAAGGGCTCCGACACGGGGTTGATGAAGCCGACAGCGCCGGGCCAGCCGGGCACGCGGAACAGCCGGGCGGGAGCCGAGGGATCGGTCTCGACGGGCTCGAGCTCTCCCACCGACGCCTCGACGAGGGCGCGGATGTCGGCGCCGGGCATGAAGTTCTGCTGGTAGGCCGAGGCGGCCGCGTTGTTGAGGTGCATGTACTCGATGAAGCGCACGTGGAACGGCCGCCGCTCGGTGAGGCGCGCCAGCGGCACGACCTCGCCGTCGTTGACGCCGCGCATCACCACGGTGTTGAGCTTGACGGGGGTGAGCCCGGCCCGCGCCACCGCTTCGATGCCGCGCCACACGCGGGCCGCGTCGCCGCCCTGGGTGATGGTGCGGAAGACCTCGGGGTCGAGGGCGTCGAGCGAGATGTTGACGCGATCGAGACCCGCCTCGAGCAGCTCGCCGAGGCGCTGCTCGAGCGCGCTGGCGTTGGTGGTCACGGCCACGTCGGGCAGCCCCAGCTCGTGCTTGGCGATGCGGATCATCGCCGGCAGCTCCTTGCGCAGGAGCGGCTCGCCCCCGGTGAAGCGCACCGACGTCATCCCCAGCGCCGCCGCCGCCCGCAGCACCACGCGCACCTGGTCGACGCTCAGGGTGCCGGGCGGTTCGTGGGCGCCGGCACCGAGGGGGTCGCAGTAGGCGCACCGGAAGTTGCAGCGTGGCGTGACGCTCAGCCGCAGATCGCGCACGATGCGGCCGTAGCGGTCGACGAGCTCACGCGGCTCGGAGGGCATGGCACCAGGATAGCCCAGCCCCTCGCCGGGCGCCTCCCGCTCCCGTCACGGACGGGCGGGCGCGGCAGGCGGGCTCGCGATGGCGCCGGAGCCCGACCAGGGCGTGCCCGGCTCGCTCGCTGGCGGTGCGACGGGGGCCGCCGCACCCCGACGATGAAGGCCGATTCGGGGACATCTCACGCCCTCGGAGGACCGGCTCGCCTAGCATGGCGGCGCCCGCCCGCAACGCGACGCCCGGTTGCGATGCGACCGCCCTCGACGGGCGGGGATCGGAGGCTCGATCGTGCGTCTTGACCTGCACCCCGACTTGCGCCAGCGCTCCGCCCTCGTGCTCGTGGCCCTCGCGCTCCCGCTGCTCCTGGCCGGCTGCAGCGTGACCTTCCGGCCCGGTACGCCGGCGCCGGTGAGCGTGGGGAACGCCAACCTCATCGTGTGGGCCCAACTCGGGCTGCGCTTCTCGCTGCCCGGGGTGGTGGTGATCTCGCGCCGCGACTCGGAGCACCACCACGACGCCGTGGTCTCTAGCTCCCACTCGCTGCGGCACGTCTACGACGACGTCGACGGCCAGATGCGCGACGATGGCTGGCGACGCCAGAGCTACCGGGAGGAGCACGGCCGGGTGGTGGCCGTCTACGTGCGCGCCGGCCGGGTCGCGCAACTCACGGTGGCCGACGAGGGCGCCAGCGGGCGCTACCGCATCCACATCGACGATTGAGCCCGGCGCCGGTCGCGGCGCGCCGGCTCAGGGCACGTCGGGCGGGCCTTCGCGCCAGCCGCCGTCCGGTCCGCCGTGCCAGTGCGCCTCGCCCTCCGGCCGCGTGGCCAGCGCCTCCTCGACCGCCGCGAAGGGCACGCGGTAGGCGAAGCGCGTCTTCAGGTACCACACCTCGAGGGCGTGGCGTCGCGCGCCGGCGTCGCGGGGCCCGAGCCGATCGAGCGCCTGCGACGCCCGGTTGACGGCCAGGTCGAAGAGACGGTCACGGGCGACGGCCACGGCTCACCCGCCGTTGCGGCTGCGCGCCTCGTATCCCGCCGCTTCCAGGGCGTTCCGGGCACGCGCCAGCGCCTCTTCCGACTCCAGCGCGATGCGCACGGCGCCGCCGCTATCGCGGATGCCGAGCACCTCGAGGTCCTTGATGTTGACCTCGGCGTCGCCCAGCGCCTTGGTGATGCGTGCGAACTCGCCGGGCCGGTCGGGCACGGCGATGACGAGCTCGTGGCGAGCCGGAAGGAGGCTGCGCCGGACGATCGGGATGGCGTCGCGCACGCGCTTGACGGCCTCGGCCCGGTCGAGCAGGCCGTCGTCGTCGTCGATGAGGTCCTCGACGCGCTCGAGCTCGGCGCGGAACGAGCGCATCGCCGCGCGCACCGCCTCGCGGTTGCCGGCGATCATGTCGCGGCTCATGCGGGGGCTGCCCGAGGCCACCCGCGTCAGGTCGCGGAAGCCGCCGGCGGCGAGCAGCATGGTGAGCTCGCGCTCGTCGCCGCTCCCCACCAGGGTGGTGAGCGCCACCGCCACCAGGTACGGCAGGTGGCTGACGGTCGCGACCAGGCGGTCGTGACGCTCGGGCGACACCTGCAGCGTGCGGGCGCCGAGCGCCGCCACGAACGCCTCGACGGCGTCGACCGCCGCGGGCTCGGTGCGCTCGTCGGGGGTCAGCACCCACACCGCGTTCTCGAGCAGGGCGGCGTCGGCGTGGACGACGCCGGCGCGGTCGCTGCCCGCCATGGGGTGGCCGCCGACGAAGCGCAGGTCGCGCAGCGCCTCGACCACCTCGGCCTTGACGCTGCCGACGTCGGTCACGAGGGCGTCGGCGCGCAGGTAGGGGGCCATGGCCCGGGCCAGCGGCACGATCGACTTGGCCGGCGTGGCGAGCACCACCAGGTCGGCCTCGCCCAGCCAGGGGCCGGGCTCGAGCCGCCCCTCGTCGATCACCCCCAGGCCCCGAGCCGCATCGAGCGCCGCGGGATCGAGGTCGATGCCCACCACGCGCCGCGCCAGGAAGCGCTGCCGCACCCCCAGGCCCACCGAGCCGCCGATGAGCCCCACGCCGGCGATGACGAGGGTGTCGACCAGGGGGGCCGGTCGTCCGGAGCCGCCTGCAGGCCGCGGGCCGTCCGGGCGCACGCTACAGCGTCTTCCCGAGCGCCGCCACCACGCCCTTGAGCCGCGGCATGAGCTCCCCGAACTCGCGGTCGTCGAGCTGCTGCGCGGCATCGGAGCGGGCCTCCTCCGGGCGCGCGTGCACCTCCACGATGAGGCCGTCGGCCCCTGCCGCGGCGGCGGCCAGCGCCAGCGACGGCACCAGGCTGCGTCGGCCCGCGGCGTGGCTGGGGTCGACCCATACCGGCAGGTGCGTCAGCTCCTTGAGGACCGGCACGGCGCTGACGTCGAGGGTGAAGCGCGTGGAGGTCTCGAAGGTGCGGATGCCCCGTTCGCACAGCACCACGTTGGGGTTGCCCTGGCTGAGGATGTACTCCGCCGCCTGCAGGTACTCGGCGATGGAGGTCGACATGCCGCGCTTGAACAGCACCGGCTTGGCGGCGCGGCCGACCTCGGCGAGCAGCGCGAAGTTCTGGGTGTTGCGGGCGCCGATCTGCAGCATGTCGGCGGTGCCCGCCACGGTCTCGACCAGCTCCGGCGAGGTGACCTCGGTGACGATGGGCATGCCGGTGTCGGCGCGGGCCTCGGCGAGCAGTGCCAAGCCCTCCTCGCCCAGCCCCTGGAAGGCGTAGGGGCTGGTGCGGGGCTTGAAGGCGCCGCCGCGCAGCACGCGCGCACCGTGACGCCGGGCGATGTCGGCGGCGGCGGCGAGCTGGTCGCGGCTCTCGACGCCGCAGGGACCGGCGGCCACCACGAAGGCGCCGTTGCCGATGGCGACGTCGCCGACCATCACGCGTGAGTCGTCGTGGCGGAACTCGCGCGACGCCAGCTTGTAGGGCTTGGTGATCCGCACCACCGTCTCCACCCCCGCCAGGGCGCTGAGGTGCTCGCGCACCTCTTCGGTGGGGGCGGGGCCGATGGCCCCGATCAGGGTGCGCTGCTCGCCCTCGCTGACGTGGGGGGTGAAGCCCAGCGAGCGGACCTCACCGAGCACGCGTTCGATGGCCTCGTCCGAGGCCTCCTTCTTCATCACCACGACCATGCTGCCTTGCCTCCTGTCGTCGGGATCCCGGGATCGGGATCCAGTGGTTCCGGGGTGGACCGGCGAGCCCCGCGGACGACGCGAGCTGGCGTGATGCGGACTTCCTTGTCTCCGGGATCAGCCTGCCGCCACGAGGGTGCCTGGGTTGGGACGGACGTAGCCATAGCCATCGTCCACGGCATCACCCCCTCGCGGCTGGAAGGTCATGGAGGGGAGTGTACCAGAACGGCGGGGCCTGTCAACCTCGTGGAGCGGGGTCAGCGGCCGTCGGTGGCGGCGTTCCTGCCCTCGCCGAGGCCGGCGGTGTCGGCGGCGCCGACGCGCTGCCGGCAGGCCTCGACCACCATCCGGAACGGCGTGTGGTGCTCGGGGTGCGTGTCCCACGACATCTCGGGGTGCCACTGGACGGCCACCACGAAGCCGTCGGGGCCGTCGTCGTCGAGCTCGAGCGCCTCGACCAGGCCGTCGGCGCTGCGGGCGACCACGCGGAGTCCGGCGCCGACGCGGTCGACCGCCTGGTGGTGGAAGCTGTTGATGCGCAGCCGGTCGACTCCGAACGCCGTCGCCAGGCGCGAGCCCGGCTCGAGCTCGACGCGCTGCAGCGGGGCGCCGGTGAGGTCGCGTTGCAGATGCTGCTCGGTGCCGGCCACGGCCGGCACGTGCTGGTGCAGGCTGCCGCCGTGGGCGACGTTGACGAGCTGGATGCCGCGGCAGATCCCCAAGACCGGCTTCCCGCGCTCGCGGAAGGCACGGTAGAGCGCCAGCTCGAAGGCGTCGCGCAGGCGATCGACGCTTCCCAGCTCGGGGTGGGGGGCCTGGGCGTAGCGGTCGGGGTCGATGTCGACGCCGCCGGTGAGCAGCAGGGCATCGGCGCGCTCGGCGTAGACGTCGGCCAGCTCGGGGTCGACGTTGGGCGCCAGCATCGGCACGCCTCCGGCGCGCGTCAGGGCCAGCGAGTAGTTGTGGCCCTGGATGGTGTCGTTGCGGCGCAGGCCGCGCTCGCGCGGCACGGTGCCGCTCGTGAGCAGGATGACCGGTCGGGACGCTACGGCGGGATCGAGCACGGGCCGAGCTTACCGCGTCGCGTCGCGGCGTGCCCGCTCGGGCCCGACGTGGCCCTGGGGCCCGGCCGGGCCCGAGCCTCGGGAGCTCAGGCCGCGCGCGTGAGCCGCCGGAACAGCAGCAGCAGGCCGAACGCCGCCAGCGTGAGGATCGCCCCCATCGCCAGGGCGGCGTCGAGGTTGCGCTCGAGCTCGGCGTAGATGGCCAGCGGCATGGTCTGGGTCCGGCCGGCCAGGCTCCCGGCCACCACGATGGTGGCCCCGAACTCCCCCAGGGCGCGGGTCCAGGTGAGCACGCACCCCTCCAGGAAGGCGGGCAGCGTGAGCGGCAGGGTGACGCGCCGGAAGGTGCGGAGGCGGCTGGCGTGCAGGGTCACGGCGGCGGCCTCGAGGCTGGGCGGCGTCGATCGGAAGGCGGCCTTCATGCTGCGCACGTAGAGCGGGCTGGCGACGAACAGCTGGGCCAGCACCACGGCGGTGCTGGTGAACGCCACGTGGACCCCCAGGGCGGCCAGCGGCGCGCCCAGCAGGCCGCGCCGCCCCAGCAGCAGGAGCAGTCCCAGCCCCGCCACCACCGGCGGCAGCACCAGCGGCAGGTCGAGCAGCGCCTCCAGCAGCGCCTTGCCCCGGAAGCGGGTGCGCGCCAGCAGGTAGGCCACGGGCGTCCCGAACAGGACGGTGGCGGCCAGGCTGACGGCGGTGGTCGCGAGGCTCAGGCGCAGCGCCGTGGCGACGGTGGGGTCGAGCAGGGCGCCGAAGAAGGCGGGGCGTGCCGCCCGTGCCAGCAGCGCCAGCGTCGGCAGCACCAGCAGCACCATGAGGGCGAGGCCACTGCCGACCAGCAGGCCGGTGGGGAGGCGGGTGCGCACGTCCCTACGGTGGCGGCGCGAAGCCGTAGTCCGCCAGGGCCGCCCGCCCCGGGGCCGACAGCACGAAGGCGCGGAAGGCGTCCGCGAGGTCGGCGTGGCCGGCGCCCCGGAGGACCACCAGCGGGTACACGATGGCGGGTTGCAGGGCGTCGGGGAGGGGGACGGTCCGCACCCCGGCGAGGCCGCGGGCGTCGGTGGCGTAGACGATGGCGGCGTCGGCCGCGCCCAGCGCGACCTTGGCCGCGGTCTGCCGCACGTTGGGCTCCCGCGACACCACGTTGGCGCGGATGCGCTCGACCAGCGCCGTTCCGTAGACGCCCTCGGCGGCGTGCAGCAGCTCGTCGGCGTAGTGGCCCGCGGGCACCTGCGGGGCGGCCAGCACCAGCAGGGTGCCGGGTCGGGCCAGGTCCTGGAGGTCGCTCACGGACGAGCCCCGTGGCGTCACCAGGACCAGACGGTTGCCTGCGAACGGGGTGGGGGGCGCTGCCTGCAGACCGGCGTCGGTCACGCGCGCCATCTGGATGGGGTTGGCGCTGGCGAAGACGTCGGCGGGCGCACCCTGCAGGATCTGGGTGGCGAGGGTGGAGGAGGCGGCGAAGTCGAGGGTGACGTGGACCCCGGGGTGGGCGGACTCGAAGGCCTGGGCGAGCGCCGTGAAGGCGTCGGTCAGGCTCGAGGCCGCGAACACCGTCAGCCCCTGCGCGAGTGCGAGGTTCGCCGCGGCGACCAGCACGAGCGACGCGGTCCAGCGGAGGAAGCGCGTCATCGTCACGGATTCTAGCAGCCGCCGGGGCCCGGGAGCGGTTCCGGCGATGTGTCATACTGACGCCTGGCCGCGGGCGGCCGGACCCGATCGGGGTCGAGCCCGTCCGGCGGCCCGGGAGGCAGCATGCCGGGAGTGGCGATCCTCGGGGCCCAGTGGGGCGACGAGGGAAAGGGCAAGGTCGTCGATGCGCTGGCGGCCCAGGCGGACTTCGTGGTCCGCTTCTCCGGAGGCGCCAACGCCGGCCACACGGTGGTCGTGGGGGGCGAGATCTTCAAGCTGCACCACCTGCCGTGCGGCACGCTGCACGACGGCCCGGTGTCGGTGCTCGGGGGCGGCATGGTGATCGACCCCTGGGCGTTCGTCGAGGAGCTCGATGCGCTGGCGGCGCGGCGCGACCCCGGCGAGGTGTGGATCTCGCACGAGGCGCACCTGGTGCTGCCGCACCACCGCAAGAACGACGAGGGGGGCGGCTTCGTCGGCACCACCGGTCGCGGCATCGGCCCCGCCTACAGCGACAAGGCTCGGCGCGTGGGGTTGCGCGCCGGCGATCTGGTCGACGACGGCGTGTTGCGCGAACGGCTGGCGCGCCTGCTCGAGGCCAAACCCAACTCCACCGCGCGCGTCGGCTGGACCGACGTCGACACCGCCTTCGAGGCGCTGGCGGAGGTGCGCGAGCGGCTGGTGCCGCGCGTGCGCGACACCGGCGCCGAGCTGCGCGAGGCGTTGCGTGGCGGCCGTCGGGTGCTGTTCGAGGGCGGCCAGGGCACCATGCTCGACCTCACCTACGGCACCTACCCCTTCGTGACCAGCAGCCACCCCACGGTAGGCGGCATCCTGGTCGGCGCCGGCGTCAGCCACAAGGCGCTCACGGCCGTGCACGGCGTCGTCAAGGCCTTCACCACGCGGGTGGGGCACGGACCGTTCATGACCGAGATCGACGACGAGGCGATGGCGCTGAGGTTGCGCGGCAGCGGCTCGAACCAGTGGGACGAGTACGGCACCACCACCGGGCGCCCGCGCCGCGTGGGCTGGCTCGACCTGGTGCAGCTCCGCTACGCCTGCGAGGTGAACGGCCTCGACGGCCTGGTGGTGACCAAGCTCGACGTGCTCTCGGGGCTCGACAGCATCAAGGTGTGCGTCGCCTACGACGGCGATTGGCCGGTGTACCGCGAGGTGCCGGGCTGGGGGCCGCTGGAGGGGCTGGGGCGGCGCGACGCGCTGCCGCGCCAGGTCCTCGACTACCTCGAGCTCATCGAGGAGGCCACCGAGACGCCGGTGGTGATGTTCTCCACCAGCCCGCGCCGCGAGGACACCTTCGGCGAGGTCCGGTGGGCCTCCTGAGCCTGCGGCGCGGCTGAGCCGGCGATGGGCCCCCTGGCGATCGCGGCGACGGTGGCGCTGGGCCTCGTGGCGGTCGTCGTGCTGGTCCTGGCGTGGCGGGGCTCGAGCGTGCTGCTGGTGCCGCGCCCCTACGCCCTGATGCCCGAGTTCGAGGTGCTGGACTACCGAGACGGGCGCGTCACCCTTCCCGCGCCGCCCAACGGTCACCAGTTCGCCGACACCCGCAAGTCCGGCACCTTCGGCCTCGTCTGGGAGGGCGGGCACGGGGTGTTGGGTCCCGTCGCGGCCGACGACGGCACGCGCCTGGTGCGCCCGCTCGACGTTACCGCGGGCGTGCCGCCGCGTGCGGGCAGCGCCGCCCGCCTCGACACCTTCGTCCACCGCCGCGACCCCCTCCAGGACCGCGGCCTGCCCTTCGAAGAGGTGACGGTCGAGGGCGAGGTCGGGCCGCTGTCGGGGTGGTGGCTGCCCGGCCCGGGGGGACCTGCGGTCCTGGTGCTGCACGGGCGGCGGCGCGGCGAGCGCTCGGAGGCGTTGCGGGCGCTGCCGGCCCTGGCCGCCGAGGGGCGGCCGGTGCTGGTGCTCGCCTACCGCAACCACCGCGACGCACCCGCGAGCCCCGACGGGCTCTACCGCTACGGCCGCGACGAGGCCGCCGACGCTCTGGCCGGAGTGCGCTTCCTGGCGGGGAGGGGCGCGTCGCGGGTGGTGCTGGTCGGTCTCTCGATGGGCGGGGCCACCGCCCTGGAGGCCGCCAAGCGCTGGCCCGAGGACGGCCCCGCCCTGGCGGGCCTGATCCTCGACGCGCCGCTGGTCGATCCGGCGGCCGCGGTGGTGCAGCGCCTGCGACGCAGCGGCGTGCCGCTGGCGGCGGCGTGGGCGCGCCTGGTGCTGGGCGTGGCGGCGTGGCGCGCCGGCGTGCGCTGGGGCGACCTGGACCAGCGCCGCAGCGCCGCCGGCGTGGAGGTGCCGGTGCTGCTGGTGACGGGCGTGCAGGACGGCACCGTCCCGGTCGCGACGGTCGACGCCTTCGCCGAGCGGCTGGCGGGCCCTACCGACTACCGGCGCGTCGAGGGCGCCGACCACCTCGAGGCCTGGAACCTCGACCCCGCCGCCTACGAGGGGTGGCTGCGCGACTTCCTGGCCGAGCTGGCCGACGGCTAGCGCGTCAGCGCTGTTCGATGGGGCGGAAGGTCCGCCCGAGCGGCCCGTCGTAGGTCAGGCGGGGGCGCATGATGCGGTTGTTGGCGTACTGCTCGTAGAGGTGGGCCATCCAGCCGCTGATGCGCGACACCGCGAAGATCGGCGTGTACATGTCGCGCGGGAGGCCCAGCATGCGGTAGACCGACGCCGAGAAGAAGTCGACGTTGGGCTTGACCTGCTTGCCGCGCTTGGCCATCTCGCGGTCCATGACGCGTTCCATCTCCAGGCTCATCTCGAACCACTTGCTGTCGCCCGATTCCTCCGCCAGGTGCTTGGCGACGTCCTTGAGGATGAGCGCGCGCGGGTCGACGACCTTGTACACGCGGTGGCCGAAGCCCATGACGCGGCCGTTGGGGCGCGCCAGCGTGTCCACCACGTAGCCATCGACGGCCTCGACGCTGCCGATCTCCTCGAGCGCCTGCATCACCCCGATGTTGGCGCCCCCGTGCAGCGGGCCCTTGAGCGCCGCCACCGCCGCCGTGATGGCGGAGTAGACGTCGGTCAGGGTCGACGCCGTGGCGCGCCCCACGAAGGCGCTGGCGTTGGAGCCGTGCTCGGCGTGCAGCACCAGCGCCACGTCCATCACGCGGGTGGCCGCCGGGGTGGGCGGCTCGCCGTTGAGCATGTACAGGAAGTTGGCGGCCACCGACAGCTCGGGATCGGGGGCGATGACGTCCTTGCCGTCGCGGATGCGCGCGTACGCGGCCGTGAAGGTGGCGAACTGCGCCAGCAGCTTGAGCCCGATGCGGTGCACGTTGGCGTCGTCCACCCCCTCGGCCTCGGGATCGAGGGCGCCGAGCAGCGACACCGCGGTGCGGATGGCGTGCATGGGGTGGGTGGCCGCCGGCATGCTCCGGAACGCCTCGAACACCGGCTCCGGCACCGTGAAGTTGGGCGCCAGCTCGGCATGGAAGGCGTCGAGCTGGGCGCGGTCCGGCAGGTCGTCGTGCCACAGCAAGTAGGCGACCTCTTCGAAGCTGGCCTTGTCGGCGAGCTCGCGGATGTCGTAGCCGCGGTAGATGAGCTCACCACGCTGACCGTCGATACGGCTGATGGTGGTGGTGTCGATGTGGACGCCCTCTAGGCCGCGGTAGATCGTCTGTTCCATCCGTCCTCCGTTGTGCGTGCCCACGGACGGAGCCCGTCCGTGGGCCGATGCTTCGTGCGGCGAACGCGTCTGGACTCGGGGAGGACCCGGGAGCGGTGGCGTTACGTCGTCGTGCCCGCAGTCTACCAAGCCCTCCGAGGGGCTCCGCGTCGGCCGGGACGCCGTCGGGACACTTGTCCCGGCCTCAGGGCATCGGCAGCAGCCAGGCTGCCGCGATGCAGCCGACGGCCGCCAGCAGCAGCGTGACGAGCACCGAGCGCCCGAAGCGGCGGGCGCCGATGGTGACGGCCAGCCCCGCCTTGAACAGGCTGTTGGTCGCTGCGGCGATGGCCAGGCTGCGGGCGGCCACGTGCACGTCGAGCCCGGAGCCCACCTGATGGATCAGGGTCAGGGTGATGGCGTCGAGCTGGGTGACGCCCGCCAGGGCGCTGGCGAGGTAGAGCCCGCCGGTGCCCAGGTAGACCTGGGCGGCCTTCGCCGCCAGCAGGATGATGGAGAACAGCAACGCGAACTGCAGCGCCGTACGCAGCTCGAAGGGGTTGGTGACGCGTGCACCCTCGATCTGGTCGCGGTTGCGTTCGCGCAGGACCGTCAGGCCGCCGATGGTGGTGATGACGAACAGCACCCCCAGCGACAGCAGTGTCGGCGGGATCATCTTGGGCTGGAGCACGCCCAGCAGGACCCACAGGCGCGGCACCATCACGGCCGAGGCGGCCAGCGCCCCGATGGCGTAGACGATCGAGAGCGTGGGCTGCTTCTTGCTGCGTTCGCTGAAGCTCATCGTCACCGCCGTGCTCGACGCCAGCCCGCCCAGCAGACCGCTCCAACCGATGCCGCGGGTGACGCCGATGAGCTTGGAGGCGACGTAGCCGACGAACGACAGCCCCGAGATGAGCACCACCAGGATCCAGATGGTGTGCGGGTTCCACACCCCCCACGGTCCGAAGGTCTCGTTCGGCACCAGCGGCAGCACCACCAGCGAGACGACGGCGAACTGCACCACCGCGAAGAGGTCCTCCCGCGACAGGCCGCCGGCCAGCCGGCGCAGCTCGGTGCGCATCGACAGCATGCCGGTGGTCAGGACCGACCCGGCGAGGGCGGGCACGAACTCGCCGTAGCCGGCCAGGACGCCCAGACCGTAGGCGACCAGCACGGCCACCTGCGTGGTGCCCCCGACCTTGACACCCACCGTCTCACGCCAGTACGCCAGCGCGATCAGGACGGCCATCGGCAGGAAGCTGCCCACCAGCACCCAGGGGCTGACCGCCTGCGTGAGGGCGCCCACCACGGCGCCGAACAGCGCGATGAGGGGGAAGGTGCGGATGCCGGCGAAGATCGAGCCCTGCGTCTCGCGCTTGCGTTCGCGCTCGAGCCCGATCAGGAACCCCAACAGCACCGCCACCAGGAAGGAGAGGATGACGTGCGTCGAATCCACGATTCTGCATTGTATGCCGTGACCGACACCGGGTCGGCCGGGCTAGCCCTGCGCCGCCCCTTGGCCGGAACCCGCGCCGGCGCCGCCGGAGACGAGGTCGAGCACGGCGGAGCCGTAGCGCTCGAGCTTGACGGGGCCGATGCCGCGCACCTTCGCCAGGGCCTCGAGGTCGGCGGGCCGCAGCTCGGCGATGGCGTCGAGGGTGGCGTCGCTCAGCACCTGGGCGGGGCGCCGCCCCTCGGCGTGGGCCGTGCGATCCCGCCAGTCGGCCAGGGCGGTGCGCAGGTCGGGGGGCGGGCCGGAAGCGCCGTCGGCGGCGGGGGCCACCGGCTCGCTCGGGGCGGGGGTCGCGCCGGACGGCGCGCGCTCGGGCGCCCCGAGGGCGTCGGCCGGTGCGGCTGGCGTAGCTCCCGGTCCGGGCGCCGCCACCTCGACGCCGCCGCGGCCCAGCGTGATCAAGGCCACGCCGGCGGCGATCAGCACCAGGGCGAACGTCCAGGACGTCAGGATCCCGCTCTCCATCAGGCCCACGACCACGCCCAGGGCGATCACCCCCAGGCCGACCGTGCGGGGCCAGCGGTTGGGGCGCGGGGCGGCCAGGTCGACGGCGGCGAAGCCGGCGCCGAGGCTCACCAGGAAGCTTCCGGGCCAGTGCCAGCTGCCTTCCAGCAGGATGCCCACCGCGACGCCCATCAGTACGGAGCCCAGGACGAGGAAGGCGTAGAGGCGCTGGCGACGGTACGCCAGCAGGAAGGCGGCGGCCACCAGGCCGACCCACAGCCAGCCGGCGTCCCCGGTCAGGCGCGACAGCAGGGCGACGGTGCCGATGGCGATGAGGGCGTAGGCGACGAGGCGCGTGTTGGTCATGCCGGGCTGCTCCCCTCGGTGAGACGACGTGTCCTGGCGTGGGCCCAGGACCAGTGTAGCGTGGCGCCCCTACCCGACGGCGGGCGCCCGCACCGCCGTTGTCGGAGCCTATGGGATGCACTACAGCCCCCCGCGAGACCGGGTGGTAGCATCGGGCGAACCTGGAAGGCGAGGCGCGCCGTGACCCCACGGCGACTCGATCGGGCACTCGCGATGACCAAGCGTTCGGACATCCGGCTACCTGCGTTGCTGCTAGGCGACCTCGAGGTCGTTGTAACCCCGGTGGATACGCACCGGGGTTTCTTCTTGGACTCGGTCGAAGCAACGCGAGGGCGCGCGCGCCGCGGCGCTGGCATCGCCATCGAAAGGAGGCCTGCGTGATTCGCGACTCGCAGCTCTTCCAGCCCTTCAACGACGAGCCCATCTCGCTCATCGGCGAGACCGGCGCGTGGGAGGGCCCCTTCGATCTCGACCTCGACCCGGCCGCGTTGCGCGGCATGTACCACGACCTGGTGGTGGGTCGTTTGATGGACGAGCGGCTCAGCCGGCTGCAACGGCAGGGCAAGGTCAGCTTCGTGGCGCCGAGCGCGGGCCACGAAGGCGCGCAGGTCGGGCTGGCGCACGCCCTCGAGCGCGGCCGCGACTGGCTGTTCCCCTACTACCGCGACACCAGCCTGCTGCTGGCCTTCGGTCTGCCGCAGGTGGAGATGCTGGCGCAGGCCATGGCGACCCGCGCCGATCCCAACCGGGGGCGGCAGATGCCGTCGCACAACGGCTCCAAGGACCTCAACATCTTCACCATCGCGTCGCCGATCGCCTCCCACGTGGCGCCGGCCGTCGGCGCGGCCATCAGCATGAAGGTCCAGGGGACGGGGCAGGTGGCCGTCGCCAGCTTCGGCGAGGGCGCCACCAGCGAGGGCGACTTCCACGCGGCGCTCAACTTCGCCGGTGCCCAGGGGGCACCGGTGGTGTTCTTCTGCGAGAACAACCGCTACGCCATCAGCGTCGATTACAACCATCAGACCGGCGCCGACTCGATCGCCGCCAAGGCCCACGCCTACGGCATGCCCGGCTACACCGTCGACGGCATGGACGTGCTGGCCAGCTACTACGTCATGCGCGAGGTGATCGAGCGCGTCCGCAACGGCCTCGGGCCGGTGCTGGTGGAGACGCTCGTGTATCGCTTCGGGCCGCACTCGTCCGCCGACGACGACAGCCGCTACCGCCCCCGCGAGGAGGTCGAGGCCTGGAAGCGTCGCGATCCGCTGCTGCGCTTCCGCCGCTTCCTGGAGAAGCAGGGGCTGTGGGACGACGCCGCCGAGGCGCACCTCCGCGCCGAGGTCGAGGCATCGTTGCAGGCCGCCACCGCCGAGGCGGAGGCCGCCGGACCGATCCCCGTCGAGTGGATGTTCGATGACGTCTTCGCCCAGAGGCTGCCGCACCTCGAGGAGCAGCGCCATGACCTGCTCGACTGAGCTCCGCGGCGCCCGCGGAGGCGGCGCATGACCGTCCAGACGATGGTGCAGACCATCGCCCGCACGCTCGACCAGGAGATGGCCCGCGACGAGCGCGTGGTGGTGCTGGGGCAGGACGTCGGCAAGCGCGGCGGCGTGTTCCTGGCCACCGAGAAGCTGTTCGACACCTACGGGCCCGACCGCGTCATCGATTCGCCGCTCTCCGAGGCGGCCATCATCGGCGCGGCGCTGGGCATGGCGGTCCACGGCCTCAGGCCGGTCGCCGAGATCCAGTTCTCCGACTACGTGTTCCCCGGGTTCGACCAGTTGGTCTCCCAGGTCGCCAAGTTGCGCTACCGGTCGGGAGGTCAGTTCGAGGCGCCGCTGGTGGTGCGGATGCCTGCGGGCGGCGGCGTGAAGGGCGGGCACCACCACTCGCAGTCGCCGGAGGCGCACTTCGTGCACACCGCGGGGCTCAAGGTGGTCTACCCCTCGACCCCCAGCGACACCCGCGGGCTGCTGCGCACGGCCATCCGCGACGACGACCCGGTGGTGTTCATGGAGCCGAAGCGGCTCTACCGAGCCGTCAAGGAGGACGTCCCCGACGACCCCGAGTTCGCGCTGCCGTACGCCCAGGCAGCGGTCCGGCGCGAGGGGGACGACGTGGTGCTGATCTCCTACGGCGCCAGCATGGCGGAGACCCTCAAGGCCGGCGACGCGCTGGCCGAGCAGGGGGTGTCGGCGCACGTCCTCGACCTTCGGAGCCTGATGCCGTGGGACACCACGGCGGTGCTGGAGGCCGTCGCCCGGATCGGGCGGGTGGTCCTGGTCAGCGAGGCGCCGCGGACCGGGGGCTTCGTCAGCGAGATCGCGGCGACCATCGCCGAGGAGGCGCTCGATCAGCTGCTGGCGCCGCCGGTGCGCGTCACCGGCTTCGACACGCCCTACCCGTACGCTCAGGACCGGGAGTACCTGCCCGGGCCGAACCGCATCCTGAAGGCCGTCAAGCGGGTGCTCGAGTACTGACGACGGCGACCCGGCCGCTGGGCCCAGGCCGTCGTCGCGCGGCCACGAGGAGAGTGCATGGCGAGAGAGTTCCGACTACCCGAGCTGGCAGAGTCGGTGGTGGAGGGTGAGATCGTCCGGTGGCTGGTGGCCGAGGGCGACCACGTCGAGCAGGATCAGCCCGTCGTCGAGGTGATGACGGACAAGGTCACGGTGGAGCTCCCCAGCCCCTACGCCGGGGTGCTGCAGAAGCAGCTCGTGGCCGAGGGCGCGGTGGTGCCCGTTCACGAGCCGATCGCGCTGTTCGCCGACGCCGGCGACGCCGCGGCGGCTCCCGAGCCCAGCCTGCAGGCCGCCGAGGAGCGCTCCATCGTGGAGCCCGGCGGTGCGGTCGAGGAGGACGACGGCGCCAGCCTCAGCCTCTTCACCCCGAGCCCCGAGGCCGAGACGGGCGTGACCGTTCAGGTGCGCGCTGCGCCGGCTCCGGCCGCGGCGGCCCCTCCGGCGGCCCGCGGACCCTACGGCCGGGTGCTGGCCGTACCTGCCGCCCGCCGGCTGGCCCGCGAGCTCGCGGTCGACATCGAGCAGGTGGCCGGCAGCGGCCCCAACGGTCGCATCCGCGTCGACGACGTGCGGGCGCACGCCCAGGCGGCGTCCGCGCCGTCGGCCCCGACGGCCTCGCGGCCGCCCGCGCGCTACCTCACGCCCGAGGGCTACGCCGAGCTGGAGGAACGCATCCCGCTGCGCGGCATGCGGCGCGCCATCTCCAACCAGATGCTGGCGTCGCACCTGCAGACGGTGCGGACGCTGCACGTCGACGAGGCCGACGTCAGTGCGCTGGTGGCGCTGCGCAAGCGCCTGAAGCCGATCGCCGAGGCGCGCGGGGTCAAGCTGTCGTACCTGCCGTTCATCATGAAGGCGGTGGCGGCGGGGCTCGAGGCCTTCCCTCAGCTCAACGCCAGCCTCGACGAGGAGAAGGGCGAGATCGTCCGCAAGCACTACGTCAACCTGGGCATGGCGGTGGCGACCGAGGCCGGACTCACCGTCCCGGTGGTGAAGGACGTCCCGGGGCGCACCATCCTGGAGCTCGCCGAGGAGGTGAACCGGCTGGCGGCGGCCGCCCGCGACGGCAAGCTCACGCCCGACGACGTGCGCGGCGGGACCTTCTCGATCACCAACATCGGCAGCCTGGGCGGGCTCTTCAGCTTCCCCATCATCAACGTGCCCGAGGCCGCCATCCTGGGCGTGCACTCCATCAAGCGCCGCCCGGTGGTGCTGGACGACGACAGCATCGTGGCGCGCGACATGCTCTACCTGAGCCTGTCGTTCGACCACCGCCTGGTCGACGGCGCCGAGGGCGCGCTCTTCACGGGCCGCGTCATCGAGTTGCTGGAGACCCCCGAAGCGATGATGCTCGACCTGTAGCGGCAGACAGCTCGTCCCGAGAGACGTGGAGGGCGCCCCCGTTGCGGGGGCGCCCTCCCACCGTGGACGGTCGGTCCCTCGTTCAGGCCGGGACGGGCTCCTTGCTGGGCGCGTCCTCGGGTTTGCCGGAGCCGGCGCGCTCGCCGCGGCGGCCGTACTTCAGGGCGGCGTGCGCTGCCGCCAGGCGCGCGATCGGCACGCGGAACGGCGAGCAGCTCACGTAGTCGAGCCCCAGCTCGTGGCACAGGTGGATCGAGGTGGGGTCGCCGCCGTGCTCGCCGCAGATGCCGACCTCGAGGTCGGGGCGCGTGGCGCGGCCCATCTTGGTCCCCATCTCGATGAGACGCCCGACGCCCTGCGGGTCGATCGTCATGAACGGGTTCTCCTCGAGGATGCCGTTCTCGAGGTAGTGCATCAGGAAGCCCTTCTCGGCGTCGTCGCGCGACACCCCGAAGGTCGTCTGGGTGAGGTCGTTGGTGCCGTAGCTGAAGAACTCGGCGGCCTCGGCCAGCTCACTGGCGGTGAGCGCGGCGCGCGGCACCTCGATCATGGTGCCGAACTGGTAGGCGACCTCGGTGCCGAGCTCCTTCATGACCGCCTGCGCTTCGTCCTCGAGGGCGCGGCGCTGCGTGGTGAGCTCGTTGATGTGGCTGACCAGCGGGATCATGATCTCGGGGTGCACCGCCACGCCCTCGCGCTTGACGTTGCAGGCGGCCTCGAAGATGGCGCGCACCTGCATGCGGGTCAGCTCGGGGATGAGGATGCCGAGGCGCACGCCGCGCGTGCCCAGCATGGGGTTGGCCTCGCGCAACTCCGACACCCGCTCGAGGTGGTCCGACTTCTCGCGGATGACGGCCAGCGCGGCATCGACCTCGCTCAGGGTATGGAAGTGCTGGAGCTGAACCTTGAGGTCGGCCAGGTCGCGCACGAGCTCGTCGTGCGAGGGCAGGAACTCGTGCAGCGGCGGGTCGATCAGGCGGATGATGACCGGCAGGCCGTCCATCGCCCGGAACAGCCCCTCGAAGTCCTTGCGCTGCATCGGCAACAGCGCCTCCAGCGCCTCGCCGCGCTCGGTGGCGTTGCGCGCCATGATCATCTTCTGGACGATCGGCAGGCGCTCCGGCTCGAAGAACATGTGCTCGGTGCGGACCAGCCCGAGACCTTCGGCGCCGTAGCTGCGGGCGCGCTCGGCGTCGGCCGGGTAGTCGGCGTTGGCGCGCACCCCCAGCACGCGGATCCCGTCGGCCCACTCGAGCACCTTGCTGAGGTAGGGGTTGCTGATGTCGGGGATGACGGTGGGCACGCGGCCGACGTAGACCTCGCCGACGGTGCCGTCGATGGAGATGAGGTCGCCCTCCTTGACGGTGACGTCGTGGATCGTCATCTCCCGGCTCTCGAGGTCGATGTCGAGCTCCTGGATGCCCACCACCGCGGGCTTGCCGAACTGGCGCGCCACCAGCGCGGCATGGCTGGTACGGCCGCCGCGGCTGGTGACGATGCCGCGGGAGGCCAGCATGCCGTGGACGTCGTCGGGCTTGGTCTCGGGCCGGACCATGATGACGTCGCGGCCCTCCTCGCGCGCCCAGCGCTCGGCGGTGTCGGCGTCGAAGGCGACCTGACCGACGGCTGCGCCGGGGCTGACGTTGAGGCCGGCGGCGATGCGCTTGGCGGCCTTGCGGGCCTCGGGCTCGAGCTGCGGGTGCAGGAAGAAGTCGACCTGCTCGGGTTTCACCCGCTGCACGGCCTCCTCCTTGGTGATGAGCCCCTCCTCGACCATGTCGACGGCGATGCGGACCTCGGCCTGCGCGGTGCGCTTGCCGTCGCGCGTCTGCAGCAGCCACAGCTTGCCGTGCTCGATGGTGAACTCCATGTCCTGCATGTTGCGGTAGTGGCGCTCGAGGCGGTCGGCGATGGCCTCGAACTCCTTGTACACCTCGGGCATGTCGACCTGCAGGTCCTGGACGGGCTGCGTGGCACGGATGCCGGCCACCACGTCCTCGCCCTGGGCGTTGACGAGGTAGTCGCCCTCGATCTCACGCTCGCCGGTGGTGGCGTTGCGCGTCATGGCCACGCCGGTGGCGCAGTCGTCGCCCATGTTGCCGAACACCATCGTCACGATGTTGACGGCGGTGCCGAGGTCGTGGCGGATGCCGCTGGCGTTGCGGTAGTCGATGGCGCGCTTGCCGTTCCACGACTTGAAGACCGCCTCGGTCGCCAGCCGCAGCTGGTCGACGGGGTCCTCGGGGAACTCGTGGCCGGTGTAGGTGCGCACGATCTCCTTGAACTTGCGGGTGACCTCCTGCCAATCGTCGGCGGTGAGCTGCGAGTCGACCTGCACCCCGGCGCGGTTGCGGCGCGCCGTGATGACGGCCTCGAAGACCTCGTCCGGGACGCCCAGCACCACGCTGCCGAACATCTGCACCAGGCGGCGGTAGGAGTCGTACACGAAGCGCGGGTCGGCGGTGAGGGAGATGAGCCCCTGCGCCACCTCGTCGTTGAGGCCGAGGTTGAGGATGGTGTCCATCATCCCCGGCATGGAGAACTTGGCGCCGGAGCGGCACGACACCAGCAGCGGCCGCGCGGGGTCGCCGAAGCTCTTGCCGGTGGCCTGCTCCACCTTCCGCAGCGCCTCCAGTTCCTGCTCCCACATCCCATCGGGGAAGCTCTCGCCCGCCTCGAGGTAGGCGTTGCAGGCCTGCGTGGTGACGGTGAAGCCGGGCGGCACCGGGACCCCCAGCCGCGTCATGTCACCGAGGTTGGCGCCCTTGCCGCCGAGCAGCGCGCGGACCTCTTCCCAGCTCCCCATCCGCTGCTCGGCTTCGGCGACCTCGTCGAACAGGTACACCCACTTGTTGGCCATCCGGACCGACCTCCCTGGTGCGGAACGCCCGTCGACCGTCCTCCCGGGCGCCCGCGGTGCCGCGTGGTCCTCGGCGGCCGCCCGGGACGGATCCCCGGGCCGCCGCGCGTCCACGCCTCGGCTGGACCTGCGTCGCTCCCTCACGACTCTCGTACACGACGAGGCTACCGCCGGGGGGGTGGGGGCGGCCAAGGGTTGAACGTCCCGCATCCCCGCCCAGGACCCGCTACCGGCCCGTCGGGCCGGCGCCGGCAACGGGGCTGCGGGAGCGCCGACGGTAGACTGGGCGCGTGACCCGCGGCGATCTGCCCGAGCTCCCCCAACAGAGCGGCTGCTACCTCTTCCACGACGCCGAGGGCGACGTGGTGTACGTGGGCAAGGCGATCAACCTGCGCAGCCGGGTGCGCAGCTACTTCGGGCGCCACGCCGGCAGCAAGGCGCGGTTGATCACCCGCCAGGCGGTGCGGCTGGAGTTCATCGTCACCAGCAGCGAGGTCGAGGCGCTGGTCCTGGAGGCCAACCTCATCAAGCGTCACAAGCCGCACTTCAACGTGCTGCTCAAGGACGACAAGAGCTACCCCTTCCTCAAGCTGACGGCCGAGCCGTTCCCGACGCTGGTGTTCACGCGCCGGGTGGTCAAGGACGGCGGCACCTACTACGGCCCCTACCCCAGTGCCGGTGCCGTGCGGCGCGTCCAGGAGCTCATCTACGTGCTGTTCCCGCTCCGGCGCAACAGCGGGGTGCCGCTGCAGACGCGACGCAAGCCGTGCCTGCGCTTCCACATGGGGCGCTGCCTGGCGCCCTGCATCGGGGAGGCCGACCCCGAGGCCTACGCCCGGGTGGTGCGGCAGGTGCGGGCGTTCCTCGAGGGCCGCGTGGTGGAGACGGCGCACGACCTCGAGGAGGGCATGCGCGCCGCTGCCGGCCGCCGCGACTTCGAGCTGGCCACCACCTACCGCGACCGGCTCGACGCGCTCCGGCGCCTGACCGGGTTCGACAGCGCCGTGGTGAGCGCCAAGGGCGACGACCTCGACTTCCTGGGCCTGGCGCGGGCGGGCAACTTCGCCATGGTGCAGCTCTTCCAGATGCGCCGAGGGCGCGTGGTGGGCCGCGACAAGCGCTTCCTCACCAACGCCGCACAGGCCGCCGACGAGGAGGTCCTGGAGCGCGTTCTGGCCGACTACTACGGCCAGGCGACGCACGTCCCGCCGCTGGTGCTGGTGCCCGAGACCGAGCTCGACGTGGCGGTGTGGGAGGCGTTCCTGTGCGAGCGCGCCGGGCGCCGTGTCGAGCTGCGGACGCCGCGCCGCGGGGACAAGGTGGAGCTGGTGGCCATGGCGCAGCGCAACGCGCGCACCGGCGTGGAGGCCGAGATCGCGCTGCTGGAGCGGCGCGGCGAGGCGCCGGGGGTGCGCGAGCTGCAGGAGCTGCTGGGGCTCGAAGCGCCGCCCTGGCGCATCGAGGGCTTCGACATCTCCAACCTGATGGGCACCCACACCGTGGCCAGCATCGTGGTGTTCGAGGGCGGGCGGGCCAAGAAGAGCGAGTACCGGCGCCTGCGGGTGCGGGGCCTCGACAAGCCCGACGACTTCTTCAGCATGCACCAGGCGGTGCTGCGCCGGTACACCGGCAGCCTCGCCGACAAGCTGCCGCCCCCCGACCTGCTGTTGATCGACGGCGGCAAGGGCCAGATGTCGGCCGCCCGCCGCGCGCTCGACGAGGCCGGCCTGGACCTCCCGCTGGTGGGCCTGGCCAAGAAGCAGGAGACGCTGCTGACCGAGGACGGCCGCGACATCCTGGTGCCCGAGACGCACCCCGCGCTGCGGCTGCTCATCAACGTCCGCGACGAAGCGCACCGGACGGCCGTCGGCTACAACCGCCAGCGCCGCGGCAAGGCCATGACCCGGAGCGTGCTGGACGGCGTGCCCGGCATCGGGCCGAAGCGCCGCGACGCCCTGCTGGCGCACTTCTCGAGCATCGATCAGTTGCGCGAGGCCGACGTCGGCGAGCTCGCCTCCATCCCCGGGGTGGGACCGGCGGCAGCCGAGGCGGTCAAGGCCTACTTCGCGGCGTCCGCCGCGCCCGGCGCCGACGCCGACTGAGCGGGGTCGCGGGCGCTCAGGCCACGCCGCGGCCGGCGGCAGCTCCGGAGCTCGAGGCGGCCTGCCCCACCTGCTCCAGCCACGCTCCGCGGTGCAGCTCCATGTGCACGTCGATGCGGCCGCCGGCGATGCGGCTGCGCGTCACCTCGCGGAAGCCCACCTTGCGGAAGGCGGCCTGCGCGCGGGCGTTGTCGCCGAAGGTGTTGAGGCGGATGTGGTCCAGCCCCAGCTCCTGGAAGGCGTAGCCGAGCAGGGCGTGGATCGCCTCGGGGCCGTAGCCGCGCCCCCAGTGGCTGTGCTCGCCGATGATGATGCCGAGGGTGGCGCTGGAGCCGCGCACGTCGTAGAGCTCGATGGTGCCGATGTAGGCGTCGTCCTCGTCGTAGATGCCGAAGGTGGTGCGGTCGGTGCGACGGGCGTCGGCCTTGAGCACGCGCTTGAGCAACCACAACGGCATGCGGTTGGGGGGCGTGCCGTTGAGGTGGGCGATCTCGGGATCTCGGAAGTGGGCCTGGATGCGGCGCCAGGCGCCGCTGTCGAGCTCCGACAGCGGCCGCAGGGTCACCCTCCCGTAGCGGGGCCTCATGGCGCCAGTTTACTCCCGGCGTCGCGCCCGTCCGTGCGTCGGGGGCGCACGGTCTGCGCCGCGCGGCGCCGTCGGCGCGACGGCGGGGGCCGACGGCGATGGCGCGGGGCGCCGTCGCGCGCTAGGCTGGGGGCAGCTACCGCAGGGAGGCCGTCGATGGAGACGAGCGCAGCGGAGGCGGCCCCGGCCGCCTTCCAGGAGAAGTTCAAGTCCCTTGCCGCCGCGATCCAGGGCGTCATCCTGGGGCAGGAGAGGGTCGTGGAGGACCTCCTGGTCGCCGCCCTGGCGCGCGGCCACGTGCTCGTGGAGGGGGCCCCAGGGCTCGGCAAGACGCGCCTGGTACGGGCCTTCGCCGACGCCACCGGGCTGCGCTTCGGGCGCATCCAGTTCACCCCCGACCTGATGCCCGCCGACGTCACCGGCACCACCGTCTTCCTCGACGACGGCAAGAGCGGCCGCTTCGAGTTCCAGCGCGGCCCGGTGTTCACGAACGTGCTGCTGGCCGACGAGATCAACCGCGCCACCCCCAAGACGCAGTCGGCCCTGCTGGAGGCGATGCAGGAGCACGCCGTCACCGCCTCCGGCACGCGTTACGCCCTGGAGGAGCCGTTCCTGGTGCTGGCCACCCAGAACCCCATCGAGATGGAGGGCACCTACCCGTTGCCCGAGGCGCAGCTCGACCGCTTCCTGTTCAAGGTGCAGATCGACCGCCCCGACGCCGCCACCCTCAAGCGCATCCTCATCACCACCACGGGGCCCGATCCCGAGGCGCCCGGGGGCGTCTTCACGCGCGACGAGGTGCTCGAGCTGCAGCGCGTGCTGCGCGCGGTCCCGGTGGCGGAGGCCGGCCTCGACTACGTGGTGAGACTGGTGGAGGCCACGCACACGCATCCGCTGGTGCGCCTCGGCGCCAGCCCGCGCGGCGCCCAGGCGATGGTGCTGGCCGCCAAGGGTTACGCCCTGGCGGCGGGCCGTCCCAACGTGGAGCTGGAGGACGTGCGCCGCGCCCTGCTGCCGGCCCTGCGCCATCGCCTGCTGCTGTCGTTCGAGGCGGAGGTCGAGGGAGCCGATCCCGACGGCATCCTCGGCGAGGTCCTCAAGAGGGTCGACCAGGGCGCCCGCTAGGCGCCCGGCGCGACGTGCTCACCGCCCGCAGCCGCGCCCTGCTCGACCGCTACGCGTTGGCGTCGCGGGCGCTCAGCCGTGAGTCGGGGGAGCGCATGGCGAGCGAGCCCGGGCAGAGCGTGGAGTTCCACGACTTCCGGAGCTACCAGTTCGGCGACGAGCTGCGCTACGTCGACTGGCGCGTGTACGCCCGTACCGGCCGGCTGATGACGCGCCTGTACCAGGCCGAGCGCGCCATCCGCCTGCACGTGCTGCTGGACACCAGCGCCAGCATGGGCCTCGGCGGCAAGGCGCGCTACGCGCGGCTGGTGGCCGAGCTGCTGGCCTACGTCGGCCAGCGTGATGCGCCCACCCAACTGCACCTCTTCGACGGTTCGGCCAGCCGCCGCGGTCAGGGCCTGGCGGCGGTGGGGGAGAGCTGGCGCTTCCTGGAACAGGCGGAGACGCTGCGGGGCGACGCAGCGGCGCCGGTGAGCGCGCTGAAGCGCTTCGCGCTGGAGCTGCCGCCGGTGCGCGGGGCGGCGCTGGTGCTGGCGGTGTCCGACTTCCTCGAGGACGCACCGCTGCAGGCGGCGCTGGCGGCGCTGCGCGCGCGCGGGCTCGACGCCAGCCTGCTGCAGGTGATGAGCGAGGGGGACCTCGAGCCCGAGGAGGGCCAGCTCGAGCTGGTCGACGTCGAGAGCGGCGATCGGTTGCTGGCGGGGCCGCAGGAGGTGAAGGCCTACCGCGAGGAGGTGCACGCGTTCGTGCGGCGGACGCGGGCGGCGGCCGTCCGGGCGGGGTTCCGGCACCTGCTGCTGACGGTCCCGGTCGGCGCTGCCGACGCCGAGCTCGAGCGCCACGCCTTCGCCGCGCTGGTACGCGAGGGCGTGCTGGTTCGGCGCTGATCCGGCGCGGCTGCGCCGGTCACGACCGCGCGCCACGAGCGAGTAGCAAGCCTCGCAGAGTGCCCCCGCCACGGAGGCTATCCTGAGGCGGCGTGAACGTCATCGGGAAGCGGACGGAGGACGGTCTCCAGATCCTGCGCGAGATCGGCAAGGGGGCCCTGGCACGGGTCTACCTCGTCAGCGACGGGCGTGTCGCGAAGGCGCTCAAGCTCTTCCCGGTCGAGCACCGTGCCCGCGCCGAGCGCGAGCTGGAGGTCGGTCATCGGCTTGACCACCCGCACCTCAATCCGGTCGAGGCCGGCGTCGAGGTCGACGGCTATCCCGGCGTGGTGATGCCCTTCGTGCGCGGCGAGCGGCTCGGGCGCTGGTTGGGCAGCGGCGTCGAGCGCGACGCCTTCCTGCGGACCCTGCGCGGCGTGCTCGAGGGCCTGCACTACCTGCACGGCCTCGGCGTGGTGCATCGCGACGTCAAGCCCGAGAACATCCTGGTGGAGCCGAGCGGGCACGCCTGGTTGGTCGATTTCGACCTCTCGGTGTGGCTCGGGAGCGAGCACCAGCGACCCGCCCTGGCGGGGACGGTGGCCTACCTCAGTCCCGAGCAGACGCGCGGCCGCCCGGTGGCTCCGGCCACCGACCTGTACGCCGTCGGCATCATCCTCTACCGGGGCCTCACGGGCGAGGTCCCGTTCACCGGGAGCGTCGCCGAGGTCATCGACGCTCATCGCACGGGGGTGCCGCGGCCGGCTTCGTCGCTCGATCCCTCGCTGGCGCCCTTCGAGCCGCTGCTCGATCGCCTGCTGGCCAAGGAGCTGCACGACCGCTACGCCAGCGCCGCCGAGGTCCTCGACGCGCTGGCGCGCCTGCCCGGAGGGGCGCCGGCCGCCTGAGCGGGCGCTCGGCGGCGCGGTCGCGCGCCCCGTCCATGTAGGATGGCGGGTGCCGTGCCGACCGGCCGGGAGGCCGGGCGTCGGCACCTGGGAGGTTCCATCCATGCCATTCGAGCGCAGCGCCGGCATCCTGCTCCATCCCACCTCCCTGCCCGGGGCCACCGGCATCGGCGAGCTGGGGTCGTCGGCTCACGCCTGGCTCGACTTCCTCGCGGAGGCCGGGCAGCGCATCTGGCAGGTGATGCCGCTGGGGCCGACCGGCTACGGCGACAGCCCCTACCAGGCGTTCAGCGCCTTCGCCGGCAACCCCTACCTGCTGAGCCTGGAGCGCCTGGCCGAGGCGGGGTGGCTGACCGACGACCAGGCTCGGTCCCTCGCCCACCTGCCCGAGCGGCGCGTCGACTACGGCGCCGTCATCCCGGCCAAGCTGGCGCTGCTCACGCGCGCCGCGGAGCGCTTCGAGGAGCGCGCGGGAGACGGCGAGCGGGAGGCCTTCGAGGCGTTCTGCGAGGCGCAGTCCGGGTGGCTCGACGACTTCGCCCTGTTCATGGCGCTCAAGGAGTCGCACGGGGGCGCCGCCTGGAACACCTGGGAGGAGCCGGTGCGGCTGCGCGAAGCCTCCGCCCTGGCCGAGGCCCGGCGCGAGCTGGACGGTGCGCTGCGGCGGCACAAGCTGTGGCAGTACTGGTTCTACCGGCAGTGGTCGGCGGTGCGCGCCTACGCCTCCGAGCGGGGCGTGCGGGTCATCGGCGACATCCCCATCTTCGTGGCGATGGACTCGGCCGACGCCTGGTCCAACCCCGAGCTGTTCCACTTCGACGCCCACGGCCAGCCCACCGTGGTGGCCGGCGTCCCGCCCGATTACTTCAGCGCCACCGGTCAACGCTGGGGCAACCCGCTCTACCGCTGGGACCGCATGCAGGCCGGCGGCTTCGCCTGGTGGATCGAGCGCTTCCGCGCCACCCTGGAGTTCTTCGACATCGTGCGCGTCGACCACTTCCGCGGCTTCGAGGCGTACTGGGAGATCCCCGCCAGCGAGCCGACGGCGGTGCGTGGGCGCTGGGTGGAGGCGCCCGGCCAGGCGCTCTTCGATGCGCTGGGTGAGGCGCTCGGCGCGTTGCCGATCATCGCCGAGGACCTCGGGGTCATCACCCCCGAGGTGGAGCGGCTGCGCGACGCCAACGGCCTGCCGGGCATGAAGGTGCTGCAGTTCGCGTTCGCCGGCGATGCCAACGATCCCTACCTGCCCCACAGCTACCCCCGCAACAGCGTCGTCTACACCGGGACCCACGACAACGACACCACCGCGGGCTGGTACCGCCAGGCGCCCGAGGCCGAGCGCGACTTCGTGCGGCGCTACCTCGGGCGCGACGACCACAACGTGGCCTGGGAGTTCATCCGCCTGGCCCAGGGCTCGGTCGCCGACCTGGCCATCGCCCCGCTCCAGGACGCGCTCGGGCTGGGCAGCGAGGCGCGCATGAACACCCCCGGACAGCCCGCCGGCAACTGGTCGTGGCGCTTCGCGTGGGAGGACGTCCCGCACTGGCTGGCCCCGCAGCTGCAGGACCTGGCGCGGGTGTACGGCCGGCTGCCGGGCGGACCCGCCGCCGACACCCCCTACCGTCAGTCGGTGCGCACCGGTGAGGGGCCCGACGCCGCGAAGGGCTGAGGCCCTACGTTCGCGGCAGGGCTCAGACCCGGAAGATCACGCCCTCGCGACGGAAGTTGCGCAGGGCGAACAGCAGCAGCAGCACGATGGCGACGAGCAGCGTCAGCCAGGTGGCGACGACGTGCCCGGCGGCCACCGAGCCCTTGACGATGTCGTCCATCAGCACCAGGACGTTGAACACGGGCACCAGGTAGACGCCCTCGCCGAAGCCCAGCAGGTCCTTGAACTGCAGGCCAACCGCAGGCAGGATCAGGAGGAACGACAGCGGCGCGACGTAGCTCTGCGCTTCCTTGAACGAGCGCGCGAACAGCGTGATGCCGAGCAGCAGCGCTGCGATGGTGGCGGCCAGCAGCAAGGCGCTCACGAACAGCAGCAACACCGACGGCAGCGAGATGTCCAGCGATCCCCCCATGACCTGCAGCATCTCGCTGGCCTGGCCGGCGAGCCGCGGCGCGAACACCGAGCCCAGGATGGCCCCGCCCACCACGTAGCCGACGATGGCCATCAGGGCGGCGCTGAGCCCGAAGGTGAGGGTCGCCAGGAACTTGCCGACCACCACCTCGGTGCGCCGGACGGGGGTCACCAGCAGCGACTCCAGGGTGCCGCGCTCCTTCTCCCCCGCGGTAGCGTCGATGGCGGTCATCTGGCCGCCGGTGAGCGTCCAGATGGCGATGAAGAAGGGGATGAGCCACGATAGCTGGCCGCTGGAGCGCTCGGCGGCGGAGCTGGCGTCGACGCTGGTGACGCGCACCGGCTGCAGCACCGAAGGATCGAGTCCGGCCGCCTGGAGGCGCTGGGCCACCACCTGCCGGCTGTAGTCGCTGACCGCCTGGCGCACCTTGCCGGCGTTGAGCTCGCTCTTCATGTTGCCGGTCTTGCTGTACAGCGTGAGGTCGGCGCCCCGGCCCGCGGCCACCGCCGCGGCGAAGCCCGCCGGCACCACCATCGCCACCGGGACCTTGCCGTCGCGGACCGCCGCCTCGGGAGCGGTCACCGACTCGAGCTGCACGTTCTGCGCCTGGAGGAGCTGGGCCAGGGCCGGCGGGACGTTGGCCAGACCCTCCACGCCGACCTGGGTGACGGTGGTCTGCTCGCGCTGGAACAGCCCGCCCAGCAGCAACGGCAGCCCCAGCATCACCACCGGCAGCATCACCAGCGGGATCACCAGGTTGGAGATGATGGCGCGCTGGTCGCGCAGGGTGGAGAGGATCTCCTTCGCTGCGACGCGGCCGATCAACGAAGGCCTCATGCCTCGACCCCCGCGATCTCGTCGCGCGCGCCGCGGTCGCCTCCGACCAGCCGGAAGAAGGCGTCCTCGAGATCGTCGCCGTGACCCTCCGCGATGAGCTCGGCGATGCTGCCCTCGGCGATCTTGCGACCGCGGTAGATGATGCAGGCGCGGTCGCAGAGCTCCTCGACCTCGCTCATGACGTGCGTCGAGTACACCACCGCGCGCCCCTCGCTGGGGTAGCTCCGGACGAAGTCGAGCACCGCGCGCCGGGCCACCACGTCGAGGCCGCTGGTGGCCTCGTCGAAGAAGATCACCGGCGGGTCGTGGAGCACCGCCCGGGCGACCACGATCTTCTGCTTCATGCCGCTGGAGTAGCCCCCGGCGCGCCGGCCCAGCGTGTCGCCGAGCTCGAGGAGCTCGTCGAGCTGCGCGATGCGGGCGTCGATGGCGGCCGGCTGCATGCCGTAGAGGCGGCCGAAGTAGTGGAGCACCTCGCGGCCGGTGAGGCGATCGTAGAGCCCCATGCCGCCGTTGACCACGCCGATGGAGCGGCGCACCGCCTCGCCCTCGCGGACGACGTCGTGGCCGGCCACGGTGGCGCTGCCGCGGTCGGGCGTGAGCAGGGTGGCGAGGACGCGCAGGGTGGTGGTCTTGCCGGCGCCGTTGGGCCCGAGCAGGCCGTAGACCTCGCCGGAGGCGACCTCGAAGCTCAGGTCGTCCACGGCCTGGACGCCGTCGAAGGCCTTGCAGATGCCGTGGGCTGCGATCACGCGGCACTCCTCTCGGGCCGAGAGCCCGGCGCCCGGCGAACGCCGGGCGCCGCCGGAATTCTAGGCGCGTCGGGGAGCCGCGTCAAGGGCGCGATGTCCCCTTCTGGACGGCAGCTCGGCCGCCGGAGCGGGGCGCGCCGCCTGCTATCATGGGAGCGATGAGCCTCTCCGAGTTCGCCGCGCTGGACGGGTATCAGCTGATCCCGCGGCTGTTGCACGAGGTGCGCGACGTCGACACCCGCACGACCCTGCTGGGCCGGTCGCTGCCGAGCCCCATGCTGCCGCTCCGCCGCGACGCCGCCGCGGAGCCCGGCGCCCTGGCCGTCGTCGACGCCGAGCGCGTGCTCGCCGACCCGGCCCACCACCCGCCGGCCGACGCGGTGGCGCTGCTCCGCCCCGCGAAGATGGGCGAGCTCATGCCGGCCGTCCGCGAGCTCAGCCGGCTGGGGGTGAGGGCCATCGGCCTCGACTTGGCGCCGCTGGCCGACACGCCGCCGTACGGTCGCGGCGCCTGGCGGCCCCGCACCCGCGAGGACCTGGCCGAGCTGCGGGCCGCCGCCAACTGCCCCATGTGGGTGTTCGGGGTGGCCGGTCCGGCGGATGCCGAGGTCGTCGCCGAGGCCGGGCTGGAGGCCGTGGTGCTGCAGGCGGGCGCCGGGGCCCGCCTGGGAGGACCGGCGGTGGTCGAGGTGCTCCCCGAGGTGATCGACGCCGTCGCGGGCATGCTGCTGATCGTGGCGGGCGGTGCGGTGCGCGACGGCATCGACGTGCTGCGCTACCTGGCGGTCGGCGCCGAAGCGCTGGTGGTCGACTCCGACCGCGCCCTCGCCAGCCTCGAGGCCGAGCTCCACTACGCCATGCGCCTGACGGGC
This sequence comes from Deinococci bacterium, assembly GCA_030149325.1. Lineage (GTDB taxonomy): Bacteria > Deinococcota > Deinococci > Deinococcales > Trueperaceae > JASBRS01. The sequence continues at coordinate 37,504 of JASBRS010000006.1, forward strand.
TGCTCCTGCCTCGCCGACATCGGTTACGACGTGATCTTCGCGCCGCTGTTCGAGGAATCGTGATCGCCCTGCTGGAGGGGGTGGTGCGCGAGGTGCGCGAATCGAGCGTGGTCGTGCAGGCGGGAGCGTTCGGGGTGGAGGCGTGGGCCCCCAGCGCCAGCCTGGCCCAGTGCCGCGTGGGAGAGCCGGTGGTGCTCCACACCCACCTGGTGGTCCGCGACGAGGCGCCCGTGCTCTACGGCTTCCACCATCGCGACCTGCTGCTGCTGTTCCGTCGTCTGCTGGAGGTAGGCGGGGTGGGCCCCAAGCTGGCGCTGGCGGTGCTGTCGTCGCTCCCGCCGGCGCTCATCGCGTCGGCGGTGCTGAACCAGGACCCCGGCTTGCTGACCGGGGCCCCGGGGGTGGGGCGCCGGACGGCCGAACGCATCGTGCTCGAGCTCAAGGACCGCATCCCCGAGGAGCTGCTGGCCGGGCCCGGCGCCACGCCGAAGGCGCGCAAGCTGCTCAGCGGCCCCGGCGAGGACGCCGCCGAGGCGCTGATGGCCCTCGGCTACCGCGAGTCCCAGGTCAAGGCCGCCGTCGCCGAGCTGGTCGCCGAGCACCCCGACGACAGCGCCGAGGCCCTCATCCGGCGCGCGCTGGCGAAGCTGCGCTGAGGCAGGCGGCGCCCGAGCGCCTCAGGCCATCTGCGGGCGCGACGCCAGCGCCTCCAGCGGATCGCGGGTGGGGAGGTCGAAGGCCTGACCCACCGCCGCGTAGGTGAGGTCGCCAGCGTGCGTGTTCAGCCCCCGGAGGAGGGCGGGGTCGGCCTGCAGCGCGGCGGTGCCGCCCGCGGCCAGCGCCAGCGCGTAGGGCAGCGTCTGGTTCGAGAGCGCTCGGGTGCTGGTGTTGGGCACGGCGCCCGGCATGTTGGCCACGCCGTAGTGGACGACCCCGTCCACCACGAAGGTGGGGGCGTCGTGGGTGGTGGGGCGGATGGTCTCGATGCAGCCGCCCTGGTCGACGGCCACGTCGACGATGACGCTGCCCGGCTTCATCGACGCCAGCATGTCGCGGGTCACCAGGTGCGGAGCCCGGGCCCCCGGGATGAGCACCCCGCCGATCAGCAGGTCGGCACGCTCGACGGTGGCGCGGATGTTCGCCAGGTTGCTGGCGAGCGTCTGGATGCGTCCGCCGAAGACGTCGTCGAGGTACTGCAGGCGCGCATGGTTGATGTCGAGGAGCGTCACCCGCGCGCCCAGGCCCATGGCGATCTTGGCGGCGTTGGTGCCGACCACGCCGCCGCCCAAGATCACGACCTCGCCCGCCGCGACGCCGGGCACGCCGCCCAGCAGCAGGCCGCGGCCGCCCAGGAACTTGCCGAGGTAGTGAGCGCCCACCTGGGTGGCCATGCGCCCGGCGACCTCGCTCATCGGCGTGAGCAGCGGCAGGCTGCCGCTGTCGAGCTGGACGGTCTCGTAGGCGATGGCGGTGGTGCCGCTCGCCAGCAGCGCTTCGGTCAGCGGGCGTGCGGCGGCCAGGTGCAGGTAGGTGAAGAGCATGAGGTCGTCGCGCAGGTAGCCGAACTCGCTGGCGATCGGCTCCTTGACCTTGAGGACCAGGCGCCGCGACCAGGCCTCGGCCGCCGAGTCCACCACCTGGGCGCCGGCGGCGAGGTAGTCGTCGTCGGCGAATCCGCTCCCGATGCCCGCCCCACGCTCCACGGCGACGTCGTGGCCGGCGTCGACGAGCGCGTGCACGGCGCCCGGCGTGGCGGCCACACGGTACTCCTGGGGCTTGATCTCCTTGGGGATGCCGATGTCCATGTCGTCTCCCTGCCCGGTCCTCCGGGGGCACGACCTCGCGGCCGTGCCGGACCCGTCGCCCGAGCCCCCGGTCGACCGGGGATCGTGCGTCAGTCTACCGCCACGCCGTGGCGCGCCGGAGCGGTGTCGGACGGGGCACGGCACACACCGCCGAGCGCCGTGGCGTCAGCCGTCGCCGGCGGCCCACACGCGCAGCAGGCGGACCCGGCCGTCGACCTCCTCGGCCACCGCCACCAGCTCGCCGTCGGGATCGAGCAGGGTGGCACGGCCCTGGAAGCTGGTGCTGGGGCGCTGGCCCAGGCGCACGCGTCGCGCCGTGTCGGCGTCGAGCGTCCGCGTGGGGTAGGGCAGGACGTCGGCGGGCGCCAGCGGGGCGGCCGTCACCAGGGCGTCGAGCGAGCTGGCGCGCGCCAGGTCGACGCGGCCCGCGCGCGTGCGCACCAGGGCGGCTAGGTGGGCGGGCAGGCCGAGCGCCTCGCCGAGATCGCGAGCGAAGGCGCGCACGTAGGTGCCCGCCCGCACCCGGAGGCGCAGGAGGGCCGTGGGCAGCGTTCCCAACGGCTCGGGAAGGTCGAAGGCGCGGCCGTCGGCCGAGGCTCGCCAGGTGCCGTCGGCGGCGGGCGCGAAGCGCGAGGGGAGCTCGCCGCGATCCGGCGCCAGGGCCAGCAGTTCCAGCTCCAGGTAGCCGGCCGGGCGCGGCGCCAGCTCCTGCGCCTCGCCCCGCCGAGCGCGCTGGTAGCTGCGCACGCCCCCCTGCTTGACGGCGGAGAAGGCGGGCGGCCGCTGCTCCCGCATGGCCAGGAAGGGGGGCAGCGCGGCCTCCAGGCGGTCGGACGTGAGGTCCGAGGCGTCGGCCTCCGCGACCACCGGGCCTTCGGCATCGAGGGTGGGGGTGGCCGCGCCGAAGGCGATCCAGGCGAGGTAGTCCTTGTCGCTGGCGGTGAGGAAGGGGGAGAGCTTGGTGGCCTCCTCGGTGAGCAGCACCAGCACGCCGGTGGCCAGCGGGTCGAGGGTGCCGGCGTGCCCGACGCGGCGCGTCCCCAGGCGACGGCGCGCCTCCGCCACCACGTCGTGGGAGGTGACGCCGAGCGGCTTGTCGACCGGCAGGATCGGCACGCCGACGATTGTACCGGCCCCGCGCCGGCCGGCGGGTCCCTATACTGCGCCATGCCTCGGAGCGCACCGCGCCGGATCGCGCTGCTGGTGCTGGTGGCCCTCAGCGGCTGGGCCTCCGCCACGCGCGTCGTCCGGGCGCCCCACGTCGACGTCGTCTACGACGACCCTGCCATGGCGGCGTACGCGCAACAGGTGGCGGCGGCCGCCGAGACCGAGCTGGTCCGCGTGGCCGCCCTCTTCGGTCGCGAGCCGTTCCCCATCCGCATCCGCCTGCAGACCGACGACGACGTCTTCAACGCCTTCGCGTTGCCGCTCCCCAGACCGCACGTGACGTTCCGTCCGCTGTTCCCGGTCGGGGGCGAGGTGGGCTTCCACGGCTCCGACCTCACCGAGCTGGTATTGCGGCACGAGATCACCCACCTGGTGCAGCTCACCGATACCCGCGTCCCCGCCGGGACGCCCAGCCTGCCGCACCTGGGGCTGGTCGGGCAGGGCACCGCGGTGCTGCCGCCGGCGTGGCTGCTGGAGGGCATCGCCACCTACGTGGAGTCGACGGGGGGCCTGGGCGGACGCCTCGACGACGCCCGCACCCGCGCCCTGGTCTCGACCCTGGCCGCGACCGGGCACATGCCCTCGCTGACCGACGTCAGCCTGGTGACCTTCAAGGCCTGGCCCGGCGGGCGGGCGCGCTACCTGCTGGGCTCGTCGTTCATCGCCTACCTGGTCGAGCGGCACGGCTTCGACGCTCTGGTGAGCGCCCTCCACCACTTCCAGGCGGGCGCCTACCTGGTCTCCTTCTCCGACGCCTGGCGTGCGGCCGTGGGCACCGATCTGGCCGACGAGTGGGCTCGATGGACGGCAGCGGAGGCCGATGCCGCGCGCGCCCGCGACGACCTCGGGGTCCCCGCCGGGCTGGTGCCCGCGGCCGATCGGCTGGGGGCCCCTGCGGCCGCGCCCGACGGCCGCACCCTGGCGTGGCCGTCGACCGGCGGCGTGCGCCTCACCGAGGTCGCGGACGGCGGCCTGCGCGCCGGCCGCAGCTTCGACCTGGACGTCGCCGTCGAGGGCCTCACCTGGCTCGATGGCCACACCCTGGTGCTGAGCGCCGTGACGCGCTCGCCCGGCGCCTACCCCAGCGAGCTGTTCTCGCTCGACGTCCGCACCGGGGCGCTCCGGCGGCTCACCTTCGGGGCGCACGCGCACCTTCCGCGCGCCGACGGCGGAGGCTGCGTGCTCTACGTGCGCGACGTCGTCCCCCAGGGGGCGTCGCTGCGCCGCTGGTGTCGCGCTGGCGCCGGCGACGTGCCGGTGTGGTCGGCGCCGGCGGGCGTCCACATCGTCGGCCTGGCGGTGAGTCCGGCCGGCCGGGTGGCGCTCAGCCTCTACCGCCCCGGGGGCGTGCAGCTGGCACTGCTGGGGCCCGACGGCCCCCACGATCTCACCTCCGACGCCGCCAGCGAGCTCGACCCGGCCTGGCAGGGCGACGGCACGCTGTGGTTCTCCGGCGACGCCAGCGGGCGCTTCCAGCTCTACCGCCTGACGCTGCCGCCGGACGGCGCGACCTCCGCTGCGCCGTCCGCTGCCGCCCCCTACGGGCCGCCGGCCACCGCTGCGCTGGGCGGCGCCGAGGACGCGGTCGTCACCGCCGGCGGGGTGCTCTTCCGCACCCTCCACGGCGACGGCTACGTGCTGGCGCGCCTCGATGCCACCGCATCGGCGGGGTCGCAGGCACCCGGCGCCGGCGCCGGGGCCGCCGTGCCGGCGCCGATAGCGCGGCCCGAGGCGAGCACGCCCGCCCCCGCCTACCCCGACCAGGCCTACAGCCCGTGGCCGAGCCTGCTGCCCTACGGCTGGCTGCCCACCGCGGCCCGGGTGTCGCTGGCGCCGCTGGGTGGCGGACTCGAGGTGTCGGTGCTGGGTCTCGACGACAGCGCGCGCCACGCGCTCGACCTCACGGTGGGCTACGACAGCGGTCTGCGCGGTCCGCTGGGCGGGGGCTACGCCTCGCTGAGCTACGGCTGGGACCTCCCCAACCGGGTTCAGGCCCCCGGTCCGCCGCCGCTGTTCGGCGCGGGGGTGAGGGTGGGGATGTGGCCCCACGGCGCCTACCTGGGGCCGGTCGACGAGACCGCCTACGGCGTCCGTGGGGTGGCGCTGCTGCGACTCCCGGTGGGGCCGTACGCCGGCTCGCTGGGGCTGTCGGCCGCCGCCCTCGGCGCGCCCTCGTGGGCGGGCGTCCGCCCCGAGTTCGCGGCGGACGCGGTGCTCGACGGGCGCCACCTCGACAGCTACGGGGCGGTGGCGGGCGGGACGCGGCTGGCGCTGCGCGGACGCTGGAGCTACGGGGCGGCAGGACCGTCGGCGGGAGCGTGGTTCGAGGCGGGCTGGTGGCCCCAGGTGGTCCCTGCCGTGGGGGGCCGCCTCGGCCTGAGCGCGGGGTACCGCCCGCTGCCGCCGGTGCCGCTGGCGCTGCCCGAGTTCGCGGCGGTCGCCAGCCTGGGCGGTCGCCTGGAGGTCCCCGTGCGCGCTCGGCTCGGCGACGGCCTGGCGGCGCTGGAGCGGATCGACCTCGAACCGACCGTGCGCGTGTGGGCGGGGACGGCGGTCGGGGCGCCGGCGGCGAGCGCGGGGATCGGGGCCGACCTGGGCGTGTGGGCGGACGCCGTCTTCGACTACGAGGCGGCGCTGCGCTTCGGCGTGCGCGGCGGCTACGCCGATGACTGGTGGCTCAGCCTCGGGGTCGGGACGGCGTACTAGCCGCCGCCCGGCGGCCTCGTTCGGAGGCGCGGATCAGCGCAGGAACAGGCTCCGGGCCCAGGCGTTGAAGGCCACCGCCAGCACCAGTCCGACGTTCAGGACCAACTGGGCGAGCAGCGGCGTGACGCCGTTGGAGCGGCGACGGTACACCTCGGCCAGCACCACCCCGTACACGAACAGCAACAGCACCGGCGTGCCGAGGGCCAGGGCCGACAGCGAGGCCGAGCCGATGGTGGCGATGGCGCCGTCGTAGCGCCGCTGGAGCGGGGGCACCACGAAGGACCGGAAGAACAGCTCGGTCAGGGGGATGAGCACCAACGCCGCCACCACCAACGGGGTCAGACGCGTCAGGTTCAGGTAGAAGGGCCCCAGCAGGCCGCCGCGCGGAGCGTACGCCAGGTAGGCGAGCATGCCGGCGAGCATCAGCACGCCGAGGCCGAGCCCTGCCAGCGCCTGCTCGCCGCTGCCGAACAACCGATCGGTGGGGTCCCAGCCGTTGACGCTGACCCGTCGCCAGGTGAGGCTCACCAGCAGCACCGCCAGCGCGATGTAGAACACCGCTCGCGCCTCGGTCTCCTGCAGCGGCGTGAAGAAGGCGAGGGCGTTGCCGTACACCACCAGGCTGTAGATCAGCGCGGCGAGCCCGGCCAGCAGGACGCTCGCGAGGAGGATGCCGTAGACCTGACCGACGCTCCACTCCTGCGGTCCCTCCATCACCTCGACGGTGGTGGTGTTGGGGATGCGGCTCTCGCCCACGAGGTGCACGGCGACCAGCGCCAGGATCAGCAGCAGCCACAGCAGCCCGTTGCTGACCAGCAGGTCCTGGAGGTTGCCGCGGCGGGCGGCCTCGCGCAGGGCCAGTCCGCCCTGATCGACCTGGCCCTCGGCGTAGTAGATCAGCGCCAGCTTGCGCAAGTCGCTGGCCTGGGCGGCGGTGTCGCGCGAGCTGCGAAGCGCCAGCGCCGTCTCCAGCTCGCCGGCGGCCGTTGCCAGGTCGCCCATGGCCCAGGCGGTGGTCCCCAGCAGCGACTGCACCGCGGCGTTCTTGGTGTCACCGGAGAGCTTCATGTAGGCCTGGAGCTGGTCGCGCGCGCTCACGGGGTCGCCGAGCTGGAACCGGAGCTGGGCCTCGGCCAGGCGGTAGCTGACGTTGAGGCTGTCCTGGTCGATGGCCTGCCCGTAGGCGGAGAGGGCCTGGTTGAGCAGCCCTTGGTGCACGTCGGCCTCGCCCTGCAGGTAGGCGGTCTTGGCGGCGAGCTGGCGGTTGGGCTGCTTGGCGAGCCGGTCGCGCGCCTGTTGCAGGTAGCCGTCGGCCTCGAGGTAGCGCTCGCCCTGGATGGCCGCCTGCGCCAGCAGCACCATCGGCTCCGCGCTCGGGGTCTTGTCCTGGATGGCCTGCAGTCGCTGCTCAGCCGAGCCCGTCATGCCCAGCTCGAGCTCGATGCGGGCCAGCGCCAACGTGGCGTCGACGTTGCCGGGGTCGATCTGGAGGGCGTTGAGGCAGCTCTGTCGAGCGGTCTCGAGATCGCCGCCGGCCTCGAAGCGCAGGCACTGCTGGTAGTAGGTGCTGGCATCGAAGCTCTGCGCGTGCGCCGCCCCGAGCGCCACGATCGCCAGCAGGGCGGCGGTGACCACGACCACGGCGCGCGCCTTGCCGACGGGGCCGGGGGTACGGTACGCGGGCGTCGCCGTCGAGACGACGGCCCGTGGCTGCCGGGAGGTTGCGCGGTCGGCCGCGGCCGGGCCGTGGAGGTGGCTCATGCAGGACCCTTTCGTGCGGCCCCGTGCGGGGGCTCGCTCGGCCAAGGGCTGGCGCCCGCGACCGTGCCGCTCTCCCTCCACGAGGTCCGGCCCCATGATGACCGAAGGGAGCGCCAGGGCGGGGTTAGGTCGTTCACTTCGTGCGCTCCCCGAGCGCCTTTCTGGCTCCGCCGGCGCTGCGGCGGGCGGTCGCCC
>JASBRS010000097.1 GCA_030149325.1 Deinococci bacterium
GCGCCGACCGCGGCCAGGCGCGCGAGGAGCGGTTGGGGAGCGAAGCGTTCGGCGCCGAGCTCGGCCAGCAGGCCGCGCAGCCCCGCCTCGACGTCGGCGAGCCCGAGCTCGGCGCCCCAGGCCAGGGGCCCGCGCGGGTAGTTCACCCCCAGGCGCATGGCGGTGTCGATGGCGTCGGCCTCGGCCAGCCCTTCGGCGAGGGCGCTGACGGCCTCGTTGACGAGCAGCGCCACCAGCCGGAAGGCGATGCCGCCGGCGGTGTCGGGGACGCGCAGGGTGGCCAGGCCGTGGGCTGCCAGCGCGGCCTCGACGGGCTCGAGCGCGCCGGGCTCGGTGCCCTCGGGCAGCATCAGCTCCACCACCGGCGGCGCGTCGGGCGGCGTGGCGAAGCTGAAGCCGGCGACGGGGCGCCCGAGCAGCGCCTGCGTGCGGCTGGCCGACGCCGCCCAGCACAGCCGTGCCAGCGGCCGATCGGCGAGGTCGTGGGGGAGGTCGGCGTCGTCGGGCCGGACGCGGGCGTCGAGGACCAGCGCAGGCGGCGCGTCGGCGTCGGGGGCCCGCAGGTGGCGCCTGAGCGCAGCCGCTGCCGCTCCGTCGCCGAGCACCCGGACCGCCGGCGGCGCGTCGGCGGCTGCGGGGGCGGCGCCGGGCGCGGGTGGCCCCTGCGCTCCCGGGTCGTACCCGTAGAAGCCGCGGCCCGACTTGCGTCCGAGCCGGCCCGCCTGCACCATGGCGCGCTGCAGCGGATGGGGGCGGTAGCGGGGCTCCTGGAAGAAGGCCTCGAACACGCTGGTGGTGGCGGCCAGGTTGACGTCGATGCCGATGAGGTCGAGCAGCTCGAAGGGGCCCATGCGGAACCCGGCGCCCCGGGCGGCCAGGTCGATGACGTCGATGGGAACGCCCTCGCCGGCCAGGCGCAACGCCTCACCGTAGAACGGGCGCGCGACCCGGTTGACGATGAAGCCCGGACGATCGCGCGCGATCACCGGCGTGCGGCCGAGCGCGCGCGCCACGGCGGCCGCCTCCTCGACCAGGCGGGGGGGCGTGCGGGCGCCGGCGATCACCTCGACCAGCGGCATGAGCGGCGCGGGATTGAAGAAGTGCAGGCCCACCACGCGCTCGGGCTGCGGGCAGCCGGCGGCGATGGCGGTCACGGAGAGGGTCGAGGTGTTGGTGGCGAGGCGCGCGCTCGGGAAGGCGGCGGCGACCTCGGCGAAGAGGCCGCGCTTGACCTCGAGGTCCTCGACGACGGCCTCGAACACCCAGCTCACGCCGTCGTCGGCGGGCAACGCCCGGTGGTAGCTGAGGCGCGCCAGCAGCGCCTCGGGGCTGCCCGTCAGCCGGCCCTTGGCGGCCAGCCTGGCGACCACCTCGGAGAGCGCGGCGCGCGCGTCGTCGAGGGCGGACGCGCGGGCGTCGCACAGCGCCACCCGGGCCCCGGCCTGGGACAGGAGCTGCGCGATGCCGCGTCCCATGGTGCCGGCACCCATCACCACCGCCGACGCCGGGGTGGCGGTGGCGCCCGCCTCCGGGGTCCACACCCCCGCGCCGGTCGTGTGGCTCACACCTGCCTCCGTCTGCTCGAACGAACGTTCGCGGCCATTCTATCGCAGGCCCCTCGGCCCTCCGGTCGCCGCGGAAGCGCGATCCCAACGTGCCCCGTGTGTTGAGCGCGACTTGACCCGGCCCCGGGGGCTGCCTAGACTCGGGGCACGCTTCGCGGTGGGCTGGACGGCCGTGACCACGGCACGCCTGCGCCACCTACGGGATGAGGACACGATGGTCGAGAGTCGGGAGTTCCGCCGTACCTTGGGCCGCTTCGCCACCGGCGTCACGGTGGTGACGATGCGGACGCAGGAGCGGAGCTACGGCATCACCGTGAACGCCTTCATGTCGGTGTCGCTCGAGCCGCCGCTGATCGCGGTGTGCATCGACAAGCGTTCGCGCGCCCACGCCACCCTGCTGGCGAGCGAGCGCTTCGGCGTGAGCATCCTGCGCGCCGATCAGGAGACGCTCTCCGACCGCTTCGCGGGGCGGCCCGTCAAGTCCGCCGACGATCCCTTCGTGTCGTTCCACGACTTCCCGGTCGTGCGCGACGCCCTCGCCCACCTGGTGTGCGGGGTCCACGACATCGTCGACGTCGGCGATCACAGCATGATCGTGGGCGAGGTCGAGGCCCTGTGGGCGGGGGAGGGCCGGCCGCTCCTGTACTTCGAGGGCGAGTACGCCCGCATGCAGGACCTCGAGCTCACCGACTGACCCGAACGTCCCGTCGCAACGGCGTCGTGGACGGTGAGAACAGAGCACCGATTACGGACAGTGGGACCGGCGCCCGCCTATGCTGCGGGGGTCCGGGTGGGGCTCGCGTCGTTCGGGCGCGTGCCCGGTCGGACGGGACGTGGAGGTCCCGTGGTGGGTGTCACGACGTCGCGGCGGCGCACGCGCCGCCGTTGGGGGTGGGTCCTGGTGGCGCTGGCGGTGGTCGGCGCGGGGGCGGTGTGGTGGACGCGCCGCGGCGGTCCGCCGCCGCAGCGGGTGTTCCTCGAGAAGTTGGAGCAGGGCGTCTTCGTGCGCGAGGTGAGCGGCACCGGCACGGTCGAGCCGAACCGCCGCCGCGTCCTGACCTTCCCCGCGGCCGGTACCGTCGCCGCGGTGGGGGTGCAGGAGGGTGAGCGGATCGAGGCAGGGGCCGAGATCGCTCGTCTCGACACGCGCGCCGCCGAGCGCGACCTGGCCAGCAACCGCGCGGCGCTGGCGTCGGCGCGGGCCGACCTCGAGCGCATCACGGCGCAGCAGGCGGTCGACCGGCTCGACGGGGAGGCGGCGGTCACGGCGGCGGAGAACGCCCTGGCCAGCGCCTCGCAGGCCCTGAGCGACGCCCGTGACCAGCTCGCCGCCGCCGAGCGGCTGTACGCCGCCGGGGGCGTCTCCGAGAACGAGCGCGATGCCGCGGTGAGCGCCGTCGACGAGGCGGATCGCCAGCGCACGCAGGCGGCCCAGGCGCTCGATGCCGCGCGCAGCCGGCTGGCGGGGCTCGAGTCGCTGGCACAGGCCCAGGCGAGGAGCGCCGAGGCCTCGATCTCGCGCCTGGCCACGACCCTCGCCAACCTGGAGCAACAGATCGCGGAGGCGAGCCTGACGGCGCCCTTCGCGGGGGTGGTGGCCACCGTGCCCTTCGCCGTCGGCGAGCGCGTGAGCCCCAGCCAGGCCGTCGAGCTCGTCGACGACAGCAGCGTGCACGTGGTGGCCGATTTCGACGAGAACCGCTCGGTCGACCTGGCGGTCGGCCAGGACGCCGTCGTCACCCCCGACGCCGCGCCCGACCTGAACATCCCCGCGACGGTGACGCGGGTCGACCCGGTGGCCTCGCGAGCCGGCGGGCTGGCGCGCCTGCGCGCCGAGCTCGCCTTCGCGCCGGAGCCGCCGTCCGAGCTGCCGCGGACGGCCGTGCGCCCGGGCTACACGGTGACGGCGCGCGTCGTCGTGCACCGCATCCCCGGGGCCCTGCTGGTCCCTCTGGAGGCGATCCAGACGGGCGACGACGGCAGCCACGTGTTCCGCGTGGTGGCCGGAGAGGCCGGGCGCGGCACCGTCGAGCGGGTGGCGGTACGGGTGCTCGATCGCAACGCCACGCTGGCGGCCGTGGCGCCGGAGGGCGGGGCGTCCGGAAGCGGCCTGGCGTCTGGCGACGCCATCGCCGTCACCAACGTCGACGTGCTCGAGGACGGCGCCGCCGTCAGCTTCGAACCCGCCGAGGGCAGCGGATGAGGGCCGCGCCGGCGGCCACGGCGACCCTCCCGGTCATCGAGGCGCAAGGGCTCGAGAAGGTCTACCGCATGGAGGGGGGGTTCGAGGTGAGGGCCCTGAGGGGCCTCGAGCTGGAGGTGGCGCGGGGCGAGTTCCTCGCCATCATGGGGCCCTCGGGTAGCGGCAAATCGACGCTGCTGCAGATCCTCGGATGCCTCGACGTGCCCACCGGCGGCAGCTACCGCCTGGCCGGCCAGGAGGTCGCCCGCATGAGCGAGGACGAGCTCGCCCGCGTCCGCAACCAGCGCATCGGCTTCGTGTTCCAGGCGTACAACCTGCTGGCGCGGGCGACCGCTCTGCGCAACGTGGCGTTGCCGCTGATGTACCGCGGCGTGAAGACGCGGGAACGCAGCGAGCGGGCGCTGGCGGCGCTCGAGCGGGTGGGTCTGGCCGACCGCCTGTCGCACCGTCCCAACGAGCTCTCCGGCGGTCAGCGGCAGAGGGTGGCCATCGCCCGTGCCCTCGTCACCGAGCCCGACATCGTCCTCGCCGACGAGCCCACCGGGAACCTCGACAGCCGGACCGGCGCGGAGATCCTGGAGCTCTTCGACGAGCTCCACGCGGAGGGGCGCACCATCCTGATGGTCACCCACGAGGCCGACGTCGCGCAGCACAGTGAACGCATCGTGCACATCCGCGACGGCGTGGTGGAGTCGAGCGAGATCGTGGAGCGGGCGCGGGCGGAGGGAGCCTAGGCGCATGGGGATGCTGGCGGAGAACCTCCGGTCGGCGCTGGAGGCGCTGGCGGGCAACCGGCTGCGGTCGGTGTTGACGCTGCTGGGCGTGATGATCGGCGTGTTCGCCGTCACCACGACCATCAGCCTGGGCGCCATCGCCACCGCCGGCATCACCTCGCAGCTCCAGGACTTCGGCAACCAGGCGCTGTTCATCACGCCCAACGAGGACAACCCGCGGTCGACGCCGTTCACCGACGCCGACATCGACGCGTTGGCGCGCCTGCCGGTGAGCATCCTGCGCCAACGCAACGTGCGAGGCGTGGCGCGCGCGGGCAGCGAGGAGGTCCCCCTCACCGTCAACGGCCTGACCGCGAACGCGCCGGAGGTGGACCGCAGCATCGAGCTGGCGCGCGGGCGCTACTTCAGCGACGAGGAGGACCGTCGGGCCGCGCCGGTGATGGTGCTGTCGGCGGACGCCAAGGAGGCGCTGTTCCCCGACGTGGCCAACCCCGTGGGCCGGCAGGTGGTCGTGACGGTGGGGTCGTCGCGGACCTTCTACACCGTGATCGGCGTCAAGGCCCCGCTGACCGGCGCCTTCAGCTTCGCGGCCAGCGCGTCGGCCGACGTGCCGCTGCAGACGCTCTACCTCAACTACCCCTCGGTGACGCGCGGCGAGTACCCGTTCCTGCCGGTGACCGTCGGCCTGGAACGCGATCTGGGCGACATCGAGGCGCAGGTGGACGCCATCCTCACGCGGCGCCGCGGGGCCGACACCTTCCGCATCCAGACCATCGAGGGGGCGCTCTCGCTGTTCGACACCATCACCACCATCCTGCAGGCGGTGCTCGGCGGCATCGGCGCCATCAGCCTGGTGGTCGGCGGCATCGGCATCCTCAACATCATGCTGGTGTCGGTGACCGAGCGGACGCGGGAGATCGGCCTGCGCAAGGCGCTGGGGGCGAAGCGCGGCACCATCCTGCAGCAGTTCTTGATCGAGGCGGTGGTGCTGACGCTGGCCGGCGGGGTGGTGGGCCTGCTGGCCTCCATCGGCATGCTCTACCTGGTGGTGGCGTTGGTGCCGTTCCTCGATCGCGTGGTGCTGTCGCCCTTCACGGTGCTGCTGGGGCTGTTCGTGAGCGTGGCGACGGGCGTGCTGTTCGGGGTGTGGCCCGCCAGTCGCGCCGCCCGGTTGAGCCCGATCGAGGCGCTGCGCTACGAGTAGCGCGCACGGCCGTGCGCGCGTGAGGCGGGCATCGTCGACCTCAGGCGGACCTGCTCCTTCTCCTCGCGATCGTCCTCGGGGTTCGACGGTCCACGCGCCTGAGCGCCCCCGAGCCGCGCGTCACAGACCGCGCAACGTCGTCAGGTCGCGCTGGTGACCCAGGCCGTCGTCGCCGAGGGGGGTCTCCAGCACCATCGGCAGGTCCGCGAAGCGGTCGTCGTGCACGATGCGCGCGAAGAAGTCGCTGCCGATCTCGCCGGCGAGGATGGTGGCGTGTCGGTCGCGCCGGCTCCCCAGCCCCTGCTGGGCGTCGTTGAGGTGGACGGCTGCCAACAGCTCGAGCCCCACCGCGCCCTCGAGGGCATCGAAGGCGGCGGCGTAGCCGTCCTCGTCGCGCAGGTCGTAGCCGGCCACGAAGGCGTGGCAGGAGTCGAAGCACACCGCCAGGCGCGCCGGGTCGTCGACCCGGGCCAGGATGGCGCCCAGCTCCTCGAAGTCCGAACCCAGGGTGCTGCCCTGACCGGCGGTGTTCTCCAGGAGCACGCGGGCGCGCGCCTCGGGGAGCAGCTCCGCGGTGCGGTCGAGCGCGCGCGCCACGCGGTCGATGCCCGCCTCCACCCCCTCGCCCATGTGGGCGCCGGGGTGCAGCACCAGCCCCGGCACGCCCAGGGTGTCGCAGCGCTCGAGCTCGTCGACGAGGGCGGCCACCGACTTCACCTGCAGCGCTTCGTCGGGGCTCCCGAGGTTGATCAGGTAGCTGGCGTGGGCGATCACCGGCCAGCCGCTGGCCGCGTGCTCGTCGCGGAACGCGGCGATCTCGTCGGTGGAGAGCGCCTTGCCCTTCCAGCGGCTGGCGTTCTTCACGAAGATCTGCAGGGCGTCGCAGCCGATCGCGCGCCCGCGCTCGAAGGCCAGATGGGTGCCGCCGGCGACCGATACGTGTGCTCCCAGACGCGCCATGGGCGGCAGTCTACCGCGAAGCGCACGGAGGGCCGGTGGTAGACTCGCTGCCGTGATCCGCGCCCAACTGCACCGTCCCGATCCCGCGGCGCTGGTCGACTTCCTCGACGAGCACCTGCGGTCCGGCGACTGCCTGGTGCAGGTCGTGAGCGAGTGCGAGGTGCTCTACTCGGGCCGCGCGGCGAGCGTGGCCGAGGCGGGCGACTACCTGGTGATCGTCAAGCAGGACGGCAGCGTGCAGGTGCACGGCCACCGCAGCGTCAAGCCGGTGAACTGGCAACCGCAGACCGACGACATCTTCGTGGCCATCGAGGACGGCGTGGCGGTGATGCGCGCCGAACGCTTCCAGCCCAGCGAGATGGTACGCGTGGCCTTCCTGGAGCCGGCGTTGGCCCAGGCGGTGGGGCTGCGCGAGTCGGGGATGTTCGTGTTGATGGGCAGCGAGGCGGAGATGCAGCAGGCGCTGGCCCGTCATCCCGAGGTGATCGAGCCGGGGCTCGAGGTCCTGCACCGCGAGCTGCCCACCGAGGTCGGCGGCATCGACCTGTTCGCTCGGGACGCCGACGGCGCGCTGGTGGTGGTCGAGCTCAAGCGCTCGAAGGCGACCCAGGAGGCCGTGCACCAGTTGAGCCGCTACGTCGACGGTGTCCGCAGGACGAGCTCGGAGCCGGTGCGCGGCATCCTGGCGGCTCCGGCAGTTACGGCGCCCGCGCTCAACCAGCTCGGCAGCCTGGGCCTGGAGTTCCGTGAGGTCTCGGCCCTCCCCGGGATCGACGACGACGCCGACCGCCAGCCGTCGCTGTTCGCTCCGGTCTGACGCGGTCTTCGCGGTGACGGACGTCGCTGCGGCAACGACGAGGATGCTGTAAAATATTCCAAATGAAAACTACGGCCGGGTCCACCGACTACCTCGACCTGGCGCGCAGTGTGGTGCGCCTGTCGCGGCACCTGTACCGTACCTTCGATGCGGTCCTGGGGCCGAAGTTCGAGATGTCCACCAAGGACTTCCTGGTCCTGCGGACGGTGCAGAGCGGGGAGATCCACCCCGGGGCCGTGGCCAGTTACCTCAACATGCCGCCGGCCAGCGTCAGCCGGGTCCTCGAGCGGCTCGAGTCCCGGCGCCTCCTCGAGCGCTCGGTCGACCCCGACGATCACCGCCGCTTCGTGTTGGCGATCACGTCCGAAGGCGCACGTGTCGTGGACCAGATCCGCGAGGTGATGCGCCGGACCCTGCGCTCGACCTACGCGCACGTCCCGGCGTCGGCCATCCGCACTGCCGCCGAGCACCTGCACACACTCAACGAGGTCATCGAGAGCGGCGCCTAGGCTCGCCGAGCGGCGTCCGCCGCAGGAGCGGACCGGCGCTCAGCCGGCCCGCAGGTACTGGGCAGGCAGCAGCGAGCGGACGTCGGCGCCCAGCTCGCGCGCAGCGCGTTGCGGCCACGAGGGATCGCGCAGGAGCTCGCGGCCCATCAGCACCAGATCGGCCTCCCCGCGCGTCACGATGGCGTCGGCCTGCTCGGGGCGCGTGATCAGCCCGACGGCGCCGGAGGCGACGCCGGCCTCGGAGCGCACGCGCGCGGCGAACGGCACCAGGTAGTTCGGGGCCACCGGGACCTCCAGATCGGGCAGCAGGCCGCCGCCCGAGCAGTCGACCAGGTCGACGCCGAGCCCGGCCAGGACACCCGCCAGGCGCACCGTGTCGTCGCCCGTCCAGCCGTCCTCGTGCCAGTCGGTGGCGGAGAGCCGCACCAGCAGCGGGCGTGCCTCGGGCCACACCGCGCGCACCGCCGTCGTCACCTCCCGCAGCAGGCGCGTCCTACCCTCGAAGTCGCCGCCGTAGCCGTCGTCGCGGGGGTTGGTGAGCGGGGACAGGAAGCTGTGCAGCAGGTAGCCGTGGGCGGCGTGGATCTCGACCGCGTCGAAGCCGGCGGCCTCGGCACGCTGGGCCGCCGCCACGAAGGCGTTCACCACACCCGGTAGCTCGGCGGTGGCCAGCGGCACGGGCGCCGCGTAGCTCGGAGCGAACGGCTCGGAGGTCGGGCCCACCACCTGCCAGCCGCCCTCCGACGAGGGCACCGCGCCGCGGCCGTCGGCCCAGGGTCGGTAGGTGCTGGCCTTGCGGCCGGCGTGAGCGAGCTGGACGCCGATGGCCGCGCCGCGGTCGTGCACGAAGCTGGTGATGCGGCGCAGGACGTCGACGTGCTCGTCGCGCCACAGCCCCAGGTCCTGCGGTGAGATGCGGCCGCGCGCCTCGACGGCAGTGGCCTCGGTGAGGATCAGCCCGGCACCGCCGGCGGCGCGGGCGCCGAGGTGGACCAGGTGCCAGTCGTTGGCGAAGCCGTCCTCGGAGCTGTACTGGCACATCGGGGAGACGGCGATGCGGTTGCGGAGCGTGAGCCCGCGGAGCTTCAGGGGGTCGAAGAGGCCGGACATGGCGCCAGTATGACGGCCGAGCTCACTCCGCCCTGTCGCGTGCCGCGCTCGCGCCCGCGACCAGCTCGGGCTCCTCGGCCAGCACCCGGAGCAGGGCGATGATCAGGCGCGGAGCGAACCACCTGCCGGCGAGCTGCTGCATCTCCGCGACGGCCTTCTCCATGGGCCAGGCCCGCTTGTAGGGGCGTTCGCTCACCAGCGTGTCGAACACGTCGGCCACGGCCACGATCTGACCGGCGAGGGGGATGTCGTCGCCACGGAGTCCGCGCGGGTAGCCGCTGCCGTCCCAGCGCTCGTGATGCGTCAGGGCGATGCGCTCCGCCATCTCGATGAGCCGCGAGCGCCCCTGCGACAGCAGCCGGGCGCCGACGTCGACGTGCCGCTGCATGGCTCGCCGCTCCTCGTCGGTGAGCCTGCCCGGCTTGAGCAGCACCGTGTCGGGTACGCCGATCTTGCCGACGTCGTGCAGCGGGGCCGCCTGCTCGATCATCTCCACGGTGTCGGGGTCGAGGCCCAGCTCGCGCGCCAGCAGGCCCGCTAGGCGCCCCACCCGCTGCGTGTGCAGGCCGGTGGTGACGTCGCGGTACTCGGCGGCCTGGGCGAGGCGCTCGAGCACGTCGAGGCGCGCGGCCTCGAGCTCGATGGTGCGTTCGCGCACCATCGCCTCCAGGCGATCGGCGTGCTGCTGGAGCCTCAGGTGGAGCTGGCGGGTGCGCAGCAGGTTGCCGACCCGGACCTGGATCTGGCCGGCTCGGAAGGGCTTGGTGAGGAAGTCCTGGGCGCCGCGGTCCAGCGCCTCGCGCTCGGCCTCCTGGTTCAGGTCGGCCGTCAGCATCAGGATCGGCAGGAAGGCCTCGCCCGGGATCCGTGCGGTGAGGGCGGTGATGAGCTCGAGCCCGCTCATGCCCGGCATGTGCAGATCGGTGCACACCAGGTCGGGGGAGCGCGCGTCGAACAGCTCGAGGGCCTCGCGCGGGTCCTCGGTGGCCGTGACGTCGCGGTAGCCGGCCCGCTCCAGGATGCGCTGGAGCAGCGTCAGGTTCACCGGCTCATCGTCGACGATGAGCAGTCTGGCGTCGTGGATGTCGGTCAGCACCGTCGTTGCGCCCTCCGCGGCCCGGCGCGCTGGCGCAGGGCGACCCCCGGGTTCGGGGAAGGATAGCCTCCGCTCCGCGGCGGCGGCGGTACCCTGATTCACACCTCGGGGGCTCCTGCCCACCCCGTCCGCTCCGCTTGAAGCTTCTCACCACGACGCGCACGAGGGCGCTGCTAGAATCAGGCGGCATGCCGCTGTTCCGCAAGGATCCGTTCGGCCGGGCCTGGGTGCTCATCTCCCCGGAGCGGGGGCTGGTGGCCTCCGACTTCGGGAGCGTGCTGCCCTTCCCCGAGCGGTCGCCGCTGTCGTCCGGCAACGAGCGCGAGACGGGCCCCGAGATCGCCGCGGTGCGCCCTTCCGGCACCGTGCCCGACGGGCCCGGGTGGCGGATGCGGGTGATCGCGCAGCCCTCGGCGCTGGTCGAGCCGCGCGCCTTCCGCGAGGAGGGCGACGAGCTGTTCCGGCAGGCGCCCTCGAGCGGCTACCAGGAGCTGATCGTCGAGCACCCCGACGCGCGCATGACGCTGGACGCCATGCCGCGCAACCACCTGGTCGACGTCCTGCGCCTGTACCGGGAGCGCCTGGCGCTGCTGGCCGCGCACCCCGACATCCGCCACGTCCAGATCACCCGCAACGTCGGTCGGGCCGCCGGCGCCCTCTACCAGCACCCCCACGCCCAGCTCCTGGCCGTTCCGGTGGGGAGCCGCTGGGTGGAGGAGGAGGTCGAGTCGGCCCACCGCTACACCCGCGATCACGGCGGATGCCTGTTCTGCGACGTGCTGGCGCGCGAGCTCAAGTTGCGCGAGCGCGTCGTCACCTCCAACGACAGCTACGTGGCGATCGCGCCCTACGCCGCCAAGACGCCCTTCGAGACCTGGATCCTGCCGCGCGAGCACGACAGCGCCTTCACCGGCGTGGCCGCCAACACCCTGCCCCAGCTCGCCGATCTCCTGCAGACGGTGGTCCGCGGCCTCAACGACGCCCTCGACCACCCGCCCTACAACCTGCTGGTGCACACCCTGCCCGCCAGCGGCGATGCCAGCTTCCACTGGCACATCGAGGTCCTGCCGCGGCTCACCCGCCAGGCGGGCTTCGACTGGGGGAGCGGCTTCTACGTCAATCCCACGCCGCCCGAGGACGCCGCTCGCTTCCTGCGCGAGGCGCTGGCCCTGCAGGAGGTCCAGGAGTGAGCGCCGTCCGGCCGCGCTACGTCGACGCCTCCGGCGAGCCGGAGGTCCGAGCGCGGAGCCGGCGGATGGCGGCCACCGCTCGCGGGGCGCATCGCGTGCTGCTGGTGCTGGCGCTGGTCGGCAGCGTGCACGCCCTGTTCCTGCTGGGTGTGGAGACGTGGCGCTTCGTCGGCGAGCGGCACGCGGTGGCCCGCCTGCAGGGGCAGGTCGACGACCTGCAGGGCCAGGCGCAGCGCCTCCAGCAGGTGATCGACCACGGCAACGATCCTGTGTACCGCGAGGAACTCGCCCGACGGCAAGGCTTCATGTACCCCGACGAGCAGCGCGCCGTCACGCAACAGCCCCCCGCAAGCAGCGCACCCTGAGCCGCCGGCGCAGGGCGGCCCGTCAGGGCGCGGTATCCTGGGCGCATCGCCCGAGGAGCGGAGGCTGAGCGCGTGTCCGACGATACTTTGGCTTGGATGAACGAGCTGACGGCCGAGATGGAGGAGCGGCGCAAGCGCGTCGAGGCCGGCGGCGGCGCGGAGCGCGCAAGGAAGCAGCACGAGGCCGGCAAGCTCACCGCACGGGAACGCATCGAGGCCCTGCTCGACGAGGGTTCCTTCGTCGAGCTCGGCGTGTTCGTGGAGCATCGCGGCGGCGATCTGATGGACGGCGTCGAGGCGCCGGGCGAGGGCGTGGTCACCGGTTACGGCACCGTCGATGGCCGCACCGTGTTCGTGTTCAGCCAGGACTTCACCGTGCTGGGCGGCAGCCTGGGGAAGATGCACGGCGGCAAGATCGCCGCCGTCATGGACCTGGCGGTCCGGACGGGCGCGCCCGTCATCGGCCTCAACGATTCCGCCGGGGCACGCATCCAGGAGGGCGTCGACTCGCTCTCCGGCTACGGCGAGGTGTTCTACCGCAACGCCGTGTACTCCGGCGTGGTGCCGCAGATCTCCGCCATCCTCGGTCCCTGCGCCGGCGGCGCCGTCTACAGCCCCGCGCTCACCGACTTCGTGCTGATGGCACGCGGCACCTCCTACATGTTCATCACCGGTCCCGAGGTGATCCGCTCGGTCACCAAGGAGGACGTCACCTTCGAGGAGCTCGGCGGCGCCGACGTGCACAACCGCACCTCCGGCGTGGCCCACCTCGAAGCCGAGGACGACGAGGCGGTGCTGGCGATGATCCGCCAGCTCCTGGCGTACCTGCCGCAGTCGGCCAAGGAAGCCCCGCCGCGCCGCCCGAGCCGCGACCCCGACGACCGGGAGACCCCGGAGCTGCTGAACATCGTCCACCCCGACCAGCGCCGCCCCTACCCCATGACCGAGGTCGTGAAGGCGGTCGTCGACGACGGCACCTTCCTGGAGATCCAACCCGAGTTCGCCAAGAACATCGTGGTGGGCTTCGCCCACCTCGGGGGCCAGTCGGTGGGCATCGTCGCCAACAACCCGCGCCACCTCGCCGGTACCCTCAACATCGACGCCAGCGACAAGGCCGCGCGCTTCATCCGCACCTGCGACGCCTTCAACATCCCGCTGGTCACCTTCGTCGACGTCACCGGCTTCCTGCCGGGGGTGGCCCAGGAACACGCCGGCATCATCCGCCACGGCGCCAAGATGCTCTACGCCTACGCCGAGGCCACGGTGCCGAAGATCACCTTGATCGTGCGCAAGAGCTACGGCGGCGCCTATCTGGCGATGAACTCGCGCGACATGGGCTCCGACGTGGTGCTGGCCTGGCCCACCTCGGCGGTGGCGGTGATGGGTGCCGAGGGGGCGGCCAACATCATCTACCGGCGGGAGATCCAGAGCTCGAGCCACCCCGAGGCTACCCGCGCGCAGCGCATCGAGGAGTACCGACGGCGCTTCGACAACCCCTACGTCGCCGCCGGCCTCGGCTACATCGACGACGTCATCGACCCCAAGGACACCCGCCGTCACCTCATCCGCCACCTGCGCATGCTGGAGGGCAAGGAGAAGACGTTGCCGTTCAAGAAGCACGGCAACATGCCGTTGTAGAGGGGGACCGACGTTCATGCACCTCGGACCCGAGGCCCCAGCGCATCCCGACCACCCTCGCCGGGCCTGGGTGATGGTGGAGCAGCCGCGCGACGAACCGCTGCGCCTGGCGTACCACCCCGAGGACGGCACGTTCCGTCCCGACGGCAAGCGCTCGCTCCTCTTCGCTCGCGGCTTCGACGGCGCCTACGGTTGGATCGTGGGCTTCGGCGAGCCCCCCGAGCTCCACTTCGATGCGCTGGTGCTGACGGCGGCGCGGCCGCGGCCGGGCGACGTCCTGGAGGTCGCCGTGAGCGGGCTGTTCCGACACGCCGCGGGCGACCACAAGATCGTCACCATCGACCTGCGCGACCCTCCGCACTACGGCGTGTCGGACCTCTTCGCGTTGCCGGAGGCGGTCCAGACCATGATCCGGGGCGTCTACCCTCGCGTCGACGCGGGCGAGGGCTGGTTCGGCGCCGAGGAGGCGCGGGCGCTCCTGGCCACCGGCCGGCCCCTGCACGACTGACGCCAGCTCCGCCGGACCCCTCCTGCACGCCAGGCCACGGTCGCGCCGGTCGCGGCGCGTTACGGTGCCCCGACTCGACCGCGGCGGGGACGCGCCCCGTCGTCGGTTCCAGGGGAGGCGTTCCATGACCACCGTCAACTCGCTCAGCGCCGCCGCGGTCCGGCTCGGTCTCGATCTCGTGGCTGCGGCCGCCATCCTCGTCGTCGGTTGGACCCTAGCCGGCTGGCTCGGCGCCATGGTGCGCCGGACCGCGGGACGCTCGGGCCGGCTCGACGCCACCGTCGTCGCGGTCCTGGGCCGACTGGCCCGCTGGACCGTGCTCGCCTTCACGCTGATCGCCGTTCTGAACCGCTTCGGCGTCCAGACGACCAGCATCGTGGCCCTGCTCGGGGCCGCCGGCCTGGCGATCGGGCTGGCCCTGCAGGGAGCGCTCTCGAACGTCGCCGCCGGCGTGCTGCTGCTGGCCCTGCGGCCGTTCAAGGTGGGGGACGCCGTCGACATCGCGGGCACCTCGGGCGTGGTCCAGGACGTGGGCCTCTTCGTCACGCGGCTCACCAGCTTCGATGGCGTGCCGTTGCACGTGCCGAACAGCGCGGTGTGGGGCAAGCAGATCAGCAACTACTCGCAGGCGACCCGCCGCCGCACCGACCTCGTCGTCGGGATCGCCTACGGCGACGACATCGGCGGGGCGCTCGACACGCTGCGCGAGGTCGTCGCGGCCGAACCGCGGGCGCTCACCGATCCCGCTCCCATGGTGGCGGTCGAGTCGCTGGGGGACAGCTCGGTCAACCTGCTGCTGCGGTACTGGACGGAACCCGCCGATCTCTTCGCCACCCGCTTGGACCTGACGCGCGCGGTGAAGGAGCGCTTCGATGCCGAGGGCATCTCCATCCCCTTCCCGCAGCGCGACCTCCATCTGATCGAGGGGAGCCTGGCGAGGTCGTAGCGGGCGGGGCGGGCCGTGCGTCTCGAGGGTCGGGCGCGGAGCCCGGGCCAGCACCTGGATCGACAGGGCGGCCGCCTAGCCCAGGTCGCGGAGGTCCTCGAAGACCTGCCAGCCGACCCCCTCGGGGGTGCCCTCGAGGTGCTGCTGGAGCGTCTCCGCCGCCCACGGCACCAAGCCGCCGACGTCCTCCTCGTCCTCACGGAAGGTCACGACGGTGAGCTGGTAGAACTGCTGGCTGGCGCTGAGGGTGCCGTCGTCGAAGAAGGCGAAGGGGGCCGCCGGGATGGCGTCGAGCAGCACGTGGATGTCGGCGCCGAGCGTGGCCGGCAGGTAGGCGGCGAAGTCGACCTCGACCTCGCGCGGATGCCACAGGTAGCCCTGCAGCAGCCGGACCGGCTGGCGGTCGGACGCCGCCTCGTCGCTCACGCGAAGCCCGGCGGCAGGGGGAGGTCGGGGAGCGCCTGCCGCCAGCGGCCGGCGAAGCCGGCGAGGTCGTCGACCAGCAGGCCGGTGAAGCCGAGGTCCTGGCAGGCCGCGACGTTGGCGGCGTTGTCGTCGACGAACACCGTCTCCTGGGGCGGCAGGCCGAGCGCGTCGGAGAGCGCATCGAAGGCCGCGCGGTGCGGCTTGCGTACGCCGATCTCGTTGGAGAAGACCCAGCGCTCGACGCGCGCGAGCCTCGGGTCGTCGCGGACCACGTCGCACAGGCTGGGGACGTTGTTGGACAGCACGCCCACGGTGTAGCTCTCGGGGATCGACGCCACGAGCTGCAGCATGGGGGTACGCCAGCGCACGGCCCCGAGGAAGGTGGCGCGGAAGGCCTCCGCGTCGGCCTGGAGGCCGGTGGCCTCGGCGAAGCGGCGCTGGAAGCCGGCCAGGTCGAAGGCGCCGTCCTCGAAGTCCGCCATGATCGCCAGGTAGGGGGCCTCCACCCGCTCCACGTCGACGTCGTGGAGCGTCGCCAGCGCACGGATGGCGCTGCTGTCGAAGGTGCCCTCGGTGAACACGCCGCCCCAGTCGAAGGCGATGGCGCGGATCACGCCCCCACCCCCGCCGCGCCCGCACCCAGTACGGCGGCGTCGTGGAGCTCGTGGCTCACCAGCGCGACCCCGTGGGGCGCGAGGATCACCACCGTGAGCACCACGAAGGCGGCGAGCGCCACCAGCGTGGCGCGTCTGAAGAAGCGCGAGTAGGCGTCCTCGCAGCGGCGCACGTTGCGGTACAGCAGGAAGGCCAGGAGCACCTGCGCGACCACCAGGGCGGCGAGCCCGGCCAGGGTGCCGGTGGCGCCCAGCCAGTGCGAGGGGTACTCGACGAGGGCGGACACCAGGTAGGTGACGCCCCCCAACCCGGCGGCGAAGGCCACCAGCGTGAGGGTCGGAGGTTCGGGTCGGGGGTCGGCCATGGGGAACCTTCGGGGCGAGCGTGGCGTCGGACCCGGCGTTCGACCGGGGTGCGCACGTCGCGGGCGCGTTCGCGGGCGGCTCCGCGCGCTCGCGGCTCCCAGCGACGACGGCCGGGATCGCGGGTCGGGGGGCTCGGCCCGAACGAGCCGAACGCATGATACAGGTCCGGCCGCGCCCGGGGGTCGGACCGGCGACGTGGGGCGCTCGGGGCGGGGCGCGGGGGTTCAGTCGTCGCGGTAGGCGGCGGCCTCCGCCAGGTGCTCCTGTGCCACGGAGGGCGCGCCCGCCAGGTCGGCCAGGGTGCGGGCGACGCGCAGCACGCGCTCGAACCCCCGCCCCGTCCAGCGCATCCGCGCGATCAGCTCGGCAGCCAGGCTGCGGCCGGCGGCGTCCAAGCGACACGCGGCGCGCAGCTCGGCCCCGGAGAGGGCGGCGTTGGCCGACCCCTGCCGCTCGAGCATGCGCGCGCGAGCGCGGGCCACGCGGGCGGCCGCCGCCGCGCTGCCCTCGCCGGGGGCGTGGGCGAGCAGCTCGGCGGCCGTGAGCCTCGGCAGGCGCAGGCGCAGATCGAAGCGATCGAGCAACGGGCCCGAGACGCGGTTGCGGTAGCGCTGACGGTCGCCCGTCGAGCACGCGCACGGCTCGTGCGGATCGCCGGCGTAGCCGCAGGGGCAGGGGTTGCGGGCGGCCACCAGCAGGAAGCGGGCGGGGTAGGTGACGCTGCCGGCGGCCCGCGAGACGGTGACCCGCTCCTCCTCGAGCGGCTGGCGCAGCGCCTCGAGGGTGCGCCGCCCGAACTCGGGGAGCTCGTCGAGGAAGAGCACGCCGTGGTGCGCCAGGCTGGCCTCGCCGGGGCGCGGCGGGGAGCCGCCGCCGACGATACCGGCCAGGGAGCTGCTGTGGTGGGGGTCGCGGAAGGGGGGACGCTCGATCAGGCCGTGGCCGCGCAGCAGCCCCGCGCTGGAGTGGATGCGGGTGACGTCGAGGGCCTCGGCCTCGCGGAGGTCGGGGAGCAGCGCCGGCAGGCGGCGCGCGAGCATGGTCTTGCCGGCACCGGGCGGGCCGGTGAGCAGCAGGTTGTGGCGGCCGGCGGCGGCGATCTCGAGGGCGCGGCGGCCGCCGAGCTGTCCGCGCACGTCGGCCAGATCGGGGGCGGGAGGGGACGGCGCGGGCGGACCCGGAGCGCACGGGGTCAGGCGGATGCGGCCGCGCAGGTGATCGACGGCCGCGGCCAGGTGCGGCGGGGCCAGCACCTGCAGGCCCCG
Organism: Deinococci bacterium; assembly: GCA_030149325.1. GTDB lineage: Bacteria > Deinococcota > Deinococci > Deinococcales > Trueperaceae > JASBRS01. The sequence continues at coordinate 17,517 of JASBRS010000097.1, forward strand.
TACGGCCGCGACCTCGGGAGCGTTGAGCGGGGGCGCGAGCACCGTGCGCGGCCCCGCCGTGGCGGCCAGCAGGCCGATGTTGATGGCCCCGCGGACCGGGCGCAGGCTGCCGTCGAGCGCCAGCTCGCCGAAGGCGACGACGCCGTCGAGCGCCGCCGGGGGGAGCTTGCGCTGGGCGGCCAGCAGCGCCAGGGCGATGGGGAGGTCGAAGGCGGGGCCCTCCTTGCGCACGTCGGCGGGGGCCAGGTTGACGGTGATGCGGCTCGGCGGCAGGGCCGATCCGAGGAGCTTGAGGGCGGCGCGCACGCGCTCGCGCGACTCCTGGACGGCGGCGCCGGGCAGCCCCACCACCGTGAACGAGGGCAGGCCGTGCGAGACGAACACCTCGACCTGGACCGCCAGGGCGTCGACGCCGACGACGGTGGCGGAGCGCGCGCGGGCCAGCATGGGGTTCCACCCTAGCGGCGGGCCGCGGGTGCGCCGGCGGGGTGCGCGGCCCCAGCCCTGGGCCTCGCGGCTGCGGTACCGTACGAGCCCTGGGGACGGGGCCCGGAGGCGTAGGCGGCCGTGACCGATGTGCCGGGCGCCTCGGCGGGCGGTTGTTAGGGTGGCCCGTCGGCACCGGCCTGACATCGAGGACTCGAGAGGAGTCGTGGAGCATGAGGACGTTCCGAACCGTAGCCGTCGTGGCTGCCCTGGCGCTGGTGCTCAGCGCCTGCGCCCTGATCAACAACTTCATCCCCGATCAGCAGATCGCCAACCCGCTCGGCATCAACGGCACCTCGGTCACCATGAGCGCGGTCACGACGCCGGGGTTGGCGCCGCAGGCTGCCGCGACCACCACCCTCGGCGGTTCCTTCAGCGGGAGCTTCCCCGACATCGATGCCAGCCAGATCCCGTCGGGCGTCCACCCCAACGGCTTCACCGCTCCGATCGACGTCAGCGCTTCGGCGAGCGTCGCCACGGCGACCCCCAGCGCGCTTCCCGCCAGCTTCAGCATCACCAACGTGACCTTGGCGCTGCACGTGGAGGACGGCTCGGGCACGCCGAGCTTCGATCTGGCGCCGCCGTACACCCACAGCGGCACGCTGCTCACCTTCACCAAGGGTACGTGCACGGCGTCGGCCTGTGACTACAGCGTGGCGGCCGGGCCCGACCTGGGCACGGCCCTGATCGCCCTCGACCTGTCGAGCTCCGACGTGGCCACGTTGTGGCAGATCGTCACCGCCGGGACGTCGCCCAACGCGGCCAGCGGCAGCATCACCGTGACCGTCGACCAGGCGTTGCCGAGCGACGCCGCCCTGACCGTCACCCTCGAGTCCCCGACGGGGACGCTCACCTTCTAGTCCGCCACCGTTCCAGGAGGGCCGGTTCGTCCGGCTCGTCCGGGACGTCGGGTGGGGGGAACCCCTGGGTAGGTGCCGCCGGTCCTCGGGCCGGCGGCACCGTCGTGTTCGGGGCTAGCTCGGCTCGCTGCGGGCGATCAGGCCGAAGGTGCCCGGGCCGACGTGGCTGGTGAGCACGGCGCCGATCTCGTAGAAGCCGTTGAACTCGGCCTCGACGCCGGCCGCCTCGACCGCCTGCTTCAGACGCTGGACGGCCTCGGGGTCGTGGATGTGGATGTAGTCGACGGTGACGCGTTCCCCGGCCCGTTCGGCGACGTAGGCGCGGAGCCGCTCCACCATCTCCTGGAGGGCCTTGCGCATGCCGCGGGCGCGGGTGAGCGGCTCGATGCGGCCGTCGGCCAGCGTGAGGATGGGCTTGATGTTCAGCAGGCTGCCCACCAGGGCGCTACCGCGGCCGATGCGCCCGCCCTTCTGGAGGTAGTCGAAGCTGGCCACGGTGAACACGATCAGGGTGCTGTCGCGCATGTGCTCGAGCCCCGCCCGGATGGCGTCCAGCGAGGCCCCGGCGTCGCGCATGCGGGCGGCGGTACGGGCCATGGCGCCGTGCCCCAGGCTGGCCGAGCGGCTGTCGAACACCAGCACCTCGGCCTCGACCTGGTCGGAGGCGGCCACCGCCGACTGGTAGGTCCCGGACAGCTCCGAGCTGAGCGTGATGACCAGGATGGCGTCGGCACCGCCGGCCACGGCTTCGCGGTAGGCGGAGGCGAAGTCCTCGGGGCTGGGCTGGCTGGTGGTGGGGAGGTCCGCGCCCTCCGCCACGCCGGCGATGATCGACTCCGGTTCGATGTCGATCCAGTCGCGTCGCGTCTCCCCGCGGAAGCTGACGTAGAGCGGCACGCGCCGGATGCCCAGGCGTTCGAGCTCGTCCTGGTGCAGGTCGCTCGTCGAGTCGGTCACGATCGCCAGGTTCATGCTGCTCCCTCGTAGCCCTGCTCCACCGCGGACCTCGCGGCCGCGGGGGCGTGGCGTGGCGCCGGCGGGCACGGACGCGGCGCGGAACGGTGACTGTCAGGCACAGTCTACTGCCTGACGGCTCGCCGGCGCCGAGGGCGCGCGGGCGCTTCCGGACTCGGCGGCCGGATCCCGCTCCCCTGGGATCGAGCGCGCGAGCCGCCGGGGGCCGCTGCCGCGGCCGCGCTCAGGGGACGGGGGCGCGTAACGCCCCTTGGGCGATCAGGTGTTCGGCGATCTGGACGGCGTTGAGGGCGGCGCCCTTGCGGATCTGGTCGCCGGCCACGAACAGGGCCAGGGCGCCGGGAAGGCTGGTGTCCTCGCGCAGCCGGCCGACCAGCACGTCGTCGCCCCCCGAGGCGTCGAGCGGCATCGGGAAGGTGTTGCGCTGGCGGTCGTCGACCACCCGGATGCCCGGTGCCGCCGCCAGCACCTCGCGTGCAGCGTCGGCCGACACCGGACCCTCGAACTCGGCGTGGATGGCCTCGGAGTGGGCGCGGAACACCGGCACGCGGACGCAGGTGGCGCTGATGCGCAGCTCCGGCAGGCCCAGGATCTTGCGGCTCTCGAGCAGCAGCTTGCGCTCCTCGACGTTGTAGCCGTCGTCGCCGATGTCGCTGTCGTGGCTGAAGAGGTTGAAGGCGATGCTGTGCCGGAACTTGCGCGGGCGCAGGGGGTCGCCGTCGAGGGCGGCGCGCGTGAGGTCGCGCAGCTCGTCGATGCCGGCCATGCCGGCACCGGACACCGCCTGGTAGGTGGCGACCGTGGCGCGGCGCAGCCCGAAGGCGCGGTGGAGCGGCGCCAGCGCGACCAGCGCGATGATGGTCGAGCAGTTGGGGTTGGCGATGATGCCGCGGTGCGCCAGGGCGTCGTCGCCGTTCGCCTCGGGCACCACCAGGGGCACGTCGGGATCCATGCGCCAGGCACTGGTGTTGTCGATGACGATCGCGCCGTGGCGCGCCCAGGCCTGCGCGTGCGCCCTGGACAGGCTCCCGCCGGCCGAGGAGAACACCACGTCGGCCTCGAGGTCGCCGTCGTCGGGGAGGGCGCGGACGGTCACGGGGGAGCCGCGGAACTCGAGCTCACGGCCGGCCGAGCGTTCCGAGGCGAACAACGACAGCGACGTCACGGGGAAGCGCCGTTCCTCGAGGATGCCCAGGAACTCGGTCCCCACCGCGCCGGTGGCGCCCACGATGGCTACCCGCATGCTGCCTCCCAAGGGGCCCGCGACTCCGGCGACCGACGTGGCCCAGAACGGCCGGGCCGGCCCGCGGCCCTCGAGGCGAGGGCCGCCGGGTGCCGGAGTCTAGCACGCGACTCGGAGCGGTCCGGCGAGGCTGCGCGGCGTTCCGGGCCCCCTCAGGCCGTACCATGGGGATCATGACGCCCACCCCGTGTGCGCCCGTGCGAGGAGCCAAGGTCGACTGGCAGGCCCTGGAGAGCTGCATCCCGCTCGACGAGCTGCCGGCCTTCCACCGTGCCTTCCTGGAGCGCATCGAGCCCGGCGAGGACTGGCAGGCGGCCTTCCTGCGCCGCGTCCAGGGCAAGGTCCAGGCCGCGCTCAAGCGCCTGCTGCGCGAAGGCGCCGCCATCTACGACGACGGCCGCTACTGGCTCGACGCCACGCTGGTCCCGGAGGCCTTCCGCCCCTACCTGCAGGAGGAGTGAGGGTGGGCGACCGGTGGCGACGCTTCGTCGTCAAGGTGGGTACGAGCTCCATCACCGATGAACGTGGCAGGATCTTCCCGCCCAAGATGTGGGCCATCGCGCGGGGTGCCAGTGTGCTGGCCGAGGAGCACGGGGCGCGCTTCGTGCTGGTCTCCTCCGGGGCGGGGGCGGCCGGACGGGAGCGGCTGGGGCTCGAGTTGCCCCTGACCGTGCCCGACAAGCAGGCGGCCGCCGCCGTGGGGCAGACGCTGCTGATGCTCGACTGGTCGCGCGCCCTGGCCCCGCGCCCGGTGGCCCAGCTGCTGCTGTCGGCCGGCGACGTGCGCGACCGCGAGCGCTACGTCAACGCCAAGCACGCCCTCGAGGCCTCGCTCCGGCAGGGCGCCGTGCCGGTGGTCAACGAGAACGACAGCGTCGCCACCAGCGAGCTGAAGCTCGGCGACAACGACACCCTGTCAGCGTGGGTGTCGTACCTGGTCGACGCCGATGCCCTCATCATCCTGACCGACGTCGACGGTCTCCACGACGTCGATCCACGACGTTCGTCGGCCGCCCGTCGCATCGAGGTGGTGCGCGACGTCGCGGAGGTGGAGGGGCTGGCTGGAGCCACCGCCGACCCGCGGGGCACCGGAGGCATGGCGACCAAGATCCGCGCCGCCCGCATCGCCACCGACGCCGGGATCGAGACGCTGGTGATCGGCGGAGGCGGCGACGGCCTCGAGGGCTTGGCGCGCGGGGAGGTGCGCGGCACGCGCTTCCTGCCGCGGGCGCACACCCCGGCCCGCAAGGCCTGGATCGCGCAGCAGCCGGCCCGCGGCGCGGTGGACGTGGACGACGGCGCGGCCGCCGCCCTGGCCCAGGGGCGCAGCCTGCTGCCGCGCGGCGTGGTGGCGGTGCACGGCGACTTCGCCTTCGGCGACGCCGTCGAGGTGCGCCACGGCGGCCGCGCGCTGGGCGTGGGCCTCAGCAACTTCGCCAGCGGCTCCCTCGAGCGCATCCGCGGCCGGCACACCTCGGAGATCGCGGCGTTGCTGGGCTCGAAGGACTTCGACGAGGTGGTCCACCGCGACAACCTCGTGCTGGTGCAGCCGTCGCCCGACCGCTGAGGGGGCGCCGGTGGTATCCTGACGGAGTCATGCGTGGCCGCAGCCAACTCGCCTTCATCGCCGCAGGCCTCACGCTGGCATGGGGGCTGCTGGGTCTGCTCAACCCCCTGCTGGTGGTGCGGATCGTCGGCCTCGAGGTGGTCGAGCCGCGCGGCCTCAGCGAGGCCCGCGCGCTGTTCGGGGCGGTGTTCGTGCTGATGGGGGCGATCATGCTGTGGGCGGCCTCGGTGCGCAGCGCGCCGCGCGCCTACCTGCGGCTGCCCGGCCTCCTGATCGCCGGCGAGGCCGCAGGGCGCCTCGCGAGCATCGTCATCGACGGGGTGGTGTCGCCCCTGAACTTCGTCTTCCTGGTCGCCGAGTTGCTGATCGGCGTGCTGGCGCTGCTGGCCGGCTACGGCCCCGAGCCCACGCGACCGTCCGCCGCGCCGGATCGCGACGACGATCGGCCCGACCCCCTGCGGGCCTACCGCGGTTGAGCCACGTCGTCCGATCCCGAGGATCCCGAGCGTGACCGGAGCCCCCCCCGACGGTACTCGCTTCGTGCCGCCCGAGCTGGCGCAGGCGCGGACGGTCGCGTTGGAGCGCCTGAACCGCCTCTACGCCTCCTGGGGCTACGCGCCGGTGGAGGTTCCGGCGCTCGAGCGGTACGACCCCGAGCACCCGCGCTCCGAGCAGTCGTTCAAGCTGTCCGACCGTGACAGCGGGGTGCTGGCGCTGCGCTCCGACTTCACGCCGGCGCTGGCCCAGCTGGTGCGCGCCAGCTTCCCCGAGGCCGCGGCCGGTGACGCCGGCGCGCTGCGCCTGCGCTACAGCGGGACGGTCTGGCACGCCATCCATCCCGAGCTCGCCCGGACCCGCGAGTTCACCCAGGTCGGCATCGAGCTGATCGGCGTGAGCCACGCTCGCGCCGACGCCGAGCTGATCCACCTGGCGCGCGAATCGGTGCGCGCCGTGGGCCTGGCGCCGCGCGTCGAGGTCGGTAACCCCGGCTTCGTGCGGGCGCTGTTCGAGCTGGCCGCCGTGCCCGAGGAGCGGCGCGGCACCCTCGCCGACGCCATCGACCGCAAGGACCGCAGCGACATCCGCGCCCTCGTCGACGAGCTCGAGCTCTCGGGGCCGGCGGCCGCGGCGCTGGCGGAGGTCCCCGACCTCTACGGCGGCAGCGAGGTGCTGGACGACGCGCGCCGGCTCGCCCCGTGGCCGCAGGCGCGCGCCGAGATCGACCGCCTGGAGGGCGTGGTGGCGCAGTTCGAGGACGACAGCGAGCTGCTGCTCGACCTGGGGATGGCGCGCCGCCTGGCCTACTACACCGGCGTCACCTTCCGGGCCTACACCTTCGACTTCGGTCAGCCGCTGCTCGGCGGAGGGCGCTACGACGGCGCCCTGCTGCCGCACGCGGCGGGCTTCTCGATCGGGCTCGAGCGGCTGCTGAGCGCGCTGCCGGCACCGCCGCCGGCCTCCGCCCCGCGCGTGGTCGCCACCGACGACGTCGCCGCCCGGCGCCTGCGCGCGGCCGGCATCGCGGTGCTGCGCGCCTCCGACGCCGACCGCGCCGAGGCGCTCGCCGAGGCCCGGGCGCGGGGCGTGCCCTTCCTCGTCCACGACGGCCGCGTGGAGGAGCTCACGGCGGGGGAGCCGGGCGAGCTGGCGGCGCTGGCGGCGCTGCTGGGCGAAGGCGAGGAGGGGGCGGCCGGTGCCTGAGGATCCCGCGCTCACGCTGGCGCTGCCCAAGGGGCGGGTCATGCAGGAGGCGCTGCGGCTGCTGCGCGCCGCCGGGATGCGGCTCGAGCTCGCCGGCGCCGAGCGCGCCCTGCGCTTCGACGCCGGCGACGCCACCCTCATCGTGATGCGCAACGCCGACGTGCCCACCTACGTGGAGCTGGGGGTGGCCGACGCCGGCGTGGTCGGCAAGGACGTGCTGGCCGAGGCCGGCAGCACGCTGTACGAGCCGGTCGACCTGGGCATCGCCGCCTGCCGGTTGTCCTTGATCCGCCCGCGCGGCGCCACCGGCGCGATGGCGCGGGTCGCCAGCAAGTACCCGCGGACGGCCGCCGACTACCTGCGCCGGAAGGGGAGCACGGCCGAGGTCGTGAAGCTCGCCGGCAACGTCGAGCTGGCCTGCCTGTCGGGTCTGGCCGATGCGGTCGTGGACGTGGTGCAGACGGGCGAGACGCTGAAGGCCAACGACCTCGAGGAAGTCGATGTGATCCTCGAGTCCAGCGCCCGCTTCGTCGTCAACCGGGCGGCCCTGAAGCTGAAGGCGGAGCACTTGCGGCCGCTCATCGCCGCCCTGCGCGACCTCACGGGCGACTGACCGAGCCCACGCCGGACGTGCCGGCTAGAACCAGCCGCGTCGCCGGAACGCCACCAGCATGCCGACCGCGATCGCCACCATCAGCCCCCACAGCCCGAAGTAGCCCCAGCGCCAGCTCAGCTCCGGCATGTAGTGGAAGTTCATGCCGTAGACGCCGACCAGGAAGCTGAGCGGGATGAAGATGGTGGCGATGATGGTGAGCACCTTCATGACCTCGTTCATGCGGTAGCTCAGCGACGACAGGTACATGTCGTGCAGGTTGGTCAGCATGTCCCGCAGCGTCTCGACGGTGTCGATGACCTGGACGGCGTGGTCGTGCGCGTCGCGCAGGTAGGTGATGACGGTGCGGGAGACGAGCTGGCCCTCCTGGCGCTCGAGGCCGGCCAGCACCTCGCGCAGCGGCCACACCGCCTTGCGCACCAGCAGCATCTCGCGCTTGAGGTGGTTGACGCGCTCCAGCACCCGCGTGCTGGGATCCTCGAGGATGGCCGCCTCCAGCGTCTCGATGGCGTCGCCGTAGTCCTCCAGCACCGTGAAGGTGCGATCGATGACAATGTCCATCAGGGCGTAGGCGAGGTAGTCCGCGCCGAGCTTCCGCAACCGTCCCTTGCCCTGCCGGAGCCGCTCCCGCAGGGGATCGAAGAGGTCGCCGCGGCGCTCCTGGAAGGTGACCACGATGCCGTCGAGGAGCACCAGGCTGAGCTGCTCGCTGTCGAGCTCGGGTCGGCCGTGCTCCCCCTCGGCGAAGGCCAGCATGCGCAGGGTGACGAAGAGGTAGCGCTCGAAGTCCTCGACCTTGGGCCGCTGGCCGAGGCTGACGATGTCCTCCATGGTCAGCGGGTGCAGCCCCAGGGCGCTGCCGAGGCGCTCGACGATCTCGGCCCGGTGCACGCCGTCGACGTTCAGCCAGCGGATGCCGTCGGTCTCGGTGAGCCGTGCCAGCGCCTCCTCGAGGGGCACGTCGGAGCGTTCCTCGTAGCGCTCGGGTCCGTAGACGATGAGATCGGCGACGACGGGCGCATCGCGCTCGGGGCCCTGGTAGACGACGCTGCCGGGGGAGCTGCCGACCGCCGGCACGGGCGGGGCGAGGGTACGACGACGAGGGCGCGTCATGCGTCCTGTGCGACGCGGAGAGGGACCGTCATGGCCCAGCTTACCGCTCGCGCGGCCGCCGCGCACGTCGGGGGCGCGGGTCGTGGAGTTGCAAGTGTATTCACACGTGGCCGTGCATCCGGTGCGCTTGCCTCCGTCCCCGACCCGGTGTATGGTTTCGGCACCCCACGAGGGAGGTGCATCTTCATGCGGATTCGCACGAGGACCGTCCTGCTCGCCGTGACGCTGGCCGCGTTCATCGGCGTCGCAGCCGCCCAGCAGACCTTCCGGATCGCCATCGGCGTCGATCCGGACTCGCTGGACCCCGCGCAGAACACGACCACCACGGTGGCGAACGTCATCGACTACGTGGTGCAGCCGCTCGTCACCATCGACGAGAGCGGCAAGCTGGTGCCCGACCTGGCCACCAGCTGGAGCACCTCGGCCGACGGCAAGACCCTCACCTTCGACCTGCGGCAGGGCGTCACCTTCCAGGACGGCACCCCCTTCGACGCCTCCGCGGTCAAGTGGAACCTGGACCGTCTGCTGGACCCCAACGTACGCGTGCCCCAGCGCGGCCAGCTCACGGTGATCGACTCCGTCGACGTGGTCGACGCGCACACCGTGCGCCTGACCCTCAAGAACCCCGCCCCGGCGCTGGTCGGGGCCATGTCGCAGACCACCGCGGCCATGCTGTCGCCGGCGTCGGTCGACAAGGACGGCAACAGCTACGCCAACATCGTGCACCCCGTCGGCACCGGCCCCTACGTCTACACCTCGAGGCAGAAGGGCACCAACGTCGTGGTCAGCCGCTACGACGGCTACTGGGGCGAGAAGCCGTACTACGACAAGGTGGTCTTCCAGATCGTGCCCGAGGCCACCACCCGCGAGAGCCTGCTGCTGGCCGGCCAGGTCGACCTCATCATCCTGCCGCCCACCTCCGACCTGCCCGCGCTGCAGGCCAACCCGCGCGTGAAGGTGCTGCTCGGCCCCAGCGACCGCACCATCTTCATCGCCATCAACACCACCAAGAAGGTGCTCGACAACAAGCTGGTGCGTGAGGCGCTCAACTACGCCGTGGACAAGGACGCCATCATCAAGGGCGTGCTGTTCGGTGCCGCCGACCCCATGGACGCTCCCATGGCGCCCAGCCTGTTCGGCTACCAGAAGATCGGCGCCTACCCCTACGACCCCGAGAAGGCCAAGCAGCTGCTGGCGCAGGCGGGCGTCGATCCGACCGGCATCACGCTGCACATGATCTCGCCGACCGGCCGTTACGTCCAGGACTTCCCGGCCTCGCAGGCGGTGGCCAACTACCTCCGCGACCTCGGCTTCAAGGTCGACGTCTCGACCATGGACTGGCCGACCTACGTCGGCACCATCCTCAAGCCGCCGGCCGAGAACACCACCGAGCTCCACCTGCTCGGCTGGGCGCCGTCGTTCATGGACGCCTCGCAGCAGATGCAGCAGTTCAGCTGCACGCAGAGCCCGCCCAACGGCCTGGCGACCTCGTTCTACTGCAACCAGGACGTCCAGAAGCTGATCGACGCCGCCGCCAGCGAGATCGATCCGGCCAAGCGCGAGCAGGACTACCAGCAGGCCTCGCAGATCATCTGGAGCGACGCGCCCTGGATCTTCCTCTGGGTGCAGCGCTTCCCGATGGCCTACAGCGCCGGCCTGACCGGCATCTCGGGGTTGCCGAACGAGAAGTTCTACGCCGTCTACGCGCACCCGGCGAACTAGGGAGGAGCCGGGCTGAAGGCGCGGCCCGACGGCCTGCATGAGCGGTTCGGTCAGCTACCTGCTGCAACGACTCATCGGGGTGATGGTCACGATCCTGTTCGTGGCCATCACCATCTTCCTGATGGTCCGGATCCTGCCGGGCGACCCGGCACGCGTCATCGCCGGGGTGCTCGCCAGCGACCAGGACGTCGCCCGCATCCGCACCCAGCTCGGCCTCGATCGGCCGCTGTGGACGCAGGCGGGCATCTTCCTGCGTGACCTGGCCCAGGGCGACCTCGGCATCAGCGCGCGCACCTCCAACCCCGTCAGCCAGGAGATCCTGGCGCGCCTCCCCTACACCGCCCTGCTGGCGGTGGTGAGCCTGGCTCTCGCCATCGCGGTGGGGTTGCCGTTGGGGGCGTGGGCGGCCGCCCGCGCGGGCAGCGTCGCCGACCTGGCGGTATCGGCGCTGGTGCTGTTCGGCATCAGCATGCCGGTGTACTGGCTGGGCCTGATGCTCATCGTGCTGTTCTCGATCCACCTCCGCTGGCTGCCGGCGGCAGGGGCCTCGGGGCCGCTGTCGATCGTGCTGCCGGCGATCACGCTGGCGGCCTTCTCGGTCGCCTTCATCGCCCGCATCACGCGCTCGAGCCTGCTGGAGGTGCTGCGCCAGGACTACGTGCGCACCGCCCGGGCCAAGGGCGCCCGCTCCCGCACGGTGCTGTGGCGCCACGCCCTGCGCAACGCCCTGCCGCCGATCATCACCGTCATCGGCCTGCAGTTCGGGGAGCTGCTGGGGGGTGCCATCCTCACCGAGACGGTGTTCGGCTGGCCCGGCATGGGCCGGCTGCTGGTCGACTCCATCTTCTCGCGCGACTACCCCATGGTGCAGGGGCTGGTGATCGTCTTCGCCCTGATGTTCGCGCTGGTCAACCTGGCCGTCGACCTACTCTACGAACGCATCGATCCCAGGGTGCGCTATGGCTGACGCGGCCGCCCTGCCGCCCCGGAGGCGCCGTGGCTAGCGAGACGCTGCGCCGCCTGCTCCGCAACCCCTCGGCGGTGGCGGGCGCCACCCTCATCGTGCTGCTGGTGCTGGCGGGGATCCTCGCGCCCTTCCTCACCCCCTACGACCCCAGCAAGCAGCAGCTCGCCGAGGTGCTGCAGCACCCCTCCGCGGCCCACCCGCTGGGGACCGACCAGCTCGGTCGCGACCTGCTGGCGCGGCTGCTGTTCGGCGGCAGGCTCACGCTGTTCATCGGCGCCTTCTCGGTGACCATGGGGCTGCTGGTGGGGGTGCCGCTGGGCATCGTCTCCGGCTTCTACCGCGGCGCCGTCGACATGGTGATCCAGCGCGTCATGGACCTGATGCTGGCGTTCACCACCTTCCTGCTGGCGCTCACGCTGGTGTCGCTCCTGGGCGTGGGCCTGACCAACGTCATCGTGGCGGTGGGCATCAGCACCATCCCGCGCTTCGCGCGGCTGGTGCGGGCGTCGGTGCTCACCATCCGCGAGATCAGCTACGTCGAGGCCACCCGCGCCCTGGGCTCGCCCGATCGGCGGGTGCTGTGGCGCCACGTGCTCCCCAACGCCATCGCTCCGGTCATCGTGCAGGCCACGCTGTCGATGGGGGGCGCCATCCTCACCGCGGCGGGCCTCGGGTTCCTGGGCCTGGGCGTGCAGCCGCCGACGCCGGAGTGGGGGGCGATGCTCGGCCAGGGCCGCAACTACATCTTCTCCAACCCCTCCGTCACGACCTTTCCCGGGCTGGCGATCTTCCTGGCGGTGATGGGCTTCAACCTCCTGGGCGACGGCCTGCGCGACGCCCTCGACCCGCAACTCCGCGGCCTGCGCTAGCCGGGCCCGCGGCGCGCGACCCGAAAGGACCGCCATGTCCGACGCCGCCACCCCCCTCTTCCACGGCCTGTTCCTCGACCCCCAACGCGCCTCCGCCCGCGAGGGCTGGCTGCACGTGAAGGACGGGCGGATCGAGGCGCTGCTCGACGCCCCTCCGGCGGGAGGCCCTCCCGCGGTCGAGCTCGACGGCTGGGTGATCCCCGGCCTCATCGACGCCCACGTCCACCTCTGCCTCGACGGCGGCACCGACCCGGGCGCCCGGCTGCGCGGCGAGACGCCCACCGACACCGTCGTGCGGGCGCTCGGCCACCTCCGCGCCCACCTGCGCGCGGGCATCACCACCCTCCGCGACCTCGGCGGGCCGGACGGTTTCGCCCTCGACCTGGCGCGCGCCGTCGACGACGGCCGCGTGGCCGGCCCGCGGGTGATCGCCAGCGGTCGCAACATCACCATGACCGGCGGCCATGCCCACGCCACCGGCATCGAGGCGGACGGCCCCGACGCGGTGCGGCGCGCGGCGCGCAGCCAGCTCAAGGCGGGCGCGCAGGTCGTGAAGTTCATGGCCACGGGCGGGGTGATGACGCCGGGGGTGCGGGCCGGCGCCGAGGCGCTCACCGAGGCGGAGCTGCGCGCCGGCATCGAGGAGGCGCACAAGGCGGGGCGGCGCACCGCCGCCCACGCCCAGGGCCTCGCCGGCATCAAGAACGCGCTCCGGGCCGGCATCGACACCCTCGAGCACGGCGCCTTCGACGGCTGGGACGACGAGGCGCTCGCGCGCATGACCGATCCCCAGCGGCCCGTCTGGCTGGTGCCGACGCTGGCCGCCCCCGACGGCATCCTGTCGGGGGAGGGGAGGGTGCCGGCCTGGGCGGTGGCGAAGACCCGCCCCATCGCGGAGCGGCACAAGGCCAACGCCCTCGAGGCGTTCCGGGCCGGGGCGCGGGTGGCCGCCGGCACCGACGCCGGCACGCCGCTGAACCCCCACGGCGGGCTGGCGCGCGAGCTCGAGCTGCTGGCCGCCATCGGGTTGCCGCTCGACGCGGTCCTGCGCGCCGCCACCTCGGAGGCCGCCGCGGCCCTCGACCTGGAGGGGGAGGCCGGCTGCCTGACGGCCGGCGCACGCGCCGACCTGGTGGTGTTGGGCGCCGATCCGACGCGCGACGTCGGCGCCTACCGACAGGTGCGTGCCGTCGTCCAGGCCGGGAGGCTCCTGACCGACTAGATTCTCTAAGCCGTGTCAAGCCTTTCGGGCGAGTTCGAGGGCGGTGTCGGTAAGCTGGGTTCTTGAGGGTCGGGTGGCGCCGTGAGGAGCCTTGGGCTGCCTCGAGCTTGGTGCGCCCGGCCCTCCTTTGCCTG
>JASBRS010000100.1 GCA_030149325.1 Deinococci bacterium
GGGCTCGGGACAGCAGCGCTTCGCGCCGCTGAACAGCTGGCCGGACAACGTCAACCTCGACAAGGCGCGCCGCCTGCTGTGGCCCATCAAGCGCAAGTACGGCAACGCCCTGTCGTGGGCCGACCTCATCGTCCTCGCCGGCAACTGCGCGCTGGAGTCGATGGGTCTGAAGACCTTCGGCTTCGCCGGCGGCCGAGCCGACGTCTACGAGCCCGAGGTCGACACCTACTGGGGACCCGAGACCGAGTGGCTGGCCGACGCGCGCCACAGCGGTGAACGCGACCTCGAGAACCCGCTCGCGGCGGTGCAGATGGGGCTCATCTACGTCAATCCCGAGGGCCCGGGCGGCAAGCCCGACCCCGTGGCGTCGGGTCGCGACGTGCGCGAGACCTTCGCGCGCATGGCGATGAACGACTACGAGACGGTGGCCCTCACCGTCGGCGGCCACACCTTCGGCAAGACCCACGGCGCCGGCGACCCGGCGCTGGTGGGGCCCGCGCCGGAAGGCGCGCCCATCGAGCAGCAGGGCCTGGGCTGGAAGAGCAGCTACGGCAGCGGCAAGGGCGCCGACCAGATCGGCAGCGGCCTGGAGGGCGGCTGGACCCCCACCCCGACCGCCTGGGACAACAGCTACCTGGAGATGCTGTTCGGCAACGAGTGGGAGCTCACCAAGAGCCCGGCGGGGGCCTGGCAGTGGACGCCCAAGGAGCCCACCGACAGCAACATGGCGCCGGCCGCCGACGACCCCGGCAAGCGCGTGCCGATCATCATGACCGACGCCGACATGGCGATGCGGATGGACCCCATCTACGAGCCCATCGCCCGCCACTTCCTGGCGAACCCCGACGAGCTGGCCGACGCCTTCGCGCGCGCCTGGTTCAAGCTGACGCACCGTGACATGGGCCCGCGCTCCCGCTACCTCGGTCCGGAGGTCCCGGCCGAGGAGCTCCTCTGGCAGGACCCGATCCCGGCCGTCGATCACCCCCTGATCGACGCCGACGCCGTCGCCGACCTCAAGGCGAGGATCCTCGCCTCGGGGCTCGGCGTCTCCGAGCTGGCGACGACGGCCTGGGCCTCCGCCTCCACCTTCCGCGGCTCCGACAAGCGCGGCGGCGCCAACGGCGCACGCATCCGGCTGGCGCCGCAGAAGGACTGGGAGGTCAACCAGCCCAGCCAGCTCGCCAGGGTCCTGGCAGCGTTGGAGACGATCAAGGCCGACTTCGACGCCTCGCGGACCGACGGCACCAAGGTGTCGATGGCCGACCTCATCGTCCTCGGCGGCTGCGCCGCCGTCGAGAAGGCGGCCAGGGACGCCGGCCACGACGTGCACGTCCCCTTCACGCCCGGACGTACCGACGCCTCGCAGGCGCAGACCGACGTCGACGCCTTCGCCCCGCTCGAGCCCGCCGCCGACGGCTTCCGCAACTACCAGCGGGCGAAGTTCTCGGTCCGGCCCGAGGCGATGCTGGTCGATCGGGCGCAGCTGCTCACCCTCACGCCGCCCGAGATGACGGTGCTGATCGGCGGCCTGCGCATGCTCGGGACCAACCACGGCGGCTCGGCCCACGGCGTGCTCACCGACCGCCCCGGCACGCTCGCCAACGACGTCTTCGTCAACCTCCTCGACATGGGGACGGAGTGGACGCCCACGGCGGCCGACCCCGACGTGTACGAGGGGCGCGACCGCGCCACCGGCGCGAAGAAGTGGACGGCCACCCGGGTCGATCTGGTCTTCGGCTCCAACTCGGAGCTCCGCGCCATCGCCGAGGTGTACGCCCAGGACGACGCCGGCGAGAAGTTCGTGCACGACTTCGTGGCGGCCTGGACGAAGGTGATGGAGGCCGACCGCTTCGACCTGGCCTGAGACGGACCCCGACCCTCGCCGTCCGACCGGGCGGGGCCCCCTCGTGGGGTCCCGCCCGGTGTACCGCAGGGCGGAGCCGTGCGCTCCCTGGCGCCTGCATCTGGTTGAATGGAGACGAGGAGCGCAACCATGAGCTCAGACCGGCGTCACCGCTTCGCGACGCGCGCCGTCCACGGAGGCCAGGGCACCGACCCGGGCACCGGCGCACACGCCACCCCCATCTACCAGACGTCCACCTTCAGCTACGGCAGCCACGCGCGAGGCGCGGCGCTGTTCGCGGGTGAGGCCGAGGGCTACGTCTACAGTCGCATCGGCAACCCCACGACGCGAGCGTTCGAGGAGAAGATCGCCAGCCTCGAGGGCACCGAGGACGCCGTCGCCTTCGGCTCCGGCATGGGCGCCATCAGCGCCCTGATGTTCACGGTGCTGCGTCCGGGCGACGAGGTCCTCACCCTGGGGCCCCTCTACGGCGGCACCGCCGGGCTGCTTCGCGACGTGCTGGTTCCCTACGGCGTCCGGCACCGCGACGTGGACGACGCCGAGCTGGCCGACGCGATCACCCCGGCCACGCGCATGATCTACCTGGAGACGCCGACCAACCCCACCCTGAGCATCCACGACCTGGGGCACGTCGCCGCCATGGGACGCTCCCACGGCGTGCTGACGGTCGCCGACAACACCTTCAGCACGCCCTACCTGACGCGCCCGCTGGAGCACGGGATCGACGTGGTGGTGCACTCCGCCACCAAGTACCTGGGCGGTCACGGCGACCTCATCGCCGGCGTGGTGGCCGGCCCCGCCGAGCTGTTGCAGGAGGTCCGCGCCCACGGGCTGCGTCACGTGGGATCGGCCTTGGGGCCCTTCGAGAGCTTCCTGCTGCTGCGCGGGTGCAAGACGCTGGCGCTGCGCATGGAGCGCCACTGCGACAACGCCGAGCGCGTGGCCCGCAGCGTGCAGGGGCACCCGGCCGTGGCGAAGGTCCACTTCCCCGGCCTGCCGGAGCACCCAGGGCACGAGCTCGCGAAGCGCCAGATGGACCGCTTCGGCGGGATGCTGGCGCTCGAACTCGGCGGCGGCGCCCCCGCGGCCGCGCGCTTCCTCGACGAGCTCACGCTGTTCACCCAGGCGGTCTCGCTGGGCGACGTGGAGTCGCTGGCGACGCATCCGGCCAGCACCACCCACCAGCTGCTCGACCCCGCGGAGCTCGAGCGCCAGGGGATCACCGAGGGCCTGGTGCGGCTGTCGATCGGTATCGAGGACGGCGACGACCTCCTCGAGGACGTGGTGCGCGCCCTCGACGTGGTCGCCAGGGCTACGGTCGACGTCTAGCTCGGACGCCGGCGCGGCTCTGCCGCGATCACACGTTCAGGACGGCGTTCTCACTCCCCACGCCGTTGCCGACGGAGCCGTCGACGCCGTCGTTGCGGTAGGCGACCGAGCCGTCCTTCACCAGGCGGTAGCGGAACTGGTAGCTGTGGTTCGGCTCGAGCTCCTGGACGAGCTTCCAGCGTCCGTCCCGGAGGCGTCCGAACGCCACCGGCCGCCAATCGGTGAAGTCGGCGATGAGCTGGACCTGGTCGGCCGAGGCGTCGGCCTCGACCTCGAAGGTCACCTTGGCCACATTGCGGGACTTGACGAACTGCTTCTTCACCATGGCAGGTCCTTCCCGGGGACCACGCCCCTCGGGGCGCCGGCCGGCGGCGGGATCGCCGTCGGGCCGACGCATGGCCGGATTCTAGGTTCCGCCACCGGGCAGGTCAAGCGCGCGGGCGACGCCGGCAGGCGGCACGGACGCGGGCAGGGGGCACGGACGCGGGCGTCCCCGTGCCGCCGGTGCGGCGCGGACGGTACCGTAGGGACCGACGGGACCTTCACGGCACCGCGAGGAGGCGGCGTGGACCAGCTGAGCGACGGCGAGAGGACGGAGCACTACGTGGTGGCGGTCGCGGCCGTGGTGTTCCGGGACGGGCGCGTGCTCGCGATGCGGCGTGCGGCCGACCGGCAGGCGGGCCCCGGCCTGTGGGAGACGCTCTCCGGGCGGCTCCAGCTGGGCGAAGCCCCGGCCGCCGCGGTGGCCCGTGAGATCGCCGAGGAGTGCGGCCTGCCGGTGACCGTCGACCCCCGCCCGATCACCGCCTACCAGGCCCGCCGCGCCGGCGAGCCGATGGTGGTCGTGGTCTTCCGCGCCGACGCCGGCCCGGGCGAGGTCGTGCGCACGCCCGAACACGATGCCCATGCCTGGCTGACGCCCGAGGCCTTCGCCGAGCGCAGCACCCTCCGACCGCTGGTCGAGGCGGTCTTCCTGGCAGCCCGATCGGGCGCCCAGGGGCCGACGTGACGCGCCGCGAGGCGCTGGCGCTGCTGGCGCAGCTCGACCTTCCGGCCGAGGACGTCGCGGTCCACGGCAGCGGCGCGATGCTGCTGCGGGGGCTCCTCGACGAGGTCCGCGACCTCGACCTGGTGGCGCGCGGCGCCGCCTGGGAACGGGTCTGCGCGCTGCACGCGGTGGAACGCGGCGACGCCGACCCGGTGGTGCGCCCGCTGCCCGGAGTCGAGGTCTGGGGAGGCTGGTTCGGTGAGGACGTCGACGCCCTGATCGCGCAGGCCGAGCCGATCGACGGCTGGCGCTGCGTGGACCTGCGAGCGGTGCTGGCCTTCAAGGAGCGCCTCGACCGACCCAAGGACCGCGTCCACGCGGCCCTCCTCCGCGCCCATCTCGACGACCGCGACGGGCCCGACGTTGACACGCCCGCGAGCGCCTGCTAGATTACCGCCCATGATGCGCATGTCCGCGAGCAGCTTCGCCGACGACAATTCCCGCGCGAGGTGGCTCGGGGCGTAGGCCGCGGTACGGCACGTTCGACACCCCGAGGTCCCCCCTCGGGGTGTTTTCGTTCAGGAGACCCGCATGGAGACGTTGACCGACGAACGCACCCTCACCCACGAGCTGGCCACGCGCGTGGGCGACACCGTCCGCCTGCAAGGGTGGGTCCACAACCGTCGCGACCTGGGGGGCATCCAGTTCCTGCTGTTGCGCGACCGCAGCGGGCTGGTGCAGTGCGTGTTCCAGAACACCGAGCTGCCGCTGCACGAGAGTTGCGTGGCGGTCACGGGCACCGTGGTGGCCAACGACCGGGCCCCGGGCGGCGTCGAAGTGCAGGGCGAAGCGCTGGAGTTGATCAGCCTCGCCAGCGTCCCCCCGCCCGTGGAGATCCCCAAGGAGGAGTGGCACGCCAACCCCGAGACGCTGCTGGAGTACCGGCACGTCACCGTCCGCGGCCTCAAGGCGCAAGCGGCGCTGAAGGTCCAGGCGGAGCTGGTCGCCGCGTTCCGCGCCTACCTCGACGCCCGCGACTTCACCGAGATCTTCACCCCCAAGCTGGTGGCGGCCGGCGCCGAGAGCGGCGCCAACCTCTTCGAGGTCGACTACTACGGCAAGCGCGCCTACCTCGCGCAGTCGCCGCAGCTCTACAAGCAGATCATGGTGGGCGTGTTCGAGCGCGTCTACGAGGTCGCCCCGGTGTTCCGCGCCGAGCCCAGCCACACCACCCGGCACCTCGCCGAGTACCTGTCGCTCGACGTCGAGATGGGCTTCATCCGCGACGAGGGCGACATCATGGACCTCCAGGAGGGGCTGTTCAAGGCGATGATGACGCGCGTGGCCGAGCGCTGCGCGCCGCAGCTCGAGCGGTTGGAGGCCACCGCCCCCGACGTCAGTCGGCCCTTCCCCCGCATCCCGCTGCTCGAGGCGCGGGAGCTAATCGCGGAGCGCTACGGTCACCGCACGGGCGGCAAGGACCTCGACCCCGAGGCCGAACGGCTGCTCGGGCGCTGGGCTCGCGAGGAGCACGGCAGCGACTTCGTCTTCGTGACCGACTTCCCGCAGGCGGCCCGCCCCTTCTACACCTACCCGCAGCCCGGCGGCGAGCTGACCCGGGGTCTCGACCTGCTGTTCCGCGGTGTCGAGATCACCTCGGGCGGCCAGCGCGTGCACGAGCACGCCATGCTGCTCGAGGAGCTGGCGAAGCGCAACATGCCCGCCGAGGCGTTCCACGGCTACCTCGAGGTGTTCCGGCACGGCATGCCGCCGCACGGCGGCTTCGCGGCGGGCGCCGAGCGCCTCACGGCCCTGCTGCTGGGGATCCCCAACGTGCGCTTCGCACGCGCCTTCCCCCGCGACGGCAGCCGCATCCAGCCCTGACGGGCGGCCGGGCGCCACGGGCGTGCTAGGACGCGACGTCGAACAGCGGCGTATCGCGCGCCTCGCGCAGCACCACGTGGTGCGTGCGGCAGCGCGGCTCGTAGCTCTCCGAAGCCCCCACCAGGATGACCGGGTCGTCGAAGTGGGCGGGGTGGCCGCCGATCAGCCTCTGGGTGCGGGTCGCGGCGCGACCGCACGAGCAGATGGCGGTGAGCTTCTCGACCACCTCGGCGTGCGCCAGCAGCTCCGGCATGGGGCCGAAGGGTTCGCCGCGGAAGTCGAGGTCGAGACCGGCCACGATCACACGCTTGCCGGCGTCGGCGAGCTCGAGCGCCAGCGGGACCAGCGCCGCATCGAAGAACTGCCCCTCGTCGACCGCCACCACCTGAACATCGTCCTCCAACAGGGCGCGGATGGCGGCGGTGTCGTCCACCGCGACGGCTTCGATGGTGCGGCCGGCGTGCGAGGCCACGGCGGTCGCCTGGTAGCGGTCGTCGATGGCCGGCTTGAACACCTGCACCCGTTGGCGGGCGATGACGGCGCGGGTGACGCGCCGGATGAGCTCCTCGGACTTGCCGCTGAACATGGGGCCGACGACGAGCTCGATCCAGCCCCCACCGAAGGCGTACGCGAACATGCGTCATGCTACCGCGGCCCCACGCCGGGCCCCCGGTGTCGCCGGTCGGGCGCGGCCGTCGCTGCCGTCGCGGCGCGCGACGAGTAGACTCCAGGCACGACGGAACGCAGGGGGAGGCAGGTATGCGAAGGGTCCTCGTCACTCTGGTAGGTCTCGTTCTGGCAGCCACGGGCGTCGCCCAGACGCCGCCGGCACCGACCCAGGTCGAGCTCGTGCTCGACGCCTCGGGCTCGATGTGGAACCGCACCGCCGACGGACGCTACCGCATCGACGTCGCCAAGGCGGCCCTCACCGGCTTCATCCGCGAGCTCCCGCCGAGCGGACTCGACGTCGGCCTCCGCGTCTACGGCTCCACCGTCGACGCCCTCGCCGACGGTGCCTGCGACGACACCCGGCTGTTCGTGCCCCTCCAGGGCGTGGACAAGGCCACGTTGCAGTCGACCGTGGACGACGTCAAGGCGCGCGGAGCCACGCCGATCGTGAAGTCCCTCGAAGCCGCCATCGCCGACTTCCCGGCCGGCTCCGGGAAGCGCCTCATCGTGCTGGTGACCGACGGCCAGGAGTCGTGCGGCGGCGACCTCGCCGCAGCCCTCGCCGCGCTGAAGGCGGCGCAGCCGCCGATCGAGCTCCACGTCATCGGCCTCGACCTCGGGCCGTTGGCGGCCAAGAGCTTCGCGGCCGTGGGCTCGTTCGTCAACGCCGCCGACGCCGCCTCGCTGGCCGACGCGCTGACGCAGGCCGTTGCCACCGCGGTCCCTCCGACCCCGGCCGCCCCGAAGCCGGCCGAGGTGAGCCTGCAGGCACCCGACGAGGTGCCGGCCGGAGCGCGCTACGACGTGACCTGGCAGGGCCAGCCCGTCGCCGGTGACGCTGTGGTGGTCGTCGCTCCGGGGGCGCCGGACGACGCCCAGGGCGACCTGGTCGGCTACGTCGAAGGGGTCGAGAAGCTGTCGGCGGTGGCGCCACTCACCCCGGGGCCGGTGGAGCTGCGCTACCTGAGCGTCGGGACGGTCGCCGCCCGACGGACCGTCACCATCACCCCCAGTGCCGCCACCCTGAAGGTGGTCGACGACGCCGTCTTCGCGGGCTCGAGCTTCAAGGTGGCGTGGACGGGCCCGGACGGGCCGCGCGACTACGTCACGCTGGTCGCTCCCGATGCCAAGGATGGCGCCTACGGCGACTACGTGCCCACCTCCAAGGGGCCGGAGCTCACCTTCACGGCGCCCTCCGATCCCGGGACCTACGAGCTGCGCTACCAATCGGACGACGACCCGGGCAAGGTCCTGGCCCGCACCCAGTTCGTCGTGCAGCCGCCCAAGCCGATCACCATCGAAGCGGTCGGTGAGGTCGTGGCCGGCGCCGACTTCCAGGTCGCGTGGACCGGCCCCGATGCCGTCAAGGACTACATCACCATCGTGGCCAAGGGCGCCCCCGCCGGGAGCTACCTGTCGTACCAGTACACCGACGTGGGGAGCCCCATGACCCTGACCGCGCCCCTCACTCCCGGCGCCTACGAGCTGCGTTACTCCACCGATCGCGCCGACGCCAAGGGCAAGGTCTACGCCTCGTATCCGATCCAGGTGGTGGCCGCGGTGATCACCATGGTGCCGGCGCCCGACATCCACGCCGGCTCCCCCTTCGACGTCCAGGTCGACGGCCCCGCCCACACCCAGGACTACGTCACCATCGTCCCCACCGACGCCGCGGACGGCACCTACGACGCCTACGCCTACGTCGAGCAGCCGCACGGCAGCGTGACGATCCTGGCCCCGAGCGAGCCCGGCAGCTACGAGCTGCGCTACCAGAACGATGCCGATCCCAGCAAGGTGCTGGCGCGCGCGCCGGTCACCGTCGGCGCCCCCGTGCCCGTGACGATCGACGCGCCGGACAGCGCCGCCGCCGGCAGCAGCATCGACATCGCCTGGACCGGTCCCGACGGTCCCGGGGACTACCTCACGATCGTGGCCAAGGACGCCGCGGACGGCGACTACGGCGCCTACGAATACACCGCCGACGGTGCGACCCTGACGCTGCAGGTTCCCGACCAGCCGGGCGACTACGAGATCCGCTACCAGAGCGATCGCACCGAGATCGGTGTGCTCGCACGGCGGCCGCTGAAGGTGGAGTGAGCGCCGGGCCGGCACGCGGAACGCCCCGCCAACGGATACCCGCACGGGGGTGGCCCTCTGCTACGCTGCGGGACGTATGGAGCGCATGCACGGCACCACCATCGTCGCCGTCCATCGAGACGGCGTGACCGCCATCGCCGGGGACGGCCAAGTGACCCTGGGCGACACCGTCGTCAAGCGCGGCGCCGTGAAGGTCCGGCCGTTGTCCGATGGTCGCGTCCTCACCGGCTTCGCCGGCGCGGTCAGCGACGCCTTCACGCTCCTCGACAAGTTCGAGGGCTACCTCAACGCCGCCAAGGGGAACCTGCTCCGGGCGTCGGTCGACACCGTCAAGGAGTGGCGCACCGACCGCGCCCTGCGCAACCTCGAGGCCATGTTGATCGTGGCGGACGCCGAGCAGATCCTCACGTTGTCGGGGATGGGCGACGTCATCGCCCCCGACGAACCCATCGCCGCGGTGGGTTCGGGCGGCCCCTACGCCCAGGCGGCGGCCACGGCGCTGCTGCGCGAGACCGACCTGAGCGCCGAGGAGATCGCCCGCAAGGCCATCGCCATCGCGGGCGAGATCGACATCTACACCTCGGGCAACGCCACCGTGCTGGTCACCGGCGGTGACGCCGAGGCCGACGACGAGGAGGCGAGCTCGTGAGCGCCGAGGACGCGGGGCTGGCGCGCGCGGCCGGCTTGACGCCGCTGGAGATCGTCGAGGAGCTCGACCGCCACATCATCGGCCAGAGCAAAGCCAAGCGCTCGGTGGCGGTGGCCCTGCGCAACCACTACCGTCGCCGCCAGCTGCCCGAGGAGCTGCAGGCCGAGGTCACGCCCAAGAACATCCTGATGATCGGGCCGACCGGCGTCGGTAAGACCGAGATCGCCCGGCGCCTGGCGCGCCTCGCCCGCGCTCCCTTCCTCAAGGTCGAGGCCACCAAGTTCACCGAGGTCGGTTACGTCGGCCGCGACGTCGAGTCGATCGTGCGCGACCTGGTCCGGGCGTCGACCGCGATGGTCGAGGCCGAGAAGAAGGAGGAGGTCCGCGGCGCGGCTCGGGCCGCGGCCAAGGAACGCTTGCTGGACGCGCTGCTTCCCGGAGGTACCACCGAGGGGCGGGAGCGCATGCGGGCGCTGCTCGACGCCGGCGAGCTCGACGACCGCAACGTCGAGATCGAGGTGCGTGACGAGAAGCCCGCCGGGGTGATGATGCCCGGCATGGAGGAGATGGGACTCAACCTCCAGGACATGCTCTCCAACTTCATGCCGCAGCGCAGCGTCAAGCGTACCGTCAGCGTGCGCGAGGCCCGCCGCGTGCTGGAGGACGAGGAGGCCGACCGCCTCATCGACCACGACGCCGCCTCGCGCGAGGCCGTCCATCGGGCCGAGACCATGGGCATCGTGTTCATCGACGAGATCGACAAGATCGCCGGGTCGGAGGGCACCAGCGGCAGCGACGTCAGCGGCGAGGGGGTGCAGCGCGACCTGCTGCCCGTGGTCGAGGGCACCCAGGTCACGACCCGCCAGGGTCCGGTGAACACCGATCACATGCTGTTCATCGCCGCCGGCGCCTTCAACGTCAGCAAGCCCAGCGACCTGATCCCCGAGCTGCAGGGGCGCTTCCCTATCCGCGTCGAGCTCGAGGAGCTGGGTGCCGGCGACTTCCAGCGCATCCTGACGCAGCCGCGGCACGCCCTGACCAAGCAGTACACGCAGCTGTTGGCCGTCGACGGCACCCACCTGCGTTTCGAGGAGTCGGGCATCGTGGCGCTGGCCGAGTTCGCCGAGCGCGTCAACCGCGACGTCGAGGACATCGGCGCCCGGCGTCTGCACACCGTGCTGGAGACGGTGCTCGAGGACGTCTCCTTCGGAACGCAGCTCGGCACCGTGGTCATCGACGGCGAGTACGTGCGGCGCAAGCTCGAGGGCATCGTCGACGACGAGGACCTGAGCCGCTACGTGCTCTAGCGACACCGTCGCCGGCGCACCCCCGGCCCCCTGCTAGCATGAGGACGCGGAGCGCGTCCCCGAGGGGCTCTCCGCAGGGAGGGGGACCGTGCGCAGGTGGCTCTACGGCTTGCCCGAGCGGTTGCGCTCGAGCTACTGGTTCCTGCCCGCCGTGCTGGCGCTGGCCGCCCTGTCGCTGGCGGCCGCCACGGTCGCGCTCGACCGCTCGGGCTCGCTCCCGCGGCTGCCCGTGCTCTCCGAGCTCGGCGCCATCGACCAGCCCGATGGCGCCCGCGCCCTGCTCACCACCGTGGCGGGATCGCTGATCACCGTCGCGGGGGTGGTGTTCTCCATGACCCTGGTCGGCCTGTCGCTGGCGTCCCAGCAGTTCGGCCCGCGGCTGGTGGGCAACTTCATGCGCGACCGCGCCAACCAGCTGGTCCTGGGCGCCTTCATCGCGACCTTCCTGTACTGCCTGATGGTGCTGCGCACGGTGCGCGGTGCCGACGCCGCCAGCGGCGCGCCGGCCTTCGTCCCCCACCTGTCGCTGGCGGTGGCCCTGACGCTGACCCTGTTGAGCCTGGGCGTCCTGATCTACTTCATCCACCACGCCGCCGAGAGCGTCCAGGTCAGCTACGTGCTGGCGCGGGTGGGGCGGGAGCTGACGCAGCAGATCCTGGCGCTGCCCGAGGCGGATCGCGCCGACGAC